>JABFQY010000003.1 GCA_013141415.1 Kiritimatiellaceae bacterium
TGTTGCTCAGCTCCATCGCCACCAGTAACGTATCGCTGTTATGTGAGTTGTCCGTCATGCTGTCCTCCTTTTGTTGTTCCACTAAGGATTATAGCGATTGCGGCAACTCACATAGCATCTACAGTTTTTCTGATTCCGGTTTTGTAGGCCGGGGGCCCTCCTTGTCCGCCGAAGGAGTAACCCGGCGGATACGGTTAAATACCGAATTTCTTACGGAAATGGTATGATACATAAACCGCATAACATTCGGTTTATAAGCAAGGCAACCGGGACGGTTGCGATACGTACCGCCGCCGTCCCGGCGGCCTTGAATAAATGCCGAACCGGTATGATCCGGAAAATAAAAAAGCCCGTCGAGTGACGGGCTTTTCGTGGAAGCGGTGACCGCTTATTCCACGGTGACCTTGTAGTAGATCACCGGCAGATTTGCCCGTTCCGCATCGGTATCTGTGTAACTGGAGAAGTTGTCATCGCGGTACAGCAACGTCCAGCCGCTTAACAGATCTGTGGTGTACAAGACCGTGTAGGTACGGGGAAGATTATCGTCGGCTTTCGGCCACGAGATCGTTCTGGAACCGTCCGGGCTTTGCACAACACTCATTCCGAAAACGGAATCCGCACTGGCTTCATCGGTTCCTGCCAGCACCTCCGCTACATCGCTCATGCCGTCTTCGTCGCTGTCCAGCGAGGAAAACACGCTTTCCACACTGTTGGTGGCGATAAAGAGAACTGAAACGGGAGTGCTTGTGGTTTTAATAACAAGATTCGTTGTGATATTCGTTACTCCGCCGACCACATTGGTTGTGATATTCGTACCGGGAAGCAGACCCAGATGATAAATATCGAACGTGGTGTTAACAGGAACATTATTTGATCCGTCTGGAGATAGACTACGGGCATCACCGAAAATCTCAATCACCTGTGTGCCGCCGACTGGAAGAGCTCCGGATGTTGGATCCGCAGTGATTACAACCCGGTTGGACGGCTGGAGATAGAGCGCCTGTTCGCCTATTGTTTTGCGGTACAATGTTACAAAGTTGGTTGCAATAACATTGGTAACGATCGTGTCATACACATTGGTGACCGTGTAGGTGTATACCTTAAAGAGGGCGGTTGTGGTGTCATTACTCAGCGAGGCAGGCTGTGTAAAGGTGGACGTATTACGAACACCGATTACCGTGGAGGGCCAGATATCGCCCGTCAGATACTGGTATTGGAAACGAATCGACCCATCCCGGTTCAGGATAGCTTGAAAGGTGAGATTGCTTCCGCCGCCGGACTGGTTCATGTTTTCCCATGTAACCACGAGTTGACTCGAGTTACCCCAATAACGAACAGACGTACTGGTCGCAAGAAACAGGTCGCCCCAGTATGGTGCAATGAAATTATTGGGAACCGGATTGGTGAAGGTCGTACTGTTGGAATACCCTCTGAACAAAAACGAACGATCCGCTGTCGCAAGTGTATTGGTGAAGGCAATTGTATTTGTGATGCCTCCGGTTGTGTTCGTCTGGTATTCAATCTGGTGAACCTCCATCGGGCGGGCTTCGCCCAGCGAAATTCCGCCATTCACACCGATTGAAAAATTGGTATAGACCTGGCCGTAGAACGGGAAGGAGAACCCGATCGGAAGCAACTGACTGTAGCCTTCATCGGTTCCGCCGGTCCACACGATGGCCGGATTGGCGTCCAACGGAAGCCTCGTATTCCAGACATAATTGGTTCCGCGCCATTTGTATCCGCCCGTTTGAGCGCCGGTATCGGTGATCGTATAGTCCAGCGCAACATCGCCGGTATTCGTGATCGTCATGGATGTTTTGGTGATGGCTCCGGCCGGCCCGGCAAATGTGACAGAAGGCGGGGCTCCAAGGCTCGGATGAGATAATTCAACCACGACCGTCATCGCAACGACACTGGTCGATCCGTCGCCCCAGGTGACGGTCACGTTATAGGTATTCGTCCCGGCAGTCTGTCCGGTTGCGTCCGCTGTGTAGGTAATCGTTTGATAACTTATCGCGCTCAGGGTTCCGTTGGTTGCGTTGGAGGTAACCCACGGCCGACTTTGAGGCGTCAGAAGGAGGCTTTCAGTTTCACTGCCGGACGGGGTATAGGCGGTATTTAGCGCGTTTGAGCCGCTTTGGATACCCATCGCGCTGCCGCTCCATGAACCGTACTCATAAACATACCGGATGGCTCCATTGGTATAGAGCCAAGCCTGAAATTCATGTCCGGTCCGGTTGCCCCATGAAACAACCAGTTTGTCGGCCTGTTTCATGTAACGCACGCTGTTGGTGCTTACCGCAGTTCCCCAGAAGGGGGCGACGATCGGGTAAACGTAATGATTTGTCACATTTGCGACGATTACAGTGTTTGTAGAGGGCAGGGCAGGCGGGGTATTTGCGTTGGCACCGGCGGACGCACCGAATCCAATATTGCCAAACCGGCTGACTGAAAAGTTGGTATAGACCGTTCCGTAAAGCGGGAAACTGAAGCCGATATTCATTGCGATCGTGTCGTTACTGCCCCAGTTGGTAAACGTGGTGCTTGGATCCGGCGCATCATAGAGATTAAAGGAGACCAGCGAAGCGGTCTGAGTCGAAACCGAATAGGTGACCGGCCACGAGCCGTTGTCGCTCAGCGCGAAGGTCGTACTCTGATTGCCGGCGTTGGTCAGCGTGATGCTTCCCGACGCGGTTCCGTCCGCGGGTACGGTAATCGTCAGCGAGGAGGACACCGACGGCACCGCCCGGTTGAAGACCTGCAGACTGAACGAAGCCGTCCACGGGCCGCTTCCGCTACCCGTGTTCGTTGCAGTAAACGTATAACTGCCATCCGGTGTTCCGGCGGCAATCACCACCTGATAAGTTGTTGAGGTGGCCGAGCCGACCGTCATGGAGTTATAGTTCGCCGCGTTGCTCACTGCGGTAATAGTGAAATAGGCCGGATTGGCCGACAGAGTATGCAAGATGTTGGTGGCGGTAATGGCCCCGTTGTTGGTGCTGGGGATTGTGATATAGAGTGTTTCATTCGGTTCATACGCACCGGGGAGAATCCCGCCGCTGATTTCGGCGATGACCATTCCGTTGGTTAACGGCGTTACTCTCGGACCGACATCCAACGTAACAGCGAACGAGGTTCCATTGGTCACCGGCAGACTGTACGTCGCGCTGACCGTTCCCGAAAGCTGCCCTTGCGTGGCAACCGGTCCGGCAATCAGGCTGATGTTGCTGGCGCTGTGCGGCGCAATCGTAATCGAAGCGGGCGAAACGCTCAGCCAGCTGGCGTTATCGGTGAAAGAGGCATAGAGAGGAATCGTTGCGCTGTTGGAGACCACCAGCGAAGAATTGGTTGTTACCTGGTTCACATCCGCCGCCAGAGAAAAACTGGCAGGCGCGGCAAATACCGCTTGATAGACCTGAACCGTAAAGGAACCACTGGTTGCCACGGACGGCCCGTTGGTGACGGTAATGTTCGTCACGCTAAAGGTATAGTTTCCAACCGGTGTATTGGTTGCAACGGTAAGCACGAAAGGCGTGCTATTGCTTCCGCTGGCGGCTCCGGCAATGGTGCCGAAGGTGCTGTTTGTTACTCGGGAAAAATAAGACGCGGCGGCACCCGTTGGGATAATCACCGCCTGCACTCCCTGAGCAACCGTTCCGCTGTTATTCAGTGTCACAAACGCATTCAGCGTTTCTCCGGGTTCGGCTTTAGCATCTCCATCAGCATCCAGAACGGTTGAAGAAACGTAGGCTAAAATCGGGTTGGTTATGGCTGACGCAAATGTTCCCAGAACAATAAATTCCTGAAGTCCATTGCCGAATCCGGGGATACCGTCGTCAGCTAGATTAGATCCGCTGACAGTGCTCATGAACCCCATAGCCACAAAGTTTTCTACCAGAGTCGATCTCCAGCCGTAGATGCGGTAATAAACCGTGCTGCTGTTTACGCCATTGCCTGCCAGATCACAAGTTATGATCGGGAAAAGTGAGGGGCCTGCCTGAGCTGAAACCACAGGAGATTGCCAGGCTGTTAAGAATGCCGTATCCGTATTTACCGAGCTGACTTTGACGACCCAGTTGGTCGGGACATTCCCATTATTGCCAGTTGCGCGGAACAGAATGTTGGTCAGATTTACAGTGCCGTTTGTTGAAGAGACAAAGCCCGCAAAATAGTCATTCGAGTTCACGGCACCGTTTAAGGTGAAGTCCGAGTTATTCCAGTGGGTAGAATAAAATCTGTTGGTTACTCCATTGACGTTAAGTCCTGATCCGCGAGTCAGGTTGTTTGAGGTAACTCCTGCTGACTGAGTGGAAAAAGAATAACTTTCTGTCGGCGGAGTCGGGTTCCCCGGCGCGCCAAACCAGTTATATGAGACAAGCACATCTGCACTCGCCGTGCCAGCCAGCAAGAGGGCTGTCGTCAAAATCAAAATCAGTTTTTTCATAAATCACCCCAGTCGTTCTCAATCCGCATAAAAGCTATGCATCTATGACTTCCCGAAAAAAGGGAGGGGCCGGATTAACAGCGCCCTCCCTTGGATTAAGCACAGTATCAGCTTATTCGAAGGAGCGGGCGGTGTTAATCCGTCCCGAAGGCGTCACCTTTTTGGCGGTCACGAAGATCATCAGATTACGCTTAACCGCACGTTCCCCTTCGTTGCGGAAGAGCCGTCCGATCAGCGGAATGCTGCCGAGCACCGGCACCTTGTCTTCGTAGGATTCGACCTTTTCGTTGATCAGGCCGCCCATACCGATGGTGGCGCCGTCGGCAATGGTGACTTCGGTTTTAATTTCACGCTTCCGGAAAATCGGCAGTTGCGCCGTGATGGGATCGTGCGTAAAAGCCAGACCAATGCGGTACTGATACCAGGTATAAGCCGAATCTGCTGGCGCGATGTCGTAAGACTGCATGCCTTCGAGTTCGAGCAGTTTCGGGTTCAATCCCAGCTCGATCTGGTCGCCGTCAACCGTCGGGGTTACATCCAGCTCAACACCCAGCAGACGCTCGTTCCAGTCTGCGTATTTTACATGGACAATGTTACCGCCGCTTGCACCGGTTTCGTACACATCGGGATAATAGTGAAGCTGACCGACGCGGATGGTAGCTTTCTTGCCGCTCTTAGTGACAACGCGGGGAGCAGACAGCATGTCAGCGCCTGAGCTCTGATCCAGCGCGCTGATCAGGATGTCTAGCGGGGTGGATCCGCCTTTGCTTACTCTCATGTTGGCAGGGGTTGTGCTGAATGTATCTTCCATCCGGAAGGCAGTCCAGTCGCCGGAAGCAGGGGTGACACCTTGGCCTGCTGCATTATTGAATGGAAGACCGGGGGTCGCATTGCCTGGTCCGCCGCGCAGGGCGTCGTCAAATAGATATTGTCCGGCGGGGATGTTGACTCCGCCAACGGTGGAAATGGGCTGACCGACGATACTACGCCATTCAAAGCCGAGCTGTTCCAGTGTGCCTTCGGACACTTCGATAAACTTGGCTTCGATTTCAACCTGAGCCACCTCGGAGGAAACTTTGGAGACATCCATCGCAACCAGAATTTCTTCGATCACGGCCAGATTTTCACGGGTATTGCGAACGAAGAGCTTTTCAAGTTTCGGCTGGTAAACAGCCGAAGCGCCCTTCGGGAACGTCACTTCCGGGAACTTGCCGGTCACGTCCATGGCTTTGGCTGCATTTTTCATCTCCATCTTTTCAGCCGCTTCGGCGGAGATGGGGTAGGAGCGGAGGATCAGATCGGTCTTCCATGCGCCGGTCACATCTTTTATCGCGGAAACTTCCGTCTTGCGGGCATCGCGTTCCAGCAATTTACGCAGATACATCCGTGCAATCAGATTTTCCGGGTCTTTCTTGATGACGGCTTCAAATCCGCGCTGAGCGCGTTCGAATTCGCCGCCGACATACAGATCGCGGCTTTCTTCAACCATTGCTTTAACGTCAGCCGGATTGGCGGCAGGAGCTTCTTTGACGGCTTCCACTGCTGCAGGTGTTTCGGCGGGAGCGGCTGCTGCAGGTACTTCAGCAACTACCGGCTTTTTATCGGCTTTGTGCCAGAATTTCCATCCTTTGGATTCTTTGGCAACGACCGGTTTGGCTTCTACTGCGGGAATTTCTGCAACCACCACCGGAGCGGGGGCCACAACGGCAGGAACAGGTTCAACAACGACCGGGGCAGTTACCGCCGGAGCGGCAACAACCGGAGCCGCCTTGTAACCGCCGAGTTCTTTAACGATACCTTCAACGCTCTCAGACTTGTCCTGAGCGAACGCCGCGCACGCGGTCAGCGCGCCGACCATTAAAATTTTCAGTACATTTCGCATGATTTTACTCCTTAACTTAAAGATTACTTGTTCAGGGCCAGATCCGAGGCTTTGCGACCGTTTACATCCACCTGTGTGGCAGTTACAAAGATCATCAGGTTGCGCTTGACGCTCTTTTCGCCTTCCGACCGGAAGAGGCGACCGATCAGCGGGATGCTGCCCAGCACCGGAACTTTATCTTTAAAGGTTTCCAGTTTGTCGAAGATCAGGCCGCCCATGGCGACCGTGCTGCCGTCCGCTACCGTGACCTGTGTATTAATTTCACGCAGACGGTAATAGGGAATCTTGGCTGTGAGGGGCAGGAGGGGTATTTGGATTGGGCTGTCAACAAAGCCGCTAGGAAACCATGACAGGGGAAGCCACGATCCAATTGTAGAGCCCGATGCGACAGAACCGCTTACACCAGCGCCCTGCACCGGAATAATTTTTGCATCGGTCGGTGTGGACTGGTAGGGATCGTAGCCAACCAGATCAACCACTTTGGGTTTCAGGTCGAGGTCGATCAGCTTGTCAGCGCGGATTTTCGGGGTCACTTCAAGCTGAACGCCCATCAGCATTTTTTCGAGGTCGTTCTGAACATAGAGACTGCTGTCGGAGCTTTTTACATCGTAACCCTTCGCAATAACACGGTCTTCGCCGACCATGATCGTCGCTTTGTTGCCGTCGCGGGTGGTGATGCTTGGAGCGGAGAGAACATCGGTGTCATCCGACTGTTCCAATGCGTTAACAACGAGCGTCCAGTCTAGTCTTCCATCCCGGACAAATGTGAGAGTGTCTGAGGCTACGCCGGAACCGATGGCACCAGCCGTTGTGCGAAGGCCGGAACTCAAGAGGGGCTGACCCGCTGGGATGGAAATTGCATCCATAATGTGAAGATCGCCACCTTTGAAATTATCAAACGTCCACTTAAAGCCCAGTTCGTTAAGGGTGCTCTGGTTGACTTCCACAAATTTTGTTTCGATCTGAACCTGTTTGCCCATCAATTCGCGTACGGCACTGCTTTGTTCGGCCAGTACGTCTTCCATGGAAAGAACATTGCCAAGAGTCTGGCGGACGAAGAGGCGGTTGAATTCGGGGCGGAAGAAAGCGGAGGTTCCTTTTTTAAACTCGATGCCGCTGAAAAAACCGCTTACGTCAACGACGGTACCAGGGGCAGCTTCTGCGCCGCCGGTCAGTTCTTTGCCGACTTTGTCGGATACCTTATAGGAGCGGAAGACGATGTCGTTCGAAGAATCCCAGGCGCTGGCGATTTCAAGTGCGGCGGTTTTTTCCGTCTTATCAATCGGATTGGATTTGAATACGGCTTTAACGCCGTTGACGGCGGTTATCGTCTCATCGGAGACGAACTTAACTGTATCGCCGACCACGTTTACGGTGTCGCGCGGAGCGGATTTGATTTCTCTTACCGCGCTTTCCAGAACGACATCGCTGTCGACTGCGTAATCCTGAGCGGTGATGATCGTTTCAGCCGGAGCGCTCTGAATGAGCAATAGGGCTGTGATTCCTGCCATTACCTTTCGCATGCCTGACTCTCCTGTTTGTTTTTTCTGTTCCGAACCCCTAACACGACACAGTTAGCTGTAGCCCCCAGGCCACCCTAATCAAAAACTGTTGAATAATCCAGACAACCGGCGTTCCTGTCAAAGCAATAAGATGAATTGTTAAAATTCAGCATAATCCTGCCGGATTGACAGGCGAAATCATGATTTTTAAGGAATGACTTGTTCTGCCGGAGCCGTTTCTCCATCTTTACCGGCATGCTTGATTTGATTTATCCGCGCAACTGTGTGCACTGCGGGGCTTCCGCTCCGGAACCGATGAGGCATATCTGCTGGGATTGTCTGTCGGACACACCCAAAGTCGAACCGCCGTTCTGCACTCTTTGCGGCGATCCGGTGGCAGGCGACATCCAGCACGACTACACCTGCTTCGCCTGTTCCCGCGAAACACCGTCATTTGATCGCGCCCGTTCCGCCGTCCGCTATGAAGGCGGCATAGGCACTGCTCTTCGGGAGCTTAAATATAAAAACTCACTTTGGGTTGTTCAGGATTTAACCGACCTGCTGCTTGCCTGTGTGCAGGCCGAATATCCCGAAGCCGAATTCGACTGGATCACTTCCGTACCGCTTCATCCGCCGCGCCGCCGCGAACGGGGGTTTAATCAGGCGGCCTTGATCGGCGGGGCGCTGGCCCGCCGGATGCACCTTCCTTTCCGCGAAAACCTGCTCCGGCGCGTCCGTCCGACTGTTACCCAAACAGGTTTGACAGCTCCCCAGCGTGCCGCTAACGTGTGCGGCGCTTTTCGGGTCGGGTTTTTTGCCCGGCCGACCGGCAAAAGGATTTTACTGGTTGATGATGTGATGACGACCGGTGCCACCGTAAATGCCTGCGCGGGTGTTCTGAAAAAAGGCGGGGCGGCTTCGGTGTATGTGGTGACGGTCGCGAGAGGATGAGAACAACGATGGAGTGATGGAATGATGGAGTAATGGAATTCTGCTTTTCCAAATACTCCAATACTCCAATACTCCAATTATTCCAAAGGATGTTCCTATGGCTTTACGATTCGGTAAGAAAAAATATTCGACGGTTCAGGTGCGCAAACGGGATGTTCCGGACGGCTTGTGGGAAAAATGCCCCGGCTGCAATGAAATCCTTTACGCCAAACAGCTCGAAGAGAGCCTTCAGGTCTGTCCGAAATGCAGTTTCCATTTCACCCTTGGCCGCCAGAAGCGCATCGAAATGTTTGCCGATGAAGGTACGTTCGTTGAATGGGATGCAGATATTACCTCCGCCGACCCGCTTGGGTTTACCGGCAAGGATTCTTACGTCGCCAAGCTCGAAGCCAACCGGAAAAAGACCGGCTTCAAAGACGCTGTCACCTGCGGTGCCGCTCAACTCAATGGACGCGACATCGGACTTGGCGTAATGGACTTTTCTTTTCTCGGCGCCAGCATGGGCAGCGTGGTTGGTGAGAAAATCACCCGCCTCATTGAGCGCTGCACCGCCGAAAAGCGGCCGTGCATCATCGTTTGCGCTTCCGGCGGCGCCCGCATGTATGAAGGACTTTACAGCCTTATGCAGATGGCCAAAACCAGCGCCGCGCTGGCCCGCCACGCCAAAGCCGGTCTGCCGTACATTCCGGTGCTCACCCATCCGACGATGGCCGGCGTCATGGCCAGTTTCGCCACGCTTGGTGATGTCATCGTTGCCGAACCCGGCGCACTGATCGGCTTTGCCGGACCACGCGTTATTAAGGAAACCACCCAGCAGGATCTGCCGGAAGGCTTCCAGCGCGCCGAGTTCCTTGAAAAGCACGGGCTCATTGACATGGTCGTTCCGCGCCCGCAACTCAAGGCGCGTCTGGCTCTGGTTCTCGACTACATGGCCGATAATGCTCAATGAGCAATATTCAATACGCAATGCTCAAGGACTTTGAAAATGGGAATTGAACATTGAATATTGAAAATTCTCTCTCGTCCCTGTTTGCGCGGACAGTGCACGGCATCCAGCCTGAGCTTGATGTGACGGTTGCGCTGCTTGAAAAGCTCGGCAATCCTCACAAGAGCCTGAAATGCATCCACGTCGCCGGAACCAACGGTAAAGGTTCGGTCTGCGCCATGATGGAATCGGTTCTGCGCGCTTCCGGATTTAAAACCGGACTCTACACCTCGCCGCATTTGTTCCGCTTCAACGAACGCTTCCGCGTCAACGGGCGTGAAATTCCCGATCCGGCTTTGGCTCAGCTTATTGCCGACGTCGAAGCCGCCGCGCAAAGCCTGACAACGCGCCCGGCCACTTTTTTTGAAATCTCCACTGCCATGGCGTTTGAATATTTTAAACGCGAAAAGGTGGACTATGCTGTCATCGAAACCGGTATGGGCGGACGCTGGGACGCCACCAATGTTATTCAGCCGCTTCTTTCTGTTATCACCCGTATTGATTTCGACCACGCCGAATATCTCGGAACCGAAATCGAAAAAATCGCCGGGGAAAAAGCCGGTATCATCAAATCCGGCGCGCCGGTGATCTGCGGCCCGATGCCGGTCGAGGCCGAAGCGGTTATCTATAAAGAAGCCAAAGAGAAAAAAGTTCCAATCCTTGGAAGCGACGAAGCGGTCTTTTTCCAAATTCTGGAAGCCCGCCGTGACGATCAGCTTCTACATATCGAAGCCAGCGGCCACGAATACCCGAACGTCCGCCTGCCGCTCGCCGGAAATTTTCAGATGGAAAACTGCGGCATCGCCGTCGCCGCGCTCGAAGATCTGGCCGACATTGAAGGCATCCGCCTTCAAATGAAACGGGGGCTCGAAGCCGTCAAATGGCCAGGCCGCTTTCAGCTTCTTCAACAGAAGCCGCCGGTGCTTTATGACGGCGCGCATAATGTCTGCGGTGCCCGTGCGCTGTTCCAAACTCTGGGTGAAATTTTTCCAGGTTTTGGAAACGGATTCTTTTTCGGCTTCATGAAGGATAAAGACGTCGAAGGAATTCTGAAAACGCTCAAACCTGCCGTCGAAAAAGCCTGGGCATTTACATTACCCGGCGACCGCGCGATGCCTGCGGAGCAGATTGCCGCCATCGGAACAAAAATCGGAATGGACATTCAGCCCGTCAGCGGCATACAACCGGCGATCGAGTGGCTGGACGCCGGTAAAAAGCGGCTCGTTTGTTTTACCGGTTCACTGTATCTTCCCGCAGAACTAAAAAAACATGGATTTTTCAAATGAGTGAAAAACTGCATATCGCCATCGCCTGCGGTGGAACCGGCGGACATATTTTCCCCGGACTCGCCACCGCCCGTGTTCTGAGAGAGCGCGGACACCACGTCACCCTCTGGCTCGCCGGTAAAGACGGCGAAGACACCGCCGTCAAAGGCTGGGAAGGGCGGATCGTTACGATTCCGTCGGAAGGATTTCAGTTTGGCGCTTTCCGGTCGGTGCTGACCGCGTTGCGGATTGCCGGCGCGGTGCTCCGCTGCTGGTTCATCATGCTGCGTCACCGGCCCGATGTCGTGCTGGCCATGGGCAGTTACGCTTCCATCGGCCCGTGTCTGGCGGCCCGTCTGCATGGAATTCCGTACATTCTGCACGAAGCCAACGCCATACCGGGCCGGGCGGTCCGGCTACTCGCCCCGAAGGCGCGTGCCATTGCCATTTGTTTTGAGGAAACCCGCTTTCATCTTAAAGGAATGAATGCCGTTTCTGCCGGAATGCCGCTGAGACCGGAGATTCAGGGGACAGGAGTCAGGAATCAGGAGTCAGGATTCAATCTCCTCGTCATGGGTGGATCACTCGGCGCTCATGCCATCAACGAAATGGTTTCTGAGGCCGTTTGCGCGCTGGCCGACAGCCGGATCAGCGTGACGCATTTAACCGGCGTGGCGGACGAGCAGAAAATTGCCGGGCGCTACCGCGCCGCCGGGGTGAATGCCGAAGTGCGCGCTTTCACTCAGGATATGGTGTCGCTTTATGAAAAAGCCGCGCTGGCCATCTGCCGCTCCGGCGCGTCCACCTGCGCCGAGCTCGGCGTGTTTGCTTTACCGGCGCTGCTGATTCCGTATCCGCATGCCGCCAGCGACCACCAGACCGCCAATGCCCGCGCCCTTGAAAAATTCGGCGCGGCGGATGTGATTCAGCAGAGCGTCATGACGGTCGAGTGGCTCAAAGGCTATCTGGCCGAACAGATCAGCGATTCGTCCCGGCTTGAAAAAATGCGTACGCGTTCCGCTGCACGCAATGTTCCGTTGAACGCAGCCGCAATCCTTGCCGGGGTGGTGGAAGAATGCGCCCGCAAATAGACAACCTGCTCTCAACCTCGCGCCGCATTCACATGATCGGCATCGGCGGAATCGGTATGGCGGGACTTGCTCTGCTGCTTAACGAGCGCGGGCACCGTGTCAGCGGTTGCGATGAACAGGAAAACCGGCAGACCGACTGGCTGCGCGGGAAAGGAATTTCCGTTTTGATCGGTCATGACCGGTCGCATCTGGACGGCGCCGAATGGATTATCCGTACCACCGCCGTGCCGGACGATCATCCCGAAGTGGCGAACGCGACCGTGCCGGTCAGCCGTCGCGGGGAAGTGCTACCTGCGCTGTTGCGCGACCGGTTCACCATTGCGGTCAGCGGAACCCACGGCAAAACGACGACGACGTCAATGATCGCGCAGATTCTCGGTTGCGGCTACTGCATCGGCGGCGAGGTGCCCGGTTTTGACGGCGTTGCCAAAGACGGCGAAATCATGGTGGTCGAAGCTGACGAAAGCGACGGCACGATCGTCAATTATCATCCCGACATCGCGGTTATCACGAACATCGAATACGACCACATGGAGCATCACGCCAGTGTCGAAGCGTTTGAGGCGTGCTTCAAAACCTTCATCGCCAACACAAAGCAGAAGGTTGTTTATTGCGCCGAAGATCCGGCTGCTGCGAGGCTTTGTGCCGGAAACCCGAAAGCGATTCCTTATGGCGTGGCGAGTGGCGAGTGGCGAGTGGCGTTACCGGGCCGGCATAATCGGCTGAATGCTTGCGCCGCGCTGGAAGTGTCTAAACAATGGAAAACCGGAACGGAAATTTTCCAAGCGTTGGAAGCCATCAGACCCGTTCGGCGCAGGTTTGAAAAAGTTTTTCAGGGCGAGTACACGGTCATTTCCGACTACGCGCACCATCCGACGGAAATCCGTACGCTGGTTCAGACGGTGCTGGAAACGCTCAAACCGAAACGGCTGCTTGGCGTTTTTCAGCCGCATCGCTACACGCGCACCAAGGCGCTGATGGACGATTTTCCGCCCGCGTTTCAGGGGTTGGATAAACTGTGGCTGCTGCCGGTTTATGCCGCATCGGAAAAACCGCTGGCGGGCGGAACGACGGCTGACCTTTTCAAAAAATTTCCGGCGTCCGGAAAGCCGGAAGTAAAAAGTTTGCCCGCATTGGAAAAAGCATGGCAGGAAATTCAATGCGAACTACGTGCTGGAGATGTGTTACTAATCATTGGTGCGGGCGATGTGGATAAAATTATGGAGTGCGGCGGGAAACGAAATGCCACGCCGCTTTAGCTTCAAGAGAGCGGTGTCGCCCGTTGCTTGCCACCGCACCCCAAAAGGCTGTTTATGAGATTTGTTTTATACAACATCCGGTACGGCACGGGCGGGAGAAAACTTTTTTCTCCGCTGAACGGCTATCTGCGCCGTACCGGCAAAAACTTTGAACGCATTGCAGACTTTCTGCACGATCTGAATCCCGATGTCGCCGGACTGATCGAAGTCGATGCCGGTTCGTACCGTTCGGGGAAAAGTAATCAGGCCGAAATGATTGCCGACCGGCTGGGGCACTATCACGTTTACCGCTCAAAATACGGCGAAGAATCGCTGACAAACCATTTCCCGATTCTGAATCAGCAGGGTAACGCTTTCGTGGTGCGTGACAGCGGTCATAAGGAAACCTTTCATTATTTTGATCGCGGCGTGAAGCGGCTGGTGATTGAGTTGGAGATGGAGAATGTCACCTTTTTTCTGATTCATCTGGCTCTCAGTTCACGTCTGCGCCACCGCCAGCTCGGCGATCTGTATGATCTGCTCCAGACGGTTAAAAAACCGCACATCGTCGCCGGTGATTTTAACGCGTTGTGGGGCGAGCAGGAGGTGCGGCTGTTTCTGGCGGCGACGGGACTTAAAAATGCCCATGCGGCCGACTCGCCGACATTTCCAAGCTGGAAACCGAAACGCCATCTCGATTTTATTCTGCATAGCCCCGGGATCATCGTGGAGCAATGCTGGATGCCGGACGTTCAGTTTTCCGATCACCTGCCGATTGTCTGTGATTTCACTGTGGAACAAAAAGCGAATTAGGAAGCGTTGTGAAAAAGAAACTGGCGGGTCGAAAGAATCTGATCATTATTCTTGCCGACCAATTGCGGCGGCAGGCTCTCGCTTGCTACGGCGATCCCAATGTGAGCACACCGAACATTGACCGTCTGGCCGCAAAAGGCGTGCGCTTTAATGCGGCCTGCAGTACTTATCCGGTTTGTGTTCCTTTCCGGTTTTCTCTGATGACCGGCGAGTACGGCCACGCGAGGAATGTGCCGACCATCGACTGGCAGATGGATCCGGGCGAGCGCAGTCTGGCTGATCCGTTTAACGAAGCGGGTTATCACACGGTCTATCTCGGCAAATGGCATCTTGACGGAATTCCGTATCCGCATTTTGATGTTCCTGTGCCGCGCGAGCGGCAGGCGCGCTGGCAGAAGTGGTACGGCTTTGAACTCTGCAATAACCATTTTAACAGCTTCTATTTCGAGGATGATGATCCCGAGAAGAAGCTCATTGAGGGGTATCAGACCGACGGATTTTTCGATCTCACCATTCATCATCTTGCTGAAAAACGACCGAAGGACAAACCGTTCTGCTGCCTTCTTTCGGTTGAGCCGCCGCATTTTCCCTATGAAGCGCCGGAAGAGGATATCGCCCGCTGGCGCGACCGCGAACTGATCCTTCCCGCGACGTTTCAGCAGCGGGAAAATTATTTCTGTCCTGAGAGTACATGGGATCCGCCGATAGAGGCCGATGTTAACGACCGGCTCCGGCGTTTGCGCATCTATTACGCTATGATCGAGAATCTGGATCGTAACGTCGGTAAACTTCTGGACTGGCTCGATCACGAAGGTCTCGCCGAAAACACGATTGTCTCGCTCATTGCCGACCACGGCGAAATGGGCGGCGCGCACGGTTTCCCGACCGCAATGAAGGAGAGCAGTTTTGAAGAGGCGATTGCTATACCGTTTATTGTCTGCGATCCCTCTGTCGCGCAGACCAAAGTGATTGATGATGTTCTCTGCACAGAAGATTTTTTTCCGACTTTCTGCGGCATCGCCGGAGTTAAGGTTCCTGCCGGACTCCCCGGTCTTGACTGCTCGCCGCTGATCCGCGGCGAAAGCCGTGGCCTTGAGCGTGAGAGTGTGCTGATTGAAATGGTCGAGGAGCGTCGTCCGAAAGGAACTTTCTACGGACACAGCATGCGCGGTTTGCGCGGGCCGCGTTACAAATACACCGTCTTAAGAGGGCCGCAGGGCGGTGTCTATTCACCCGGTCATATCGCTCCGTGGCAGTTATTTGACCGGGAGAAAGATTCGCTGGAACAGCGCAACCTGTTGCTCGACCCTGAACAGGATACGGCAGAGCTTGCGCAGCGCTTGCACTGCGAGCTGGTGGAAAAACTTGAAGCGGCCAACGACGGCGAATGGATTAAGGGCTGCGCTCTTCCGTTTGCATAAGTGGTTTCTGAAACCCATCCGTTCTGAAAATAAAAACACTAAATCATGGAATGGATCCGTTCTCTGCCGCAACATGCACACCTACACCAGTCAAAGGATTAGCAATATGAAAAACTTTCTTTGCAGAAAATGGATATTGTTTGCCAGTACCGCGCTGTTCTTTTGTTCGTTCTCAGCGGAAATTTTTGCGTCGTCACTTTCGGATAGTGTGCTGGCGTTAACGCCGCGCCGCGCCGGAATTCTTGTTCTCGTGCATGGCGATGAAGCAACAGCCAAAGGTTTTGCCGCGAACAGCCGGTTTATAATTCATGTTCTGGCTGCGGATGACACGAAAGCTCAGGCTTTGCGCACGGCCTTGGTGCCGACCGGACTTCTCGGTCGCCGCATCTATGTCGATAGCATCACACTTCCAAAACTTCCATACGCCGATTATTCAATCGATTTGCTTGTTCATGCCGACAGCACCGCCGCCGATCTGACGCCTGCGTACTCCGCCGAGCTGCGGCGTGTGATTGCTCCGTATGTCGGCGTAGCGGTTGTCGGAAACGCCGCGAATCTTACACCGGCTCAGGTTGCCGCGTGGGCCGGGAAAGACGCCGCAGTGCCAGCCATTTCCGGCGCATGGGCCGCAATCAGCGTTCCGCCTCCGGCCGGCTGGGATCCTTGGTCGTACAAATTTCACGGGCCGGACAATCATCCTGTTTCGAAAGACACCCTTCAGCGTCCGCTCATTACCAAGTGGACGGCAAAACCGTTCGGACTCACTCAGCGCGGATGCAGTGAACTGATTGCTGGCGGGCGCATCGTTATTGCCGCGCGGG
Source organism: Kiritimatiellaceae bacterium (assembly GCA_013141415.1). Classification (NCBI taxonomy): domain Bacteria; kingdom Pseudomonadati; phylum Kiritimatiellota; class Kiritimatiellia; order Kiritimatiellales; family Kiritimatiellaceae; species Kiritimatiellaceae bacterium. The sequence goes on from JABFQY010000003.1 coordinate 16,414, forward strand.
ATACAAAAGCATACCAGCCCGGAAATGAACGCAACGATATTTTCTGCGCCTTCAATTCGGCCAATGGCGCGCTTCTTTGGAAAAAACATCTGCCGCAAAAATTTGTCACCGGACAGAATAATATGGTGCTGACTCCCGACACGCTGTTTATGGCGCTCGGTCCGGCAGTTGCTCTTATTGATCCTGAAACCGGAACAGAACGCGGGAAGGTGACATTTGAAGGAACGAGCGGCCACATCAAGTGGATCGCGCTCTCTTCCAATTATGTTTTCGCCCTTTTCGGTGCAGCCGACCAAAGCGATACCCTGCCGCCCGATTCCTATGTCTGGGGGAAAAAGGAAATCACCGTTGCGAACGCCAATATCTCCGACACCGGGACAACCCTTGCGGCATACGATACCGTGAAAAAGACGACGGTATGGGTGCATAAAGCGCCAGGCCCGATTTCTGCACGGATGATTGCGCTGGATGGGAAGACCGTTTTTTACAACGCCGAGAAAACTGCGATTGCCGCGCTGGATATGAAAAGCGGTGAAGTCCGCTGGCAGAACAGCAGTCCCGATATTCTGGCCGCAACGACGGAGAACCGTGAGCTTTTCGACGGATTCGTTGGCATCAATGATCGCGGCCTGACATCACTTCTGCAGGCGATTATTATCGGCAATAACGGAACGACGCACATGGTTGCTCTCAATCCGGACACCGGAAAAGAGCTGTGGCGGAATCAAACCAAGAAAACCGGCCGCGTAGCCCGGTGGGTTGCGATGGGCAGTAAAATTCTTTTCATGCAAAAAGGTGCGGACATTCAAACCGGAGCGGAGGTTGATGGTCTTTCATTCAAAACGGAAGGTTGCGGGATGATCACCGCCTCGCCAATGGGTATCTTTGGCACCTGCGGCCAGGCCTATGACACGCCGTCCGGCTCCGCGACGCCTTCACTTTCCGGACAGCACAAGACGCCGTGTGACGTGAGCACCTTCGTTGCCGAGGGAATGTATTTTCTCACGTCCGGACCGTGTACCTGCGGCGTTATCAGTCGCGGGATGATGGCACAGCAGGCGGCCGGAAATTTTGATTTTCATGCGAAAGCTCAGAGCGAGGAGAGGCTTCGCCGTTCCAGTGTGTCTTCGCCTGTGACCGGAAAAGTCTCCGATAGTAACGATTGGCCGACCGCGCGGCATGACTATATCCGTTCTGCCGCGACCCCGGTTGCGGTGGGGTCAAATCCGGCATTGGTTTGGAAATATCAGCCCGCCGTGCCGTTCAATGAAACAGAACAGGAACGCCGCTACGGTGTTGAAAACCGTCCCGCTCCGCCGGTGACGGCCGCCGGGATTGTTGTCGTCGGCGCGAGCGACGGCTCGCTCCGTGCCTGCGAAGAAGATGGCGGCAAGGAACTGTGGACGAGGTTCCTCGGCGGTTCGATTCTGGCATCTCCGACACTCGACAGCGGTCGTGTCTATGTCGGTTGCGGTGACGGCTATGTCTATTGCCTTTCTGCCTCCACCGGCGACGAACTCTGGCGGTTCCGCGCCGCGCCGACGGAACGGCGGATTATGATATTTGGACAGTTGTCGAGCGCCTGGCCGGTTCATAGCGGCATTCTGGTTCATGACGGGCTTGCCTACGCCGCCGCCGGAATGCTGCCCGAAGACGGATCTTTCGTTTACGCCCTCGATGCGAAGACAGGGGAAATCGTCTGGCAGAAAACCGACTTAGGTCATCAGCCCGGTCAGTCGGATTTTGGCCGCGCACCGTGCGGCGGTTTTGCTCTGGGTGCAGGCCGGTTGTGGCTTCAATGCGCCAACAGCGCGTACACATCGTTTGATTGCAAAACCGGTGAAGTCCTGCCGCTTCCGGAGCGGTACCAGAAACCCGGAATCAATCAAGGTACATTGGGTTCCGACATCGGTGTTTTCGACGACCGGTTCATCGTTTCCGGCGGCCAGCGTTTCTTTTCCGATCAGTACGAGCGAACCGGCAGCGAGTTTAAAATCGGGCGCTGGGTGCGGTTCTCGTTTCTTCCTCTCGGAAAAAATGGAACTCCCGACTTTCCGGAAGTCAGCCCGCTTCCTTTCGGCATCGTCGCGCCCGCCTTCGACAAGGATCTTATGGTCATGCCGCTTTTTTACCGGCAGAAACTTTGCGGGTGGAATGCGCCCGAAGTGGCCAAGTCCCTCACTGAGATTTATCAGGAAAACCGCGGGAAAAAGTTCCCGAATTATTCCGCCGAGCGCGTGTCCAGCAAAGGTGAATACAGCGCAAACGGCAGTAAGATTCCCGTTCTTCCGTATAATCGCTTTGGCCCGCTTGAACTGAATGTGAATGCGGTGGCACTTGCTTCTGACATGGTGATTGTCACCCACGGTAAAACCCTAGGGAAGGGCGATAACCCCTCAAAGTGGTTTGTAAGCGGGCTTGATCGCACAACAGGAAAGACGCTTTTTGAAACCGAACTTCCCTCCGAACCGCTGTTCGGCGGGCTGGCGATCAGCCGCAACAAGACGATTATTGTCGCGCTCCGGAACGGCGGACTGCTTTGCTTCCGCGGGAAGTAGAACGGGTTTTCAGGCCGGGCGGCAGGCGCTGGGCGGTTTGTTCCAAAACCGTTTAAAGGTTTTTGAAAGGTGGAACGCGTCGCAGAAGCCCAGTTTCTCGGCGGTTTCCTGAACGCTCCGCCCGTTTTCGAGCATGGCTTTGGCTTCTTCCATCCGGCGTTTCAGGATGTACTGCCGTGGTGTCTGTCCAAATTCGCGTTCGAAATGATGCGCCACAAATGAAGCCGACCGGCCCACTGTCGAGGCAAGTTGTCCGGTGGTGATTTTTTTATGCAAACGGGTTTCAATGTGATCTTCCAGTTTTTCAACCCAGGCCTTATTGCGGTAGCGGATCAACTCATTATCAATGATTGATTCGCTGACACACTTTAACAGGTGGCCGATATCAAGAGCCTTTTCAACTGTGCAGGTCGGCAGTTTGCTGTAGAGAGTTGTTAAAAATCCCGGCAGGTCGGAACCGGGAGGTCGGGTCGGATCGCGCAATTGTCCGAAGACGATGGCTCCGAGGTAAATGCCCCGCCGGTTGTAAAGCGGAACCATGCCTTCGATGAGTCCGCTGTGGCAGTGGTAGATATACACATCGCGCAGTTTTTTCGCTTCTGCCAGATGTGCTTTATCACAAGCGGCGCATTGTGCGGCCCGCTCTTTTTTTCGCCGGAAGGCCGCGCAGAACGGTGCCATGGGTTTGACGTGAAAATATTCAAGCTCATGCTCCTGCATGTCAAAGAAGGTGATACGGATATCAAAGAGCCGGTGCAGGCGGCTCATGATCTGATCCATTTCTTTCGTTGCAACGGCATATTCGATCATACGGGCTTCCTGAGTTGAGCATGTAATATCGGTTGCAGGATAATACATGAAATAGTTTTCCTGTCCATTCTCCGCCTTGGCGTTTCGCGGCAGGCTGAATCCCAACAAAAGGATTTTATATGCCGTATGTCTCAACACAAACGTTAGTCCAGCGTGCCTGCAAGGCCGGGGTCGTGATTCCAGCATTCAACATTCCCTATCTGCCGATGGTGGAGCCCGTCGTGAAGGCGCTGAAAGACTGCAACAGTGTCGGCATGCTGGTGGTCGCCCGTCTGGAATGGGAAAAATTTGAATCCCGAAGTCTCGAAGCGGTGCGCGATGAATATGAAAAGTTCAAGCTGCCCCGCCATACCCGCCTGCATCTTGACCATGTGCCGGTTATTGATGAAGACGATCTTCGCGTTGATTTCGGCGAAATCATCGGGCGGGCGATTGCGGCAGGTTATGAATCGGTCATGGTGGACGGTTCGCGCCTGCCGCTTGATGAGAATATCGCCTGCACAAAGAAAATTGTGGATATGGCGCATGCGGCAGGAATTCCGGTGGAAGCCGAACTGGGCGCGGTGATGGGACACGAAGCCGGGCCGCTCCCGCCGTACGAAGAGCTTTTTGCATCCGGAAAAGGATTTACCGATCCGGACGAGGCCAGACAATTTGTTAATGCGACCGGCGTTGACTGGCTGTCCGTGGCAATCGGCAATATCCATGGGGCGATTTCCGCCGCCGCCAAAGGGAAGCAGAAGGTCGCCGCCCGCCTCAATATCGAACACCTCGACCGGATTCATAAGAGCACCGGAATTCCGCTGGTGCTCCACGGCGGCACGGGCATCCGCAAAGAATACATTATGGATTCCATTCGGCACGGCATCGCCAAAATTAATGTGGCGACCGCGATCCGCCAGCCGTATGAGCAGATGATTGGGCAGGGCGTTGCGGCGGCGCAAAATGCAGTTTATGACGCGATGTTGACCGTGATTCGTGAAGATATAGAAACAGAGGACTCTGCAAAAATTCTTAACCCGGAAGGCTGATCATGATGAAAACTAAAACCGTTACATTCGCACTCTATTTCGGCAACCGGGGTTTTTTCCCGGAAAAACTGGTTTCCGGCGCCCGCGCTGAAATGTCCGCTGTTCTCAAAAAACTGGGCTACGGCTCGTTGCTGATGGACGAATCGCTCACAAAGTTCGGGGCAATCGAAGGCGCTGATGACGGCATTAAATATGCGCAATTCCTGAAAGATAACCGCGGCCGGTATGACGGCGTCATTCTCTGCCTCCCGAACTTCGGCGATGAAACCGGCGCCATTGCCGCTCTTCAGGACTGCGGTGTGCCGATTCTGATTCAGGCGTATCCCGACGAGTTGAATAAGATGGGCTTTGCCGACCGGCGCGACGCCTTCTGCGGAAAATTTTCTGTGATGGATGTTTTCTGCCAGTACGGTCTGCCGTTTACCACCTTTCAGCCGCACACCGTGGCACCGTCCAGCAAAACCTTTGAAATGCAAATTCATCAGTTTGCGGCGGTTTGCCGCGTGACGAACAACATGAAACGGATGACGGTCGGCGCCATCGGCGCACGCACAACTGCTTTCAAGACCGTTCGCTTCGATGAGCTGACACTTCAGCGTTACGGAATCACCACGGAAGCTCTCGATCTTTCCGAAGTGTTTCTGCGGGTTCGTGACATTAAAACAACGAGCGACTCATTTGCCGCTAAAGCCGAGCGGTTGAAAAACTATACCAACTGGAACGGTGTCCCGGCCGCAAAGTTTGAAATGCTCACCAAGGTGAATGTCGTTCTTGACGACATTATTGCCGACTACAAACTGGATTGCATGGCGCTGCGGTGCTGGATTGAAATCGAAAAAGAGCTGGGCATTTCTCCCTGCGTTTTGCTCAGTGAGCTGAACGATCGCGGAATTGTTTCGGCGTGCGAGCTGGATGTCTGTAATGCGGTGCCGATGTACGCATTGCACCTCGCTTCACAGCGTCCAGCCACCTGCCTCGACTGGAATAATAACTACGGAGACGATCCGGATAAGTGCATCCTCTTCCACTGCGGGCCCGTGCCGCAGGGTCTCATGACCGCCAAAGGGCAGGTCATTGACCACCCGATGTTTGCCAAGGCAATGGGTGCCGGTTGCGGCTGGGGTTGCAATGTCGGGCGCATTGCTCCAACACCGATGACCTTCGCCAGCTCAAAAACCGCTGACGGAAAACTGTACTGTTATCTTGGAGAAGGTGAGTTTACGCAGGACAAAATTGCAGACGACTTTTTCGGTTGCGCCGGCGTTGCCCATATCAAAAATCTGCAAAACGCGCTGGAGTATGTCGGTCATGAAGGCTACCGCCATCATGTCGGCGTCACGGCCGGACATGTTGCCCCGGCGGTTCGCGAAGCGTTCACAAAATATCTCGGCTACGAGCTCAAAAATCTATGAGTCTGCTCGGCATAGACTTGGGGACAACCGGCTGTAAGGCCGGTGTGTTCGGTCTGGACGGCACCTGTATGGCGCAGGCCTACCGTGAATACAATATGCTCCATCCGCAGCCCGGCTGGTCGGAACTCGACAGCGAACAGGTTTGGCGGCAAACCAGAACCGTCATCGCTGAAGTGGTTGCAAAGAGCGCCGCGGATCCGGTTACTGCACTTTCTATCAGTGCCTTCGGCGAGGCCTTTGTTCCGGTTTCGAAGTCCCGCAAGCTGCTTGATAACAGCATTCTCTGCGTGGACAACCGGGGTGAGGAACACGTTGACCGGCTGGTCGAACATTTTGGACGGGAAAATTTGTACCGGATCAATCCGAACCTGCTTGGGCCGAACTATTCGCTGCCTAAGCTGCTTTGGCTGCGCGAAAACCGTCCGGAAGTTTACCGCCAGGCTGACCATTTCCTGCTTTGGTCCGACCTGATTGCTTTTATGCTCGGTTGCGAGCCGGTTACCAATAACTCGCACGCCAACCGCACGCTGCTGTTTGATCTCGATAAAAATGATTGGTCGGACGAATTGCTCGCGTGGAGCGGAATTCCGCGCGGGAAATTAGGACGCGTCGTTTCTGGCGGTACAGTAATCGGTACGGTTTCTGACTGCATGGCAGCCGAGTTAGGTTTGTCTAAAGGAGTCCGGGTTATTGCTGGCGGTCACGATCAATGTTGCAACGCGCTTGGGTGCGGCGGCATTACGGCGGGACGTGCAGTTTACGGAATGGGATCGTTTGATTGCATCACGCCGGTGTATGCAAAACCCGCCGATCCGCTCTGTATGTTCCGTGAGAATTTGAACATCGAGCATCACGTCCTGCCGGATTTATACGTTTCCTTCCTTTATAACCAGAGCGGCCTGCTGGTGAAATGGTTCCGCGACACGTTTGCGTCCGCCGACATTCCTCCTGCCGGAGTAAATATTTATGACTACCTTGATATGGAGCTTCCGGAAGACCCGACCCGTTTGCTGGTGCTGCCGCATTTTGATATTCCTCCGCACCATGCCGGTAAAACGTCCGGCGTGATCGTCGGGCTGAAAACCGACACCGCTCGCGGTGAAATTTTGAAAGCCATTCGCGAAGGAGCTGTACTGTATTTCATGAAGAGCATCGATTCGTTGCGGCGGATTGGAATGGATACCACGGAGTTTATTGCGTCAGGCGGCGGCGCAACGTCCAATTCAGGCTTGCAGATCAAGGCAGACATTCTGGGGATTCCGTTTGTCCGGCCCCGCATTACGGAGGCCGGCGTGCTTGGCGCGGCCATGCTGGCCGGGTTGTCCACCGATGTGTTTAAAACGGCGGAAGAGGCCGTGCATCTTTTTGTGAAGCGGGATCGTGTTTTTGAGCCGAACGCACGGCGGCACGCCATGTATCTTGAAAAGCACGCGCTCTACGAACAGCTTTATCCGTCGCTTAAACCGGTTTTACAAACGCTGTAACCGTCCTGTGATTTTTATTCCGGAGGTGCTGAAATGAAAATGAATGAAAAAAGCCCGAACCCGTACATAGGCACCATGGATCAGCTCGCTCGCATTCGCACTTCGGTTCTCGACGATGGACGCGGACGCGGCATCCGGATGGCGGATGTTGATAACGGAAGCGGTCTGCGCTTCACGGTTCTGCTGGATCGCGGCATGGATATCGGCGACGCCTCATTTAATGGCGTTCCGTTCGCGTATCAAACGCCGGTCGGACTGGTTCATCCGGCGTATTTCGAACCCGATGGACTCCGCTGGCTGCGCAGTTTTGGCGGCGGGCTGATGACCGGTTGCGGACTGCGTAATGTCGGCTCGCCGGAAGCGGAAAATGAAATGCGGGCGGACGGGCCGCTCGGACTGCATGGCCGGCTGTCCAATACGCCCGCGGAAGAGGTCAGTGTTTCCAAAGGCTGGAAAAACGACCGTTATGAACTCAGCGTGACCGGAACGGTCTGCGAAGTCAGTTTCTTCGGAGAAAATCTAAAGCTGCGCCGGACCGTTTCGACAGCGATGGGCGACAATTCGATTTCCATCTGCGACTCCGTCACCAATTGCGGTGTTCGTTCCTCTCCGCTGATGATCCTTTATCACATTAACGCCGGATTTCCGCTTTTGGACGAATCATCCGTTGTCGAAGGAAAAGTGAAAAGCACTGTGCCTCGTACGGAGAACGCCGCCGCGGGCATCGGCGAGTGGGGTGTTTGCCAGCCGCCGACGGAGGGCTATGCTGAGCAGTGTTTTTTCCATGACGTGGAAACTGATGCAGACGGATTTGCCCGGATGTCCCTGCGTAACTCGAAATCCGGTCTGGCCATGGAAGTGGCGTATCGCAAGGCTGAGTTGCCGTATTTCACCCAGTGGAAAATGATGGGACGGCAGGAATATGTTATGGGTCTTGAGCCGTCAAACTGCCATCCCGACGGGCAGACAGCGGAAAAAGACGGTGGCACATTAAAAACGATTCAGCCGGATGAAACCGTCGAGTTTCGTGTCAGAATTTCTTTTGCCGCACAGAGATTGTGACGAATCTCAGGATTCGGCGTTTTTGGATTGAGTCGCCGGGCCGGGCAGGTAGATTGTTGACCGTCTTCAAACTCAGGATTCATTGGGGTCAACACTATGCCAAAACATTTTCAAAACGTGGCCGTCCTTAAGGGCGGCTTTTCTGCAGAGCGCGACGTATCGCTCGAATCGGGCGGTGCCATTGCCGCCGGTTTGCGTAAAGCCGGTTACACGGTGACTGAAATTGATGTGACCTCACCGGATTTCACGGTTCCGGCGGGAATCGAAGCGGTGTTTATCGCACTGCACGGCACGTTTGGCGAGGATGGCGGCGTTCAGGCGCGGTTGACAGAACTCGGACTTCCGTATGTCGGTGCCGACGCAGAATCCAGCCGCCGGTCATTCGACAAGCTTCTCACGGAAATCTGTCTGCGCGAAGCAGGCGTTCCGGTTCCGGAAAGCGAAACCCTGCGGCGCGGTGACAAACGTACTCTTTCGCTGCCGGTCGCGGTAAAACCGCCCCGGCAGGGTTCCAGCGTTGGCTGTTCGCTGGTTTTCCAGGAATCGGAATGGGCGGCGGCGATGGCGGATGCTCTGAAATATGACGATGAAGTCCTCGTTCAGCGCTTTATTCCGGGTCGCGAGTTCACGGTCGGTGTCGTGGACGGTCAGGTTCTGCCGATTGTCGAGATCGTGACGGCGGCGGGCTGGTACGACTACACCGCCAAATACAAAGTGGACACCACCCGCTACGTTATTCCCGCCGAACTCGACGCCGCCACCGCCGCGCGGATGCAGAAGACCGCCATGGAAACCTTTGAAGCGCTCGGTGCGCGCGGTTTCGGACGCGTCGATTTCCGCATGACCCCGGAAGGCGGGCAGTTCGTTCTGGAACTGAATACCATTCCCGGATTCACCTCGCACAGCCTGCTTCCCAAGGCCGCCGCCGCCGCCGGAATTGAGTTTCCAGTGCTTTGTGATCGAATCATGAAAACCGCTTCGCTATAAAGGCCCCACGCACATCGACGGAGAATCGCTATGGTCGCAAGAAGACGGACGCCACCGAAAATTTATTACAGCAAAACCAAAAGTAAAACCGCGAAGAAGATGGTCGTTCGCCGCGGATTTGTGATTCTTTTGCTGGCCGCGACCGCGCTGGCTCTGCTGTTCGGGATTTTTGCCGGTCTTAAGTACACCGGATCGCTTTTTCTCTCCCGCAACCCGAAGTTTGAACTCAAGGTGATTAACATCACGACCGACGGACGGCTTCTTCCGGAGCAGCTCCGCGAATACGCCGGACTTCAGATCGGCGCAAATCTGTTTTCAGTCGATTTTGATAAACTGCGGCGGAAGCTGGAAGAAGTTCCGCTGGTCGAGTCGGTTACCATTGACCGGAAACTGCCTGATACTCTGAACATCAACGTGATTGAACGCGTGGCGATGGCGCAGATTCGCTGGAACACGCGCGGCCTGCCGTTCCTGGTTGATCGGTATGGCGTTGTCCTGCCGATGACTCGCAGCGGACAGGCGCTTCCGCTGATCGAGGGGCTGAATCTGAAAAGTTTGCGGCCCGGTGACCGGGTCGAAAAACCCGGCATCAGCCAATGTCTGGAGCTTCTTGCCGCCGCCGACCAGCTCAGTCTCGGTTCGCAGGTTGCGTTCGGAAGTTTTGACATTCGCTATCCAGATTTTGTTACAGCCATTGTGAACAACGACACGACAGTTCGCTTTCCGCAGCATTCGGCGCGCGAAAAACTGATCCGGCTGGTCAGCGTCCTGCAACTGTCGAACGAGCAGGGCCGCCGCGTACGAACGATTGATTTGACGCCGGACGGGCGGAATGTCCCGGTAACATTTTATGATTTGGTGCCGGCACCGGCACCGGCGAAATAATAAGGAATTTTTATGGCAGCACCTTTTATTACTGCGCTTGAAATCGGCACCACCACCATCAAGGTGTTGATGGCGGAAGTCCGCGAAGACGGTGGACTGATGGTGGCCGGACTTGGCGAATGTGAGTCACGCGGCGTGCGCAAAGGCGAGATTGTTGACTTTGAACTGGCGCTCGACGCAGTACGCCGCGCTATGGAAGCCGCCGAAGCGGTGGCGCACAAATCCATCGGCGAAAGTGTCTATCTGGTCGCTTCCGGCGGGCGGGTCGAAAGCTTGCTGCACATCGGCGGAATTCCGGTGCTGAACGAATACGATGAACCGGGCGGCGAAATTACCCGCGACGATATTGATCAGGCACTTGAGGTGGCTCGAAAAATTCCGCTACCCGACGAACGGATTCGTTTGCATACACTGCAACAGAATTTTGAAGTCGATGGCCGCGGCGGCGTCGTCAATCCGGAACGGATGCTGGCCGAAGAACTGCGCGTCGGCATGCTCCTCATTCACGGCCAGCGTTCTGTAGTCGAAAATCTGAAAAAGCTGACCGAAAATGTGCCGGTCGTTTGCGCCGATGCCGCCTTCGGCGGCTTCTGCTCTGCGCTGTCGGTTCTTACGCCGGAACAAAAACGCGCCGGTGTCGTGGTGATTGACCTCGGCGGCGGCACCACCGACTTCATCGTTTACAACGCCGGTCTCGTTAAGCTGGCCGGATCCATCGCCGTCGGTGGCGACCACATCACCTCCGATATCTGTAGCGGCCTCAACCTCAACCGCCGGCAGGCTGAAGCCCTTAAGAAAGAATCCGGCAGTGCGCTGATCAACCGGCTTCAAAATGATCAGCAAATTTCTATTCCTGCCGAGGGCGGTTTCAGCGGACGGATGGTGCGCGCTGCGACATTGCACACCATTATCAACGCCCGCATGGAAGAAATTTTTAAACTGATCGCCGAAAAGATTGAAGACGACGGACTTTCCGGCCAGCTCAGTGCTGGCGTCATCCTGACCGGTGGCGGCTCGGCCATGGAAGGCATCACCGATCTGGCTCAGCAGATTTTCAATGCGCCCTGTCAGGTCGGGCGCATTCACGACTGTGTCGGCCTTTCCACCAAACAGGAAGGGGCACGTTTCGCCGCCGCCATCGGTTGCGTACGCTATGCCGCCAGTCAGATGAAACCGGAACTGCCGATCCGCGCCGCGTGGCGCACATGGCTTTCAAAACTTTGGGGAGGCGCAAGCCATGAATAATTTGAAAAAGAGAATACTGATACTCGGATTAGGCGGAGCGGGATGCAACACCGTTGCCCGTATTGCGCCGCGCGCTCCGGAAGGAATGGAATTCGCCGTCATGGACTGCGATGTCCAAACGCTGGAAACCTGCGCGAATATGGAAAACCGTATTGCCGTCGGCAAGGCGTTGACCGACGGGATGAGTACCGGCGGCGATCTCGAAGTCGGCCGCCGTTGCGCGGAAAATTCTGCCAGCCAGATTGAAACGCTGTTGAGCGGCGTCGATCTGCTCATCGTCATCACCGGACTTGGCGGAGGTTTTGGTACCGGCGCTTCGCCGGTCATCGCCCGTATGGCCCGCAACTTTGGTGCGGCCACTCTGTTTTTTACTATCACGCCGTTTCCGTTTGAAGGACTGGTGGCGCAGGGTAAGGCCCATGGTGCAATCCGCAAACTGCGCACCTATGCCGACGCCATTGTGCAAATGCCCAACGCGCTGATTCAGCCGGACGGCGACGTTCTGCTCGAAGACAGTCTGGAACGCGGCAGTCGTACGCTGGCGGCTGGCGTCATTGGACTCTGGCGGATGCTGGCTTATACCGGCGTCTGCAATCTCGACTTCACCTCGCTGCAAACCATGCTCAGCTATTGCGATGCGTTCTGCCGTTTCGCTTGCGCCACGGCAACCGGAGAAGGACGCGCCGACGCGCTGATCGATTCTCTGCGCAACCATCCGCTGGTCAAAGACAGTGAGATATTTGAAAAAGCGCCCGGCATCATCATCGGCATTACCGGTGGCGAAGATATGAAACTTTCCGAAGTTCAGCAGATTGTCGAAGCCCTCACGCCGCACGGCGAAGAGTGCTGGGTCAAGCTGGGTATCGCGACCGATCCGGCTTTCGCGGGACGGCTTTCCGCCATCGTGCTGGCCGCCGAAGCGTGGAAAGAACCGCTGGTGGACGACGGACGCGGCGGACTCAAACCGCTTTCCGGCGACGGAAAACAGGGCGAGCTTCCGGGGCTTAAACGCTCACGTACCTTCGGCGGTGCGGAGCGCACCATCTGGAACGGCGAAGACCTCGACGTGCCCACCTACATCCGCCGTAAAATCAAACTTCCGCGCTGATTTTTTCCACGACGATGCGGCTGCCGGATGTTTCGATCACGCGGACGGCGGTGCCTTTCTCAATGAACTCGCCGCGGGTGATGACGTTGACGCGGTCATCGCCGAACAGTGCGCGGCCTGCCGGATGCAGGTTCATTTCCGCTACACCTTCTTTACCGAGCAGATCGCTTTGGTCGTGCGCCGCCGTGAAGCCTTCGTCTTTGTCGGTGCGCTGTTGGAGCACCATCGAACGAAAGAGCTTTGATTGCGGCAGATATTTCCCGGCGAAAAATCCGACGAGGGCTGTGCCGGTCATGCCCAGCACAAGATTTCCGATCGCCAGTTGCAGTGTGCTGTCGTTGAAGGCCGGCCAGAAGTGGCCCGGAACTTTCCATGTCATGGCGTTGAGCAGAGAAATAAGAATCAACGCGATACCGCTGATCCCGAGCACCCCGAAGCCTGGTGTGACAAACACCTCAATGAAAAGCAGGGTGAAGCCGATGATGAAGATGATAACATCTTCCATGCCCGCCAGTCCGGCGATGTGGTGTCCGAAGAAAAAGAGTACCAGCGCCGCGGTGCCGAGTATGCCCGGCAGGCCGAAGCCCGGCGTTTTGATTTCAATGTAGATGCCGCCGAGTCCGATCATCAGCAGGATCGGCGCGAATGCGGCGATGAAGCGGGCGATCCGTTCTGCCGGTGTCACTTCGAGCGTTTTTATTTCAGCGTCCGGCAGTCCGGCCTTTTCCAGCATGGCCGTAACGTCTTTGACGGTGCCTTCGGAAAGAATTCCTTCGGCTTCGCTGGCGGTCAGCGTAAGCAGTTCGCCCGCTTTGCTGAATACATTGGTGCCGACGGTGTAGCCGAGTTCGCGGCGCACCATCGCTTCGCCAAGCTGCGGATCGTGTCCGCCCTGTTCGGCGGCGGCGCGTACCATCGCGGCGACGGCGGAGGTCATTTTTTCTTCCACGGCGTCCGGCATTTTTTCGACGCCGCCGAACGGACTCATCACCAGCGGCGTGGCCGCGCCGATGACTCCGCCGGGGGCCATGTAGATGTGTTTTGTGGCCAGCGCGATGATGGCTCCGGCGGAGTAAGCGTCTTTTTCGACGAAGGTATAAACCGGTACGTCAATCTGTCCGATCAGGCTAATGATTTCGCGCGCCTCTTTGACGCCGCCGCCGGGGGTGTTCATGACGAAGACAATCGCATCGGCCTTTTCTTTTTTGGCTTCCGTGACGCCGCGCCGGACGACGTAGAGCAGGGCGGGCTCGATCTGCTCTTTGATCGGAATCTGGTAAACGAGCGGTTTTTTAGGAGGCTCTACGGCAGTTCCGAACATCGGCGCAATCAGAACGGCGAGCAGGATGACAAGGAATGGCTTATATGCTTTCATAGCGCGGATTCTATTTCGCCGCTGTGTTGAAAGAAAGAAGAAAGCCCATGCCGACCATGACCGAACTCGAAAAGCTTGTTGTGCCGCAAACGAAGCGGCCCGATTTTGACGCGTTCTGGGCTGAAACGATCCGGCGGTGCGAAACCATTCCGCTGAACGTCAAAGGCGACACGAAGACGGAGGTTCGTGACCTGACGTTTGAAGGGCTCGACGGAACTCCAATTCATGCCTGGCTGCTGCTTCCGCCGGAAGCGAAGGAGCGGAAAGTTCCGGTACTGATTCATTGCCACGGCGCAAACCGCAGTCGCGGGAAGCCGGAAAATTTCTCCGCCTGGCTGGCGGCAGGTTGTGCGGTGATCTCTCCGGACTTCCGCTTACAGGGCGGCACGACCGGATCGAATACGCAGTTTGACGGCGACGGGAAATCCGGCTGGTGGACACCGAACCTTAACGATCTGATGAACAGTTATTTGTTCTGCGTCTGGACCGATTTTCTGCGCGCCGTCCGGCTGGCCCGCGAAACGCCGGAGATCGATTCGAAGCGGATTGCGGTTTCCGGCCACAGTCAGGGCGGCGGACTGGCGTTAGGTCTGGCGGCGCTCGACCGGTCGGTGGCGCTTTGCATGGCCGATGTTCCGAGTAGCTGCTGGATGGAACAGCGGATTGCAACCCGCAGCGGCGGCGGAGCCGGAATTGCTGATTACCTGCTGGCATTTCCGGAGCGGGCTGAAACCGTCCGCCGGAATATTTCATACTTCGACAACATCAACCTCGCGCCGCAGATCACCTGTCCGGTGCTGGTTTCTATCGGCATGCAGGATACGGTTTCTCCGCCGGAATGCACGTTTGCGGCTTACAACAAAATCCGGTCGCCGAAAGAGATAGTGGTTTACCCGCAGGCCGGACACGAAGGCGGCGGGAAGATTCATCTGGAACGGAAACTGGCGTTTTTAACCGCGAATGGACACGGATGACAGAGGACGGGGGCAAAGGCTGTTCTGTAGGCCCAGTCCCCGACCGGGCGATGATTGAACGAAAGATTTTGACCGCTAGCCGACCTTAGGGAGACGGGCTTGAGCTTGCGAAAGCAATGAACGAAGAGAATGGCAACACGCTAAGACGCCAAGACGCACGGCAGGAAGGCGGGATTGGCCACCAAAAACACGAAAAGCCACAAAAGGATTCTGTAAACAGGGTGATTCCGGTGTAAGAAAAGTTTGAATGTTGGGCTGGCCTCCGTTCTCCGACTTCTGACCCCTGACTCCTGCTCACTGACCCCTGACTCCTGCTCACTGACTCCTGTTCACTGACTCCTGATTATCGCTTGGCTTGAAAGATTTGTCTGATAAGCTCGCGCCTTATTGAAGGGGCATTTTTTACGAGATTGTTTGGTGGGTTCTAAAATTGCCACTTTTTTGTCCTGTATTCGCGGAGTTTTTTTTCGTCTGTCGGTTCAGGTTATCGGTTGATCCATTTTTTTCTGACCTCTTCTCTTTTCTTTTCCCTATGTCGGGAGATTTTCCTCTGTTAAAATAAATTTTTCTCCGAACAACTTACGATATGTTTCCAAAAACTCTTTAGATTCTCGGAAAAATTTAAAAAGTGGCCATGTTGAATAGTCTTCGCGGTTCACTGGCCCTTTAGCTCCCATACTCTCCATAAGCGAAGATGCGTGATCAAATTTATCTTTAAGCACAGCCACCGCCATTCGGAGTTCTGGGCTACAGGAGCTCCAATCCTCAGAGTCTAGTGTCTCCTGACATTTTTTTTCATCGCCGGAAAATTTATGAGCAATGCATAAATTTATTAGATTAACGCGACGTATTTGATCGGAGGATACATTTTTCAATGTGTCTGTCGAAAAAAGTAAAATTATTTTTGCTAAGTCGTAACGCTCCTCTGAAAGGAGGTCAAAGCCGGTACTGTGAAGAGCATCATCAGCCTCGGCCATGTCGTCAGGTTGTAGTTTTCTCCAAAGCACATGGCCGAGTTTTATGCCGATTTCTAAGAAGCAATCTGATGTTTTGCTGAAATAGTCGGGGGTCACATGTAGCTGGTCACCAACTTTTATGTTTTTATCCAATTCGACTCCGTGCTGACGGCAGACACGCAAATATTGAGTCGAAACAATGCCATCACAGTGAACAAATAAGTTTCGTCTTTCAGTGATCTCAACGAATTGTGGCCAAATTTTTAATCCTTTTCTCAGCGGAAGAGCAAAGCGTTCTTCCATCCACTTAAAATGGTCGCTATGGCTGTCTCGAAGCACTGACTCGACTTCTTTTTCTATTAAGGAGTCGCGGGCAGCTTCAAGTGACCCAAAGGATGCGAGGTCAGTGTAAGTTAATGTTTTTTGTGACGATGCCAAAATATCGGGCTTTACTGAAAATGCTACACGAAGGAGTCGGCCAAGATAGGCGTCATATTTGTGGACCAACGCACATAGAAATATTGGAGGGATGTTGAATACTGCAAGCGATGCAGATGTAATTTTTTTTATTTTTTTAGAGAACTGGTGAAAATCTGCAGGCTTGATTTCAAAAGCTTCGGTTCCGTCTTCAGTTGTTCTCTGGACGCTCCTTTTTTTAATGAATGAATCCATTTCTTCTGTTGTTTTTTTGCAGGAGTCGCCCATTGCCTGCATCGTTGGCCCGAGTGCTTTAGATAAGCTCTCAATGTGAGAAACAAAACTGTCAATTTCGTCTTTGAATACTGGTTTCTTTTGGACGGGCTTCTCTTGTCTCGTTCTAGGTTTTTTAGTCGCCGACTTTTTTGATTCTATTGTGATGCTGGATGCTTGTTTCTTTTGGACGGGCTTCTCTTGTCTCGTTCTAGGTTTTTTGGTCGCCAGCTTTTTTGATTCAATTGTGGTGCTGGATGCTTGTTTATTATTCAAGCGCTTAGTGGGCAGAGATTTCTTTTTCGGTGTAGCTTTTTTTATTTGCTTAGTTGGCATACCAGCTCCTAACCCCGTTGAAATGTGAAGTGAATATATGTCCTTTGTAACAAGGTTCGGAGAAGAGATCAATTTTTCAATGGGTGAAAAAGTCTGGCATGAAATTCCAAATATTGGAAACGGCCGGATTTGTCGAGTTGGGTCACCCGAAAAACGAGAAAACGGATCATGAAAACGGATCCTTGCATTGACGGGGTCCAGCCTTCGCGCAGTGTTACGGCTTAGCAGGCAGTCCTTGAATATTGATGTCCGAACATTAGAAAACCTCTGTGTCCCGGTGACCTCTGTGGTTAATCTCAATCAAATAGCTGGATTAAACAGTCCTATCTAAATATTAACTCTGTATAATCGGCGTCGATTCAGAGAGGAGTTTGTATGTTGTCCATTGAAGAAAACCAAAACAGCCCGCTGCATGGTTTAAGAGCCGGGGTCAGTCCGATAAAGTGACAACGCTGGTTAATCCTAATCAAATAGCTGGATTAAACAGGCCGATCTAAACAAGAACTCTGTATAATCGGCGGCCGATTCAGAGAGGAGTTCGTATGTTGTCGATTGAAGAAAATCAGAATAACCCGCTGCATGGGTTGAGCGCCGAGGCGATGGTGACTGAACTCGTGGAGTTTTACGGGTGGGAGATTTTATACGCCGCGCTGGGTCTCAATTGTTTTCGCATGAATCCGTCCGTTCCCAGTGCTGTGAAGTTTTTACGGAAGACGGAGTGGGCCCGGCACAAGGTCGAGAATTTTTATTTATACCGCTTCAAACGGATGCCGAAAGCCCGCGGGGTGGAATTTGATTTGGATCCGCGTGATCGCGGCTTCGCGAACGGGATTGTTCCGAAAGATCCAATGCCGCTGACCGTTGAAATGATCGAAGAGATGAAGGCGGAAGCCGCAGAGAACTACCAGAACCGCCGCTCGGATTCGCGCTACTGATCGATAATGGGATTTTATAGCCACCAAAAACACAAAAAGGTTGTGTAGGAGGGCTCCATTTTCGTGCTTCTCGTGGCCATTTCTCTTTGAGCTGATTGCGGAGATGAAAGCGGAAGCCGAAGAGAACTACCAAAACCGCCGTTCGGATTCCCGCTATTAATGCCAACCAACGGAATGAGTATTTTTTGACGCTTTGCTTCTTTTCGAAAATACGAAAAGCACGTTCGGAATACCTCAGGTCACCACCCATTCACTCCGTTCATTAGAGCAAACAGCCGAGGAAGGCAGAGACCTGAGGCCAAAGGCCGAAAGAGGCTGGCCTGCCGCAGGAAGGCCGGCAATGACGAAAGGAATGGCAACTTCCGGCAATAAACGGAACAGATTCGGAATAGAGGTCTCAGGTGAAAACGAGCTTTCATTTGAGACCTCTGTTCCGAATCAAGCCCTGTGATGACAGGGCTACCCCGAAACTCCGGGGTGCCGTTTATTCTAAAATATTGCCACTCTCTACTCCTCTGACTTCCTCTAGCGCAGCGGGTGGTAAAATCTTCTCATCCGTGTTTTGCCACTTCGTTGCTGTCGCACTGGCTCCAGCCTGTCTCGCTTTGCTCGGCGCCGTGTAATCCGTGGTAAAAAACTCTTCCAGTATTCCGCGATCGAGGATCGCAGTTGCAATACTCCCACACTCCAATACTCCACCACTCCCTTACTTGAATATATCCTGCCAGTTTCCCGTCGTTGACGCCTTGGCATATTCGGTGGAGCGGTTTTCAAAGAAGTTGGTGTGTTCGACGCCGTTGAGCATGTAGTCAAGCCACGGAAGCGGATTCTCCGGCACGGTGTAGATGCTTTTCATGCCGATGCCGATCAGACGGCGGTTGGCGATGTAGCGGATGTAGGCTTTCACTTCGTCGGCTGTGAGCCCTTCGACGGAGCCCAGCTCGAAGGCGAGGTCGATGAAGCGGTCTTCCAGTTCCACGGAGCGTTCGGCGGCGCAGTAGATTTCGTATTTCAGTTTGTCGGTCCAGAGCTCTGGATGCTCTTTGATGAACGTTTTGAAAAGCAGCGCCATCGATTCGACGTGCAGGCTTTCGTCGCGGATGCTCCAGGTGACGATCTGGCCCATCCCTTTCATTTTGTTGAAGCGCGGGAAGTTCATCAGGATGGCGAAGCTGCTGAAAAGCTGAATGCCTTCGGTGAAGGCGCTGTAAACCGCCATGGTTTTCGCCATATCGAACGGCGTTTCCATGTTGAAGTTGAGCAGGTATTCATGCTTTTCCGCCATCGCGGCGATTTCCATGAAAACGGTGTACTCATCGTCGCCGAGGCCGAGCGTTTCCAGCAGTAGCGAATAGGCGTCCTGATGAACGGCTTCCATGGCGGCGAAGGCGCTGAGCATCATGCGGACTTCCGGCACCTTGAAGGTCGGCAGGAAAAGGGTGGAGTAACCGCCTGCGACATCGACGTCGGCCTGCGTGAAAAATTTAAAAATATTCAGCAGAAGGTTTTTGTCCTTCTGCGAAATATTCTCGTTAAAATCTTTCAGGTCGTCGGCCAGATTAATCTCACTCGGCATCCAATGCATCTGTTGTTGCATCTTGTAGGCTTCAAACGCCCAGTCGTACTCAAACGGTTTGTAATAAGTTCTCTCTTCTAAAAGCGGCATGGGTCAACTCCGTTGAAATGTCGAATAATGAACAAGG
This sequence comes from Kiritimatiellaceae bacterium, assembly GCA_013141415.1. Taxonomy (NCBI): domain Bacteria; kingdom Pseudomonadati; phylum Kiritimatiellota; class Kiritimatiellia; order Kiritimatiellales; family Kiritimatiellaceae; species Kiritimatiellaceae bacterium. The sequence continues at coordinate 35,965 of JABFQY010000003.1, forward strand.
AACTCCGAATGCAGAAGTGCAGTCAAATCCTGTTCATATCCGATCATGTTTCAGTTCCTTCTAAATTCATTATTCGCGGTTCGATATTCGACATTTTCTAGCCTTCACACGAAAGGCACGTGCTTTCCTTGTTGTAATCGAGCATGACTTCGCGCGGTTTCTGTTCGGAGACGACGTCGGCGCGCTTGATCGCTTCGCTGCGGACATAGTAGAGGCTCTTGAGTCCTTTTTTCCAAGCCAGCATGTGGGTGTTGTGCAATTCCTGTTTGCTGACCAGCGCGGGAAAGAAAAGGTTAACGCTCTGCGACTGGCAGACATACTGCTGACGGTCGGCGGCAAACTCGATTACCCAGCGCTGGTCAATTTCCAGTGCCGTTTTGAACACGTCGCGCTCCCAGTCGCTCAGGAAATCAAGGTGCTGTGCACTGCCGCCCTGTGTGATGACGGACTTCCAGACTTCGGAATTATTCTGTCCGTAGCGTTCGAGCACTTCTTCGAGATATTTATTTTTCATCAGCGCCGAGCCGCTCTTGGTTTTCTGTGTGAAAGCGTTGGCGCGGAACGGTTCAATCGACGGACTGGTATTGCCGCAGATGATGGAACTGCTGGCGTTCGGCGCAATCGAAAGCAAGTGGGCGTTACGCACGCCGTAGCCTAAGCCGTCCGGGCATTCGCCGCGTTCGATGGCGAGTTGCCGGGTCGCCGCGACGGCCTGTTCTTTAATGAGCCGGAACATCTGCATGTTGAGACCTTTGGCGATGGCGCTTTCGAACGGAATGCTGTGCGCCTGCAAATAGGCGTGGAAGCCCATTGCGCCGAGGCCGATACTACGCTCGCGCTCCGCGCTGAAGCGGGCTCGGCCAATGCTGTCGGGCGCGTTGTCGATAAACGACTGAATGACGTTATCGAGAAAACGAATCAGATCGGGAATAAACTGCGGATGATCTTTCCACTCGTCGTAGGTTTCCAGATTGACCGAACTGAGACAGCAGACCGCCGTACGCTCTTCGTTGGTCGGCAGGGTGATTTCGCTGCACAAGTTCGACTGGTGAACTTTCAGTCCGAGCTTTTTCTGGAACTCGGGCAGGGCGTCGTTGGTGGCCTTGTCGAACAGAATGTAGGGCTCGCCGGTTTCAATGCGGTTCTGAATCAGCTTCACCCAGATGGTTTTGGCCGACACGGTTTTCTTCACCTCTTTGGTGTGCGGGTCGATCAGTTTAAAGCTGTCGTCGAAGCCGGGAATGCGCGTCGCCTGATCGATCAGGTTCATAAACTCTTCGGTCAGCACCACGCCGTGGTGCAGATTGGTGGACTTACGGTTCACATCTCCGCCGGTCGGTTTGCGAACGTCGAGAAATTCTTCGATCTCTGGGTGATTGACCGGCAGGTAGGCGGCGTAGGAGCCGCGCCGCGTTACGCCTTGGCTGAACGCCAGCATTTCGGCATCGACCACTTTCAGGAAAGGAATCACGCCGGTCGATTCGGAACCGTGCGACGTTTTGGAGCCGCAGGCGCGCACGTCGCCCCAGTAGCCGCCGACACCGCCGCCGAACGACGAAAGCCACGCCGTTTCGGTGTAGTGACCGGTAATGCCGCCCCGGCTGTCGGGAACGTAATTCAGAAAGCAGGAGATCGGCAGGCCGCGATTGGTGCCGCCGTTGGTCAGAATCGGGGTGGAAAACATAAACCAGAGCATGCTGGCGTAATCATAAATCCGCTGGGCCATGGCATCGTCGTCCGAAAAAGCGGCGGCGGCGCGGGCAAAGGCCTCTTGCGGGCTTTTTTCGCCGGGGAGCATATAGCGGTCTTCGAGAGTTTTACGTCCGAACTCGGTCATCAAACTGTCGCGGGAAAAATCAATTTTAACACTCATCAGCACCTCGTGGTTGTTATCGATTCGTTAAACCTACTAGAACGGTCATATTAATCGCGCGTACCCGGCGGATCGGCAAGCACAAAAGCACAATATGTGGTGTGACACCTTAAAAACCGGTACAAAATAAGGGATTGATCCGGCACTTGCCAGAGTTGATGGCGACCTGTACTTTCAGTGTCATGAAGCTATTCGACAGCCATTGCCACCTTCAGTCGCCAGAGCTGATTTTAATGATTGGCGACGTGATAAATCGCGCAGAGTCGGCAGGTGTTGAGCGGATGGCTTGTTGCGGTACCAGTTCCACGGATTGGAATGAAGTATTCCAGTTGTCGGCAGAATATCCATCGGTGATTCCAATGATCGGGATTCATCCGTGGTTTGTAGGTTGTAGGGCGGGGGCCGTGACCCCGCCGGAGTCCGCGATCACGGATCGCGGCTACACATGGGAACAAGAGTTCCAAACCTTGGAAAAACTATTGCGCGAACATCCGGAAGCGGGAATCGGCGAGACGGGGCTGGATTTTCAAAAGCGTTTTGCCAATCGTGCGGAGCAGGAGGCGAGTTTTGCGGCGCACCTTGATCTGGCGCGCGAATTGAACCGTCCGGTGGCGGTTCACTGCGTTCAAGCATGGGGGCGACTAATTGAAATTCTGCGCCGGCATCCAGCGCCGCGCGTTTTACTGCACGCTTTCGGCGGCGCGGCGGAACTGATTCCAGAGCTGGTCGAACTGAATTGCTGGTTTTCTTTCTGCGGATCGGTGACGAACCCGACCGCCAAGCGGGTCAGGGTGGCGGTCGCCGCCGTTCCGGCAGATCGTCTGCTGATCGAAACCGATTCGCCGGATTTTGTGCCGCCGGGCTATCTGTCACCCAACGAACCGGCTAATTTGATGCAGGTCGCCAAAGGCGTTGCCGAATTGCTTGGTATTTCTCCTGACCAATTAGCCGACCTGACTTTTACCAATGCCACACGTTTTTTTACATCTGTCTAGTTGCAGGCGGTTGCAAATTTCGCATATAGTGCGCCCCCTTATCCGGAGAAGCCTGTATGAGCCATGAGATCATGACGATTGAAGAGGTTGCTGAATATCTGCGCGTGTCGGAACGAACGGTCTATGACTGGGCGCAGAAAGGGCAGCTTCCCGGCGGAAAACTCGGTACGACTTGGCGATTCAAACGCAGTGATATCGAAGTCTGGGTGAACCGTCGGATCGGAAATTCTGCCGCACCTGTCGCTCCGGTTTCTCCGGGCATGGAAATACTAAGCCGGGCTCTTTCGCCGGAACGGGTTGTTTTCTTTGACACAAACCAAAAAGACGCCGCGCTGAAAACACTGTGTGCCGCGATTGGAACTTCGGTGCTGGTTCATAACGAAGCCGCGCTGGAACAGGCGATTTTCCAGCGCGAGGAACTGATGAGCACCGGAATCGGTTTTGGTGTTGGTGTGCCGCATGTGCGGCTGGCATCGGTGGACGATCTGGTGATGGCGCTCGGCATCGCCCGTAAACCACTGGATGACTATTCATCGCTCGACCAGACTCCGATTCAAATTGTCTGTATGGTGGCGGCTGGCGGAACGCAGCATCCGCAGTATATCCGCGCGCTTTCGTCGATCAGTTCCCGCCTCAAAGACGAAGCGGTACGTAAGGCTCTGATCGCGGCGCCGGACGCTGTTTCGGCTTTTAAAATTTTCATCGGCGAAGAGTCTGTCTGACCTTTTCCGTCCGGTATTTTTTCAATATTCCGGAAAAAATCAAATCGGGGTGGACATCCATTTTTTTTTGGTTATGGTATCCGTTCTCTTTTGCGCTGTGGTGGGGTACCGAAGTGGCCAAACGGGGCAGACTGTAAATCTGCTGGCTCTGCCTTCGAAGGTTCGAATCCTTCCCCCACCACCATTCGACGCGACAGCGGCGAATGCCCTGAGAGAGCATGCGAGTCGAAGGGCCGCTGTCTTGCTCATGGCTGGCCGTTTCCATCCGGAAATGAAAAATCCAGCCGATTGATAATCAAATTCCCCGTTCGTAAGGAGCGGGTTTTTTTGTTAGACTTCCAGCGATGAAAAATGATCCACAGTTTGATTTCTGGTATGCGGTCAACAACACCGAGGTGATTTCGGTGCCGGAACGCCGCCTTGAAACGTTTGGCACTACGATGGTGAACTATCATCTGGTGACAGAGCTGATGGACTCGGTCAATAAAGTCCGGGTGCGTGAAGGAAAGTTGAAAGCGTTCCGCCCCGAAATCATCACACCGCAGTCGATTGACGAAATGATGCTCGAAGGCTTTGGCAGCGAAGCCCGTAACTACGCCGACTGGCTGCATAAAAACGCGCAGGAAATGCAAATCCTCAAGTACGGCTTTAAAGTTCAGAAACAGGAAGTGAATGACTACATCCTGACCGATCCGCTACAGATCGTCGTCGATCGCGTTAAAGATGAAGTCGCTGGACGCGCCGACCCGCTGGGTGCCGTGCTCGTCGGCGTAGATCGTCCATGGGAAGTCTGTTTGCTGAAGCTGATGGTGGAACTGGTACAACATTCCGCGCCGGGCAATATTCAGGACATCCGCCAGCAGCAGCGCGATCACAAAGCACAGTTTCATCAGAACATCGAAAAGGCATTTTTGGCTGCTTCGCGCGATGCGACCAAGGTGCCGGAACTGGCCGATCTGCTCCGTCGCAACGGCCTTTTCGAACGCTACGAAGACCGCTTTTTCGCCGCCGTGCGCGCTTCGAAGTGAAACGTCCCCAAGCTATGGAGAGTTTCACTTTTCTGATAGAATCCGTGGTATGCAGTGGCCTGAAAATATACGAAAAAAGCTAAGGGAACTGCCGGATGAGCCGGGCGTTTACCTGATGCGCGGACGAACCGGCGGCATTATCTATGTCGGCAAGGCGGCTTCGCTTCGCAAGCGAGTCCGGAGTTATTTCCGCGACAGTACGTATCATAAAGCGGAGCCGAAACTGCGCGGACTGATCCGTTCGATTACTGATTTCGACGTGCTGGTTCTCCGGACGGATGCCGAAGCGGTGCTGACCGAAGGCAAGCTGATTAAAGAATACAAGCCGCGCTACAACACGCTGTTTAAAGACGATAAACGGTTTCCGCTTTTGCGCGTTTATCTAAACCGTCCGTTTCCAAAGTTTGAACTCTGCCGGATTGATAAGAATGACGGCGGAACCTGTTTTGGTCCGTACACATCCGGACTGGCGGCGCGTGCGGCGCTGGAATTTGTCGAACGGCGTTTCGGTATCCGGCAGTGCCGACCGGAACATCCGGATGCAGAAACCTATCAGCATTGTCATAACGACATTATCCGGCAGTGCGCCGCGCCGTGCGTTGGCAAGGTGACACCGGAAGACTATATGGAGCGCGTTCAGACGGCTTGCGCGTTTCTGCGCGGCGAACGTCCGGAGTTTATCAAAGAGGTGCGGGCGCAAATGGAAGCCGCCGCGGAAAAACACCGGTTCGAAGAAGCCGCCGCGCTGCGCGATATGATGTTTCTGCTGACCCGCGCCGTGAAGGAGCGGGCACTGGTACGCAAGACCGACCGGATGCTGATCGACGATGCAGATCGCGGCATTCAGGAGCTGGGTGAAGCACTGGGACTTGCCAGACCACCGCGCGTGATTGAGTGCTTTGATATTTCTAATATTTCCGGGACTTATGCCGTAGCGAGTATGGTGGCGGCGGTGGACGGCGTTCCGGCACCGCAGCGCTACCGCCGGTTCCGTATCAAAACTGTCGAAGGCAGCGACGATCCGCGCATGATGGCCGAAGCGGTGCGCCGCCGTTACGGACGGCTCAAAGAAGAGCAGGGCGCGATGCCCGACTTGATTGTGGTGGACGGCGGAATTACCCAGTTGCGTGCCGCCGGTGCGGCGCTGGCGGAACTCGGCGTTAAGCTTCCAATCGTTGGACTGACGAAACAGTTTGAGGAAATTGTCCGCGACAACCGGCCCGGACTGCAGCTGCCGCGCGATTCCAACGCGCTGAGGGTAATAACCGGTCTGCGCGATGAAGCGCACCGGTTTGCGATTTCGTATCACCGGCGGCTGCGTTCACAACGCATCCGCGAATCGGCGCTCGATGAAATTCCAACCATTGGGAAAAAGAAAAAAGAACTTTTGCTGAAGCACTTTGGCTCATTCGAGCGTCTTCGAAAAGCGAGTCTTGATGAGCTTTGCGCTGCCCCTGGCATCGGCCCGAAAACTGCCAGACTTGTTAGCGACCACCTTGGCCGTTAATAAGGGAAAAAATCTTTATTATTCTCATTGCCACGCCGTTTTTTATCATGTAAGACACCACCCCACAAACTAGACGGGGTTAACCCTACTTTCTTGTAATGGTTAAAGTGGGGTCAATCGCTTCGGAGTTGTAGGCAGGTATTTGGTTATAAACGACTTATGGAAATAAAACGGCTGTATTATATTTTAGCGCTGAATGCGACCGTTTTTTCCGGTTATGCAGAAGTCGTCAACGGTTCGGTCGATAGCCCCACTATCTATGACGCGAACAGTATTAGTGTTTCTTCAGACTTAGATCAGGGATGGCATGCCCGGTCGGCGTCGTTTTACGACCTTTCAATAAACGACATCTGGTTTGGCGGGTTGACATATCAGCCCGGTTACTGGTTCGGACAGATTTACACCGACAACTCCGCCACAACGAACACCATAGAGCTCAGCTTTGATGTGACCTATATGGGGGCCAATATACAAACTCCGAAACTCCAATATACGATTTTCGGGGCGAACGTGACCGACATCTCACAGACCGCGCTTGCCCTCAATGTGGATGATGCGCCCGCGGGATCGGCGTGGACTTTAATCGGTAACGGTTCCGTCACGACTCCATCGATCGGCAGTTATGCAACAGAAGTTGATTTCGGGGCCGAAGGGTACAAGTATATCGGCGTCCGGTTCCGGTTCAGCGGGACAACCAAGGGACGCGGAATAGACTATGCCACCGCAGTGGATAATATCTCTTTAGCACCAAACTCCGTAATTCCCGAGCCGGCAGTAATCGGACTTCTCGGAATCGGCGGCATCGTCACACTGGTCGCTCGCCGCATTGCCCGGAAATAATTTTACCGGCTTTTCTTTTTCTCAAGTTTGGCGGCTTTTTTTTCCTTCATGGTCATGGCGGGTTTCTTTTTAGTCTCTTTTTTTGAGTCCTGTGATTTTGACATGTTCTGATCTCCTTTAGTTAAAACTCGTCACAAGCAGGTCGTAGGTGGCTTCCAGCGCCTCCGGCATGACACGCGGCCCGCCGAGCACCGGCATAAAATTGGTATCGCCGATCCAGCGCGGCACAATGTGCTGGTGCAGGTGATCCTTAAGGCCAGCACCGGCCGCTTCGCCGAGATTGATGCCCATATTGAAACCCTGTGGCGCCATCACTTCGCCAAGTACGGCGACGGTGCGGGCGGCAAGTTCAGCCATTTCGAGATTCTCTTCCGGCGTGAGGTCAGCGAGTCCGGCGGTGTGGCGGTACGGGGCGATCAGTAGGTGTCCGCTGTTGTAGGGATAACGGTTCATCAGAACCGCGCAGGTTTTTCCACGAACGAGCAGCAGATTTTTTCGGTCATTCTGTTCCGCGAAGATCCGGCAAAGGAAACAGTCGCCTTCCTTTTCGCCGCGGATATAGTCAATCCGCCACGGAGCCCAAAGCGGGCGCTTCATTCCATTGTCCTGCGTGTTGCTCATGGACGGGGATTATGATTAAGATGCCTCGTCAACGCAAATAAGGAATTCAGCCCGTGGCCGTAAAACTGATACATGGAACCGACGAATATCTGGTGAGTCACAACGCCCGCAAGGTTGTTAACGCTCTTTGCCCGGAAAGCGAACAAACCCTCAGCCTCGAAACGGTTGACGGCGACGTCAAAACGATTGACGAGGCCGTAACCGCTCTCAAGACCTGTATCGGCGCACTGCGCACAATAGGGCTGTTCGGCGGACAGAAAACCGTCTGGCTTCGCGACGTTTCCATTTTTAAAGACGCCGTGATCAGTAAAAACGAAACGGTCAAAGATTTGCTCGGCAAACTGGCCGACGACATAAAGAAAGGTCTGCCGTCCGGACAGAACCTGATTATTTCGGCTCCCGGTGTGGATCGCCGATCCGCCTTTTACAAAGTCTGCGAATCCGCTGGCGCCGTTGAAGCTTTCGACCTGCCGGAACAGGACTACAAAAAGAAACCGGTTATCCGCGAACGGGCGCAGGCTCTGTTTGCCAAAGTGCCGTGCCGTATCAGTCCGGCGGCACTTGATTTGTTTCTGGAAAAAGTCGGTACCGACACCCGCCAGCTGATGATGGAAGCCGAAAAACTGATGATCTACATCGGCGACCGCAAAGAAATCGCCGTTGAGGATGTCAAAGCGATTACGTCGTCGTCGGCAGAAGCTGTAGCGTGGGACTTCACCGATGCACTCGGCGAAAGGCGGCTGGACGAAGCACTCAAGATTTTACGCCAGCTGATTTTTCAGGGCGAAGCACCCATCGGTATTATGTTTGCCGTCGAGAGCCTTTACCAGAATCTGATGCAGTATCGCGCCTACATCGACCAAGGTTGGCTGAAACTTTCCAGCGGCTTCGGCGCAAATGCGGTTCAATGGAGTACCGATCCGGAAATGGACAAAATGTTCGCCCAGCTTCCGGCTGATCCGCGCGAAACGCACTGGTTCCGTACATCCAAACTTGGCCAGCAGGCGAAAAACTACAGTGCCGACGAACTCCGCCGCTGTCAGAAACGTCTGCTGGAAACTCATGAACAGCTCGTCTCCAGCGGCGTTCCGCAGGAACTGATTCTTGAAATGCTCGTCATCAAGCTGATCGCCAAAGTATGAGTATTCGCGACAACCTCGAAGCGGTCGAAGCACGCATTACCGCCGCCTGCGAAAAGGCCGGACGCAAACGCGCTGATATAAAGCTGGTCGCCGTTTCAAAAACAAAGCCCGCCGATGCGGTGATCGAAGCCGCCGAAGCCGGACAGATTTTGTTTGGCGAAAACCGGATACAGGAAGCGCAGGCGAAAATTCCGCTGTGTCCGGGACATTTGCAATGGCACTTGATCGGCCACCTGCAAAGCAATAAAGCGCGCATCGCTGCTTCCGGAATGTTCCGCATGATTCATTCCGTGGATTCAGAAAAACTTCTCCGTGCACTCGATGAATACGCGGCGGTGCCGTTGCCGGTACTGATTCAGGTTAACGTGTCCGGCGAAGGCTCTAAGGAAGGTTGCGCGCCGGAAGAAGCCGCCGCACTGATCGAAGCCGCCAATCGGTGCGGTAAAATTGAAGTACATGGACTGATGACGATTCCGCCATTCACGCCTGATCCGGAAAAGGCGCGGGTTCACTTTTCCAATTTGCGGAAACTTCGCGATCGGCTTCAGCAGGAAACCGGTACGCCACTACCGGAGCTTTCAATGGGAATGTCGCATGACTTTGAAATCGCGATCAGCGAAGGCGCGACCTATATTCGCGTCGGTTCGGACATCTTTGGAGGACGATCATGAGTGTAATGGAGTCGAAGGTAGTTTTCGTCGGCGCGGGAAATATGGCGGAAGCCATCGTCAGCGGTATGGTGACAGCACAGTTTTGTGCGCCGGAAAAAATCATCATGACGGACGTCCGCCCGGAACGGCTGGCCAATCTCGAAGACGAATACGGTGTTTCAATTTCTACCGACAACAGCGTGGTTAAAAACGCGGAGATTGTTGTGCTGGCGGTGAAACCGCAGGTCATGGCGGACGTGCTCAAAGGCATTGCGCCGGTGCTTCGTTCCGAAACACTTGTTATCAGTATTGCCGCCGGAATTCCGACGGCGAAAATTGAAGCTGCGCTCGGCGGGAAACGCCGTGTCGTGCGTGTCATGCCGAATACACCGGCGCTGGTCGGGCAGGGGGCTTCCGCGATTGCCGCCGGAACCAATGCCGACGAAGCTGATCTGGAAGTGACTGAAACGATTCTCGGTTGTGTCGGACTGACCGTACGGGTTAAAGAAAACGAACTGGATGCCGTCACCGCGCTGAGCGGTTCCGGTCCGGCTTATGTTTTTTATCTGATTGAAGGCATGCTGGCAGCGGCGGAAAAGATGGGACTGGATAAAGAAACGGCCCGCCGGCTGGCGCTCAAGACGGTCGAAGGTTCGGCGCGACTGATGGCTGATTCCGGCGAAGCCGCCGATGCATTGCGCGCCAAAGTGACTTCCAAAGGCGGAACCACCGAGGCGGCCATCCGTTCGCTCGACGGCGCGGGTGTGAAAGCCGCCGTTGTTCAAGCGCTGCTGGCCGCGCAAATACGCTCTGTTGAGTTATCAAAATAAAAAAAAGACCCCGGCGGTGAAAAACAGCCGGGGCCTTTTTTCTATTAGACAGCTGTTACGTTGGAAGCTTGGAGACCTTTAGCTCCCTGAGTCACTTCCATCGTTACACTCTGACCATCAGCCAGCGTGGTGTTTCCTTTAATAGCGGAGTGGTGGACAAAAACGTCCTTGCCGCCTTCCTGCGAAATAAAACCAAAACCTTTTTCGGCGTTGAACCACTTAACTGTACCATTTACTACTTCTGACATATTTACCTCATTACTCACCACCCGTCAGGGCTGGCGTTACTAAACCCCTGCTTCACTGTGAAGCAGAGCAAAACAACCCGGGGGAAAGCCGCGCTTTCTTCCGCAGAAACAAAGGTTCTAGGCCAACTGGCGCAGAAAACAAGGTTTATATTTTTCAGGTGGAGCTTTATGACGCTGAAACTTGACTCACACAAAAAGCTCTGACTTAATACGCGCTCTTTCCGGCCAATGTAGCTCAGTTGGTAGAGCAGCTCATTCGTAATGAGCAGGTCATCGGTTCGATTCCGATCATTGGCTCCATTCGACTCGTTCGATTCGTTCACTCGCTCATGGCGGGCCAGCCACCGGGCGAACGGAGTGAGTCGAAGGGCTTGTGGCAGGCCGGCCCTACGATTGCGACCAGTTAGATACAGTTTATGATGATGAGGCAGATGTACAGATGGCAAAACCAATCACTCCCTATTATCTGATCGACGAAAAAAAGCTGCTGCGGAATCTGAAGATCATCCAGCAGGTGCGCGAGTTGTCGGGGGCAAAATCGGTTCTGGCGCTGAAGTGCTTTTCAACCTGGTCCGTGTTTCCCCTGATGAGCAAGTACATGGACGGCACCACGAGCAGTTCTCTTCCCGAGGCGCGGCTGGGGTATGAGAAGTTCGGTAAGGAAGTTCACGCCTACAGCGTCGGTTTTTCGCGGGCGGAAGTCCGGGAAGTCAGCACGTTTGCCAATATGGTAATTTTCAACTCTATCTCACAGTTGAAGCAGCTTGCCCGTGAGACGCGCGGCCTGCCGCTGGGCTTGCGGATTAATCCGGGAGTCAGTCACTCCCATTATGATCTCGCGAATCCGGCCAGACGCTTTTCCCGACTGGGAGTGATTAATCTGAAGGATGTCATGGAGGTTGCTCCACTGATCAGCGGCGTGATGTTCCATTTCAACTGCGAAAACGATGCGTTTGAAAGCTTTTCTTCGGCACTTGATACGATTGGGAAAAAATACGGTTCGCTTCTGAAGAAAATGGAGTGGGTCAGTCTGGGCGGCGGTTTGTCTTTCACGAAAAAAGGCTATCCCGTCCGGAAGTTTTGCCGACGCCTGAAACAGTTCAGCGAGGAATTCGGCGTACAGGTGTATCTGGAGCCCGGCGAAGCCGCCATTACCGGATGTGCCGAGCTGGTGACAACGGTGCTGGATGTCGTGCATAACGAAATGGACACCGCAATTCTTGATGCTTCGATGGAAGCGCACATGCTGGATCATTTGATCTACCGCACCAGTCCGAAAGTCAATGCACCCGGACCGGGGCGCTATCCCGTCATGATCGCCGGACGCTCCTGTCTGGCAGGTGATGTTTTCGGGACCTATAAGCTCAAAAAGAAACTGACGGTCGGCGCGGAGGTTCATCTGGCCGACGCCGCCGGATATACCATGGTGAAAAAGAACTGGTTCAATGGTCTGCCGATGCCGTCCATCTGTGTAAAAAGGCTGAACGGAAAACTGGAAACTGTCCGGCATTTTAGTTACAAGGATTACCTCGAAGGGCTTTCATAAGAATAAAGGAACGTTGATGAAAAAGAATCTATTGATTATTGGTGCTGGCGGCGTGGCGCATGTAACGGCTCACAAAGCGGCAATGAACAACGATGTGCTCGGCGATATCTGCATCGCATCGCGCACTCAGGCTAAGTGCGACGAGATTATCGAGAGCGTCCGGCGGCTGAAGCACCTCAAGGATCCGTCCAAGAAACTGTATTCACGGCAGATTGACGCCCTCGACATCCCGGCAACCGTAAAACTGATTCAGGAAACTCAGTCCGAGATGGTGATCAACCTCGGCAATGCCTTCATCAACATGTCCGTTCTGGAAGCCTGCCTTCAGACCGGCGCGGTTTACATGGATACGGCGATTCACGAAGATCCGGACAAAGTTTGCGAGCAACCACCGTGGTATGCCAATTATGAGTGGAAGCGCAAAGACCGTTGCCGTGATGCCGGACTGACAGCCATCCTCGGCGTCGGGTTCGACCCCGGCGTAGTCAATGCGTACTGCGCGTTAGCTCAGAAAAAGTATTTCGATAAGATCGATACCATCGACATCATGGACGTCAACGCTGGCAGTCACGGCAAATACTTCGCCACCAATTTTGACCCGGAAATTAATTTCCGCGAATTCATCAAGGTGTGGACCTGGATTGACCGGAAATGGGCGGAATACCCGACACATTCCGTCAAGCGCATGTACGACTTCCCGGTGGCCGGGCTTTGCCCGATCTACTTGAACGGACATGATGAGCTGCACTCACTGTCGAAAAACATTGATGCGAACAGCATCCGGTTCTGGATGGGCTTCGGCAATCATTACATCAACGTATTCACCGTACTGCGGACGCTAGGCTTCCTTGATCATCTGCCGGTAAAGCTTACCACCGGACAGGAAGTCGTTCCGCTGAAAGTTGTGAAGGCTCTTCTGCCCGACCCCAAGACGCTGGCGCCCGGCTACACGGGAAAGACCTGCATCGGCAATTTCGTAAAAGGCTGGAAAAACGGCAAGAAGCGCGAGGTCTTCATCTATCAGGTTTCCGACCATCACGCCTGCTACGAAGAAATCGAATCGCAGGGCATCAGCTACACAGCAGGCGTTCCGCCGGTGGCGGCGGCCATGCTGGTGGCTCAGGGCGTCTGGGATCCGAAGACCATGGTGAATGTGGAAGAACTCGATCCCGAGCCGTTCATCGCGATCCTCGACCGGATCGGTCTGCCCACGGACGTTAAGGAAATCAAGCCCGGCAGCAAATTCTCATTTGACGGCACGGTGCGGGATCTGGCGGTTGAGCTCGCAGAATCCACGGCGACGGTCACCGTTTCGGCGGCTACCCCCATCATCGCGATCGACAAGAAGTTTCAGGCAGATGCCCTTAAAAAACTGGCGGCAGAGGCGAAGAAGAAACCCGCGTCAGCTCCGGTTAAGAAAGCCAAAGCTAAAAAACCGGTGAAGGCAAAAGCCAAAAAGATCGTCGTAAAAAAAGCCGTTTTCAAAAAAACGAAGAAGACTGCTCCGAAAAAAGTCGTCGCGAAAAAAGGCACAGCCAAGAAGGTGAAGAAAGCCGGCAAGAAGAAATAAACTTCCAGCCGAACGACTGAAAGGCCGCCATGCGATAAGCATGACGGCCTTTTTGTTTGTAGTGTCAGGTCATTAATGAACTATCGGATAGAACTTGTAGGACATGCTTCCCGTATTCGGGAGCATGTGTTCTCCGATGTTGACAGGCAGACACAAGCTCTCTGAATACAGAGAAGCTCGTCCTACAACACGACAGGTTGACTTGACGGCAAAGCGGAAATGGATGGAAGGGCTTCGACCGTTCCAGCCCTGCAATAATTTCCGACATCTCAATCGCTACATGTTCTACTGATTGATATGGACGATTTTGGCGGGAGAAAACCCGTTAAAGCTCGTCGCTGAAGCGTTGCTGTAGGCGCCGATATTCCGGCTGTACACGAGGTCGCCCAGTTCAAGATTAGTCGGCAGTTCTTCCGACATAGAAAGCACGTCGAGAGCATCGCAAGTGGGGCCGAACACGGTGCAAATCTCAATCGGCCCGCGCTTAAACGCTTTCAGCGGATACTTGCAATGGTCAAAGATAATTCCTGAGAACGTATTGTAAACGCCGTCGTCAATGTAGTAGCAGAGTTTCCCGTTGCGAACGGCTTTGCCAATGATTTGCGAAACAGCGGTACCCGCCGTCGCGACCATAAACCGGCCCGGCTCGGCTAGAATCTGAATGTCCTTGGGGAACAACCGGTTAAGCTCAGCGTTGATCTTGCGGGCGAGTTCGCTGAAGGGTTTCACGGTCGAGTCGTAGGGTGCGGGGAATCCGCCGCCGATATCCAGGAGATTCATCTTTGTGTAGCCGCGGCTTTTTGCTTCCTCAAAAACACTGGCCGCCAGATTAATGGCCTGAACAAAATTCTCGAAGTTGGTGGTCTGACTGCCTACATGGAAGCTCAGGCCTTCCACGACCAGTCCGGCCTTGACCGCCGCCAGAATCAGATCCACCGCTTCACCCGATGCCGCGCCGCATTTTGAAGAAAGCTCGCACATGGCACCGGTATTGGGAACGCTCAGACGCAGGGCAAGCCCCGAGTTGGGCGCGTACTTTTTGATCTTCTTGATCTCTTCGTAATTGTCGTACGTGACCAGCGCTTTGTACTGATCCAGTTCCTGCAACGCCTCATTGACCTTGATGGGATTGGCATAGATGATCTTGTCCCAGATCCATTCCTGCCGCTGCTTGGCGGGCATGTGTTTGATCAGGTCATACACAATGTTGAATTCCGGCATCGAGGCTACGTCGAAGCTGGCACCCGCATCAAACAGCGTTTTAACAATGGCAGGATCCGGATTGGCCTTCACCGCAAAGTACGCCTGAACGCGGGGCAGGTATTTTCTGAATGTGGCGTAATTTTTACGAAGAACATTATGGTCGACCACAAAGAGCGGCGTTCCGTGAGTTTTACCGAGTTGTTTAAGCACGTTCAAATTATTCATGCCGGTGACCATATTGGTTTTTTCCGGATTTGTGTACCCAAGATTTCAAAAAGTTGACGGGTTTCCGTTTTTTACCCGATTGAGCGTCTGTATTTGATGAAAAGTAGGACAGGCATCTTGCCTGTCCAGACAGGCTGGAAGCCTGTCCTACGTTTGATTTATACCGACGAATTTATTCGGCTGGCATGACTGCGGATGCTTCACCCGGAACCGCATTGGTTGATTCCTCGACAGTCGCTTTATCCTTTTTGCCCTTTTTCTTCTTCCAGTCGTCTTTCGGCGGCTCGTCGTTGCGGAGCGGGCTCTGCGACCAGCCGCGCGGCCAAAGGGTGTCCTTGGAATCAGATGCTTTATAAATCCTCTTGGCTTCATTTTGAGCCTGTTCCGGCGTGGTCAATACATACGGCGTCAGCAGAACTACCAGTTCTGTGCGAGCGTCTGAGTTATTGTGGGTGCTAAAGAGCCAGCCGAGCAAGGGGATGTCACCGAGAATCGGAATTTTACTGGCACTCTTTGAGTTCGATTTTCTAACCAGTCCGCCTAACACGACCGTAGAGCGATCTTGCACGGCAACCGTTGCGCTGATTTCACGTTTAGCGACAATCGGAACTTTATTACCGTCAATTGTTACTTCACCGCCAACATCATCAGCGGTTTGCGTTATTTCCATCACAACGAATCCTTGCGGGTTAATGTTGGGAGTGACGGTGAGTGTAATGCCGATATTGCGATATTGGTAGGTGGAGCGGGCGCTGTAACCATCGTTAACATTTCCACCTGTTCCACTGTTGATTGACGAGGAGATGACCGGGCGTTCTTCGCCGACCGTAATTTTCGCTTCCGTATTATCCGTCGTCAGCACGACCGGTGTGGATAGAATGCGGGCATTATTGTCCGACTTAGTAGCATTGATTAGGGCTGTCATGTTTACCGAAGGGAAAATGCCATAGTAGCTCAGTCCGCTACCCAATGCCCCAACAACCGAATTAGATGCGCCCGTGTTGAGACTGCTACCATTCCAGCCCACGAGTTGTTGGATCGGATTAGTGGGGCTGTTTTTTTTCTGCGTATCATAAACCCACTGAACTCCTGTCGATAAATCGTCACCAAGATTAACACTGAGGATGACGGCTTCGATCATGACCTGTTCGAGCATGACGTCGAGGCTGGCGATCACTTGCTTGATCGCTTCGAGATCGGATTTGCGGCCCATCAGGAGCAGGGAGTTGGAGCGTTCGTCGGAGAGAATTTTGGTGTCAGCGGAGAGGCGACCGATTGCACTTTTAGCCGCCGGGCTGATTTCCCGTCCGGTCGGCTCGACGGCGCGTTGGATAATTTCGTCAACGGTTTTACTGCCTTCCGCTTTGCCGGTGTCACCGCCCGGTGCTTTGCTTTTTTCGGTGGCCTTGGCCGCGCCGACAAATTCATTCAGGATGCCGGAAATTTCTTTAGCTTTGGCAAATTCCAGATTAATGACTTCCACGATAACGGCTGGATCAACCGGTACGTCCAGCACCTTGATGATGTTGTCGAAGAAACCGAAGTTGGCGGCTTTCGAGAAGATGATGAGAATGTTGGTACGGTCGTCAGCGACCATTTTTACTTCGCCCTGAATCATTTCCGTCTGTGTTTCCGTTGCATCACCCGATTCGCCAGCGTCCATTTTCGGCGCGCGGATTACGCCGGGAATGGTGCGCACATCGCCGACAACGGTCTGCTCGCCTTTTTTGGTTTTAGCGGCTTCGACCAGTTCTTTCAGTTTGCCGGCGATGGTGGCGGCTTCGGCATATTTAAGCTGATAGATGCGCGGTTCAATTTTTTCAGCGGGTTGATCCACCATGCTGACGAGTTCGACGATGCGGGCAATGTTGGCGGATGTATCGGTGACAAGGACGCTGTTGATCCGATCCATCGGTATGATTTTTCCATACCCGTGAACAAGATGCTGAATCAGCGGCTGAACGTCAGAGAAAACCACAAAGCGCAGGGGGATTACTTGAGTGATCAGCTGGTCGGCTTCGGTATATTTTTTTTCCGCATCAAACGGCTTAATTTCCATTCCTTCCTGCCGGGCGTTGGCAATCGGGACGACTTTCAGGAATTTATCGCCCATCGGAACCAGCGCAACGCCGTTCATCGAAAGAACCGTTTCAATCGCCTGCTTCGCTTCGTTCTGCGTGAGCTGGCGGCCTTTCAAGGTGATGCGGGCGCTGAGGTCGGCCTGTTTGATGACGGTGCGGCCTGTCCATTCGCGGTAAAGTTCAACGGCTTGTTCCAGCGGAGCATCCTCGAAGCTAAGCGAGATGAGCTGTTCCTGCGCCTGCGCCGGAAATACAATAGCGAGCAGGGCGGCGGTCAGAAGGGTAATCCATGTTGTTTTCATAACGGTCATCCTTTTTAAATTTTCTTGCGGTAGGCGCAGTCAATAGTCATGGATCCTTTAATAATCCGGTCGCGCTGGGCATCCGGCTGGGCGTTGAGCTGAAGCACATCGAAACGAACGCCCTGTTTCTGTAAATCATAAAGGAACCGCACCAGCGCGTCGAGAGAACCTTCCCAGCTACAGCTGACTCCGAGCTCGTAGAGCGAACCGGTCTGTTCCTCGCGGTAGGGCTGAGTGCGAACCAGATCGAGCCCGTGCTCATCCGCCATGCGTTTAATGAGTTTAAGCAGTTCAGCGGTGATGGCGGTTTTTTCATCGTAAAGCGGAAGCTGTCCCTGCAATTCTTCAAGCCGTTTGTACCAGACATCTTTTTCCGCCAGAATGCGCTTATGCACTTCGATCTGGTGCAGCAAACGGGTCTTCTCGGCTTTCATCTGCCGTTGCGCTTCGATGCGCGATCCGGCCAGCCAGTAGGTAAGACCAAAGAGAATCGCGGTGAGCGCGGTCAGCCCAAGCAATGTTTCGCGTTTGGAAATTTTCATGGCTTGGCCGCCTTTCCGTCTTTCGGAAGTTCAGCCGTGATGGAGAAGGTGGATACACGCTTGTCCTTGACCGTGCGGGTACTGACCGGCTGGTCTTTAACGCCGGAAAAAATTCCTGAAGCGCCCAGTTTCTGGAAAAAGTCATAGACAGATTCCGCCTGCGCGCTGGAGCCGCGCAGACTGACAGCCTCGCCTTTTTTATAGGTGAACGAAGCAATTTCGACGCCGTCGGGCAGGGCGGTGGAAACTTCGCGCAGACATTCGAGCGCGGAGTGCGAGCGGTCGGCATATTTTTCAAGTGAAAGCATTTCTTCGCGGGCGGCCTGCGCGGCGCGCGCCGGTCCTTCGTATTTGGCGGCTTCCTTCCGCACCCGGTTATAGGAAGCCTGTTGAAGCGAAAAGACGGCTCCGGTAATCGTGATGACCGCCAGCCAGACACTGAGTACCGTGATGGCGGCAATCGTTCCGACTTTGATCAGCCGGTTGCGGCGCTGCAGTTCGATCCATTCACGCGGCACCAGTTCGGCATGGTGCAACCGGCGTTCCGCTGTGCGCAGCGCCAGTCCTTCGGAGACGGGCGGGATAGAATTCAACTCGTGCAAATTGACCGAACCGCCGCAGTGTTCTTTGAGCAGGTTGATAAGCTGTTCCGGAAATTTCGTTTCGCTCCAGACTTCCAGCGCACAGCCGTCGCGGTGGCCGTATTCGGCTTCGAGGGAAAGCAGCGTGTAGTGCATCTCCTCGACGATTTCGTGCATGACGGTTTCGTCGGTAAAATCATGGAAAAGCTCCAGCGACCGGAAACAAACCGGCACGCCGTCATCCACCACAATCATTGAGAACTCGGTGTGCTCCTCGAGGATGAGTACAACGCGTCCCTGACAGGGCACCTGACCGTATGCAATCAGCAGGCTCCACCACGCCAGCACTTCGGCGTCGAGACTGCGGATATAAACATTCTGCGCTTTGAAAAGGTCGCCGAGCGTGTCCACTGTTTTGCGCTGCGCGGCGACAGCCAGAACCCGCGAATGGTTTTCGGTCTGCTTGAGTACTTCGTAGGAAACAGTCAGTTGATCGACCGGAAAGGGCGATATCTGATCCATCTGAAGTTCCACCATGCTCCGGAGTTCCTGCGCGCTGGTTGACGGCAGTTCGAGAATACGCATCAGCAGTTGCGAAGAAGGCAGAGAGACGGTGACCACACCGCGAAAGTTGCGGCGGATTCCGGAAAGAACCTCGGACGGGAAAAGCGGCGCGTTCTTCTGCTGAAAAAACCCTTCCGGAACCGGCAGAGAACCCTCGCGGATTTTTTCCGTTCCTTTGCGGCTTCTACGCAACACGGCCCACTCGACGATTTCGTCGGTGTAGTGAATGCCGGTTGTATGATTAAAAAGGAGCATAACTTGAACGGTTAACGCCTTGTTTCTTCCTGTTTTCCTTCCAGCCAGAATAGAGGAACCGCCGCCTTTTCGCCCAGCTTAAAAGAGAAGATACAGGAGATTTTACTCTGAATCCCGCCGACCTCTCCGATGGCGGTGATCGAAACATATTCCGGCTGAACGGTAAAAATACCGCCGTGTCCCAGCGCGGCCAGATCGGCCTGAGTGATTCCATCGTCCGCCGTGCCTTCTTTGCCGTCCGGGCCGAGGCGCATTTCCATGATGGCATCAATCGTGTCATCGGGAATACTGAGACTGTTGAGTACTTCACGGCTGGCGCTGTTCGGGTTGATTTTTCCGCTGCCCCAGGTTGTGAGCTGGCTGGCAATGCCGGTGATCGGCTCGTCGGTTTTTTCGCCGTCCGGCGTGCCGTAAAGAACCTCTTCGCCCCAGTTTTTAATCAACAGTAATTCGTCCACGGTATCCACCGGCGCATTCTTGCATTCATAGCCGCGTTTTTTATAAAACGGATCGTCCGACTCTGCGCCGTTGAGTGTGTGCAGATCATCTGGGTCTTGCCAGTCGGCGAGACAGGAGAGCATAGCATCCCAGCGGGTATTCGGAATCCCGGCCTGCTCGAACAACATTCGCCAGTCTTCGGGCTTCAGCTTGCTGATGTTGCGGCGGCCTTCTTCGTAATCAATGTGCAGCGTCACTTTGCCGTCACCAAAATTTTCGCTGAAGTTGACCGGAACGCCGGCGGCAATTTTAACCGCCTCAGTCATATACGGATCGTCGTAAACGGTCTTTTCGCCGGTCGTGCTTTTTTCTTCCTGCACCGCAAGCATAGATCTGGCCAGCTCTACGCCAGCCAGCGCCAGCTGATCCGCTTTAAATCGCTGGCGCTGTAACGTGATCATCCTGGCTTCCAGCCGCATTTCAAAAGCAAACATGCTGACAATCAGTGAAATGATGATGAGAATCCACAGCACCACCACCAGCGCCGAACCGCGCTTCATTTCAGATTTATGATTTCCGATTGCCGATTGCATAATTTACCGCGCTTCCGAAACATCGTTGGTGACGGGCGGGCCGAGCGGGATTTCGAGAAGCTGGCGGAATTTTACCGGGTCAGAATCTTTTTTTGCCGGTTCGGCATAGAGCGTAATTTCAACCAGTCCCGGAATCGCATTGCTGTATTCCCAGCGGTCCGTCCAGCCTTCCTGGCCTTCTTTGGTGTCATATACTTTACAGCTCAGCCCTTTGATGTTTTCGCTGACGAACCAGTGTTTCTTTTCCACTTTTTCTTCATCGGCGAGATAGGGCCAGGCCGTGACGACCAATCCTTCGACCCCGTCTTCATCTTCGCCGGCGCCGACTTCGATGCGGTGCCGTCCGCGTGCATAGGCATCGCCGGGCGGAATAAACGCACTACTGTCCGTTACCCAGCTGATGGAGTGTTCGCCTTCGCCCGCCGGATTGTCGATGATCCGGAAAGCGTATTTCTCCGGTGAATTACTTGAAAAAGCCATTGAACGGAGCGAGGCGGTCAACTGACCGAGTACAAAATCGCCGTGATGTGCTTTATCCATCACCGTCCGGGCACCGGACCAAGCCTTCGTCACGGACGAAAAAAGCTGGCCCGCCACGGTCAGGGCAATCGCGAGGATCACGATGGCGATCATGACTTCAAGAAGGGTGAACCCGCAGCACCGCTTTGGAGTGCGGCGGGAAACGAAGTGCCACGCCGCTTTTTCACCGGCAGCACCGAGCGAAAGCGCAGTCGTGCCTTCGGCTTGCCTGCGCACTCCAGAAGGATATTTCACTTTTCGTCCTCCGGCGGGATATAGAACCAGGTTACGGTTTCTTCAAAGCTGTCACGTCCGCGGTCAGACCAGCTGACACGGGTGCGGACGGTGTATAATCCCTTGCGGTTTTCACCTTCCGGCACCGCAATCTCGCGCTCCCAGCGGTACCCGTTTCCATGATCAAACGTTCCGGACTGAACTCCGGCGTCAACTTTTGATCGCGTCAGCGGATGTTCCGCGCCG
The DNA here is from genome assembly GCA_013141415.1 of Kiritimatiellaceae bacterium. Classification (NCBI taxonomy): domain Bacteria; kingdom Pseudomonadati; phylum Kiritimatiellota; class Kiritimatiellia; order Kiritimatiellales; family Kiritimatiellaceae; species Kiritimatiellaceae bacterium. The sequence goes on from JABFQY010000003.1 coordinate 57,320, forward strand.
ACCTGCTGAATAAGACGCTGTGCGGTGCTGTAGCGCTGCGACTTGGTGATAATGGCCAGACAGCGCGCCGTCGCCAGCAACAGCACACCGGAACCGATGCCGAGGATTACCACAGCCAGCATGACTTCGATCAGCGTCAGTCCGCTGGAAAATTTTTGATTTTTGATTTTTGATTTTTGATTTCTGGCAGGAGCTTTTCCAAATACCGTCAAAGTGTATCTCTTTTTCAAATCAGCAATCGACAATCTGAAATCACAAATACTCACCGTCCTTCCTCCACGACGGTTACTTTTCCGGAGATTGGATTGCAGACAACCGTTGAGCGCCGGTCGTTGCCGGTGCTGAATGTTACCTTGAATCCATCATTCATACCGGCGGCGTAAAATTGCACGTCGCGGTTTCCTGCGGAATCCCGATCTGTTCCGGCAAGATTTTCGAACGAGCTGATCTCAATGTCGTCCGGCAGTTTGCGGGAAGCGTCGGGGCTGGCGCTATTGGTTCCGCACACCAGAGTCAGCCGGTTTGTTTCAAAACGGAACGTGCAGGTTTCCTGCTTCAGAATCGACAGGCTCCGCGCGTAGCGTGCCATTCGAACCGTTGAACGGGTTGCATCGGTCATTTGCGCGGACTTAAAAGTTCCCTTGAACTTCGGAACCACCACTCCGGCAGCGATCAGAATAATCACCACCACCAGCATCACTTCAATCAACGTGAAACCATTGCCGATTGATGATTGCCGATTGATGATTGTCGAATTGCGCATCATGGTTTTCAGGCGATCTCCAATCTGAAATCATCAATCGAAAATCTAAAATTCTTCACTCCCAGTTATTGAACTCTTTGCCTTCCGGCGATTTGCAGGAGAGATCGAAACCGGTGCCGTGCGAGCCGGGTTTGGCGTAAACGAACGGTTGCTTCCAAGGGTCGTTGAGCTCGCTGGGTTTGATGTACGGGCCGTTGCCGTCTTTTTGGACGGTCAGGTCGGTCAGACTGTCCGGCAGGCGCAGGTTATCCATTTCATAACTCTGCACCGCGGCTTCGATGGCTTTCAGGTTTGCTCTGGCGGCAACGTCGTTAGCCTTACCGACTTTGCCGGTAATTTTCGGAACGGCGATACCAACAATGATGCCGATAATGACGATCACGAGCATGATTTCGATCAGGGTGAACCCGCTCTTTGATTTCCGATTGGCGATTGCTGATTTTAGATTTCTCATTCTGCCTCCTTCTGAATTCAACATTCCTTGTTCGATATTCGATATTTTTTAAACACCTAAGCCGCTGGTCAAATTGAACACCGCCATCAGCATACTGATGGCAACAAATCCGATAATGATGGCGATGCCGAGAATCAGCAACGGTTCCATCACCGTGGTCAGAACCTTAATACTGAAATCAAGTTCACTGTCGTAACGCCGCGCGATGTTTTTGAGCGCGCCGGGCAGGTCGCCGGTTTCTTCGCCGACGGCCAGCATGTCGGTGAGCAGTTCCGGGAAAATTTTTCCGGCGGCCAGCGGACCGGCAATGCTGGAACCATCGGTGACGCGGGTGCGGGCGGCGGCAATTTCTTTGGCGATCACATCGTTGCCGACGGTTTCTTCGGCAATCGTCAGCGCTTTCAGAATCGGTACGCCGTTGCGAATGAGCGTTTCCAGTGTCCGGGCAAAATGGGCGAACGCATTGGCGTTGATGATCTGGCGGATGACCGGCCATTTGAGCTGGCGCGTATGCCACCAGAACCGGCCTGCCGGAGTGATGATCCATTTGCGCAGCGAAATTATTCCGGCGGCCGACAGGATCAAAATCAGCCAGCCGTATTTAATGAGCCCGTTACTGAACGCCATTAAGATACGGGTGGGCAGGGGCAGGGTGCCGCCCAGTTCGTCAAAGATCGGTGCAAAGCGCGGGACAATGAAAACCATCAGACCAACCACTGAGATAAGGCCGATGGTCAGCACGATGGCCGGATAGATCATCGCGGTGATGACTTTGCCCCGCGCTTCCTGTACCCGCTCATAGTGATGACAAAGTCCTTCAAGCGCTTCGGCCAGTGCACCGGAAGCTTCGCCGGCGCGCACCATGCTGATGTAAAGTTGCGGAAAGGTTTCGGGATAGATGCGGAGCGCATCGGAGAGGGCACTGCCCTGAACCACTTCGTCGCGCAGGCGGCGGATAATCTGCGCTTTGCCGTCTTCACCTTTGCGTTGCGCCAGCGTATGGAGCGCCCGGCCGAGGGTCATGCCGGACGAGAGCAGATCGGCCATTTCGCGCGAGAAAAGCAGCATATCGCGGGCGCCCATTTTGGTTTTTTTGCTGAGACCGGTTTCAAACGTAAACCGCTTTTTGATCGGGCTGGAGGCAGATTTTGAGGCCGTCTGGTCGAGTGAAAGCGGGGTGTGGCCTGCCTGTTGAAGCATCATCAGGGCGGCACGGCGGTCTGCGGCCTCCAAGGTACCGTCCACCCGTTTACCGTCGGCGCTGCGTGCGATATATTTGAAAGCAGGCATAAAACAATTTGTAATTTGCAGTTAGAAAACGGCAGGATACTAACCGCAATTCAGGGATAAAAGGAGTTTTTTCATGCGTGTTGTCACACTTTTAACAATCGGTCTGTTTCTGTTTACCGCTGGATGCTCCAAAGCGCCGCAGGAAAAGGCGATTACACTCGTAAATGCCGCCGCAATTGATGCGCCGCTGCTGGAGCGGATTCGGACGTTTGCTGAACAGGAACTGCACGTTCCTGTCCGGACTTTGGAAAAACCGAAACTGGCTGGAAAAAAAAGTTTTCAGGCTTTGGAGAGCAAGATGAAGCGTCTAAAGACAGATGCCGATGTTGTTCTGATTGTACTAACCGGCTTTAATGCGGAGCCGCAACATCTGGCCGTTTATCCCGCCAGCGGAATTGCCGTCATTAACACCCAGCCGCTTTATACGAATGATACCGAAAAATTTGCCCGCCGACTGGAACGTCAGGTGATGCGTGCGGTCGCTTTCAGCTTCGGCCTGACCCCGACGCCGGATCCGTTTTGCGTCACCCGCGACTACGGATCGCTCGAAGACCTCGATACCATGGGGCGAAATTTTTCTCCGCCATGGCAGGGCCGCTTTGCCGAAGAAGCGGTAGAGCGCGGACTTGTCCTGAAAGACACCGCCGCTTCGGTGAATTTCCAACGGCTGGAAAAACCGGCCGGACAATGAACATTCAAATGGTTTCGACTTGACCGGTTTTGTTTAAACAGGCAATCATGAAGCACTTATTGAGATTTTAGAGTTTTTGAATCAAAACAGGAATTAACCCTATGTTAAACCGTCTGATGGGTCTTTTCTCCAGCGACATCGGCATCGACCTTGGAACTGCCAACACCCTCGTATATGTCCGCGACCGCGGCATTGTGTTGCGTGAGCCGTCTGTGGTAGCCGTGCAGGCCGGCACCAACCGTGTTCTTGCTGTTGGAGATGAAGCCAAGCGCATGCTGGGCCGCACACCGGGCAGCATTGTCGCTATCCGTCCGATGAAGGGCGGTGTCATTGCCGATTTTGAAATTACCGAAGCGATGCTGCGGTATTTCATCCAGAAGGTACATAATCGCCGCCGTATGGTGCGTCCACGTGTGGTCGTGGCCGTTCCGAGCGGCATCACAGAAGTTGAAAAACGCGCTGTCAAGGACTCCGCAGTCCATGCCGGCGCACGGGATGTGTTTTTAATTGAAGAACCGATGGCTGCTGCGATCGGTGTGGGACTGCCGGTTCAGGAACCGGCCGGCAATATGATTGTCGATATCGGCGGTGGAACAACCGAAGTGGCGTTGATTTCACTGGCCGGCATTGTCTTCAGTCGCAGCGTGCGTATCGGGGGGGACGACATGGATGAGGCGATCATCCAGTATCTGAAACGGGAATATAATCTGCTCATTGGTGAACGAACCGCAGAAGACATCAAGATTTCAATCGGTTCGGCTATGCTGATTGGCGAAGAGACAACAATGGAAGTAAAAGGCCGCGATCAAGTTGCCGGTCTGCCGAAAACGCTGATCATCAGCTCTGAAGAAGTCCGTAGCGCACTCAAGGATCCGGTTTCCGGTATCGTTGAGGCAGTGCGCGTGACGCTGGATCGCTGCCCGCCGGAACTGTCCGCCGATCTGGTGGATCGCGGTATGGTGCTGGCTGGCGGGGGCGCATTGTTGCGCGGGCTGGATAAACTCATTGCCGATAACACCGGTCTGCCGGTGCATATCGCTGATGATCCGCTCAGTGCAGTCGCTGAGGGTACCGGCGTGGTTCTTCACGAAATCAACTTCCTGCGGAAGCTCTCTGAAGCCCGTGCGCGGTAAGCGTTTGGGTTCCGTTTCTTTTCGTCCCTCCGGGTTCTGAATGAATGACCGGAACGGGTCTATGTTTGTAACGAGAAGTTTTTATAAGTGGGCGGCGGCAGTGATTGCACTGGTGCTGCTCTTAAATTTACCCGGCGGCTGTACCGCCCGGTTCAAAGGCGTTTTTAAAGACGCGACTTCACCCTTTCAGCATTTTTTCATCAAGACCGCGCAAAGTCTGAAAGAGGGTGCTGATGCTGTTCGCGGTTTCGGCGGTATGCTAGAACAGAACAGCCGTCTGTCTGAAGAAGTAGTCTATTTGCAGGCCAGACTGGTTGAACTGGAAAATCTGGAGCAGGCCAACCGTCACTTGCAAGACCAGCTGGATTTCTACAACCGCCAGAAGCGCGCACTCATTCCCTGCCGGGTAACTGCCCGCACAATCAGCGGCTGGTGGCAAAGTATACGGCTGGATAAAGGTAGGGCGCAGGGCGTTGAAGCCAATCGGGCTGTAATTTCACCGGACGGACTCGTTGGCAGAACGGCTGAAGTTTCCGGCTATACGGCCGACGTACTGCTGCTTTCAGATCCGGCCTGCAAAGTTTCCGCCCGCGTGAGTCGAACCGGTTCGTTCGGATTAGTAACCGGTCACGGCGTAAACGCACAAGGCTATCCGGTTGCCCGCATGCAATTCATTCATAAGGACGCACCGGTACAGGCGGGCGATGCGGTGGTGACATCGGGCCTTGGTGGCGTTTTCCCGAAAGACATCCTGATCGGCTACATCGAAAGTGTCAGCATGGAAGAAACCGGACTTTACCAATACGCGGATATTATTCCTAAAGCGGTGACCGAACTGATGGACGTGGTATTCGTCGCTTCCAAGGAAGAAAATACGGAGTCTGAAGAATGAGCCGGCGCTTTATCACACTGGTGCTTGCAATCGGCGCACTGATTCAGACCGTTCTGCCGCAGTGGGGTGCGTTTGGATCGTTGGAACTGCCGGTTCTGACCGGCATGATGATCTGCATTGCCTTGCACGCTGACCGTGCACAAATGCTGTACGCCGCCGTAGTGGCCGGATTGCTACACGATTCGTTTTGCCCGGCACCGCTGGGGCTGTCGATTCCTTATTTCATCGGGCTGGCGGCCGGAATCAACTGGATCCGCGACGAAATATTCGGCGACGAGCCAGCCACCTACGCAATACTTGGTGCGATCGCCGCAATTTTTGAAACCGTTTATTACGCGCTGGTTTTCTCGCTGAGCGGACTTCGTCCGGTTTCCGGCGGCTGGCTGGCGTTGCGGCTGGCTGGCGGGCTGATAACCGGCATCGTGGTTGTTCCGCTGATTGCTTTGTCTGTTGTTCAAATGCGGTCGTTAACTTCCCGTAACCGGAGACGCTTTATCTGATGCGCATTCGCCGTACAGACCGTTTTTTTGCGCCGCGCATCTATCTGCTGCTGGGCGGCATGCTCATCGCGTTTCTGGTGCTTTGGGTTTCACTTTGGCGTCTGCAGGTGGCAAAGGTTACACAGTTTGAAAGCCGTCAGAAAATTCAAAGCCTGCGGCGTGTACGACTGCCGGGCATCCGCGGAAAAATTTATGATCGCAACGGCCTCTGTTTGGCCGACAACCGTCCGGTCTATTCCATCGCGCTGTTTCTTGAAGATGTCCGCCGCGCCGGGTCGTGGTCCAATACCATCGATGGCGCCATGGAAGTGATTGGCACTGTGGCTCAGGTTACCGGCCTGACGCCGGCAATCGACCGGAACAGTATTTGGAAGCACATCCGCCTGCGCCTGCCGCTTCCGCTTGTGCTCTGGAGTGATATCGGCCCGAAGACAATCTCCCGTCTGGCAGAAATGGGGCATGACATTCCGGGCGTTGATATTTACACACAGGCCACCCGCGTTTATCCATACAGTCCGTACACTTCGCATCTGCTCGGTTATGTCGGCCGCGCCGATCCGGACACGATGAATGAAGAAGAGAGCTATTCTTATTATCTGCCCGACATGAGCGGTCGTTCCGGCCTTGAAAAACTTTTTGATCCCTTCCTGCGCGGCGAAGCAGGCGGCATGCTGGTGCAAATTGACGTGTCCGGTTACCGGCACGGTGAGCTGGCACATCGAGCACCGACTCCCGGCGGCGATTTGCGTCTGACGCTGGATGTGGAAGTGCAAATGCTGGCGCACAAGGCGCTCGGCGAACATCGCGGTGCCGTGGTGGTGCTGGATCCGAACAACGGCGATGTTCTGGCTATGCTCAGCGCACCGGGGTTTGATGCCAACCGGTTTGTGCCGTACATCAGCGCAGCGGACTGGCAGACGCTGAATGGCGATAAAGCCAAACCGTTACTGAACCGCGCAGTCGCCGGTGTTTATCCGCCGGGCAGCACCTTTAAACCGCTGGTCGCACTGACGGCCGCCACACTTAATCCGGCAACCGTGCATACGGTTTATGACAGCCCGGCAATTTTCCGTATTGGAAGCCGTGTGGTACACACCACCGGTCACGGCGAAGTTGACATGCGCGAGGCACTTAAATTTTCCGCCAACGTTTACTTTTTCAAGACCGCTCTGGCCTGCGGCCCGGATCCGATTATTCAGCAGGCGCTGGCGGTTGGACTCGGAAAAAAAACCGGAGTCGAAGTAGATTTTGAATCCAGCGGTGTCATACCGGATGAGAAATGGCAGAAAGACAACCGGGTCGGCTGGTCGGACGGCGACACCTGCAACCTTGCCATCGGGCAGGGATATGTGGCTGTCACGCCGATCCAAATGGCGATGGTTACAGCGACGATTGCGAACGGCGGTTATCTCTACCGTCCACGGCTGGTACAAGCTTATCGCGAGCCCGCTTCGGACTCCTATATTTCCAATCCCGGTCACCGCATTGGGAAAATGGACTGGTCGGAAACTGCCTTGCGTACAGTTCGGATCGGTATGCGCGATGTGATTATGGAACCGGATGGAACCGGTCGGCGCGCCGCAGTTGAAGGATTTGAATTTGCCGGGAAAACCGGAACCGCGGAATACGGTGTCAAAGGGGAGGGTGCAAAACACACCTGGATGATTGCTTTCGCACCGTACGATAATCCGCAGTACGCCGTGGCAATGCTCGTCGAAGACGGCGACTCCGGCGGTGCTACCGTCGGGCCGTGTATGAAAGTGCTCATGGAAGGTCTTTTCCTGAAAATGAAGCGGGAAGGGCGGGTGTCGTCATGACCGGACGTCTTTACCGCTTCGACTGGTTTATATTCAGTGCCATCACAGTACTGCTCGTACTCAGTTGTGTTTTTATCTATAGCGCGGATTATCGCAATGATCATGCCGTCGGCGGTTTGATGGGGCGCCAGATCGTCTGGGTTCTGGTCGGCTTGGGCTGTTACGCCGCCGCGGCCGCCTTTGACTACCGGAAACTGAACAGTCTGCACTGGTGGATTTATCTGGCGGGCGTTCTTTCACTGGTACTGGTTCTGTTTCTCGGAATGTCAGTCTATGGGGCGCATCGATGGTTCAGCTTCGGCAGTATGACGGTTCAACCTTCGGAATTTGCCAAGCTGGCCGTCATTTTTACATTGGCGGCCTGGCTCGGTGATCCGGCAACCGACGCAGAACGGTTTAAAACATTCCTGATGGCGTTTTTGCTGGCAGGCATCCCGTTTCTGCTGATCGCGGTGGAGCCGGATCTCGGCAGTGCAATGGTTATATTGCCGATTGTCCTATTGCTTCTTTTCTGTGCCGGGGTTCCTTTGCGTCCGCTGTTGACTCTGATTGGAGCGGGGGGCGTCGCACTGCTTATACTTGTTATCTGGCTGCTGTTCTTTCCGGACAGCTGTCCATTGCTCACGGACTATCAGAAAAGCCGCATTCTGGTTTACTTGAATGTAAATCAGGATCCGCTGGGCACCGGCTGGAACAAATTGCAGTCGCAAATTGCAGTCGGTTCCGGCGGGCTGTTTGGAAAAGGTTATTTAAAAGGAACTCAGAACATTCTCGGCTTTCTGCCGAGAACCGTTGCCCCGACCGATTTCATTTACTCGGTGGTGGCGGAAGAAACAGGATTTGCCGGCAGTTCATTGCTGCTGGTTTTGTATACGACGGTGGTGGTGCGCTGCATGCACACCGCGGTAATTGCCCGGGACACATTCGGGCGGTTGCTGTCGGCGGGAATCGGCGTACTTATTTTTTCACATGTTTTTGTAAATATCGCGATGACCATAGGCCTCATGCCGATTACCGGCGTGCCGCTTCCGCTAATGAGTTATGGCGGAACGTTCATGGTAAGTATCATGACGGCACTCGGATTGGTGCAGAGTGTTTACCTGCGGCGTCGCATTTAATTAAAGAAAGGAGCATTCATGCTCAGTATCAATGCAATTAAGGAAAAGCTGATGATCGGAGGACGTAAGAAAAAAGAAATCCTGATCAACATCGAGCCGCTCGAAACCCGTGTGGTTGTGCTGGACGAAGGCCGTCTCGACAACTTTCATATCGAACGGGCTGAAGAAAACCGGCTGGTCGGCAGCATTTTCAAAGGAAAAATTCAAAATCTGGAAGACGGGCTTCAAGCCGCCTTCGTGGATATCGGCATGCAAAAAAATGCCTTTATCCACTACTGGGATATGATTCCGGAAGATGCCGCACGGCTGGAAGAGCAGGAAGGAAACCGCAACAGCACCCGCCGCCGCCGGAAATTTTCTCCCGGCGAAATGTCCAAAAAATTTCCGATTGGATCGGAAATTGTCGTACAGGTCACCAAAGATGCGATCGGCACCAAAGGTCCGCGCGTTACCGCCAACCTTAGTGTTCCAGGCCGTTATCTGGTAATGATGCCTGGTACCGGTCTTAAGGGCATCTCTAAAAAAATCGGCGATGCCAAAGAACGCGTTCGGCTTAAGAAAATACTGGCGCGGCTCCCGATTCCAGAAACGATCGGCATCATTGTCCGTACAGCCGGTTCAGGCACACGGAAAACAAGCTTTGTTCGTGATGCCCGCACGCTGATTGAAATTTGGAAAGAGATCGACTTTGGCGTACGCGAAACACCGGCACCGTGCATCCTTTATCAGGAGCCCAATCTTGCTGAGCGTGTCGTGCGCGATTACCTCACCGAAGATATCGACCGCGTTTTTGTGGACGATCGCGACGCGTACGAAATGATCCGGAAAATGATCGCCAAATATTCCCGCCGGTCACGTAACTGGGTGCAACTCTACGGCGGCGAAGAACCCATCTTTGATTATTTTGATGTCGAAAAACAAATCGAGTCGGTATTCCGCCGAAAGGTTTGGCTTAAGTCCGGCGCATATCTGGTTTTTGACGAAACAGAAGCTCTTGTTGCCATTGACGTCAACACCGGGCGCCATAAAGGTGGAAAGAGCGCCGAAGAGTCCATTCTGTCCGTCAACACCGAAGCCGCCGAAGAAGTAGCTCGTCAGCTTCGTTTACGCAACGTCGGAGGACTGGTTGTCATCGACTTAATCGACATGAAGAGCAAACGTGATCAAAATTCAGTTTACAAGACTCTTAAGGATGCATTGCGTGAAGACCGCGCCCGCACCAACGTACTGCCAATCTCTCAACTCGGTCTGCTTGAAATGACCCGCCAGCGCGTTGAGGAAAGCGTTTACACTTCCACCTATGTTGAGTGTGATTATTGTGCAGGCCGCGGACGTGTCAAATCGGCTCTCACCATGAGCGTTGCACTCCAGCGCCGCCTGTCGGCTGCATTGCGCAAAGACCGGAAGGGGACGCATTCGATGAAGATCACCGTCAACCCGGCTGTGCTGGATCGTCTGCGCCGCGAGGACGAACAGACTCTCATCGAAATGGAAAAAAAGTTTCAGGGACACCTGACGTTTGTCTCCGATCCGCACCTGCACATGGAGGCGTTTACCATTACCAACGAGCAGACTCATCAAGTGGTCTATTCCAGCAGCGAAAGCGATAAATAGGAATCATCACAGCTCATAAAACAAGAAGACGAAAGGGCGCCCTGCGGGGCGCTCTTTTTTATCGCGTTCAATCTCACCCCATCCCATCTACGACAATCGCAACCAATATTGCAGGGTGTGCTAATTTACAGCTTCATTATCGATGATCGTTGGGGTGAGGCTTGATCATTAAGTTTCCTACCAAATACGTGTGATGCTTCAGCTCCGCTGCACCCGCAGTGAACTGGTGCCGCTGTTGATAACTGCGCACTAGGAGTCACTTATCGACAGGAAACCCGCAAAACACAACATCTTGTGCACCCCTACATTATACATGAGACATAACATATATTATGCGACGTTATGCAAATTAAATAAAGATGGTGGATTTGGTTGGAAATTCACGGATCAATGATGGGCCCATGGTTTCCCGCTCCGGTTTTTTAATCGAGAACTCACTGCGGGTTAATTGTTGGGCAGGCAGACAATCTCTGACACCAAGGCCGTATTATTCACAACTTGGTTTCATGATACGCTTAAACATATACGGATCAGTGGTTGGCGTCAGCGAATCCGGCGCGGTCAAATGGCCAGCAGACAAAGAATGCGGGACCAAGAATCTGTCTGCGATTTACCGCTCCAAAATAACGACCATCGAGACTGTTGAGCGTGTTGTCACCGAAGAACAGGTATTCGTCGTTTCCCAGTTTCATAGAATCGCCGAGCTTCCTTATCTTTGCATCACCGCCACCAAACTGATAGCCGTTGTACTTGGGGTTATTAAACAGTTTATCGAAACGCGGATCCGTTGGCTTTTCACCATTGATGAGCAGATATTTCGGCGCGATGGAAATGGTTTCGCCAGGCAGTCCAACCATGCGCTTGATGTAATACGCATCCTTACGAACCTGCGGGTGGGTCAGTTCACGGGTATCAAAAACCGCGATATCCCCCCTCTTCGGCCGAACAAAATTATATTTGATTCGATTGACCAGAATGTAGTCGCCACTTTTGATGATTCCGTCAAACAGGATTTCCCCTTCTTTGATATATCTGTTGGCGACCGACTGGAGGAAGTGTTTTTCTTGTTCGTGCCACAAATTTATCGGTACTTTATGCGGGAGATTATTAATGAAAAAAATGGCTTCCGACTGACTTTTAGTAGCCTGAAGATCGAATTTGGTTCCATTATTAATTGTGCGCACGAAACCACTTGTTTTTGCTGGCACAACAGAGTGCTTTTCTCCAAAGAGCACCATGTTCGCAATGGTTGCTAGCGGATTATTCGCCTTAATTGCCGGTTCAGCTTGCACAGTAATTCCGTAAAGCGTCGGTTGCATGGAGCCGGTCGGGATTTTAAACGGCTGAAGGAAGTAGGCGCGGATCGCCATGGCGGCGGCGATAGCAACAAAGAGAACTTCAACGTTCTCGCGTACCTTGGGGTGCTTTTTCGGCGGGGCCACATTTTCGCAGGCTTTGATGACTGCCGTTCCAGCAACTTCCATCAACTCCCCTTCCCCGCTTTTGCGGGCGGCGCGGGCGACCTGTTCGCCGGTACGCAACTGTTTCAGCAGTTTAGGGTCGGCAATGTCCTCATGCATATGCCGGACATGCTTAGCATAGTGCAGAACATCCTTGAGTTCTTTGCGCGCTTGGCGGGTTTTGAAAAAATTCATTTTATTCCTGCTTGGTTTTGAGTACGGCGATGAACGCTTCCTGCGGAATATTCACCTTACCAATGCTCTTCATTTTTTTCTTACCCTCTTTTTGGCGATCAAGCAGTTTGCGTTTACGGGAAATGTCGCCGCCGTAACATTTGGCCGTCACATCTTTGCGGTAAGCCTGAATGGTTTCGCGAGCGATAATCTTTCCGCCGAGCGCCGCCTGAATGGCAACAGAGAAAGCCTGTTTTGGAATCACATCTTTAAGCGATGCACACATTTGCCGTCCGCGAGGAACCGCCTTGGAACGATGAACGATGGACGAAAAAGCATCGACCGGTTCGCTGTGAATAAGGATATCCATTTTGACAAGGTCGGACAGACGGTAGTCGGCGTACTCATAATCCATGGATGCGTAACCTCGGCTGATGCTCTTGAGACGGTCGTAAAAATCAATCAGCACTTCATTAAGCGGCAGGTCGCAGGTGAGCATAACACGCGTCGCATCAATTGAGTCAGTATGCGTAATCTCGCCGCGTTTTTCCATCACCAGTTGCATCATGTCGCCAAGGCAGACTGTCGGCGTAATGATGGTGGCTTTAATAAACGGCTCTTCCATGGTTTCAATCACAGTCGGATCCGGCAGGTAAGTCGGGTTGTCGATTTCGATCACCTCGCCATTTTTCTTTTTGATGCGGTAAACGACATTCGGATAAGACGCAATGATGTCGAGGTCAAACTCACGGCGCAGGCGCTCCTGCACAATCTCCATGTGGAGCAGACCAAGAAACCCGCAGCGAAAGCCGAAGCCGAGCGCCACCGATGATTCAGACTGATAAGAAAATGCGGCGTCGTTTAAGCGCAGTTTATCCAGACCTTTACCAAGCTTTTCGTAGTCGCTGGTTTCGATCGGATAAATACCGGCGAACACCATCGGATGAATTTCCTTAAACCCCGGCAAGGCATCCGGGGCCGGATTGCGAGCGGTGGTCATGGTGTCGCCAATCTGAATTTCAGACGAGTCCTTGATATTGGCAATCACGTAACCGACGGTGCCTTCAGTCAGTTCCTTGCGGACTTCCGGATCCGGCGTGAAGACGCCGACCTCTTTAATTTCGTATTCGCGGCCGGTACTCATCATGCGCACTTTTTCGCCAGCTTTAAGGTGTCCGCTGAACAGACGCATATAAACAACCACACCGCGAAAAGCGTCATACTTGGAATCGAAAACCAGACCGCGTACCGCGCTGTCTTTTGACGGTCTGGGTGACGGGATGCGCTCCACCACGGCTTCAAGCAGTTCTGCGACGCCCTTCCCCGACTTTGCACTCACCTGCAGACAGTTCGTCGCATCAATAGCGAGAAGCTCCTCGATTTGACGCGCCACCAGTTCCGGTTGGGCATTGGGCAGTTCAACTTTATTCAGAACCGGCACAACGGTCAGATTGTGTTCAGCGGCCAGAAAAGCGTTCGAGACCGTTTGTGCTTCAACACCCTGTGCCGCATCAACGACCAGAATTGCGCCTTCACAGGCTTGCAGACTGCGAGAAACCTCGTAGGAAAAATCGACATGTCCGGGCGTGTCGATCAGGTTGAAGAGGTATTCTTTACCGTCTTTTGCGACGTATTTCATCGAAACCGGATGCGCCTTAATGGTGATGCCGCGTTCGCGCTCCAGATCCATCGCGTCAAGAACCTGCTCCTTCATCTTACGGGCTTCAATCGCTCCCGTCAGCTGCAGGATGCGATCGGCCAGTGTGGATTTTCCGTGGTCAATATGGGCGATGATGGAAAAATTTCGGATGCGGGAAAGATCAGTCATTTTAGATTTTCTATTGGAGATTTCAGATTTTTGAACAATAGGCCGCTTCGGCATTTGCGCGCATTTGCGCGACAGCTGTTTTCAGATCGGGTGCTTTAAAAAGTGATGTACCGGCCACAAACAGATTGGCACCGTGTGCCGCCGCCGGTTTTACGGTTTCAAGATCGATGCCGCCGTCGATGGAAATCAGCATGTCTGGGAAACGGCGGCGGATTTCAGCCACTTTACTTTCAGCCGCCGCGATATATTTCTGTCCGCCGAATCCGGGATTAACCGACATAATGAGTACTTCATCCACCAGTCCCTTTTCCAAGCAGTGGAAAATAGAATCTACCGCTGTCGGCGGATTTACCGTGATGCCGCTTTTGCAGCCGAGGCCGCGAATTTTATTGAGCGTATCGTCGATATCGCAGTCGGCTTCAATATGAATCAGAATGGTATCCGCTCCGGCTCCGGCAAACGCCTTGATATGGTTTTGCGGCTGAATCAGCATCAGATGCACATCCATGGGTAAATCCGTCACACGATCTGCCATGGTAACGACAGCTGGTCCCATACTGATATTGGGCACAAAAACGCCGTCCATGATATCCATGTGAATCTGGTCAGCCCCTGCCCTTTCGCACTGACGAATGGCAGTCTCCAGATTCCCCATATCGGCGGCCAGAATCGACGGCATAATTTCAATCTTCGGCATATTTTCCCCTGAAAAAATGTGAGGAGGGAAGCTACCGAACCCATTCCAAAAAAGCAAGAAGAGCGGGCTTTATTTGCCGATGCCGGATTGCGCTTGTCCGACTCGATACTTTCTGTCCCAATAATGCCACTGTGAACGATCAACTGATTAAAGGATATTTCAAGGGGCTTGACGTTGCTTTTACCTATGCGGTGACAACGAATGCGGTGAACGGAATTGTACTTCGGCACAATTGCGATCCCGCAGCCGCCCACATTCTGGGTCGGGCGGTCACCGGCGCGCTGCTGAGCGCGGCAATTCTGCCCGAAGGTCAGCGCATCAATGTCTGCTGGAAATATCGCGGTGTTCTGCGCACGATTATTGTCGATGCCGGGCAGGACGGTACGGTACGCGGATTCATTGCACCGCCGCAGTTGGATCTGGAAGAAGACAACATGGACAAATTGTACGGCGATCTTGGCGATTTGCAGGTGGTCACATCGCAAACCGGAAAGATTCTGAATTCAGGCACTGCGCCGGTTCCACTGCACGATGTCGCCAAAGATCTCGCCTATTATCACTGCATCAGCGATCAAGTCGAAACCGGACTCAACGTGATGATCGGGTTTAACGCTGATCCGGAAAATCCCGTTCGGTTTTGTCAGGGCTGGATGATTCAGGCGTTGCCGGAAACCGATGTAGAACGGTTCGACCGGCTTCGCCGCCGAATGGAGAGTCCGGCATTTCGCGAATTGCTTTCACGCGAGGCCGATTGTGAAGTACTGGCCTGCCTGCTTACCGCTGAAGAAGCCGATTTTTCCGGTCTGCACAGGAATGTCGGCCCGGCCCCGAAGTTTATCTGTCCGTGCAACCGCGATAAAATGGAGGCCGTTGTCCGCACCTTGCCAATTCCGGAACGGATGGAACTGGTACAGAAAAAAGAAGACGTAGTAATCCTCTGCCAGTTCTGCAACAAGCGCTATGAATTGACGATTGACGACTGCATCACCGCCTGGAATTTAAAATCGGACGCCGGCACACCATGAAACAGGAACACGCACCGCATGAATTCACAGAACTGCAGGTTCGCGCCGGTCTGCGAACTAACATTTTGGCCGCCAGCTTTGGCATGGTCTGGTTCATCATCATACAGGGGCTGCCGCTGATCATGCTGCTGGAAGCGCTCGGCGCGAGCGGTGTGATGATCGGTATGATTTCGATGCTAAATCAGATTGCCATGCTGATTCAGATACCGGCTTCGCTGCTGGCCGACAAATTAATTCACCGTAAGCGGTTCTGGTTTGTCACGGTCACACTGGCACGGCTGATCTGGCTGCTGCCCGCCGCCATGCTCCTGCTTTGGAAAGGCAGTTATCATGTGATTATTGTCTGCACATTGGCGATTGTCGGATTAAGCGCCATGCTCATTCAGAGTAGCGCGTCGTCATGGTGGAGCTGGATGGCCGACCTGATTCCCGGTCATCTGCGCAGCCGGTTCTGGAACGTCCGCCAAGGAGTATGCACAACCATCATGCTGACTGTGCTTGGTCTGGCTGGCTGGTTTCTTGACTTGTTTCCGAAAGGAAACTTCACCGGCTTTGGTATTTTGCTTCTGCTGGGAACCGTCTTTGGTGTGCTGGAGGGCATTATCCACCTCCGCGTACCGGAACCGTCCGCCACTCCGGCACCCGCCGGAATCAGCTTGATGGAACGGCTGATCCGCCCGCTGCGTGACAGAAATTTCCGCTACTTTACCTTCGTCATGTGTATTTGGTTTTTCGGGCTGGGTTTGATCGGTCCGTTTACCATGGTCTATCTGAAGCAGGACTTCGGAGCACTTTACAGCCACCTTTCCACACTCCAAATGGCCGGACTGCTCGGTTCTATCGGCGCCAGTTTTTTTGCCGGGCGGCTGATTCAGCGCGCCGGTATCCGCACGTTCGGTATCGTCATGATGCTGCTGGCACCGCTCTTCAGCACAGTTTGGTTCTTCATGGATCATTCATCTTTCACGATGACCGTTCCGTTTATTGGAACCCTCACCTGCCCGCGCTTTGTTTTTCTGATGATCTGGACTTCACTGGGCGCCGGCAGCGTCTTTGCCGGTGTCGGCATTTACCAGCTCAACATGCTCACATCAATCGTTCCGCGTGACGGACGAACCATTGCCATGGCAATGCACTGGGTTTTAATTGGAGCCGTATCCGCCGTTGCTCCGCTGCTTGCCGGTCAGATTAAGGACATATTGGAATTGCATCCTGTGCACGTATCCCTTTACCACAGCACAGCATTTTCTTATGTGCATCTTCTGCTTATCCTGCATGCGGCTTTGATCTGGCTGCTGGCGCTGCCGCTGGCAAAAAAACTGAAGAGTGTGCCGACCGATATGACGGTGGTAAAAACGCTTTCACATATTTTTATTTCCAACCCGCTGCGCATGGCCCGCGAAATCTACGGCTTTAACGGTGTCATTATTTCCTCGGTTGAAAAAACAAAAGACATGGTCGTTCAGTCCGCCGGTCTGGCGATGGATGCCGTGGTTCAATCGGCCGAATCGGCCAAAGATGCCGTACAAAAACTCCTGCGCAACGACAAAGACAACGGCACCGGGAAACCGGCTAAATAGGAATCCCGCTCCTGCGGCGCAAAGTGTCCAATACGGACAGCGGAACGCATTGATCACCAAAACCGCGCCCGAGCGTAATATCCGGAGTGAGCGTTCCGTGAAAATCAGAACCGCCGGTGGCCACCAGATCATATTCTTCGCAAATGCGTTGGAATAATGTGATCTGGTGCGGCCTGTGAGTTGGATGCCAGACTTCCAATCCGCCAAGGCCTTGCTCTTTCAGCTTTTTAACGAGGCGTCGCAAACCCCGTGATGCAAGTTTCATCTGTCCGGGATGGGCAATCACCGCTACGCCGCCCGCCTTACAGATTAATTCCACACATGCTTCCGGAGTCAGACGGCGGCGTTCCGCGTAGGCGGCCTTGCCCTTGCCGAGCAGCTGCTGAAAAATTTTATCCTTGTGTTTAAAATGTCCCTTTTCGATCAGCGCGGCGGCGAAATGCGGCCGACCGACCACGTCATCACCGGCGTGTTTACGCACATCGTCATGAGTAAGGTCGTAGCCAAGGCGATTTAGTTTTTCCAAAATCTGAGAGTTTCGTTCCGAGCGCCCTTCCCGTACCCATTGGAGCGCGGCCTGCAATTCTTCATGGGATGGATCAAACAGATAGCCGAGAATGTGAAGGGTGATTTCTCCGAACTCCGCGCTCAATTCAATGCCTGGAACAGTTTGAACGGATGAGTTTCTGCCAGCCGCCATAAAGCGCGGCAAGCCGTCGGTGGTGTCATGATCCGTTAACGACAGTGCGGACAGGCCACCTTTTTCGGCGAGCGCCACCAGCTCTTCGGGAGAGTTTGTTCCGTCGGAAAAAATCGAATGGCTATGAAGGTCGATCATTATTCTTAATTTCTAATTAGTCAGATGCGCCAGTTTTCGGTACGTTCGGGCGGATTTTAACTGAATCAAAACGAATTGAACGACCAAAAGGAGTAAAAGATGGATGTGAAACTGATTGCCAACACGATTCGCGGACTTTCAATGGACGGCGTACAGGCCGCTAATTCGGGGCACCCCGGTATGCCGATGGGCATGGCCGATGTCGCCGCCGTGCTCTGGACGCAGTTCCTCAAGCACAACCCGCACAACCCGCAATGGGCCGACCGCGACCGCTTTGTTCTTTCCGCCGGCCACGGCTCGATGCTGATCTATAGCCTGCTCCACCTTTCCGGTTACAACCTGCCGCTCGAAGAGCTGAAAAAATTCCGTCAATGGGGAAGCAAAACGCCGGGGCATCCGGAATACGGTCACACCGTCGGCGTTGAAACGACTACCGGCCCGCTCGGCCAGGGTTGCGGCAACGCGGTTGGGATGGCGATCGCCGAGCAGATGCTCGCCAAAAAGTTTAACAGCAAAGACCATAAGCTGGTCGACCATTACACTTACGTAATCGCCAGCGAAGGCGAGTTCATGGAAGGCATCTCGCACGAAGTGTTCTCGATGGCCGGTAATCTCGGTCTTGGCAAATTGATTTTGTTTTACGATCAGAACTTTATCAGCATCGAAGGCGACACGCATATCACCTATACCGACGATGTGAAGAAACGCATGCAGGCTTATGGCTGGCACGTTCAGGAAATCAACGGTCATAACACCGACGAAATCGTCGCCGCCACCAAGGCCGCTCAGGCACAGACGAAAAAGCCGTCGGTTATCATCTGCAATACAACCATCGGTTTCGGTTCACCGAACAAGGCTGGTTCGCACGACTGCCACGGAGCGCCGCTCGGCGAAGAAGAAGTAAAACTCGCCAAAACTAATCTTGGCATCTCCGCTGAAAAATTCTTCGTACCGGAAGAAGTGCGCGCCGCCTTCGCTGCCGTTGCAAAGAAAAACGCTGCGATCGAAGCCGAATGGAGCGCAACCTATTCCGCCTTCGAACAGGCCAAGCCGAAAAAGGCCAGAGAATGGGCCGCCTGCCTCAGCGGTGAACTGCCGGCCAACCTCGCTAAAAAAATTGCCGACTTTGAAGCCGGAACATCCATCGCCACCCGCGCGGCTTCCGGCAAAGTACTGCAGGATCTCGCCAAAGCAATTCCGTATCTCGTCGGCGGTTCGGCCGACCTTGCACCGAGCAATAACACCTACTTGAAAGATCTCGGCGACATCAGCAAGAAAAACTTCAAAGGCCGCAATTTCCATTTTGGTGTCCGCGAACTGGGCATGGGTGCCGTCATGAACGGCATTCAAGTGCACGGCGGTTTTCGTATCTACGGTGCCACCTTCCTGGTATTTGCCGACTATGTCCGCCCGACCACCCGCGTCGCCGCGCTGATGAATCTGCCGGTCATTTATGTCTATACGCATGACAGTTTCTACGTCGGCGAAGACGGGCCGACTCATCAGCCGATTGAAACGCTGATGAGTCTGCGTATCACGCCGAATATGACGGTTCTCCGTCCGTCTGACGCGACCGAAACCAAATGTGCGTGGATTGCGGCACTCGAGAATAAAACCGGCCCGACCGCTCTGCTGTTGACCCGTCAAAATCTGCCGATCTTCGACCGTAAAGAACTTGCGCCGGCCTGCAACCTGAAAAAAGGCGCATACGTGATTTGGGAAAGCGCTAAGAGCAATCACGATATTCTGATCATGGCGAGTGGTTCGGAAGTTTCTATCGCAATCGACGCTGGAAAGAAAATCGCCGCTGAAGGTAAAGCGGTGCGCGTAGTCAGCTTCCCAAGTTGGGAACTGTTTGAAAAACAGGATGCCACCTATAAGGCCTCCGTTCTTCCCGCTGAATGCGCCTGCCGTCTTTCCGTCGAAGCCGGAGCGACGCATGGCTGGGAAAAATATGTCGGCGCAACTGGCCGCATGATCGGCATCAATCATTTCGGCGCTTCCGCTCCGGCGGGAACACTGGCGAAAGAGTTCGGAATCACTGCCGACAACATCTACAAAACCGCCAAAGAAATGCTGGCGTAGTGCCTGCCCTTACAGGATCAAAAAGCTCACCCGGCGGGTGAGCTTTTTTGTTTTTGAACTGGGGAAAAAACAACCTTGCCGTTAAAGTCACCCTCGTGAGGAGGGTAATTGTATGGAACGGGCTGTTGCAGATTTTTCAGAACACGCGAAAGAAATTCCCGAAGAGCTTCGGCACGTACTTGTTTCGCTGGGTCGAGGATTGGGAACCGTAGCGGTTTATGGAGACGGACATCCCTCAGTGGAACAAATCATCGATAAAACATTTGAGGATCTGCAAGACGCTCTGACAAACCGGAGATTGATTACAATCGGTACTTTCAACGGCACTCTGACGGTTGATGAGGAGCCGGTTCTTACCCGGGACGTACCGGTACGCACTCTCGAAAAACGACTGGTCGCCATGCGAGTCTCCCATCTAGTGCTCACAAAGGGACTCACCCGGAATGAACTGAAAAAACTTTTGACGGTACTTTGCTCGCCCAACGACAAACAGTTGAAAGAAACTTTTTCGGGATCCGGGTTTGATCATGTCAGAATGGAAGATGTGAAATATGTCGCGTTGCGTGACGGCGAACAGAAAGCGGGCAAGGGAAGCGGCGGGGAAAACAGCCGGGGATCCGATGCAGGCGATGGCAATGCAGCCCAGGTGAAAGTCAGTCAGATTGTCGCCTTTCTTAAAGGTGAAGCCTCCGGCGACGCTGCCGGTGAAGTAAAAAAAATACTCTCCGATCCAGAACGGCTCGGACAAATGATTATGGAAGCAGCGGCGGTTCGGCAGGTAATGGATTCCGCCTGTGATGGAGAATCTCTGGCGGACATTGTAATCGGCTGCTTACGACGCACCTACAGTGGATTGCGTAAGGAAGCGGAGTTTCAAACTACACACGGGAAAGCCAATCTGACCAAGGCCATGATGCTGCTTGAGAAAAATGTGCTGGATAAAATCCATGCGGCACTCGGCGCGCAGCATCCGGAAATCGATCGGCGCATATTTGATGCAATTCGTGAGATGGAAGAGGAACAGCAGTTCGAAATGCTCACTGCCCATTATTTCGATCAGCGCCGCAAGCTGGAAAAAGTTGAAGAAAATCTCATACAAAACATTCAGCGGCAGGGCGCTGAAAAAGCCCGAAAGCAAATAGGCGATTTGGATATTCCTCTTAAAGACTGGCAGCGGCTGATGGTCAAGGCGGGTGTTGAAACTGCACCGAACAACGGCAGCATGAATGGCGCAGGCAGCGGGATTGATATAAGCGCATTGGCAGTTGTACTTGAAATGATCGAGGGGCTGATGCAGCTCGACGGCGCGGATATGACGCAAATCAAAACCGCTGTGACAGCGACGCGCAACGGACTTAATACCTACGCCGACCGAATTGAGCTCCGTATCCATGAACTTGAAGGGCAGATTGAACCGGGTGCCCGATCCGCCCAGACAGTGGAAGATCATGCCGGCCACCTGAGCCGTGAAAAACTGATGGAAGAAGTTTCTAAACTGACCCTTTCCCTGCTTCAGCCGTTGACGGTAGTGAACGCATCGATTGAAGCCTCAATGCGCCACGCCGAAAAAGAAGTTCAGATCGACCTTCTGGATCTGGCATATGAAAGCGGGAAACGGATGCAATCGCTCACCAGACGTCTGATGACACTGGTTGGATACCCGGTTCTTGGAAAATAAATCCGTTATCGTTTCAAACGACGGCGAATAAATATTGTCCCTGCGGCCACGACAAACAGAGCAGCCAGCACCGGAAAAATAAATCCGTGTTTCTTTTCCACCACAGGTTCGATCACAACAACTTCCGGAACAGGTTCAATAACGACCGGTGGCGGAGGAGGAATTCGCGCGAAGCCTTTTTCAATCAGCTCAGCGGCCTTGGCATCGCGCACTTTTTTATCCTCACTGCCTAAAACCACGGCAATCACGCGCTGGCCGTTGCGCAAAGCGGTGGCGGCGATGGAAAAACCGGCGTTAGAAAAGTAGCCGGTCTTGAGACCGTCACAGCCCGGAACCACACCAAGAAGTTTGTTTGAGCTCGTCAGTTGCACCGGATTATTTTCACGGAAACTACGGGTGGAGATTGAAGTATATTTCAGCGTCTCGGGGTGCACGATCAGCAGGGCTTTGGACAGTAAAGCCATGTCCAGCGCAGAGCTCATATCCTCCTGCCCCGGTCCGGGCGGAAGACCGTGTACGCTATGGAAAGTTGTATTGCGCAAACCAAGTTCGCTAGCCTTCGTATTCATCCGTGCGATATGGGCCTCACGGCTGCCGGAAGCGCGAATCGCCAGTGCTGCCGCCGCATCATTTGCCGAATGAATTACCATGGCATAAATCAATTCTTCGAGCGGGAAAACTTCACCTTCTTTTAGCCAGACCTGACGCGCGCCAACCTGTGCCACTTCGCGGGCAACAGTCACCGGCTCATCCATTCGCAACTTACCGGACTTCACATCATCCAGAATCAGGAACAGATTCATCAGCTTCACCATGCTGGCAGGATAAGCTATGGCCGAAGCGTGGTCTTCGTGCAGGATCATACCGGTGGATGCATCAATCACTACGGCACCGTAGTACGGATCACGGGAAATCGTGTTCGGGTTCTTTTTTACCGGAGTTGCCGCCGCGGGAGCAACCGTGTGTTTTTTCGCCGGGCCTGCCTTTGCAGGAGTGGCGGCCTGTACACAGAACGCCGCAACAATCAGTGCAAGACTCGCCAGTAAAAATTTTCGGGCATTGGAAGAAATCATAAAAAGCTCCTTGGTTTACAGCGGAAGGAAAGTAGCAGAAGCATAACGGCGCGCGAAGAAATTTCGTTAATCAACCGCTAACCTTTTGAAACTTGGAACTTGAAACCAACCCCCATCCCCACTTAACTGCTCACCTATGCATAAGAACCATTCCATAACAGAAGCTGCCGACGCGCTGACCGGCCTGTATTCGACCGGGCACGAGGATCGTCCAGAGAATGTACTGTGGAATTATCCCGCCGCCGGCCATGTCGTCGAGGCACTTAAAATTCTCATTCATGTGATGTTTCCCGGTATGTACCCTTCGGAAGAAGAAGCCCTCGGAACGTATTTTAATAAACAGCTCACCGAAGTTTCGCGGCTGCTTCTGCCGGAGATTGAGCGTGCCGTTCCGTTCCGCTGGCAGTCCGAATCGGCTCGCCGGGCCGGAGTCCAAGCGCTGCCGGATGTTCCCGCAGAAGCTCGCCGTGTTTTGGATGACTTTCTGAAGCAATTGCCATCCATTCGATCCATGCTGATTGATGATGTAAAAGCCGCCTATGACGGCGACCCCGCCGCACTGAGCTATGCTGAAGTAAAGCTCGCCTATCCCGGCCTGCTGGCCATTACCTCTCATCGGCTCGCCCACGAACTCTACCGCCTTGATGTCCCGATTATCCCGCGCATCATGAATGAATGGACACATGCCAGAGCCGGAATTGATATTCATCCCGGCGCAACGATTGATCGCGGATTTTTTATCGACCACGGAACCGGTGTGGTCATCGGCGAAACCGCGAAAATCGGTCGCGGCGTTAAAATTTATCAGGGTGTTACGCTCGGCGCGAAAAGTTTTCCGCTGGATGAACACGGCAACCCGATTAAACACATCCAGCGTCATCCGACCGTGGAAGACCATGTCATCATTTATGCCAACACGACCGTGCTGGGAGGCAAAACCGTCATCGGACACCACTCGGTCATCGGGGGAAACGTATTCCTGCTCGACAGCGTTGCTCCGCACAGTTTTGTGACCAAAACCGGAGCCGGAGTTGCTGTGCGGACGAAAGATTCTGACGGCCTACTGGGGGGGCTTGGAATCTAATATTAAAAAGTAATTTAAAAGCTGGACTCACCCCAACCCCTTACCTATATTTCTGCGCTTTTACGTACCACTTTGAGGAGCAAACTATGCCGAAACAGAAAACCAAAAAGACTGCGGCCAAACGTTTTAAGAAAACGGGAACCGGCAAACTGAAATATGCCCATATGGGCGGCAGCCACATCCTGACCGGCAAGAGCCGCAAGCAGAAACGCCGTCTGGGCGGAACGAATCTCGTCGCAGCCACGGACGAAAAACGCATCTCACGAACCATCCCTTACGCTTAATTTAAGGAGTATATAACATGCCAAGAGCCACAAATGCCCCGGCCTCGCGCCGCCGTAGAAAAAACCGTCTAGATCTCGCTAAAGGATTCTACGGTAACCGCAGCAAACTTTTCCGTATGGCTACCGAAGCGGTAGACCGCGCTCAGGCGATGGCCTTCGTTCATCGCAAACAGAAAAAGCGCAACTTCCGCCGCCTCTGGACCGTGCGTATCAACGCCGCCTGCAAAGCCAACGACATCAGCTATAGCCGCTTCATTGAAGGCCTGATTAAGGCGAACATCACCTTGAATCGCAAAATGCTTTCCGAAATCGCCATCTACGACGAAGCTGGATTCATCAAGCTGATTCAGTCTGCTAAAGCCGCTTTGGTTTAAGCCAGACCGCTTGGAACGAAAAATCCCGACTGCATTTGCAGGCGGGATTTTTGCTTTTCTGAAACCGCTGGCTCACGGTTTTATCGTGCTGAAATATTCCCGAGGACCGCAATGGAAGCGTCGCTGAAAAACGCGGTGGAACTGAATGTAACTTCCAAAACCAGCCTCCAGTGCCGATTCCATCAGATTTCGTTTTGTCCCGGCTCCGTAAAGAAATAGAAAACGCTCAAGTTGCATGCTCTGCCGATACTCGACCAGTGTTAATCCGGTCTGCTTTTTAAAAACCCGGCTCAGTTGTGAACGGCTCATTCCTGCCTGACGGGAAACATGATTCACGCTGGGCGCAGACACCATGTGCTTCATGAAGCGCGTGGCGCGCGTAACGGCAGGGTGTAATGCTGCATCATCACACTCAAATCGCTCGATCATCTCCTCAGCGCGCATAAAAAGAAAACGAATGCCGGCATTGAACTGCTCCCTCTGCTTCGTCGCGGCCAGCTGGCGGCAGAGTTCCGCCAAAAATACAACTTCATCCGGCGTGGGTTGAACACAAAACCGGCGATCCGATTTTTCTTTTTTGATTCCTCTGGCCCGAATCACAGCAACCCACATTCTGAAATCCTGCGACTCGTCGACCAGAAGATGCGCCTGTTCCGGGGAAAGCCAGAGAAGTGTTCCATAGCCGATATCAAATGATCTGCCGTCTATAAGATAACGGCCCTTCCCCGACACGCCGATGTTCAATTCCAGCTCATCATGCGTGTGAATCCATCGTTCCGGCCTTTCTTCTCCGCGTTGCGGCGCTTTATGCAACCGGCACCAGCCGTCCCACCCCGGATTCAGAAGGAGCTTTGTTTTCATGAAAGCACAATACGATAACTTAAAAGTACAAACGGAGAAGAATTTGTGATGAATTTGCGATACAAGTTTGCAAATCGAACATGCCGGAGGAAGCCAAATGTATTTCAAGGAAGACTGGAAGGAATGTCAGCAGATTTTAAGAGGCTGGTGGAATCACAAGGTTGACGGACGGTGGGCACTTGGCGTCGGCGCTCCGCGCAATCAGCCGTTACCTCATGATGCTCCCCCGCCGTTCTCCGATAACTTTAAGGATCGCTGGCTTGACTACAAAACCGCCGCATTACAAAAGGAATCTCAGTTTGCCACGAACTGTTATCTCGGCGCCGTCTTTCCAGAAAACACTGCCTATCTCGGCCCCGGCAGTTTAAATGCATTTCTAGGTTCTTCTATCGACTTCCAAAAAGAAACCGTATGGTATCGTCCGGCTTACAGCGATCCTGAGAAAACCGCGAACCTATTCCTCAATAAGGACGGGTTCTACTGGAAATGGACGGTTGAGGCCCTCCTCCATCTCAAACAAAGATCCGAAGGCCGGTATTTGTTGACGATGCCGGATCTGGTTGAAGGAATGGATGTTCTTTCCGAGCTTTTCGGTACACAAGATTTTCTTATGCACTTGATTGACTGTCCGGAAGCCATCCACCGCTTGATGGATGAACTCGACGACCTTTACTTTGAAGCCTACGACGAGTTGGCAAAAATTATTCAATCGCCGGAAGGATATACCCCGTTCATGGCTTTTAATGCATGGGGTCCCGGCCGTACGGCAAAAGTTCAGTGCGACTTCTCAACCATGATCTCCCGCGATATGTTCGATGAGTTTGTGCTGCCGCACCTGCGCCGCCAATGTCAGCGGCTGGACTTTGTCATCTATCATCTCGACGGACCGGGAGCCATTCACCACCTTGATTCGATTCTCACCATTCCGGAAATTCAAGCCATTCAGTGGGAGCCGGGTGCCGGGAATCCGCATGTCGGCGATAAATTCTGGTGGGACAAGGTCTGGAAAAAAGTCTATTCCGCCGGAAAATCATCGTGGCTCTACGGTGTTCCGGCCAATGACATCGAACCCTTTGTCAAAGAGTTCGGACAGGCCGGGACGCTCATCATCACGAATGTGCCGGATGAGGACAAAGCCCGCCGATTGATGGATGAGTCACTGAACTGGTAATTGAAGTACCGCGCGATTCATCGTAAGGAAGTTTTCCGGCGGCACATAAGCTGTTTGATTTTCACCCACTACAATGAGATACTAGCTCGTTAACTTAGACAAAGAGGTTTCATGAAGAACGTAATAAAATGGGTGTTGCCTGTCTGTTCATGCGTGATTCCTGCGCTGAAGTGCGTGAGGCTTCAGAAATCAATTTGCCGACGCTCTATCACCTTCGGTTGCCTGCTTTTGCTGCAAGCCACCCCGTTGCTCGCGGCGACCATCCAAAACCCCTATTACACCAACCAACAATGGCGCGTGTGGATGGATGACGAGTCGCCCATGACGGAATCCATCAACGGCACAATTCAGCCGCCGCCGGTCGCAAACCGCCTCTACCCCGACGATGTCACCTCCGCCGAAGCCTCCGCCGGTCTCTTCGTGAAGATGCGCACCAACGACTGGCCCGCGCGCAAGTATGCCGGCTTCTTCGATGACCACTTCTCCTCGCGCGACGGCTACCATACGCGCGTCGAGTCGGCATGGGTCGGCGACAACAGCAACAGCATCTCCTTCAAATATGGAGATGCCACCACCGCATATCGTCTCATTCAATCCGAGGGTGTTTACGGCTCCGGCCTCAATGTGCAGACCTATGGCGTGATGTGGGAGAACCAGTCCACCACCGGCCAGGGTGACGACCAGACCGACTCCGCCATTAACGCTTATTATTTGGAAAAAGACCATTTCGCCAACGTCTTCCGCTCCGGCCCATCCTACTCCTCCTACAATGAATCCGCCGGCGTCGAGCGTGACGACTTCCAAGCCTATCTGCCGAGTTACCTCAACACCCACGGCGCTTCGTTTGGCGTATCGCCGCTTTACACCCGCATCCTTGGCGCGGGTGGTTATCTGCCCGTCGAGACCAAACGCAAGCTCCTGCAAAACGGACTTTACGCCAGCGCCATGCACTACCTGTTCAAGGCGTCATTGCCATTTCAGGTTGAATACGGCCATCACTTCCGCCACCGCATTCACTACTGGGGTTACGGAATCAACAGCGAAACCATTGATATCGCGCCCGATCACTACTTCGACTACGCTCTCGATATCGCCGAGCATTACAACCCCAGCCTGCACATGAAAAATATGATCGCGCTGGCCAAGCGAATGACCGTCGCCCCGCCCATCGCGCTGCTCAGCACCGTGACGATTCTGTCCGGCACAAACGGCTACACCGGCGCTCCAACCGCACCCCGCACGGCGGCGCTCATCAAGCAAGGTGCCGGTCAAACCGTTCAAGTCCGCGTCAGCACTTCCGCCTGTTACGACATCAACGGCCTGCCTGTGGATGTCCGCCTCGAACTCGCCAACGGCAACCCCAACACCACCATCGCCAAGGAATCCGGCAGCAACTGGCTCATCACCGTGCCCGACGATGCCGACAGGCCCGATGGCCGCACCACCATCCTAATGATCGCCAACAACGGCATCTTCGACAGCAACCCCGCCGCCATCACTGTCTCCCGCTTTCTCACCGACGGACTCAGCGCCACGAACGCCCGCCTGCCGCATCCCGTCGGCGCGAGAGACACGCGGGTTCTCGCCGGCACCACAAAATCCTACGACCTCTTCACCGCCGCGAACGCCCCCCGCGCCATTGATTATCTGCTCTGGGACGGCGCCACCGCCACCCTCGATGGCAACCGCATCCAACTCGCTCCTCCGCTCAACGCCACGCCCGCCACCGAAGGCGTCGTCGCCGTCGCCACCGACGGACTCACCGGCAATGGCATGAAGGGAACCAAACTCCGCTACACCATCGTCAACACCCTCGCCGACATTCAGGCCAACGTCACCCAAGGCCCGCCGCCACTCACCGTGAACTTCGACGGCAGCGCCTCCGGCGATAAAAACGGCGGGGCCGTCACGCTGGCATGGGATTTTGGTGACGGTGGCACCAGTACCTCCACATCCCCATCGCACACCTACACCAATCCCGGCATCTACGTCGCAACCCTCACCGCCACCGGCCCGCTCGGCAGCGACACCGCCAAGCGCACCATCGAAGTCTCCCCCTCCTCTACCGCGTGGCCCATCGTCATCAACAACGGCTGGACCAAAGCCGGTGGCATTGACCCCGCCGTGTGGACCACCGTCGGCTCGACCGTCGCGGCATTCTCCCCCTACCTGAAAGTCACCGCCAGCCCGACCGAAGGCTCCATCACCTCCGTCACGAATCTCACTCTGCCCGCGTATGCGGAATTCGACTTTGCCTACCCGCTCGGCTACTACAACTACATCGAGTTTTTCGGCCAGCGCTTCGGGACTTTGCGCCCCGACCCAGACGCCACCGCCGGCGACCGCTACCCGTTTGCGTTTGAAAAAATGCCCCACGTCGCCGGCACACCTAGCGTCCCTGTTGCCTTCATCACCGCCGGTGATGACCGCACACACCGGCTCCGCATGTTCGCCGAAGCCGACCCCGGCCACCCCGGGCGGATGCGCATCACGGGACGCATCACCACCGCATTCACCGACGATAGCTTCTCCTTCGACGACCTCGAAATCGTGGACAACAAACTTCGCGTCATCGGTCAGGCCAACGCCGCCGTGCCTTCCTTTGAACTTTGGCGCGCACAGGTCTGGTCGCCCACCGGCACGCCCGTAACCACACCTTCGCTCGCCATCTACGATTCCACCAGTACGCTCATCTCCGACGACGCCGTCGCCGACGCCTCAACATCCTTCACCGACGACCGCTCGTTCGGCATCGCGGCGGCGCCCGGAGCCACCCTGAATAAAACCTTCACCATCCGCAATACCGGCAACGACAACCTCTACCTCACCGGCTCGCCGCTAGTCAAAATCATCACCGCCGGTCAAGGATTCGCCATTTCATCCCTACCGCCGAGCACCAACCTCGCCCCCGGCGCGGCCACCACCTTCACCGTCACCTACACCGACACCGGCGCACTCTGGTCCGGCACGTTGCTCGAAATCAAAACCAGCGACACCAACCGCACTGCCTACCGTTTCCCCGTGCAAGCCTATGGCTATACCCCGCCCGAGCTCGAAGTGCGCGGTCACGGACTCGCCATCACCAACGGCCGCGCACTCACCTACCGCGCCGACCACACCCTCTTCACCAACACCGAAGTCGGCCAATCGCAGACCAACACCTTCAACCTCTTCAATATCGGAACTGGTGAACTGACCTTGAGCAACGCCACCCTCAGCGGCGGCGGCGCGGCACAATTCAGCATCGTCAAACAACCGCGCGCCAGCGTCGGGGCGTTCGGCTCGACCGCGTTGCAGATTAGCTACCACCCCGCCGCGGCCGGAACTCACACCGCAACACTCACCGTCACGAACAACGACGCCGATGAAGGCGTGATGACCTGGATCATCTCCGGCACCGCCACCGCCACCGCTGCCCGCGATCTGCGCGTGAGCTATAACGGCAACATCCTCACGCCCGGCGACCTCACCCCTGCGCTCACCGACGGCACCGACTTTGGCCCCACCGCCATCGGCGCTTCGGCCAATCACAGTTTCGACCTCACCGCGCTCGTCGGCAACGTCCGCATCACCAGTGCCACGATCTCCGGCAGCACCAACTTCGCCATCCAGCAAGACCCCGCATGGCTCGTCACCGGCAGCCGGCCCACAACCCTCCGCATTTTTTACCTGCCGGTCGCCGTCGCCACAAACACCGCCACGCTCACCCTTGTCACCGATGACGTCTCCACTCCGACCATGACGTTCGCACTCTCCGGCGAAGGCCAGATATCGCCCGTGATGTCTGTCACCGGCAACGGCGTCGCCATTGCCAGCGGCGATGCCGTCGCGCAGGCGGGAGACTTTACCGACTTCGGCAACATCGCCAAAGGCATCGCCACCTCGCGCAGCTTCGTCGTAAAAAACACCACGGCGAACAGCACCCTCGTCATCAGCGGCGTCACCTTCAGCGGCGCCAATGGCGGCGACCTCACGGCGACCGCGAACTTTCCACTCACCCTCGCCTTCAATCAGACCGCGACCATCACGCTGAACTGGACTCCGCAGGGCCTCGGCACGCGCACCGCCACCGTCGGCATCAACGACAACAGCCTCACCGACAATCCGTACACCTTTGCCCTCGCCGCCTTGGCGACCCCCTACGTCGTCAGCACGCCCGTTTTCCCCGGCGTGCCCGGCGGCTTGCTGCGTCCCAATGCAGCCTTCGCCGACTTCGACAAGGACGGCGATCTCGACCTTGCGCTCATGGGCAATGACCCGAACAACATCTATTACAACACCGTCGGCGGCCCTGCCGTGCAGAGTCCCTCAGGCGTCTTCCGCAACGACGGCGCAAACTGGACCCGCGTCGCTGTTAGCACCCTGCTCAACCTCTCCGACGGCGACATTGCGTGGAGCGACATTGACAACGATGGCAAGCTTGACGTGCTCGCCGTCGGCCAGACCGACAACGCCAACAGCGCCATCTACAACACCACCAACGGCAATGCGAAGTTCCGCTCGTCCGCTTACGCCGCCATTGAGCATTACAACGGCAGCACCTTTACCCAGACCTATCCCGGCACCATCGGCGGCGACAGCGGCATCGTCGCTATCGGCGATTACGACAACGACGGCAAGGACGACTTCTTCACCAGCGGCTGGGCCGGCATCCAGTACAGCGTCGCCGAGTATGTGGCGCTCTACCACAATGACGGCGGCCGCACCTACACCATGCGCACCAACGGAATTCCCGTGGAGCAATATCAGGCGGGCGAGGAATGGTTTGAGAGTTCCCGTGCCGAATGGTTCGACATGGATCGTGATGGCGATCTCGACCTCGTCGTCGCCGGTCTTTACATCAACCCTGACAACTCCTTTAGCTATGCCGCCGTCGTCTGGCTCAACAACGGCAACGGCACCTTCACCAAAGGCGCGCAACTCACCCGTAGCAATGTTGCCAACAAAATCCAGATGGCCGTGGCCGACTTCGATGGCGATGGCGACTTCGACATTCTCATCAGCAACGACAACGCCACCACTCCCGGCAGCACCCTTTTCCTCAACGATGGCACCGGAACCTTCACCACCGGCTGGACCAGTAGTACATTGCGCTTTACCTGCCGGCCGAAAGCCATTGACCTCGACAATGACGGCGACCTCGACGTGCTCGTGACGAAATACCTCGGCAGCGGAAGCGACCTCGGCATCCGCCTCCTTAACAACGGCACCGGCACGTTCACCGAAGACGCCGCCTTCACCTTCCCCGGCATCGGCGATATGGCCATTGCGCTCGGCGACATTGACAACAACGGCACGATTGATTTCTTCACCTCGGGCCGCAGTGCTAACACCGGCGCGACCGCCACCGGCCTCTACCAAACGCCAGCGGCCAGCGGCACCAATGCTCCTCCCGACTACCCCACCGCGCTCACAGCGAATGTCGTCGGCACCAACGTTACCTTCAACTGGACCGCGCCCACCGACGACACCACGCCCAGCGCCGCCTTGACCTATCGCCTCCGCATCGGCACCGCGCCCGGCACCGACAACATCGTCAGCGGCCTCGCCGACCTCGCCACCGGTCGTCGCTATGTCGTCGCCGCCGGCCAATTCCAGCAAACCTCCTGGCACTACACCCTGACCAACGGCAACTACTACGTCGCCGTGCAGGCCATTGACAACAACTTCGCTGGCGGCGCGTGGTCGCCGGAACGCATCGTCACCGTCGGCAACATCACCCCGCCCGTCAACACCGCGCCCGTCGCGGTGAATGATGCAATCAGCGTCAGCAACAAACGCAACACATTGCTGGACGTTCTCACCAACGACACCGACGCCGAAGCCCAGGCGCTTTATCTCAACATCATCACACAGCCCGCGACCGGCGGAACCGTCACACGGCAGGGCGGCTTTATTCGTTTCAATCCCACCCCTGACTTTAACGGCACGAGCACCTTCACCTACACTGTCACCGACGGCAACCTCACCTCCAGCCCCGCCACCGTCACCCTCACCGTCGGCGATGACTACCCGCCCGTCGCCAATGCCGGCCCGGATTTCACCACCGCGCCAAACACTCTTGTCACCCTCAACGGCACCGCCAGCGATGCGGATGGCGACGCCATTGCCGTCGCCTGGACCCAACAGAGCGGCCCCGCAGTCACGCTCGGCGGCACGATTTACAACGCCACCTTCACCCCCACGGTCGCCGGCGTGTATGTCTTCGTATTCACCGCCACCGCCAACGGTGCTTCCGCCACCGACACCGCGACCATCACCGTAACCGCCACAAACTCGCTCTTCTGGGCGGGCGGCATCGGCGACGCCAGCGGCAGCAGCGTGGATACCCGCAGTGCCACCGCCGCCAACCTTGCCGGCGTATGGAACGCGGCAAATCTGAATTGGAATCCGTCGAGTAGCGCCACCACCGGCTACCAGACGTGGAGCAACAACAGCATCGCCAGCATTAAATTGAGCGACGCGACCGCGAGCGTCACGCCCGACATCGAACTCGCGCAGGACATCACCGTCGCCGGATTGAATATCACCATCCCCGGCGGCGGCAGCGGAAGTCAGGCGTTCGACTGGTATTCCAGCGACAGTGCCAACCGAACCGTCACCCTCGCGCCGAACGCGCTGATCAATCTCACGTGGGGCGATGTCACTGATAATTTCCAGGTGCGCCCCGCCGAGTTCGTCGCCGGGCGCGGTGGTGTCATCCTCGCCGGTACCGGTGGTTTCACCCTCGACTGCAACACCAGCGGCGGCATCTTCCAGATCAACACCCCGATCGCCGTCAGCGGCAAAGTACAGGTCAACGGCGGTATCCTGCGCCTCAACTCCACCTCATCCTTGTTAAACGCCAGCAAGATCACCGTCCGCAGCCCCGGTGCCCGGCTCGACCCCTTCGCCGCCCCCGGCATAAACTTTTTCAGCGACACCGCCACGCTCGTGCTCGCCTGCGGCCAGTTCAGCATGCAATCCACCAACACTACCACAGCCTACAACGAGACCATTGGCAGCATCGCGCTCGAAGGCACCGGCTGGATTAACAGCGACCCGCGTGCCTCCGCCGTCGCCACCGTGCAATCCACCCTTAACCTCGCCAGCGGTTTCACGCGGGGCGGCAACGGCCACGGCGTACTTGAATTCATTGACGGCACGAACACCGATGGCGGCCCCGGCTGCGCCAACGGCGTGCTCGTCACCGGCCACGGCTTTGGCAACAACGCCTTCATCCCATACGGCATCGCGCAGGGTCGAGGTTACAACATCACCACCGCCACCGACCAAGGCACCGCTGCCAGCGTGCGTTTCCTCGCCACTGATGCCTCCGGAAAACTCGGCGTGGTGAACAGCACCGCCAGCAGTGCCGACCTCACCAATGCCGCGTGGCAGGGCTTCACCGCTACCAGCGACGTGCACCTCGAAGACCCCACCTTCGTCAACTCCCTCGCCGCCAACGCCACGATGCGCAGCCTCGCCATCGGGCGAAACACCACCGGCGCGCAGACCTTCGGGATGAATAGCAAACAACTCACTGTCGGCTCCCTTGCCTGGTCGCCCAACGCCGCCGTCAACCTCACCCTCGGCGTCAACGACGCCACCCGCGGCACCCTCACCTCCACCGGCAGCGAGTTGTATCTCATCCATCACCGCGCTAACATCGCCGCCAATTCGAGCCTCATCATCAACAGCGTCATCTTTGGAAACATGGATGTCATCTGCGCCGGTTCCACCGCGCAGATTCAGCTCAACACCGCCAGCACCTACACCGGACGCACCTTCGTTAACGGAAATATTCTCCAACTCAACAGCACCGCCAGCCTCCCCAACACCAGCGAAATCAATCTCGCCAGCGGCTGCCAGCTCATCACCACCGCCACCAACCTCACCCTCGGCGGCGGCACCATCCAGAAACTTTCCGGCAGCGGCACCGTCCGGGCCGACACCCGCACCGTCAGCCTCGGCAGCAAAGCCACGCTCGCTCCCGGCAATCCGAACGCCAACGACACGCTCACGTTCAACCTCACGTCCGGCAAACTTGACTTCGCCGCCGGCTCGAAACTCGCCCTCGATCTCGGCAGCGTGGCCGACAGCGACAAGATTGTTTTTACCACCAGCGGCAACTGGCTCACGCAAAGCGGCCAGCCAACGCTCACGCTCGCGCTCGGCGCGGGATTTGATTACACGCAGACCTATCCGATATTCCAGGGCGTCACCACCGCCGGCTTCACCTTCGCCGCCATCACCGGCTACGACACCGCGCATTACGTCGCCACCATCACGCAGTCCGGCGACAGCTACCTGCTGAACTTCGCGCCCGTCCCGGCCCTCATCGTCAACCTCCCCACCGGCTACGCGGCGTGGAGCGCCGGCATCGCGTGGAACGGCGCGGACAGCTCGCTCCTCGGCGCGCCCGCCGGCGATGGCATCGCCAACCTGATGAAATACGCGCTCGGCCTCAACCCTCTGACCAGCGGCTACCAAGGCCGCTTCCTCACCGGCTTTGCCAACATGGCCAGTCAGACCTATCTCCAGCTCACCTACACCCGGCCCGAACCCGCACCTGCAAACGTCAGCTACCTCATCGAAGCCGCCAATGAACTGGCCCCACCCGACTGGACCGAGAATGCCACGGTGGTAATTAGCAACACGGTGACCAACAACACCCGAACCATCACCGTCCGCGACCAATTTTCCACTGCCGAAAAAACCAAACACTTCATGCGACTGAAAGTTACTGAAACACCATAATTTTGTCCCGGTAGTTTGAACTAATGTTCATTAGTTACGTTCTCTGAAGATTACCTGCTTAATCGCTCTGATGTGTTCCGGTGTTGTGCCGCAGCATCCGCCGATGATGTTTGCGCCCGCCTCGATCAATCCGGAAACCTGCGCCGCCATCATTTCCGGAGTTTCCGGGAACGTATCGACACCGTTAATATTTCTGGGCAGACCGGCATTGGCGTGAACCAGAATCGGGGTTTCAGGTGCCGCGCCGCGCATCACTTTAACAATGTCGATCATGCGTTCGATCCCGTTGCCGCAATTAGTGCCGATAATATCCGCGCCGGCATCCAGCATGGCCTCTGCCGCCTGTTCGGGAGAAACACCCATCATGGTGCGGTAATCACCGTTCACCGTCTGAGTAAATGTGAACGTGATGATTGCTTCACAGACGGAATTTTCTTTAACCGCCCTGACCGCGATTGCCGCCTCTTCGATGTCACTCATGGTTTCAATACAAATGGCATCCGCCCCGCCCTTTGCCAATGCAATCACCTGCTCCTTGAAGGAACTGTAGAGTTCGTCTTCGGTTACTTCTTCCATCACCAGCATCTTGCCCGTCGGGCCGATCGAAGCGATCACCCAATGGTCGGCACCGGCCGCTTCGCGCGAAAGCCGCGCCCCCGCCTCGTTAATTTCCACCGTGCGCTCTGCCAGACCGTAATGCGCCAGTTTAAAACGGCTTCCTCCGAATGTGTTGCTTTCCACCATATCTGCGCCGGAATCGATGTAGCTCTGTGCGATGGCTCGCACATCATCGGGTCGCGTGATATTCCAAAGTTCGGGACACTCCCCCGGTTTGAGTCCTTTCTTCTGCAGGAACGTTCCCCACGCACCGTCTGATATCAGTACCTGTCCGTTTTTTACTGCATCAACAATTTTCATAACTGCTCCATGGTTTTAGGGAATTCATCCGGATCAAGATTCGGAAGTGCCAGCGCATCAATAAATCGGTTTTCAAATTCATTGGTTTCCGCCAGATGGCAGGCGCCGGGCAGTTTCGCAATCCGGTGCAGTTCTTCCCAGACGCCGCCCGCACCGAGTGCGGCATAGGCACCGGCCAGCGAGCCGTTGCCGATTACATCATATTTTTCGAGCGGAATTTCCGGAAGCAGGCCGATGGTTATGGCATTTTGAATCCGCAGGTGCGCAGCAAAACCGCCCGCCAGCACCAGCCGCTCTACGTCGCTCATTCGGTGCCCGCTGCGCTCGATCAATGTTCGGATTCCGGCATACACTGCGGCTTTGGCTTTCAAAATCTGTGAGACATCAAACTCCGTAATCAGAATATCCGGCGCGTCTGTAATCCGGCAGGCGTTGACGTTCATTCCATGGCAATCCAGTTGCACTAGGCGTCCGGCGGCGCGCAGACGGTCCAGATCGAACCGGCCCATACTGTTCAGCAATCCCGTTTGCAGCGCCGATGCGATAAAATCAACCGCCGCGCTGCCGCATAGACCGGTCGCCGGGGTTCCGCCAATTGTTTCGACTTCAATCGAATCGTCCGGCTGGCAGACAATTTTTTCAATCACACCGGTATCGGCGCGACAGCCGTGCAGCAGACCCGCACCTTCGAAGGCCGGGCCGGCGGCGGTCGCTGTGGCTATCAGCTTTCCGTGATCGTTTAAAACAATTTCGCCGTTGGTGCCGATGTCCACGATCAGTTCCAGCCGGTCATTGGATAGTTCTGCGATGTAGAGATCGGAAACAATATCGCCGCCGACATATCCGGCGATGGCGGGCACGGTGCGAACGCGGGCGTTCTGACAATTGGTCAGGCCGATTTCCGGTGCGGCGTGCTCGCTGAAAACTTTAGTCAACGGCTCAAATGGAATTGTACCGATACTCAGCGCCGAAAGACCGAGCGCCAAATGACTCATCACCGTGTTGCCGGAAAAAACGATTTTGGTCACCCGGTTTAATGATTGGGAACTTTGGGCGGCCAGTTTTCCAAACATCGGAATAAGCGTCTCGCTGACGATCAGTCGCTGAAGTTTTTTCAGATTCGTATCTTCACAGCAAAGAGCGATGCGCGAGGCGATATTGTCGGCCAGTTCGATCTGCCGGTTATAGGCCGACTCGCGCGCCAGAATCCTGCCGGTTGAAAGTTCAACGAGAATCGCGGCAACCGTGGTCGTGCCGATGTCCACTGCAATGCCCAGTTCTCCGGCGCGGGTTTCTGAACCATGAAACAGGTTTTTTCGTGTGGCGTAAAAATCAGCGGAAGAGCACGCGCCGATTTTAAGCAGCGAGCGCTTGGGTATCTTGATTCGTGCCGAGTCACAGAGAACAGTTGTTTTGCAGGCCCGCGCTTCAAGAGTCTGCCCGTGTGCCACGGTTATCTCTTTTTCGCTAATGCGATAGCGCCCCGCCCCAAGCTCTACAAAGCATCCTTTGCAGGCTCCCTGCCCGCCGCACTGCATGTTGAGAGGAAACCCGGCTTCTGCCGCCAGTTCAGACAAAAAAACTCCGCTGCGGTTTTTCACCGCAGCACTGCATTCGTTTGAACTAAAGCGGACTGACATGGCAACAGATTATACACCGCATGACATCATAGCGTCCACCTTGCGCTTAATGATCTCTTCATGACCGGGCACACTCAGCACATCACATTCGGTGCCCATAATGAAGGGATGCCCGGCTTTTTTCATATTCGTGATCAATTCGCGGGTCATGCGCTCAATGTCGGCAACGCTGACGGCTTCGTCGGAATAAAACTTCTTAGACGGCAGGTTGCCATAGAGCACGATGTCTTTTGAAACCAGCGTGGCGTCTTCCCAGAGTGTGCGGGAACAGCCCAGGCTGAGCATGACCGGCTTCAGCCGGTTGAACGATTTGACCATGCCGTCGGTCAGTTCGCCGCAGTCGTGGAAGATTAAATCCACGCCCAACTCATCGAGCCGCGCTTTGATTTTTAGATTCGGCTCCATCACAAAACGCTCAAACACATCGGACCCTTCGGCCAGCTGGTTGGGAGAAAAAAAGACCAGATTGGCTGCTGGCTCACAGACGATAATGGCTTTTGCACCAGCCTTGGCCTGCTCCGTCAGGTAGCGGAGAATGATCTGCGTCGAAAGCTCCATCACACATTCCAGCATCGCCACATCATCTTCTTCTTCAGCGGTCAGGCCGGTGCCTGCCATGAAAACCGGCGTGATCGGGTCGCTCAGCATTT
This sequence comes from Kiritimatiellaceae bacterium, assembly GCA_013141415.1. Taxonomy (NCBI): domain Bacteria; kingdom Pseudomonadati; phylum Kiritimatiellota; class Kiritimatiellia; order Kiritimatiellales; family Kiritimatiellaceae; species Kiritimatiellaceae bacterium. The sequence continues at coordinate 95,751 of JABFQY010000003.1, forward strand.
TGGTCATCAGCGAAAACGGACCAATTCCCATGCCCAGCGCAATGATTCCATCCTGTTTTTCACGCTCCGCCACGTAGCGCACCGCGTCGCAGGTGGCCTTCATGCGCGGAATCATAAATGGCGCGGTGCAGACTTTTTCAACGGCGTCGCTTTCCGGCAGATTTTCAAAGTGAAATTTTTCACGCTCTTCGGCCGGTACGCCGAGAATCGCCAGGATCGCATCCTTTTCCAACGTCAGATCCATCAGCGGAATCGCCAGCGGACTTTTATAGTAGTGCGCGGCTTCAACCATCACGGCACCGAGCTGGTCACCATGATGAATAATGGTTCCATGATCTGCCTTCGTGTGAAGAACCAAATGGGTTCCGATCGGGAGTCGAAGGCCGCATTCTGCCAGATTGAGATAAAATTGTCTTTGCATGGAGTTCCTTTCTGTATGATCGAAACCTAATACAAAGCAGAAGTGACAGATAGGAAGTGCCGGTAATTTATATGACGATATTGCCGACAACTCACACAAATAGCGCTATTAACGGTTATTAATGTAACTATTTTGCTTAACGAACCAGACAGGAATTAATCCGTCGGGAAAACCGGTCATCCGCGCCAATCCATTCGGCGGCGGAACGTGCAGTAGCGGCAGTCGGAACCGCATTGACGTGTCCGCCGGCAATCTCCAGACGCTGCCAGCCCTGATCGGTCTGAAACACTCCTTTAAAGCGATCCAGCTGATGTGCTGTCGCTTCAAGCAGCACGAGAAGTTCAGCGAGCTGAAACGTGCCGTCTGCGCAAAATGTTCCGGCCAGCGGGATATTTGCATGATGATGAGAATGTTCCGGCGGAGAAATTATATGTCCACGCAGTTCAAAAAGTTCCGGCGGCAGTTCGCCGTGTGACGTTTTAATCACTTTAAGTTTCGCCGGCTTCCACTGTTCCATACATTGGAAAAATTGTTCGACCGCTTCCGGCGGCGCAAGGTCGCAGCGGTTGGCGACAATAATATCGGCGCAGTCAGCCAGCCGGTTCCAGTACGGAATCAGTTTCAGGCTGGCCGGTCGGGCCTTCGCCGGGTCAAACAGCACAATGACCGGCGCAACTTCGAAGCCACACTTCGGCGCGGCATCGTGAAGCATTTCCAGAAGCGGATCAATCAGCGCGATCCCGCTCGGTTCGATGATAATCCGTTCAACCTCAGGCCGAGCGCAAAGAATTTTAAGCGCAGGCAGCAGTTGTGCGACCGATGTACAGCAGAGACAACCGCCAGGTACATTTTCCACGCTCAATTTGGCCGAACCGCCTGCTTCAGCAATGAAGGAAGCGTCGTAGCCGGTTTTACCGAAATCATTGACGATGACCGCTGTGAATTGCGATGACTGCGCAACAAACCGTCGGATCGCTGTAGTTTTTCCGACTCCCAGCGATCCGGCAATCAAGTGACATGGAAGCGCCTGTGCTTTACGCGTCGATTCCATATTCGATCAGACTGCATTTTGTTGCATCAACCAGCGGAGCCATCTTCGCGATCATGGCCTCTTCGGTTTCCGGAATATCATCTTCAATCGCCATTTCCATCATATCGAGCCAGCTCTCTTCGCGTTTATCCAGACGATATGATTTGTCATCGGCTCCCTTGCGGAGTTCTTCGAGCGCGGCCTGCACGGCGATGCGGGTTCGGTCGTAGGCCGTATTGCCCTGTACAATCTTTTTGGAGATGCGCAGTACAACTTCCGGATGAAGGACATAAGCCTGCGGATCAAGCGGCGCATCGGATTCAACCAGCCAGTCGCGCAGACGCAGTGCGTCTTCAGGTGAGCGGCGCGATGCAACATTCATCAAGCGGCAGTCGTAGGCGAGCTGTTCGGCGGAAACCATCGGAGCTTTGCCGCTGAGCAGCTGAACGTTCTGTACCGACTCGTTCGACCAGCAGTCGCAAACGGCGGCGGCAATGTTGCCGATTGGACTCAAATGAGCGCAAGCCGCCGATTTACCTTCGAGTGCAATCGGAGTTCCGGTGATGGCTTTGATATAGACACCTTCATAGGCGCAGTCTTTGCACGGACCGACCGCTCCCTGCTCGACTGCAATCAACGTACGCGGAACGGTGGCGACGCGTACCACGGCGGCAAAAATCTTCGGAATCATTTTTTTGTCCGCCAGCACCATGGCGGTATTTCCGAACCCGCAGGCGCTGTCGCCCGCCGGAATGACGCCGTTCTTTTTGCAGGCGGCCACCATGTGTTTCCACAAAAATTCCATATCGCGGCAACCCAGCACGCCCAGCGCGAAAACCACGCCGGGAAGATCGGCATTAATCAATGCTTCGTCATTCAGTTCTTTTCCGCCGGTCGATTCGATGGAGAGGAAGTCGGCTCCGGCTTCGCCGGCTTTATCGAATACTTCGAGCATGTGTTCCCAATGAATTCCACTGCGCATGATTGGCGGACGTGAAAATTCCCGAATGTCGTTCGGCGTAAACCGGAGAGCGGTTTTTATTCCATACTTTTCCTGCGCCGCGATCAGCTTATCGGCCAGCAGGCGATTAATCTCCAATCCCCATGCCGGATTGAGAGTCATGTCCGGAAGCGTTTCAAATTCGATCTGCAACTGCGGAACTTCCAGTTCAACGGAACGATGAATCACATCGTCGACCATTTCCGTGTAATGAGCAACAACCTGCGGCCAGGTATCATTATTAATGTTCATGGCAGGCAGTGTGAAATTGACCTCCGGAAATACAATTCCGGTCCCGATTTCTACCCCTCGCTTCGTTTTGACCGGCTTTGGGCAGCGCCCGTAAACAAAACTATTTAAGGAATCTATGGCTATGGCTTTACTCATAATTTCACCTCATATAAAAGCACCCCGTGATAGCGGGGTGCTTAACATTAATTTTTAATTACTTGGCCAGTGCTTTTTCCACCGAAGCAACAGCCTGATTCGCATCGCTTGAGTAGCCGTCCGCACCGATTTCATCGGCATATTCCTGAGTTACCGGAGCGCCGCCGATGAGAATTTTCACTTTCGAACCTTTGGCTTTAAAGTGAGAGACGACTTCCTTCATGTAGGGCATCGTCGTTGTCAGCAGGGCGCTGAGCATGATGACCTGAACGCCATTGCCAACCGCCTCTTCATACTTGGCCACATCGCAATCCACGCCAATATCCATCACTTCATATCCGGCACCCTTCACCATCATGGCTACCAGATTTTTACCAATGTCATGCAGGTCGCCTTTGACTGTACCGATAGCAACCCGGCCTAGCGGTTCATGTCCGCTCTTCGAGAGAAGCGGATCAACAATATCCAGACCGGCCTGCATGGCGCGGGCGGCAATCAGCATTTCCGGAACATAAACTTCATTACGACTGAACCGTGCGCCGATTTCCCGCATCGCCGGAATCATTGAATCCATCAGAATCGAACCGACATTCGCACCGGCGTTTACTTCAGCCTGAACCAGTACCGCTACGTCCTTGCGTTTGCCCTTCATAATCGAATTAAACAGTTCTTCATTTCTGGCCATGGGTCTCTCCTTTGGTTTTAAGAATGCCTCCAGAGTAACTGAAATGCCTGAATAAAATAGGGTGATCACAAAAAATACATAATGATATTGCTGGAGCGGTTTTGTTTTTTTATAAAGACGGCCTAGACAGCTGTAATTTGAGGATTTTTTATATGCCGATCTTGTCCGCAACCACTTTGAAACGCATCCGGAAAAGCTACCACAGCTCTTACCCGCTCGATGTTCTGGAAGTATCCCCTTCGGGAGTGTGCGATGACTGTAAGGATGCGATCACCAATCTGCCCGCACTGGTCAATGCGCGCAGCTATGGACTTGCAGAAGCTGTCCGCTGGGGTGAGCCATATATTTTCTTCCTGCTCCCCAACGTCATCAGCTGGATTATTCCTGTCGTCAGAGAAACCGAAATCCTCGGCGGACTGCTTGGCGGAGCAGTCATGATCGAAGCTGACCCGCATGACCAGCTGGAAACAGTCAACCACCTGACCACCTCAGGCTGCAACCGCAAAGCTGCCGAACAATATGTTAAAAATCTGCCGGTCTGGACTGACCGGGAACAACCGCAAAAAGCCGCCGGGTTTCTTTTCGCACTCACCTGCTGTGAGCTGGACTGGGACATGCTTCTGCTCAGTGAAAACCGGAAAAAAGCCTTAAGACAGCGGCAGATTGCCGAAGAAATCCACCGCCGCAAACTGGGCCCTAAAGATCGCACGTTGATCGACGAAGAGCGCACTTTGCTGTCACTAATGAAGGCCGGCGATCAGAAAGGAGCGCGGAGGGAACTGAATAAAACGCTCGGCGCCCTCTTTTCGCACACCGCCGACATCCGGCTGATCAAAGCTCATGTCATCGAAATGATGGGCTATCTGGTGCGCAGCGCGCTCGAAGACAGCCCGCACATGAGCTCGTTGATCGAGAAAAACCATGTCTGGATGACCGAGATCATTGACGCACCGGATTTTGAAAAACTGTCCAATGTCGTTGCGGATGCACTCGATGACTTTATGCGTAACATTTATCTGCAAGGTCACAGCAAAGCGAATGAAACCGTCGCGCGAATTCTCAACTACCTGGGTGATAACTTTCACGAAACGGTCACGCTTGAGAATCTCTCAAAAGAAATCGGTCTCAGCACATTCCGCGTTGCCCATCTGGTCAAGGAAGTGACCGGAAAAACGGTGCTGCAACATGTTCACCAGTTGCGCGTTCAGGAAGCGCAGCGGCTTCTCGAGCAGAGCGACCTGAACTGTACCGATATCGCCTATGAAACCGGGTTCGGCGACCAGAGCTACTTCATCAAGCAGTTCCGTAAATGGATGGGCATAACACCCGCCCGCTACCGCCGACTTTACCTAACCGGAAAATCCGGCGAACAAAATTCGTGAACCACAGGCTTGACCGCAAATGCACTTCCGCCTACCTTGCGCCCCTGATGCAGGAAGCGCAGGGAAAGTGCCGTGAGAACCGGCCGCTGTCGCGCAACCGTTAAAGCCGGAACACCGCCTTTCTGCCGTAACCTGAACCCGCCTTCGCGTAAGAGGCAGAAATGGGAATGATGAAAAAACGGATACTTACCGCCGCGTTGAGCGGCGCACTATTCACCGGCACCTTTGCCGAAACCACCAATACCGTCACAGACGCAGAACGTATTGTCATCACAGCAACCCGTAGCGCCAGCGACGTACGCAATGTGCCAGGTAATCCGTCGGTCGTCACAGCGCAGGATATTGCCGACGGGCATTACACTTCCGTTCCCGAAGCCTTAGAGAAAAAGGCCGGAATCTTTTTCCGTAACTATGCCGACAATCCGTCGCAGGCCGCTGTCGATATTCGCGGATTCGGCGGGGACAATCCGCACGGCAAAGTACTGGTGCTTGTCAACGGGCGCAAACTGAATCGTCCGGACATGGCGGTTATTAACTGGGCTCAAATTCCAATGCAGGCGGTTGAGCGCATCGAAGTGGTTCGCGGTCCAAACTCAGTTCTTTATGGCGACCACGCCGTCGGCGGTGTCATTAATATTATCACCCGCGACGGCGCAGATATTCCGGAAACTTCGCTTCAAGCGTCGGCAGGAAGTTACGGAGCGTTTGATCAAAATGTGGTCACCTCCGGAAAACTGGACGGACTCGGATATGTTGCAACCGCCGGACACCAGTCCGGCGACGGCTACCGTAACCGCTCAGCCTACGACACATCCTCCGGCAGTCTACGGCTGAGCGGCGCCATCAACGAACAGGTCTCGGCTTACGCCGAAGGTTCCGTCGTAAAAGAGCGGCATGAACTGCCGGGCGCACTTTCGTTGGCACAAGTTCAGCAAAACCGGCGGCAGGCCGCGAATTTGGCCGATGAAGCCGACGAAACCTACTACACTTTCAACACCGGCGTTAAAGTCGTGCCGACAGATGAGTTGATTTTTGATTTAGACGGCGGCATGTCCAGAAAAGACCTGCAGGCAGATATGCCTTCCTATTGGCCGGCTTCCTACTACGATTACAAAATCAACAGCTATACCCTCTCGCCAAAAGTCACTCTGCTGACGCCGGTTGCCAACATGGATAATGAGTTTATCCTCGGCAGTGATCTTGCACGGGAAACACTTGTCACAAAAAAATATAACGATCTTAGCCGTACAGTGCTGGCCACCGATACGAAGGTCACCAAAGATCTGATCGGCGGATATATTGCCGACACCCTCAGCTTAACCGACAAGCTTCTTTTGAGCGGCGGCGCACGTCTCGAACAGAACAAAGTCAATGCCCACCACGAAAACGGCGCTGGTGTTACGCAATACGATGACTCAATAACCCACACCAAAAAAGCCTGGCAGACGGCGCTTAATTGGATGCCGACCGATACGTTGAAACTGTTTACTGGTGTCAAAAGCACCTACCGCTATCCCTTTATCGACGAACAGGCGATTTATTCAGGCTGGGGCGATGCCTTCAATAAAGACCTCAGACCGGAAACCGGCATCAACTATGAAACTGGCGTCGAAGTAACACCGGTCTCGAACGTTGTGTTGCAGGCAACCGCATTTCAAACTGATATGAAGGACGAAATCGCCTGGGGCGCAGGCAAGAATGAAAACCTCGACAAAACCACCCACCGTGGCGTCGAGCTGCACGCCGGTTATAAGAACGAAGCCTTTGCCATCGACGGATATTACACCTGGCTTCAGTCCGAATTCACCGCCGGCGTGAACAACGGAAACGAAATTCCGTGGGTTCCGCAGAACAAACTCGACGTTAACCTCGCGCTGTTCCTGACCGGCGCACTGACCCTCAACACGCACATGAGCTATGTCAGCAGCATGTATCCATCCGGCGATAATTCTAACTCAGCCGGAACGCTGTCGGACTACACCATCTTCGACTCACTGCTTGAATACAAACTGCCGATCAAAAAATTCGAGACCAAAGTTTTCGCCGGAGTGGACAATATCTTCGCAACCAAATACAACTTCCTTGCATATAGCTGGGGCTATTATCCTGCGCCGGAGCGAACCTATAAAGCCGGGCTTAATGTGAAATTCTAATGGCCATGAAATGCATAGCGTTGCTCGCTGCCGCCCTGCTCCTTGCGGGGTGCGGAGAGCGGCGTGTACAAAGTTCTCATCAGGGGTTGCGCATTGTGGCGATGGCTCCTAACACCACCGAGATTCTCTACGCGCTCGGTTTGAGCAACTCGGTGGTCGGTGTCAGTCACTACGCGGTTTACCCGCCGGAAGCCAAACAGAAACCGTCCGTCGGCGGAACGTACGATCCGAACTTTGAAATGATCGTTGCTCTGCAACCCGATCTGGTGATCGGACTTGAAACACAAAAGGATATCGCCGCGCAGCTCAAAGCGCTCGACATCCCGTTTTTCGGCGTGGCGCACGAACACATCAGCGAAATCATGCAGTCCATCCTCACCATCGGCAAAGCCTGCGGCGCGGAAGCCGAAGCGCAGCAGCTATTCCAATCTCTGGAAGCAACTGCGTTGCGGCTTACGGTTTCTTCTGGCGACCGGAAACCCCGGGTTCTCGTTTGCGTCGGACACGATGAAAGCCTCAGCCGGATGTATGTCGCCGGTAAGGGAACTTTCTACGACGAGCTGATCGAACGCGCCGGCGGCATCAACGCCTGCGGAGAATCCGCCGCCAAATATCCGGAGATTTCACCGGAAGGTTTGGCGACACTGCGCCCCGATGTCGTCATCGATATTCTTCCTAACCCCGGACATTTCACCGCCAGTGACTGGAAGCCTTATCGCGCCGTCGTGATTACCAACGATTACGCCTCGATTCCGGGGCCGCGTTTTGTTCTGCTCCTTCAGGATTTTATCAAAGCCATTCATGAATAACGCCATCCAGATTGAAAACCTTGCGCTGGAACTGAATGGCGCGCCGATTCTGAAAGCCGTTTCGTTCGGCATCGGCGCAGGCGAATACGTTTCAGTCATCGGCCCGAACGGCGCGGGCAAAACCACACTGCTGCGCTGTCTGCTCGGCATGTATTCATACAAAGGCTCGGCAAAAGTCGGCGGAATCGAGTGCCGCAGTTATGACAGCCGTGCGCTGGCCCGGCAGGTCAGCTATGTGCCGCAAACGCACGATCTGGAATTTCCGCTGACGGTTTACGACTTCGTCATGATGGGCCGCTACCCATACCTTTCCGCACTTTCTCCGGCACGGAAGCCGGACGAAGACGCGGTCGAACGGGCACTGGATATTACCGGCACGGCGCAGTTCAGAAGCCGGACGCTCCGCACACTCTCCGGCGGCGAACGACAAAAAGTGTACATCGCCGCCGCGCTGGCGCAGGAAACGCCGGTCATGCTGCTCGACGAACCGGCCACCTTTCTCGACTGGCGGCATCAATCCGAAGTGATGACGCTGCTCAAAAAAATAAACGTTGAGTGCGGCGCCACCATTCTGGCCGTCAACCACGACCTCAATAGCGCCGCGCACTGGAGTGACCGCATTGTCGCTCTGAAAGACGGTCGGACGCTTTTCACCGGTACGCCGCAGGAACTGATTCAGCCCGCGCCGCTTGAAACGCTTTTCGAAACCGCCTTCGTCCGCAAAGAAACTCTTGCTCCTGCTTCGGAATCTATCGTAGACGCGACGCCCCCGTCGCGTCCTCAAGAACGGCAAAAACGCGACGAGGGCGTCGCGTCTACGTTATGAAAATAAAATTTACTATTTTGACTCTGCTGGCATTGGTGTCACTCCTGGTGTTTCCACTGATTGGAAGCACTGATGTTCTGCACGATCCAATGGGCCGCGAAATTCTGATGAAGCTTCGAATTCCGCGCGTCCTGACAGCGTTTCTGGCCGGTATCGCGCTGGCATCCAGCGGTATGATTTTTCAGGCGCTCTTCCGTAATCCGCTGGCGACACCGGATACGCTCGGCGTTTCCGGCGGCGCGGCACTCGGTGCCACCGTCTGGATGCGTTTCGGCGCGCCGCTGCTTTTTGCCGGCGTTGCCGGAGCTTCTATCGCCGGATTTTTTGGCGCGCTGGGAACGGTACTGCTGGTTTACGGACTGGCGCGGATCAAAAGCGGATTTTCCTCCGCTACGCTATTGCTGGCCGGTGTGGCGGTAAATCTTTTCTTCTCCAGCCTGATTCTGCTGATGCAATATTTCAGCGACCCCGGCGAAACTTTCCGCATGATCCGCTGGCTGATGGGCGGCTTTTCTGTCGTCGGCTTCACCACGCCAATCAATCTGGCAGTCTTTACTGCCATCGGACTGATCATTGCCGGTTTGTTAACCCGCGAGATGAATCTGCTGCTGATCGGCGAGGAACTGGCCGGTGCGCGCGGCGTAAATGTGGATCGCACCAAAAAACTGCTGTTCTTCTCCGCGTCGCTGATGACCGGTGCCGCCGTTGCTTTTTGCGGGCCGATCGCCTTTGTCGGACTGATGGTTCCGCACATCGGACGCCAGCTGATCGGCTCCGACCACCGGAAACTTTTTCCGGCGGTCATTCTGCTCGGCGGCGCGTTTCTGGTTATCTGCGACGGACTGGCGCGCACCCTGCTCGCTCCGGTCGAAATGCCCGCCGGACTCATCACCTCGCTGCTCGGCGGCCCGTTCTTCCTCTGGCTGCTCCTGCGGAAGGCATAATCGCACATTGGTAATTGAACATCCTCCGCCGACTGTGGGATGCTGGCGCGCATGAATCGGCTTCCGAATAAGAAACTATTTTTGACTGTCGCGTGTCTGCTGTTCATGGTTCCAGTGTCACAAGCAGCAGAGGTGAATCTCACCACGGCATACGAACTGGCGCTGGCAAAAAGTGAGTCGCTTCAGATCAATGCAGCGGAATGGCGCGCGGCAGAAGCCCGCTACCGGCAGGCGATCGGCGCGATGTGGCCGGAAGTCAGCGCCAAGGGCGACGCCAAGTGGAATCCTGATAGTGATACCCGCCGGGCCGGTGTCGGCGCAACTTGGACGGTATTCGACGGTTTCCGCAATGCGCGCACCGCCGACGCCAGACTGGCGGACAGTCTGGCCCGCTCCCATGATTCGGAACGGGCGCGTCTGCTGCTCTATGAAGATGTCGCCGATGTTTTCTACCAGATCCGGTCGTTTCAAAATCAGCGGGAAGCCGCGCAGGAACAGCTCAAAGCTTTGGAAAGCCGATCCGAAGAACTGGAACGCCGGATTAAGCTCGGGCGATCCAAACAGTCCGACCTGCTGACGACATCCAGTCAGATGGCCGAAGTACGGATTACAATGGAACAACTGAATCAGTCGTGCGCCGCGTCGCTGGAACTGCTGGCGTTTATGACCGGTCAGCCGTCGTCCAGTCTTCAGGTGGTTGACGAAACGCCCCTGCCCGCCATCGGCGAGGTGGATAAGTATCTTGTGGCGGCGGCAGACCGGGCCGACATCAAGTCGGGCGCAGCCACGGTGGAAGCGTCGCGACTCGATATGGACGCGGCCAAGGCCGACCGCAAACCCAAGGTGACGCTCGACGGTAACGGTTATCTCTACCGCGATCCGGATTCTCAAAGCGAATGGGACATTGTTCTGAGTCTCGAAATTCCACTGTTCGACAAAGGCAGACGTGTTGCGCGTATTGCCGAAGCCGGACAGCAGCTCCGGATCAGCGAACTGAGACTGGCGGAACTTCAGCGCTCTTCGGAACGAGACGTCCGACAGGCTTATCAATCGCTTTTCTACGAACTGAAACAGTGGTCGGAGTTGCAGGCGGCAATCAGCGTATCATCCGACACGCTGGCGCTCCTTCAGAAAGATTATGAACTGGGCCGCGTGAGCAATCTCGACGTTCTCACCGCTACAGTTCAGTACTGGGCATTGCGCCGCCGTGAAGCGGCGTTGGCGAATCAACTGCGCGCCGACATGATTCATCTCCATGTTGCCGCCGGAAAGGTGTCGCCATGACGCTTTCCGATCTTTCCATACGCCGCCCGGTTTTTGCCTGGATGCTGATGTTCGGACTGATTGTTTTCGGCGCCATCAGCGTAAACCGGATGGGCGTCAGCCAGATGCCGGACATTGATTTTCCGATTCTTGGAATCCGCGTTTCTTGGGAAGGCGCCGCGCCGGAGATCATGGAATCCGAACTGGTGGATAAGATCGAGGAACTCGTAATCTCTGTGGACGGACTGAAAGAAATTCGCTCAACCATCCGGCAGGGATCGGCCACGGTCGAGCTGGAATTTGAGCTCAGCCGTGACATTGACGCCGCCCTGCAGGAAGTTCAGGGCGCGCTGGCGGAACTGCGCCTGCCGCTGAATGTGAACCCGCCGATCGTTCAAAAAAATTCGACCGAGGGAGAACCGATTCTCCGGCTTGGAGTGTCGGGAACGCAATCGCCGCGCGAACTGGTGGATTACGTCGAAACGTTTTTGCTCGATCAGCTTCAGGTCATTCCCGGTGTCGGCGAAGTCGCCCTTTCCGGATTCGGCGAACGCAACCTGCGCCTTTGGGTGGATACCGAAAAATTAAAACAGTACGAGCTGACTATTCTTGATCTCAAGCAGGCGATTGAGCAGGAGCACACCGAACTGGCGGCCGGATACATTGAAAACTCCAAGACCGAAATGAATCTCCGGATGATGGGAGAAGGCCTGACGGTTGAGCAGGTTGCCAATATTCCCATCACGCACCGCGGCGGACAGGTCATTCAAGATGCCGTCATCGTATTGAAGGATGTCGCCCGGATCGAAGACGGACTGAGCGACGTGCGCCGTCTGGTACGGATTTCCGGCGAGCCGGGTCTGTCCATCGGAATCAGCAAACAGCGCGGCGCGAACGAAGTTGAAGTCGGCCGGCTGGTGAAAGTGCGGATGGCTGAGCTCCAGCAGTCGCTGCCAGCCGGTATGAAACTTCAGGTCAATGTCGATCTGACCCGTCCGGTTGAGCAGGCGGTCAAAGCCACCGAACACGAGTTGATCACCGCCGCCATTTTGACGGCGCTGATCTGTTTCCTATTTCTCGGAACGCTAAGTTCAGGATTCAATATTATCCTCTCCATTCCGACGTCCATCATCGGCACGTTTACCGTTCTCTATTTTTCCGGGTTCACGCTTAATACATTCACCCTACTGGGCCTGGCGTTGGCTATCGGTATCGTGGTGGACGATTCGATCATGGTGCTGGAAAACATTGTCCGCCATTTTGAAATGGGCAAAGACAAAGTCACGGCGGCACAGGACGGATCGCGTGAAATTATCTTTGCGGCCATCGCCACGACCGCCGCCGTCGTCGCCATCTTTCTGCCGGTGGCATTTATGTCCGGCGTGATCGGACGGTTCTTCTTCCAGTTCGGCGTAACGATGACAGCGGCCGTTCTGCTGTCACTGCTGGAGGCGATCACACTCACGCCGATGCGCCTCTCGATGATGATGTCGCACCGCAAAAAAACCGGCTGGCTGGAACGGAGTTCCGGTGCGGTGTTCGGCTGGCTTAACCGCATCTATGGCCGGATGCTTCCCGTCGTGCTGAAATTACGCTGGCTTGTATTGATCGGCGCGCTGGCGGTTTTTGCTTATTCGCTGCAACTCGGGAAAACTCTTCGCCGTGAATTTGTACCGGCGCAGGATCAGTCCTATATCGCGGTCACACTCCGGGCTCCGGTCGGGTCATCGCTGGCTTTGACCGACACACGGGTACAGGACGTGGAAGCTTACTTTAAAAAACGTCCTGAAATTCTGCGTTCATACACATCGATCGGCAACAGTACGCCGAATCAGGCGAGCATGGGGCTCACGCTGGTCGAGAAAGATCAGCGGAAAAAATCTCAAGCCGAACTGATGAATGAATTCCGCAAAGATCTTTCCGGTATCAAAGGACTGAAAATTTCATTCCAGGACATGTCGGCGCGCGGGCTTACCGCACGGCGCAGTCAGGCCGTCGAATTCAACATCAACGGCCCCGACTATGCTGTACTCGAATCTTCCGTCAAAAAAATCATGGACCGGCTGGATAAAACCGGCCTCGTCGTCGATTTGGACAACACGTTTCGCACCGGCATGCCGGAAGTTAGAATTTTTCCTGACCGGCAGGCCGCCGCCGCGCGAGGCGTTACGATGGAAGATATCGGAAAAACCGTCAACGCCGCCATGGGCGGAATCCGGCAGGGAAAATTCACCCGCGACGGACGCCGGTATGACATCCGTCTGCGGCTAACACCTGAAGACCGGCTGAGCGCAGAAGACATCAAGGCGCTGACCGTTCGTAATTCATACGGCGAACTGATTCCGCTGGGCGACGTGGTGCGGCTGGAAAACGCGACGACCCTGCAAAGCATCAGCCGGGTCAACCGCCAGCGAGCCATTTCGGTGACCGCCAATCTGGCACCCGGCGCTTCACAAGCCACCGCGCTGGAGCAGGCAGAAAAAATCTCAAAGGAAATTCTGCCGCCCGGCTATACATTTAATCTGGAGGGCGGCGCCAAAACATTCAGCGAGTCCGGCAGCGGACTCTGGATCGCCTTCCTGCTGGGTATTGTCGTCGCCTACATGGTGCTGGCGGCACAGTTCAACAGCTTTATCCATCCGTTCACCGTCCTGCTGGCTCTGCCGTTCAGTATCACCGGCGCGCTGGTCACGCTGTGGTACACCAACCAGTCGCTGAACCTCTACAGTGCCATCGGCATCATTCTTTTGATGGGCGTGGTGAAGAAAAATTCAATTCTGCTGGTCGAGTTCATGAACCGGAAACGCGCGGAAGATATGCCGCTCAAAGAAGCTATTGTGAAAGCGGCGCCGATCCGCCTGCGACCGATTCTGATGACATCCGCCGCGACGATCGCTGCGGCCTTTCCGATTGCGCTCGGTATTGGAGTCGGCTCGGAAACCCGCCAGCCGATGGCGCTGGCGATTATCGGCGGCGTTTTCGTTTCGACCCTATTCACCCTGCTCGTCGTCCCGTGCGCCTACTTCATCATGGCTCGGTTCGAGAAAACCAAACACTATCCCGATATCAGTTGAGCATTGCGATGCGGGCAAGACCCTTGAGCGTCAGTTGCGGATCGACCGGCACCGGATGATCCCAGCCTTCAAAGACCCATCTAGCGAAGCCGCCGGTGGCGCAGACTTTTGTGCCGCGTCCCAGTTCTTTCCGGAGTTGCGCTAAAATTTCTTTCACCATGCCGAGATAGCCTAGATGTGCGCCGATCCGCATCGCTTCTTCGGTACTTTTGCCGATGACATGCGTGGTTTTGACCGGCTTGATGTGCGGAAGCAGTGCCGTTTTTTCGGCAAGATAGTCAAACATCAGCGGCAGTCCGGGACAGATAATGCCGCCAACGTAGCCCTCTTTCTTTTTGATGATGTCGAAAGTCAGCGCCGTGCCGAAGTCGCAGACAACAACCGGCGTACCGTAATCAGCAACGGCTTCACAGGCATTGGCCAGCCGGTCGGCGCCGATCGTTTCAGGCTTCGGGTATGAAACCGGCACACCGAGATTGACGGTATGATTCACCCAAAGGATTTCAGCGACGCCCTGTTGTTTTAAAAACTTTTCCCAGCGTTTATTGACGCCGGGTTTTACGGAAGCAATCACGGCCCGCTTCGGAACTGCGCGCAGGTTTAGCGCTGGCGTTGACGACGGCGTACGCTGAACCAATGAGAGTTTTAGGCCGTGTGCCACCGCCAGCGACGTGCTGGTGTTGCCGATATCAATAACGAGTACTGCTGGTTTGGCTGTCATCAGACGAAGTCCAATGCGAGATCGGCGGACGGCGCCGAATGAGTCAGTGCGCCGACCGATATGGCGTCGACGCCGGTCTGGGCGATGGCGCGGATCGTTTTCAGATTCACACCGCCAGAGGCTTCCGTTTTACAAATACCGGCGCACAGTTTAACGCATTTTCGCAGTACCGTCGGCGGCATGTTATCGAGAAGCACCCAGTCCGGCTTGGCAGTCAGAACTTCTTTCAACTGCTCAACAGTATCCACTTCCACTTCGACCAGCAGTTCTGGATGTTTTTTCCGTGCCTCCGTGACGGCTTCAGCGAGAGTACCACCTACGCGTGTCCAGTGAGCGAGGTGATTATCTTTAATCAGCACACGATCAAAAAGTCCGTAGCGGTGGTTGGTGCCGCCGCCGCAGACGACGGCATATTTTTCAAACGTCCGCAGAGTCGGCGTGGTTTTGCGCGTATCGAGAATCAGCACATCCGGATTACCGGCTTCTTCGACATAGCGACGGGTTATCGTCGCGATGCCGGTCATGCGCTGGATAAAATTGAGCGCCGTCCGTTCGGCCACCAGCATGGCGCGGGCGGAACCGCAAATCGTCAGCACAATATCGCCCGGCTTAATTTCCGCGCCGTCCTTCTTTTTCTGGACGACTTTGACGGATGAATCCAACTGACGAAAAACCTCAGCGGCGACGGAGCCGCCGGCCAGAATCCCTTTTTCGCGGGCGACGAGATGGGCTTTAGCTTTTTCACCTTTCGGCACCAGCGCGAACGTGGTGGCATCGAGTTTGCCAGAGCCGAGATCTTCAGCCAGCGCTTCACGAATCCGCTGTTTAACGTCAGAGAACGAGAGAATATCAGGGATCTTCATATTCTTCTCCAATCACACCGGTTTCAGTGCCGCGCTTCGTACGCCGTAATATCGGCGGCATACTGGAGTGTCTGAGCGATGTCGTCCAGACCATTTAGGAGCTTGTTCCGGAGCACCGGATCGGCATTGAACGGATAAACCATATCGTCACCCGCCGCATGGATGGTCACGGTCTGTGCATCCAGATCGACCGTGGCTTTTACGCCCGGCTCCTTTTCCAAGGTTTGGAAAATTTCTTCCACCTGCGCGGAAGTCATCTCAATGGTCAGCAGTCCGTTCTTTCCACAGTTGCCGCGGAAAATGTCGGCGAAAGCCGGCGTGTCACCTTCACTCGGTGCGATCACCACTTTGAAGCCGTATTGCTGAACCGCCCAGACGGCGTGTTCGCGGCTCGATCCGCAACCGAAGTTGTTGCGCGCAATCAATACCTGTGCACCTGCGGTTTCTGGCTTGTTCAGCACAAACGACGGATTATCCGAACCGTCGTTGTTGTAGCGCCAGTCGGAGAAAAGCGCCGCGCCGAAGCCGGTCCGTTTGATGGACTTCAGATATTCCTTGGGAATGATCGCGTCCGTATCAATGTTCGCGCGGTCCACACCGGCGACCACACCCGTAAATGTCTTAAATTTTTCCATGATTAAAACTCCCGAATATCTACAAAGTGACCTGCCACAGCGGCCGCGGCTGCCATCGCCGGACTGACCAGATGAGTCCGTCCGCCTTTGCCCTGACGGCCTTCAAAATTACGGTTGGAGGTCGAAGCACAACGCTCCTTGTCCTTCAGCTTATCGGGATTCATCGCCAGACACATACTGCAACCGGCATAGCGCCATTCGGCACCGGCCTCGACAAAGACGCGGTCGAGCCGCTCTTTCTCGGCGGCATAGCGCACTGCTTCGGAACCGGGAACCACCAATACGCGTAAGCCCTTGGCAACTTTTTTGCCTTTGATCACGGCGGCGGCTTCGCGCAGGTCTTCCAGACGACCGTTGGTACAACTGCCGATAAAAACGGTGTCGATTTGGATGTCGGTCATTTTCATACCGGACTCAAGCCCCATGTAATTCAGCGCGGCTTTTACGTCGGCCGGACTATATTCCGAAACGGCATCCAGCGCCGGAACTTTTCCGGTCACGTCGGTCACCATGCCGGGGCTGGTTCCCCAGGTTACCTGCGGAGCCAGATCGCTCACGTCAATCGTCAGCACATGATCAAATTTTGCACCGTCGTCGGTAGTCAGCTTCTTCCACTCGGCGATGGCCTTCGTCAGCGCTTCGCCTTTCGGAGCGTAATGGCGGTTTCCGGCAGCGATGTAATCAAACGTCACCTGATCCGGCGCAACCAAACCGGCGCGTGCGCCGCCTTCAATCGCCATGTTGCAGATCGTCAGGCGGCCTTCCATCGACAGCGCGCGGATGGCTTCGCCGCAAAATTCAAACGCGCAGCCGGTGCCGCCCGCCGTGCCGATAATACCGATGAGTTTCAGCACCATGTCTTTGGCCGTTACGCCCTTTTGCAGTTTGCCGGTAAATTCGACTTTATAATTTTTCGGCTTTTTCTGCCGCAGCGTCTGAGTCGCCAGCACATGCTCCACTTCGGAAGTGCCGATGCCGAACGCGATCGAGCCGAACGCGCCGTGCGTCGCCGTATGCGAGTCGCCGCAAACTACCGTCATGCCGGGGAGAACAATGCCCTGCTCCGGGCCGATAATATGAATGACGCCCTGCCGGTCATCGCCGAGCGGGAAAAGAGTTACGCCGGTCGTTGCCGCGTTTTCCGTCAGCGCATCAACCTGCGCCTTGGCGATCGGATCGGTAATGTTCATCCGGTTTTCGTCCGTCGGCACGTTGTGGTCCATCGTGGCGAACGTCCGTTCCGGACAGCGTACCTTGCGGCCGGCCAGACGGAGACCTTCAAAGGCCTGCGGACTGGTCACTTCGTGCACCAGATGGCGGTCGATGTACAGCAGCACTTCGCCGTTACCCAGCTCCTTGACGACGTGCGCATCCCAAATCTTGTCAAACAGTGTTTTACTCATAGCGGTGCAGGGTAACTTCCCCACCCCGTCCCTTCAAGCAAAAGACATCAGTTGTTCGTCATTTCAGCCACAAAAAACACAAAAACTATTCTGCGGGCAACTCTTTCTATTTTGAGCCCTTTTGTGCTTTTTGCGGCCGGATTCTCCATCTATCCTGCGCGGCATTATGAACGCATATCTGATCTTTATCTTAGCCCTGCTGATTTTTAACTGGCTCCTCGACCTGATCGTCGAAACGCTCAACGTCCGGAACGTCTCCACGGAAATACCGGCAGAATTTCAGGGAATTTACGACGCGGAGAAATACGCCAAGTCCCAGCGCTACCTCCGCGAAAACACCCGCTTCGGCCAGATTCAGGCCGCTATCATGCTTCCACTGACCATTGCCTTCATTCTGCTCGGCGGCTTCGGCTGGATTAACGGCATCGCCCAGACCGCTTCCGCTAACATGATCGTCCAGGGACTCGTCTTCGGTGGAATCCTTGTACTGCTTGGCCAGCTGATCGGCATTCCGTTCAGCATCTACGACACCTTCGTCATCGAGGAAAAATACGGCTTCAACAAAACCACCCCGAAAACCTTCGTCGTCGATATACTCAAAGGGCTGATGCTCACCGTCCTGCTCGGCGCGCCGGTCTTTGCGCTCATCCTCTGGATTTTCAGTGCCATCGCCAACGCCTGGCTCTGGGCTTGGGGCGCGCTGGCGGTTATCCAGCTTTTCATCATGTTCATCGCGCCGGTCGTCA
This sequence comes from Kiritimatiellaceae bacterium, assembly GCA_013141415.1. Classification (NCBI taxonomy): domain Bacteria; kingdom Pseudomonadati; phylum Kiritimatiellota; class Kiritimatiellia; order Kiritimatiellales; family Kiritimatiellaceae; species Kiritimatiellaceae bacterium. The sequence continues at coordinate 114,093 of JABFQY010000003.1, forward strand.
TCCTGCCGCTCTTCAATAAATTCACCCCGCTGGAAGACAGCGAACTGCGCACAAAAATCGAAGAGTTCGCCGCCGCCCAAAAATATAAACTCAGCGGCATCTTCAAAATCGACGGCTCGAAGCGCTCCACCAAATCCAACGCCTATTTCACCGGCTTCGGCAAAACCAAACGGATCGCTCTCTTCGACACGCTGATCGAAAAACATACCGTCGGCGAACTGGTCGGCGTGCTGGCGCACGAAATCGGACACTGCAAACTCGGCCACATCAAAAAAGGAATCGTCATCTCGCTGGCGTCGTCACTGCTGATGCTCTTCATCCTCTCGCTCTTCATCACCAAACAGGGACTCTACGCCGCGTTCGGCATCGAAGGGACGCCGCTCTACGCCGGCTTCATCTTCTTCGGCTTCCTCTATGCGCCGATCAGCATGATCCTCGGACTGCTCGGCAACATTCTCTCGCGCAAACACGAATACGAAGCCGACGCCTTCGCCGCTGAAACCACCGGCGAACCGTCCGCGCTGATCGCCGCGCTCAAAAAACTCTCCGTCGACAACCTCTCCAACCTCACGCCCCACCCGCTCAAGGTCTTCCTCGAATACTCCCACCCGCCCGTCCTCGAACGGATTAAAGCTTTAAGGGTATTTTGCACAAACCAAAGGAACGGCAATGACTAAGAGAAATAAATGCGTGACGTCAAGATGGCAGAAATTTATTGCGGTAAGCATTATTGCGTTGCTGTCAACCGGCTTGGATTTTCTCATGCATTTTCTCTCAGGCCTGATGCGTGAGAAAGTGATAGAAGAAAAGAACCTTCGAGGGATTATCGATGAGATTCAAAGGTCGAATGTTGATATTCGCACTTTGAGTAATGTGCTTCGCGATCCACCACCACCTTTTACTATATATATTGTAATTCTTATAGGCACAGCTATTACCGTGTGGCTTTATCATCGACTCCTGAGCCTCATTTGCAAAAGAAATGATCAAAACGATCTGTAAGTGGTCAGCAACTGCTGCATATCGTCAGGAAGATCAAGATCAACCGTGACAGGCCATCCGAACTTTGGATGGCGAAAGATGGTATCCCTTCAGTACGTTCATTTTCGGGCAGATTGGCAGAATTGTTCAACCCAGCGGTTGGCGAGCTGACAGCTTTCGCGGGTGGCGTCCGGCTGATCGTCGGGAAATGCGGATAGCCAGAGCGCGCGGTTTTCGAGAAAGGCATTTGTCCAGTCCACAGGAATCTGTTCGGGCATAGCCATCGGTTGCACCCAGATGATGCAGGCGGAGGCGGTTAGCAGGGTTTTCAGGCAGTCGCGTTCGCCGGGCGAAAAGAAGGTGCTGCAAACCAGTCCGTCGAAGGTAGCCAGTTCGTTTTGCAATGCAATCACCTCCGCTTCAGACGCACGCCGCGAGACGCGCAGAGCACGGCGCGGACCGGAATCGTTGAGCAACGCCTGATTGCCTTTAAAGCGGCTCTGCTTTACCCAGCCCTGAGGAACATCGCGCAGCGCCCAGCGGCGCGGATTGGCCCGCACATAATTTTCGCGAACGGCCAGCTCTTCGGCATCAAAGCAGATCACATCGTAATAATTAGGGGCCCACACTTTGCCGGGCACTTTCTGTTCTTTCTCACCATGGTGAGAGATTACCGGTTGCACGAGGCCGGCACGGCGCGCTTCGCGGGTGACCGAGCCTTTAAAGAGGTTGAGCACCTCGCCCAGCCCGGCTCCGCCGGGCCGGAGAATGCGCACAATCCCATGGAAGTGGTTCGGCATGAGCTGCCAGGCCCCGAGCCGGATATGGGAGTAGTGTTGCGGAATCTCGCCCCAGAACCGTTCAACCAACTTTCCGAGCGCATTGGGGTGCATTTCTCCTTTTCTGACCGTTCCGAAAAAATGGCGGTGATAGTCGGCACCCAACGTGACGAAATACCAGCCGGGCCGCGAATAGTCGCGACCATCCATCCGCAGTTTCTGCGACATGCTTTTTTTGAGCTCCGGCAGCATACTCTCCCCCTCAATGTAACAATGAATTACAAAGAGTTTTTCAAAGCGAGAAAATTTTTAGTTGCATATCATCAGGCAAATCGAGATCAACGGTGACAGGCCGTCCAAACTTCGGATGGCGGAAGCTGAGTCCGGAAGCGTGTAAAGCCTGACGATCCATTCGTAACCGTGCGCGGTCGGCGTCCGTGAGAGTATCTTTGCAAAAGCGGAGAAAAAGGGTTTCGTCCACGCCGTAGAGTTTGTCGCCGACAATCGGTGCTCCCAGCGCCAGCAGCGTGGCGCGGATCTGATGCAGCCGTCCGGTATGCGGTTCCGCTTCGATCAGCGCGATATCGCCGCATTGTTTAATCAGCCGGAATTTAGTTTCCGCCCATTCGGCATCCAGCGTCTCGGGACGAGCCGCTTCACCTGGAATAAACTTCCGTTTTTTGCGGATAGCTGACTCCGTGTCAGCGACCAGCCATCCGGCGGTTTCCAGTTCCGCCGGAAAATCCGTCGATTCCACCAGCGCCTGATAGCGCTTCACGACCTTGCGGCCGGAAAACTGTTTGCGGCAGTTTTCGGATGCGGCAAAATTTTTCGCGATAACGACCAGTCCGGAGGTTTCGCGGTCGATGCGGTTGACGAATGTAAAATCGGTTAAGCCCTGCTCATTTTTCAGCCACGCCCAGAGCGTATGGTTGAAATAGCGTCCGCCCGGATGGCACGGCAGATTGCCGCTCTTATTGACCAGCAGAAGATCCTCGTCGTCTGAAATGATGCCGATATTAAAATCAACCGGCGGCTCCGGCCGGTCGTCGGGTTCATAGCTCAGCCGATCGCCAGTCCGCAACGGAGTTTCCGGAACGCACGGCTGGTCGTTAACCGTCACAACTCCGGCCTTGATGCGCTCACACCAGCCGGCCCGGTCATGATAGGAAAAACGCTCGGTGAGGAAATCAGCCACCGCTGTTCCGTCCGCCGTTTCAGGTACTTCAAAAACCATTTCCCGTTTCATCCGGTCACTCATAACAGAAACTGACCAATAAGCCGATCTTGATTCTATTCACCTTTGCTTCTTGGCGGCTTTGCGGTTATTTTCTCCGCCATGAAAATACTCTGCTGTGGAATTTTTCCGGCACTGCAACGAACGCTGGAAATGAAATCGCTGAAGCTCGGCGCGGTCAACCGCGTCCGCTCGGTGACGCTTTCGGTCGGCGGCAAGGCGACCAACGCCGCGCGCGTTCTGAACACGCTCGGCGGCGATCCCCTGCTCTTCGGTTTCGCCGGTGGCAATAACGGCGCGGTGATCAAGCGCCTGCTTGACGATGAAGGCATTACCCATGCTTTTGTCGGAACGAATGCCGAGACCCGTACGTCGCAAACTCTGCTGGCCGATGACGCTCATGATTTCACCGAGCTGGTCGAAGAGGGCCCGGAACTTCCGGCCAAAGATTGGAAATCTCTGATTAAAAAATTTCAGATGATGGAAAAGGAAATCATCATCATTTCCGGTACGCTTCCGGCCCACGCGCCGCAGGAGATTTATGCCGAACTGATTCAGGCGGCGGACGGCAAACCGGTTATTCTGGATACGTCCGGCAAGCCGCTGCTCGCGGCGCTGGAGTTTCAGCCGGAACTGGTAAAAATTAACGCCGCCGAGCTGCTCAAAACAATGAACAGCGACAACATAGAAGACGCCGCGCAGGAAATGATCGCTCAAGGCGCCGGTGCTGTCGCTATCACACAAGGCTCCCAACCGGCCCTGCTGATTACCCGCGAAGAAACAGTTCAGTTTTCGGTTCCGAAAGTGAATGTCGTCAGCACACTTGGTTGCGGAGACTCGGTTAATGCCGGAATCGCTTTCGCGCTCCGGAAAGGCAGTTCGCTCAAAGAGGCGTTTGTCTTCGGGCTGGCCTGCGGAGCATCCAACGCCATGAACCGCCTGCCAGGCGTCGTTATGCCTGAACAGATCGCCGCCCTCGTCCCGCAAATTAAAATTCAGAAATGATCCCTCGCAGAGAATCAGAGAACGCAGAGGAAAATCAGATTAAATCTCTCTGCGCTCTTTGCGCCTCTGCGAGGATTATGAAGTTAAGTTGAGTATGGTTCCTTTTACACAGTACAAGCAGTGGATGATTGAGCGGTACGGCGACGCGCTGTTCCGCGTACCCGTCGAAATCGCTTCGACCTGTCCGCATGGACGGTGCGCCTTCTGTTCTGAAAACGGAGCGCGGGCTCAGCAGACCCAGCGGCAGGAAAATCCGATCGATCAGATTGAAGCGGCGATTAAATTTTCCAAGCGGCGCTATAAGGCGCAAAAGCTGATGCTGTACGTTCAGGCTTTCACCGCCGACATGACCAGCCCCGAACAGCAGAAACTGATTCTTCAATGTCTGGAAAACTACCGGTTCGAAGCGATCAGCATCGGGACACGCCCCGATTGTCTGCCAGAGGCGGCAATTCATTTTCTGGAAACTTTAAAAACGCCCGCTGAGGTCAGCGGGCCTACAGCTTGTTGTAGGCTGGGTGACCCCACCCGGCGCGAAGTCTGGGTGGAACTCGGTGTGCAGACGGCCAACGACGAAACGCTGAAACGAATTAACCGCGGCCACGACTGGGAATGCAGTAAGAAAGCCATTCTGGCGCTGGCGGCGCGCGGAATTCACGTCGCTCCGCATATCATCATCGGACTTCCCGGAGAAACTTCCGACGACTGGAACCATACGGCGGAAGAACTGACGCAACTACCTATTTCAGGAATCAAGATTCACAACCTGCACGTCATGAAGGGAACCGAGTTGGCAAAAAAACCGCCGCCGGTGCTGAACCACTGGGAATATGCCGAGGCGCTGATGGAATTTCTGCGGCGGATTCCGGCGAAGATTCCGGTGATGCGCATTTCGACCGACACGCCGGATGAAGAATTGGTCGCTCCACACTGGCATTTAGAAAAAGGACAGTTTCTCGACTACGTCATTCAGCAGATGACTATGCGGGAAATCCGGCAGGGAGATTTATGTGGAAGAGGCTTCCAGCCTCTGGCCAGCGGCAAGGATGCCGCTTCCACATTGCCTGTCACCACCGATGACGGAAGTATCACGTTCTTCAGCGAAGACTGGAAAGAGCACTACCATACAAAAACCGGCGCGCGGCTGGAGGCAGAAAAAAAGTTTGTCGAGCCATCAGGTTTAGTTGCCAAACTCCAAAACTCAAATCTCAAACTTCTCGATGTCTGCTTCGGACTCGGCAACAACTCGCTGGCGGCGCTGTGTGCCACGAAAGGCGCAAGCCATCAGCTCGATATCACCGCGCTGGAAGTGGATAAACGAGTCGTCCGCGCCGCCGCCGAATGTTTTCAAACACTGGAAACCGATCCGGTTGATTGGAAAAAAACTCTAACGGAGCTTCTGAAATCGAATCAATCGGTAATCGGCAATCATCAATTGGCAATCCGGTGGGGCGACGCCCGCCGGCTGATCCAGAGTTTGGAAGCCGAATCATTCGACATCGTCTTCCACGATCCGTTTTCCAGCCAGCACTGTCCGGAGCTGTGGACGGTGGAATTTTTTCAACAGCTTTACCGCGTGATGAAGCCGGATGGCGTTCTGCTGACGTATTCATCCTCGCTACCGGTGCGCGGCGCGATGATCGAGGCCGGTTTTATGATCGGCGAGACAAAGCCGGGCCATCCGATGGGTAACGGCACGATCGCCGCTAAACGGCTGAGTGACATTGAGTTTCCGATCACTGAAAAACCGGATGCCCGGCGCAGTATTCCGTACCGCGACCCGTATCTCTGCGCGACCTCAAAAACCATCCTGCGTAACCGGCAGGAAGCCATTGAATAGTGCGCGGCAGAAAGGTACATTCGCCGCTCAATTTAAAGGATCTTATGAAACAGATGCTGGCCGATTTGAAACTTCCGTTGCTACTGGTGACTCTAATAAGTCTGTGTGCCGTGCTGGTGATGCCAATCACACCGATTGACGAGACGCGCTATCTGTCTGTCGCGTGGGAGATGTGGAACCACCATTCCTTTCTGGTGCCCTACTTAAACGGCGAACCCTATTCCCACAAGCCGCCCCTGCTGTTCTGGCTGCTGCACGCCGGCTGGGCGCTGTTCGGCGTGAATGATTTTACGCCGCGAATGATTCCGGGAATTTTCAGCCTGCTGAATCTTCTACTGGTGTACCGCATCAGCCTCCGGCTCTGGCCACAGGAACGCAAGACCGCTTTTTTCGCCGGGCTGATTCTGGCGACCACATCAATCTGGGATGCATGGTCTATCGTGATCATGTTCGACATGGTTCTGACGTTCTGGATTCTGCTGGGACTGCTAGGAACGCTGCGCGCCGCTGATTCGAAACGCGGCGGCTGGCTAATGCTGGCGGCCGGTATTACTGGCGGACTGCTGACAAAAGGTCCGGCTGTATTGGTCTATCTTCTTTCTGTTCCGCTTCTGCGTGCCGCATGGGATACTCGGAGAGCCACGCCGGTTCGCGCAAAATGGTACTTCGGCATTCTGGGCGCCGTTGCGCTGGGCTTTGCCGCCGCCCTGCTATGGGTCATCCCGGCGGCAATTCAAGGCGGCGAAACCTACCGGCAGGCCATTCTTTGGGGCCAAACGGCCGGACGGATTACGTCATCCTTTGCACATCGTCTGCCGTTCTGGTTTTATCTGCCGATTGTTCCGGTTCTCTTTTTTCCATGGATACTTTTCCGCCCGTCTTTCGCAAAGCTCAGTCTGAAATCAGCCGACACCGGAACCCGTTTCTGTCTGGCATGGCTTGCCCTGCCGCTACTCGTTTTTTCCATGATCAGCGGCAAGCAGGTGCACTATTTGATTCCGTTCATTCCGGCAGGCGCATTGCTAATCGGCCGTAACATTGCCAAAGCCGAAGGAACCGCCGGAAAGCGTTCGGTGAAAGCCTTCGGAATTCTTTTCCTCCTGCTTGGGCTGATTGCGCCGATTCTTCCGTTCATCAATCTCGGTGAAGAAATCGGAAAACTGCCATCCGGTTCAACATACATTGCTTCAGCGGGACTGCTGACTGCCAGCCTGCTGTTACTGATTCCGTTCCGCTCAAGCGGTAATTACGCCACAAGGCTTGCCGTCAGCATGACACTGGTGCTGATTTTCGGCCTCTTCGAGGCAAAAAAAAGCTTTATGGAAAACTACGACATAAAAGAAGTGGCCATACGCATCCGAAGTGAAATGGATGCGGGGCATGCCGTAGCAAATATGGCGAATTACCACGGGCAATATCAGTTTCTAGGCCGACTGACACAACCCATTGCCGAGTTGGAAGAAAATCCCGATGCCATTAATAATTTTGCGGCAAGCAATTCCGGCGCGCTGTTTATCAGTTATAAACACAAAGAAGACGCGCTACCTGAAGGAGCTGAAATCTGGTTTACCCACAAATACAGAGGGCGCAACGTGGTGCTTTGGCACCTATGTATCGCCCAGCCTTAAACTGCTGTCCGGCGACGGTGGGTGATATCAAGAAACAGATTGTAGGCAGCCACGCAGGCAGGAAAAAGATTCGACAGAATACCGACGGAGTCGTTTTTCCCGAACGTGAAATAAGATAGCAGGCAGACGCTTCCAGTCAGGCTCATGTACCAGAAAAGTTGCGGGAACGTCGGTTTCTTTTTCATGTGCGACGCGATCAGTTGCACAAGCCAGCGACCACCGAAAAGAACAACACCGACATAGCCAACCAATTTCCACGGTGTGACAATCCAAGCTCCAATGGTAAACAGTTCATTGTTCATTGTGCCGCTCCATCTTCGGGTAAATTACTTTGCGGTTCAGAAGCCAGCGAACGCCGAATAAATCGTAAATCCCGCGCAACGCCCGGTTCCAGTTGGTGTATTTAGAAACACCGAGAGTTCTGGCGCGATGATTAACCGGCGTTTCCGCAATGCGCAGTCCGGCATGTTTAAAAATTGCAGGAAGATAACGGTGCAGTCCGTTAAACGGAACAAGCAGTTCGACGTGTTCGTGGCGGAAAGCCTTGAGCGAGCAGCCGGTATCGCTGATACCGTCATTCAGAATGCTCCGGCGAATTGCATTGGCGGCCTTGGACGCAACACGGCGGCTCCATGTGTCGCGCCGTTTTACCCGTTGGCCGCAGGCTACATCGTTCTGATCAAGCAACGCTGTCAGCTTTTCAATGTCGGCCGGATCATTCTGGCCGTCGCCATCCATCAGCACAATCAAATCGCCGGAGGCGGCGCGCATACCGGCGTACATCGCGGCGCTCTGTCCGCGGTTTTGAGTCAGCCGGAGGCCGCGCACGGACGGTATGCCACAAATGATTTCCCATGTCCGGTCGCGGCTGCCGTCATCTACTGCGATGATTTCCGCGTCCGGCTGACAGGCCCGTACTTCTTCCAGAACGGAACGGACACAGGCTTCTTCGTTATAAAAAGGAATGACGATGGATTTTTTTACGTTGCTCATTCGGCATCTTTTTCCTGCTTCTTCGGCGGCAGGTTAAGTTTGATGTGCAGTTCGCGCAGCTGCTTAAGTTCCACTTCGCCGGGCGCGCCCATCAGCAGGTCTTCCGCTTTCTGATTCATCGGGAAAGCGATGACTTCGCGAATGTTCGGTTCGTCAGCCAGCAGCATCACCATGCGATCCACGCCGGGAGCGATACCGGCGTGCGGCGGTGCGCCGTATTTGAAAGCGCGGTGAAGCGCCGGGAATTTGGTTTCGACCACTTCCTGTCCATAACCGGCGAGATCAAACGCCTTGATCATCAGTTCAGGACTATGGTTGCGCACCGCACCGGACGAAAGTTCGGTGCCGTTGCAAACGATGTCGTACTGGTACGCCAGAATATCGAGCGGGTCTTTGTTGATCAGCGCATCCATTCCGCCTTGAGGCATCGAGAACGGATTGTGACTGAAGGCCACCTTGCCTTCATCGTCGAGCTCGTACATCGGGAAGTCGACAATCCAGCAGAAGCGGAAGACGTCTTTTTCGAGCAGACCCAGACGGTTGCCGAGTTCCGTACGAACCGCACCGCCGATGCTCTGCGCCCCCTTCAACATGTCGGCGATGAAAAACATCGTGTCGCCGTCGCCAGCATTGCCAAGCGCCTTGAGCTGCGCCAGTTCATCCGCGCTGAGGAACTTGGCGATCGGGCCTTTGGCTTCGCCGTCGGCCCAGCTGATGTAGCCAAGACCTTTGGCGCCGACCGACTGCGCGAAGGCGACCATGTCGTCGAAAAATTTGCGCGGCTGTCCGGCGCACCCTTTAACAGAAATGGTTTTAACCACGCCGCCCTTCTCTACCACACCGGCAAATGCTTTGAATCCGCAGGTGCGGAAAATATCACTGGCGTCCTGCATAATGAGCGGATTGCGCAGGTCGGGTTTATCCGAGCCGTACTTATCCATCGCTTCGCGGTACGGAATGCGAATGAACGGAATTCCATCCACTTTTTTGTCGCTGAACTCTTTGAAAATAGTGGCGAGCAGTTTTTCATTCACCGCGAAGACATCGTCCTGTGTGGCAAAGCTCATTTCCATATCGAGCTGATAGAACTCGCCGGGCGAGCGGTCGGCGCGGGCGTCTTCGTCGCGGAAGCACGGAGCAATTTGAAAATAGCGGTCGAAGCCGGAAACCATCAGCAGCTGCTTGAACTGCTGCGGAGCCTGCGGCAGAGCATAGAATTTTCCGGGATGAACGCGGCTCGGCACGAGATAATCGCGCGCGCCTTCCGGCGACGAGCTGGTGAGGATCGGCGTCTGGTATTCAAGAAAACCCTGCTCGGTCATCAGTTGACGGATACGGGAAATCACTTTGGAGCGCAGAACGATGTTGTCGTGCAGGCTCTTGCGGCGCAGATCGAGGAAGCGGTATTTGAGACGCAGTGCTTCAGAACAGTCATCGTCTTTGTTGACCTGAAATGGAATGACTTCGGCTTCGCCGAGCACTTCCATGGTTTCGGCAACCAGTTCGATTTCGCCGGTTATCAATTTCGGATTAACGGCGGAAGCATCGCGGGCAACAATCGTGCCGGTAAAACAGCAAACGGTTTCCACGCGCCAGTGTTCGATGTTTTTATAAAACGCCTTGTCTGGGCTGATTACAATCTGCGTAATGCCATAGTGGTCGCGCAGGTCGATGAACAAAACGCCGCCGTGGTCACGGATGGTGTTGACCCAGCCGGAAAGGCGCACGGTCTGTCCGACGTTTTCTTTGCGGAGCTGACCGCAGGTGTGTGTACGAAATTTATGCATAATTGATTCCATTTGTTTGTGCAGGGGCGGGATGAGTCCCGCCCTTACAGAAGTTCCATCAGTTCAGGCAATTCGACTTCCCGTTGAGAGCCGTCGGCCATGTTTTTCAAAACAAAAGTTCCTTTTTGAAGCTCGGTGTCGCCGCGAATGATCACAGCTTTTGCACCGACCTTGTCGGCGCGGCGCATCTGTGCCTGAACCTTGCGCGCAGTCAGTTCCATTTCGCAGGCAATGCCGCGCTGACGGAGCATTTGGAGCAGAAGTAGATTTTCATTCAAGGCTGCTTCGCCGAGCGAAACAATAAAAACCGGTTGAGGCGGTGCAAACTGTTCGGCCATGATTCCGGTGGCTTCAAGTGCGGCAATAACCCGCTCGACACCCATCGCAAAGCCGACGCCATCGACAGAACGTCCGCCGACATCAATGCGGTAGCGTCCGCCGCCAGCCAGTGCATTCTGTGCGCCGAGACCACCATGCACGACTTCCCAAACGGTGTGGACGTAGTAATCGAGGCCGCGAACAAGTGAAGCATCCACTTCGACATCGATTTCCAGTTTTTTCAGCGTTGCAATTACCGTGTCGAGATAGGCGCGGGATTCCGCGCTCATAAACTCGATGACCGGCGGAACGCCGGCAATGACTTTTTTAACCACCTCATCTTTGGAATCGAGCAGACGCAATACATTGGTTTCAAACCGCTGTTGCGCTTCTTCCGGTAGTTCGCTCAAGCGCGGACGAATGGCTTCGCGCAACCCGTTGACTACGGCGGCGCGATCTTCGGGAAGTCCGATGGTATTGAGGCGGATTCTGGCGCCTTTAAGTCCCCACGCGGCCAGCAAATGAACCTGCAGAGCGATGACTTCGGCGTCGGCCAGCGGATTCGGCGCGCCGACCGCTTCGAGACCGATCTGATGAAACTGGCGTTTACGACCGGCCTGCGGGCGTTCGCAACGGAACATAGGGCCCATGTAGAAAATACGCGCATTGGCGGTTTCTTCGCCACCGGAAGCAACATAGCGGATGGCACCGGCGGTTCCTTCGGGGCGCAACGACAGCTTGCGTCCGCCGCGATCTTCCAGCGTGTACATCTCTTTTGTTACCACATCGGTCGTGTCACCGAGCGAATGAGTAAAAAGTTCGAGTTTTTCGAGGATGGGTGTGCGAATCTCCGAAAAACGATAACGCGCGAAAATTTCGCGCGCCCGCTGTTCGATCATTTGCCAGAGTGCGATGTCCGGAGGTGCAATATCGGACATACCCTGGATGGGTTGGTGCGATGTGGAGGCCATGGTCTAGATGCCGGTAATCTTCTGCTTCATGATTTTGCCGGGCTTGAATTTGACGACACGACGCTCGGGAATCGTTACAACATCTTCCGGCTTATTGGGATTGCGCCCGATACGGGCTTTCCGGACATTGATTTCAAAGACACCGAAGTTGCGGAATTCAACGGTTTCGTTCTTCTGTAACGCTTCGACAATGTAGTCCAGTGATTTCTGAAGGATGGCTGCAACATCCTGCTGAATGAGCCCAGTCTCGTCTGCGATACGAACTACTAAATCTCTTTTTGTCATGGTGTCCACCGATCCCTTTCGAATTGTCTAGGCTGTAACAAGTTACAGCTTCAAACAGGCCGCCAATCTTAGTGCGGCTATGCGTACGGTCAAGCCCTATTCCGAAACGTTTTGTTCAACGCGCAGAAATTCCATGAAAAATCAGCGCCACGATCATTCCGAGAAAGGTCAGCAGCGCGAGCGTTTTGTTAAACAGGTAGAAGGTGTCGGTTGGTTTAACCATAAGCACAGGTACTCCCGCCTCAATGTGCGTCGAAGGCACAACCAGAATCCGGGTAACCACACCGCGTAAAATTTCTTCGCCGTGCGTAGTGGTCCAGGTGACATCGGCGTTTTTGGCGTTACACGCCTCCAAATCAGACCGGGCTTTCATCAGGACGCTCAGCTTTTCTTCGACTGCCGCGTCTTTGGCCGCCTTAGCGGCTTCAAAAGCGGCTTCGGCTTCGGTCACTTTGGCGCGATAGCCTTCGTCGTAAAGGCTGGCCAGCGGCACCGCATTCCCTTTGATCTCATCCCCCGGCTTGACCAGAATGTCTTTTACAACGCCGGAAACTTTAAAGGGAACAGGGATTTCCAGCGGATGCCTCTTCAAAACCTTTTCGGTCGGGAACCATGCATCACGAATAGACCAGACACAGAGAAATCCGCAAAAGACGGCGGCGACCATGAAATCTTTTGTTCCTTTAACCTGACTGAATCTGCCTTTTGCCATGTCGTGCCCCTCAGTAATGGATTAATAACTTTTTGCAAAAACCACGCGGCCTAAGCTCGGACGTCCGCTAACGACGCAGGTTCCGGCTCCGCTTTGTGCATAGTCGAACGGAATGCAACGGATCGTCACAGACAATTCGTCATTAATTTTCTGTTCGGTTTCTTCGGTTCCGTCCCAGTGCGCCAATGCAAATCCGCCGCGGCCTTTGAAAAATTCAACAAACTCGTCCCAGCTGTCAATCGTGCGGGTATTTTCCGCACGGAATGTGCAGGCCCGGTCAAAAAGATTTTTCTGCATATCGGCGAGCACATCGGCGATTGCCGCCACGAACTCGGCGCGGGGCTGTCCGTATTTTTCTTTTGCACCTTTATCACGGCGCGCCACATACACGCCGCCGTTCTCCATATCGCGCGGGCCGATTTCCACACGCACCGGAATTCCCTTCTTAACCCACTGCCAGCCCTTTTCGCCGGCATTGATGTCGCGACCATCGACGACCACTTCAACCGGGCGTCCGTCATAGTGCTGTGCGCGGAGCATGGCGGCGGTTTCATTGCAGTACTGCATAATCTTTTCTTTGTCGGCGTCGTTACGGATGATCGGCAAAATCACTACATGCGACGGAGCCAGCCGCGGCGGCATAATCATGCCGTCATCATCGGCATGAGTCATAATCATTCCGCCGATCAGCCGCGTTGAGACGCCCCACGATGTAGTCCATGCGGTTTCCACCTTACCTTCGCGTGACTGAAATTCGATGCCCGAAGCTTTGGCAAAATTCTGACCGAGGAAGTGGCTCGTTCCTGCCTGAAGCGCCTTGCAGTCCTGCATCAGCGCCTCAATGCAAAGTGTATTCACCGCGCCGGGAAAGCGCTCACCAGCGGTCTTTTCACCGGTCAAAACCGGCATCGCCATATAGTCTTCAGCGAACTGCTTATAGACGTTCAGCATCTTGACGGTTTCTTCCCACGCTTCTTCTTTCGTCTCGTGAACAGTGTGCCCTTCCTGCCAGAGAAATTCCGCCGTGCGCAGAAAAAGCCGCGTACGCATTTCCCAGCGAACTACGTTAGCCCATTGGTTGATCAGGATCGGCAGATCGCGGTAGCTTTGCACCCATTTAGCGTAGGTCGCGCCGATAATGGTTTCAGACGTTGGACGAACCACCAGCGGCTCCTCCAGTTCACCAGCCGGAATCAGTTTACCACTCGGACCGACTTCAAGACGATGATGCGTGACCACCGCACATTCCTTGGCAAACCCCTCGACGTGTTCGGCTTCTTTCTCCAGATAACTCAGCGGAATGAAAAGCGGGAAATAGGCATTCACATGACCGGTTGCCTTGAAATAACGATCCAGTGCTGTGCGGATATTTTCCCACAGCGCGTAGCCCCATGGTTTAATCACCATGCAACCGCGAACATCACTGTTCTCAGCCAGCTCAGCGGCACGCACCACCTGCTGATACCACTCCGGATAATTCTCTTCCCGCGTCGGGGAAATTGCTGTCTTCACCTGTTTATTCATGAATCAGTCCCTTCTCAAAATTTTCCTTCAGATCCGCAATACGCTTCATAATCAGCTCGCCGATCAGGCCGTAGGCATCGCGTCCTTCGCCCAGCCCGCGGATTTCTTCCTGCGTGATCAGGTTTCCGAAGATCACGGAAACTGGATTGGGCTTCCATCCCTCGCTGTGCTTAGACCATGCCTCGTAAGAGCCGTGGATATAAACAGGCACCACCGGAGCATTGCCCTTGGCAACCAAAAAACCGATTCCCGGCTTCGGCGGCTGAAGAGTTCCGTCAACCGAACGGGTTCCTTCGGGGAACAGCGCCACAGAAGCTCCATCTTTCAACAGCGCAATGGCCGTTTTCATCGCCTTTATATCGCCCTTGTCGCGATCCAGCGGAATCACGCCGACCTTATGCAAAAACCAGTTCATGAACCCTTTTTTAAACAGCGTATCACGGGCCATGAAATGAGTCATTCGCGTCCGGTAGGTGCAGGCTCCAACCGCCGGAGGATCGATGTAGCTGGCGTGGTTCGAGGCGATAATCACCCCGCCGGTCTTGGGCACATTCTGCAGTCCGTAAAATTTAATCCGGTTCTTGAGCTGCAGGCAGATCAGAAAAAAATTACAGGTCATGCTGTACCAGATCGGGTTGATCATTTTATCGTTGCGCGGCTTTTCCAGCTCCGCAATACGCCCCATCAGAATCCGGGTGACTTCTTCGATATCGTGTCCCGACGTATCAATCACATAAGCGCCAACGGCAATTTTCAGCGGAGCGGTCTTGCGCGACGAATCCTTCTGATCACGCCGCTGAAGTGATTCGAGAACTTCCTGCGCTTTCTCTGTTTCTCCGCTTGCCACCAGTTCCGCGTGACGGCGCTTGGCCCGCTCTTCCGGATTGGCATCCAGATAAAATTTGTACGGCGTTTTCGGAAATACTACCGAAGCAATGTCGCGGCCTTCCATCGCCAGCGATCCGAGCTTTTTCAGTTTACGCAGACGGGCGACCACAAATGTGCGCACCGCCGGCATCGCCGCAATATCCGAAACCGCTTCGCGTACTTCCTTGCCGCGCAGCGCTTCACCCGGCTCAACGCCGTCAATCGTGAAAGCAACCGCACCGTTACGCACTTCAAACTTCCACTTAGACTTCAGCAGAACCGGCAGAACCAGTAGCGGGTTTTTCGTATTCACGCCTTCCTGAATCATCTTCCATGTCACACCGCGATACAACGCGCCGGAATCCACATAGATGCAGTTCATCCGCTTCGCCACTTCCCGCGTCACCGTGGATTTTCCCGATGCCGCCGGACCGTCAATTGCAATAATCCGTTGTCTGTTCATTCAACCTTTCCGCCCAGCCATTCCAAATGGTTCCAAAAATCAGGATAGGATGTCGCCACGCATTCCACCTGCGCCAGTTTGACCGGAGCATTAGCGAATGTCGCCAGCATCGCCATAGACATGGCAATCCGGTGGTCGCCGTGCGAATCCAGCGGCTCCTTCGGTGCGTGCAGTCTTGCCGGACCGTGAATCGTCATGCCATCGGCGTGTTCATCCACTTCGACGCCGAAGGCCCGCAGATGCGCCGCCGTCACCGCAATACGATCCGACTCCTTCACCCGCAGTTCCGCTGCATCACGGATTACCGTATCGCCGCTGGCCAATGCGCCGGTTACCGCCAGCATCGGCAGTTCATCAATCAAATTAGGAATTTCATCGCCACCGGTTTCTGTGCCGTGCAGCTGTGTGCCGCGTACAAGCACCGTACCGATCGGATCGCCCTCTTCTTCAGTAATTTCAATTTCGATCAGTGCGCCCATCCGTTTCAAGACATCCAGCAGCGCTGTGCGGCGCGGATTCAGGCCGACGCCGCGCACAGTCAATTCTGCGCCGGGACGCGCCGCAACCGCCGCGATCCAGAATGCCGCGCTCGAAAAATCACCCGGCACTGTCATCCGGCGCGCCTTGATTTGCGGGCCTGCCGGACCGAACCCTTGCAAACTGATTTCCGACCCATTGATGTGTAACGGAATTTCCAATGCCTGAAAAAGTTTTTCCGTATGGTCGCGCGTCGGGCGCGGCTCGATCACCGTTGTTTTGCCTTCCGCAAAAAGTCCGGCCAGCAAGATGCAGGATTTCACCTGCGCCGAGGCCATCGGCAGTTCGTAACGAATACCGTGCAACGGCGTACCGTGAATCGTCAGCGGCAGCGTGCCCTTTTCGCCGGTCAGCTCAATTTTCGCCCCCATCAGCTCCAGCGGCGTTTTAATGCGACCCATCGGGCGGCGTGAAAGCGAAGCATCGCCGGTCATTGTTACGGTCATCTTCTGCCCCGCCAGCAGGCCGGCCAGCAAGCGGGTGCCGGTTCCGGAATTGCCCATATCAAGCGGATTGGCCGGTTCTTTGAACTTTCCGCCTGTGCCGGTAATCTTCAGAACATCGCCTTCGAACTTGGCCGAAGCACCCAGAGAGCACATCGCACTCAGTGTGCTCATGGCGTCTTCACCGCGCAGGAAGCCGTGGACTTCCGACGTGCCCTTCGCCAGTGCCGCCAGCATGGCGATGCGCTGTGAAACGCTCTTGTCGCCGGGAACGCCCAGCTCACCGCCGAATTTAGAAACAGGATAAATCGTTTTTGAATGCATAATTTTACCCGCAGAATACACAGAACTACACAGAACCTTTATCTTGGGTCAGAATAAATCTTTCATGTTCAAGTTTCGGATGATGCCCGAAATTGATCAAAAGACCCACTTCTAATCCGGTTGCGTTTAAATAATTCAACGTCTGAGATCGATCCTTATTTGCTAATTGGTCAGTTGCCTTAATCTCCAGAATAATTTTGCCAAAACAGACGAAGTCGGCCTTGTAAATTTGATCCAGTGGTTGTCCCTTATAACTGAGCGGCAGGATTTTTTGCGGTTCGTGCGGGATTCCCTGAAGCTTGAATTCGATCGCCAGACACTCCTGATAAACCGCCTCTAAAAATCCGCATCCTTTTTCTTTATAGACCTCAAAGCAGGCTCCGAGAATCCGGTATGTTTCTTCTTTAAATATAAATTCGCCCATTTCTGTGTCTTTCTGCGTGTTCTGCGGGCTATTGCAACAGCTCCTTGCGTTTGTCACGGGCGGCGGCGAACCAGTTGGCCAGCTTTTCGCCATCCCCTTCATCAATCAGCGCGGAAAGAGCATCGAGCTGTCCGCGAAAAGTGGACAGCGCCGCTTTCAGCGCGGGTGTATTGGTGCGAACGATATCGCTCCAGACCTGCGGCGAGCCTTCGGCGATGCGCGTCGTATCGCGGAATCCGCTGCCGCAAAATAAACCGTTGTCGCCTGCCGAAAGCGCCAGTGCGGCCGCAACAACGTGCGGCAGATGGCTGGTTGCCGCCAGAATGCGGTCATGCGAAACAGCATCCATAACCGTCACCAGCGACCCCGCGCTTTTCCAAAGATTGGAAACCTTTTCAATCGACGTTTCATCCGCCAGCATCGGTGGCGTCACGACGGTCACCGCGCCTGCATATAAATCGGCATTACCCGCCTCAATGCCCTGCTGCTCCGAGCCGCAAATTGGATGAGAGCCGATAAACTCCACATTCATTCCTTCAAGCGCACCAATCATCAGGCGGTTCAGCGCCTCTTTGGTACTGCCGACATCCGTGAGAATGGCGCCGGGTTTAAGTCCGGCACGGCAGGCTTTGGCCAGTTCAGGAATGGTTAATACCGGCACACAAAGAACCACGATGTCGGCATCCCTGACCGCTTCGGCCGGATCGGCGAAGACCGCATCCGCAATACCAAGATTCAGGGCCGCTTCACGGGTTTCCTGACGACGGGCATAGGCATGGATGCGTACCGGTACGTTGCGCTTTCTCAGCGCAAGTCCCAGCGACGAGCCCATCAGTCCGCTTCCTACTATTGCAATGGTCTGCATACAACGCTCCTAAGGTGAGCGGGGAATCTACAAAACCGGACTCCGGAAACAAAGTAGAAATGCACACCGGCCCGAAAAACCCGGCACCGGAGATTGTCTTTATAATAAGTTTAGCCGGAGTTTTTAATTGTTATGCGCCGTTCAATTCCGTAGAACCGCCCGACAGTTCCGTATGCAAAAGCATCTACAGCTTATCTTGACCGGTCTGGTGTGCTTACACCTTCTTCCGGCTTTCGCGCAGGAAATTCCGGCTCAACCGCTTCGCTGGATGGGCCACTGGAAAAACGAAGGTCTGCGCGAAAAGCTGGTTTTGGATGTGCTGGATGATTTTAAGTTCCAAAATCAGGAAATCCCCGTTCAGTTCGCCTTCGCCGCCGACATCCTTCCTGAAAAGAGTCAAAAGGCCGAAGCGGAATTTCTTGCCGACATGATCCGTTCGGGGGAAATCACCTGGGATGTCGTCTGGCTGGATGCATCAATCTATAGACATGTAGCCGTCCTCTTAAAAGATCCGGACTGGGGACGGAAACATCTGGTCGATTTTTCGGAGGTTCCCGGATTCAAGGAAACGCAGAAACCGTTTCTTGTTGAAGGGACGAACTGTCACCAGAAAACCGGCGGTGTTTTCGTAGGCCCGTATATTGAAGGTTTTTTCTATGCTCTCTGGTACAATGCCGCCGTGGCGGAAAAACTGGGTATAAAAATCCGCGAAGAGGAAATGACTGCGGAAAATCTCCTCCAGTATGTGCAGCGAGTGGACGAATATAACCGGACGGCCGTCGTCCCGATCTCAGCTTTCATTGACTTTAAGTATTCCGGCTCCTTCCCGCGTTTGGCATACAACCTCTATCTTTCTGCTCAACCGGACGGCACGGAAAAAAACGATTCGGCCATCCGGCAGGTGCTGGAAACATTTGAGAAACTCGGTCAGCTCCATCCAGTTCTGATGAATCAAACGAATATGTACTGGCGGGATGCGGCCCGCCTGCTGACGGAAGACAAGGCGCTTTTCACGATCGAACCGACCTGGCGGTATAATGCGATTCAGAAAAACTATCCGCAACTCCTCTCCAAAATGCGGCTGGCTCAACTGCCGGGTTTCCAAAAACAGCAGTATTATGCAGGCGGCTTCATACCGGTCTGGGCCGTTATGAAAAACAGTCCCAACCGGGATGCCGCGATCCGGCTTATGCAGTTCTGGAGCCGTCCGGAAATTGCCGAGAAATGGGTTCGTTACACAAAAAGCCCGACCGGACTTGCCGGCAATCTTTACAATCCGGAATACGGGCAGGATATTTTCGCCGAGTATCAGCGCAAACTGTCATCCACCCGCACCATGAAACCCGATATTTTCACGCTCAAGCAGGATGAATCTCCAGCCTATCTGCTGTTTGATCATCTTGATTCACTACTGCAAGGCAGGTTGACAGCCGCAGAGGCCTACCGCAAAATCATGAAAATACCGGAATGAAAAACACCTCTACTTCTCTGGCGTTCAAACTCGGACTGGCGATTTTTATGGTCGCCTCCATCAGCTTTTCCGGTCTGGGAATTTACTATACAAAGCTTTTTTCGCAACAGATCGACCAGCAGCTGTTTGCACAGGCCCGGATTCCAGGGCGGCTCATGAACCAGCAAACTCTTCCGTACAATACGGCCCGCGATCTGTCGGCGCTGTCCGGACTGATCGGTGAAAATGTCATTTATGCCGCCGTCAGCCGGCGCGATCACCGCATCTATTACTGTTCCGAACCGGCGCACGAAGGCAACTACACCGACATTTCAAAAAAACCGAACTCCGGTGCTGTAACCGAAACCATAACCGCTATTTCCCCTGAAACCGGCACAGCATACCTCGCCATTTCGATACCGCTGTTTTCCGACGGCAAGTATCTGGGCAATCTTTATCAGGAAATTGATACCGGAAACACGGTCATGGAAAAGAAACGGATCGCCGCCCTCTTTTTCTTCGGCGGTCTGCTTTGCATTATATTGACCACTTTAGTCGGAGCGTTTCTGATCCGGAAACTGACTATGCCTCGCATCACTGCCTCAATTGAGTGTCTGCGAACGGTCGCTACCGGAAACTACAGCGCACGAATCACAGACATCAAATCGCTGGACGAGCTTGGGATGCTCGAGCGCGGGATTAATCACATGATTCAGCGGCTCGACGAACGGCAGGCCGAAGATACCCGCCTGCATGCCGAGCTTAAAATCTCTAAAGAAGCCGCCGAAAGTGCCAGCCGGAGTAAAAGTGAATTTCTGGCCAATATGTCGCACGAGATCCGGACCCCCATGAACGGCATCATCGGAATGGCCCAGCTCATGGAAGACACCAGCCTGACGCCGGAACAGCTTGACTACATCCAGACCATCTCTGACTCCGCAAAAAACCTGATGGTCATCGTCAACGATATTTTGGATCTTTCACGCATAGAAATAGGAAAATTCTCCCTGAAAGAAGAAACCGTTTACGTCCCCGTCATGCTCCGCGAACTGCATAAATTTTTCACACCGGCAGTCAGCAGCAAAGGGCTTGATCTCCACATTGACTGCGGAGACGACGTGCCGGAGGCCGTTATCACCGACGAAGGCTGTCTGCGGCAGGTTCTGATCAACCTGATGGCCAATGCGCTTAAGTTTACTCACAAAGGACATGTGAAAGTCTCCGTTCACTGTGTTGAAAAAACCGGCGCAGACTGCACCCTTGATTTCCACGTTCAGGACACCGGCATCGGAATTTCCAAGGAGGCCCAGAAAATTATTTTCCGCGAATTTACGCAGGCCGACGGATCACACACCCGCAAATACGGCGGCACCGGCCTCGGTCTGGCCATCTCGCGCCGGATTGTCGAAAAAATGGGCGGAACGCTCAGCGTCTCCAGCGAACCGGATAACGGTGCCGTATTTTCCTTCCGCGTCACCGTTCCGCTGGCTGTCATCGCGCCTGCCGAACAGAATTCCGGCAAAGGAAATCTATCAGCCCCCGCCAACTATGCGCTTACCCGTCCCCTTCGTGTACTGCTGGTCGAAGATAATCTGCTGAACCAGAAAGTGGTTTTAAAAATTCTCGAAAAAGAAGGCTATCGGATCGATGTTGCAGGCAACGGACAGGATGCTGTTGAAAAACTCCGGTTAACCGATCCGCCGGAACAGCGTCCCGCCTATGACATCATTCTAATGGACGTCCAGATGCCAATCATGGATGGATTGCAGGCGACCGCCGCCATCCGCCTGCACAATAAAACGATTCCGATCGTCGCGCTCACTGCACACGCCATGAAAGGCGATCGGGAAAAATTCATCCGGGCAGGCATGACCGATTATCTGGCCAAGCCGATTCACCGTGAAGAATTACAGGCCGTCCTGAACCGTTACACACCGTGCGCCTGAACGATCAGATCTGAACAAAGGTCAGCTTGTCGTCAACCAGACCGACCGCCACCGGTTTATCGCTTGTAACTTCACCGCGCAGAATCGCTTCAGCCAGCGGATCTTCCAGATTGCGTTCGACCGAACGGCGCAACTGCCGCGCACCGTACGCCTTGTCGAATCCTTTTTTGATCAGGAACTGCTTGGCCTCTTCCGACAGATTGATCGTGATCTTGCGGCCTGAAACCCGTTCCTGAACCCGGGCGATTTCGAGACCGAGGATGATCTCGATATCTTTTTCGTTGAGCTGACGGAAAACGATGATGTCATCGAGACGGTTGACCAGTTCCGGCTTAAAGGTTTCCTTGCAGGCGGCCATCATAACGGCTTTCAGCTTCTCGTAATCGTTCTCTTCGCGTTCCGGCGCAAAACCCAGCCCGCCTTTGGAAATGTGGCTGGCGCCGACGTTGGAGGTCATGATGACGATCGTATTGCGGAAGTCCACACTGCGTCCGAGACTGTCGGTCAGGCGGCCCTCTTCCAGAATCTGCAACAGCATGTGCATGACATCCGGATGCGCTTTTTCAACTTCGTCGAAAAGTACAACGGAGTAAGGACGACGCCGCACGCGTTCCGTGAGCTGTCCGCCCTCATCGTGCCCGACGTAACCGGGCGGCGAACCGACAAGACGTGATGAAGAGAATTTTTCCATGTACTCGGACATGTCGATCTGAATCAGTGCATTAGGGTCGTCAAACATGAAGCGCGCCAGTTCTTTGGCGAGCATCGTTTTGCCGACGCCGGTCGGGCCGAGGAAAGCAAATGAACCGATCGGACGGCGCGGATCTTTCAGTTCGGCGCGCGAACGGCGCAATGCGCGGCTGATCGCCGAGACCGCTTCGTTCTGTCCGACAACGCTCTTTTCAATCTGCGCTTCCATCTGGAGAAGTTTGGCGAGCGCCTGCTCGCCCATTTTATCAACCGGTACGCCGGTCCACTTGGAAACGATGATTCGGATTTCCTCCTCATCAACCGTCGAAAGGTTTTCTTTCTGCGTCGATTCCCATGCTTTCATGGCGGCATCGAATTCTTCCTTGGCCTTGCGTTCAGCATCGCGCATCGCGGCGGCTTCTTCGAACTTCTGTTCGCGGATGGCCGCGTCTTTTTTATGCTGTGCCTCAGTCAGCCGCTGACGGATTTCCTGAAACTCCGGCGGCTTGACCATATTGGCGATATGACTGCGCGCACCGGCTTCGTCGATCAGATCAATCGCCTTATCCGGCAGGAACCGGTCGGGCAGATAGCGGGCGGAAAGCTTGGCGGCGGCATCGAGTGCGGCGTCGCTGATTTTGGTGTGGTGATGCTCTTCGTATTTCGGACGAAGCCCTTTGAGAATCTGTACGGTCTCTTCAATGGTCGGCTCATTCACCATCACCGTTTGAAACCGGCGTTCGAGCGCGGCATCTTTTTCAATCGACTTGCGGTATTCGTTCAGTGTCGTAGCACCGATGCATTGCAGTTCGCCGCGCGACAGCGCCGGTTTGATAATGTTGGCGGCATCCATCGTTCCTTCGGCGGAACCGGCGCCGACGATCGTATGCAGCTCATCAAGGAACAAAAGCGTGTTTTTCGTTTTGCGGATTTCATCCATGACCGCTTTGATGCGCTCTTCAAACTGTCCGCGGTATTTGGTTCCGGCCACCATCAGTGCCAGGTCGAGCGTGATCACTTTTTTATCGGCCAGCAGTTGCGGAACCGTGCCGTCAGCGATGGATTGCGCCAGTCCTTCGGCGATGGCGGTTTTACCGACGCCCGCTTCGCCGAGCAGCACCGGATTGTTTTTGGTGCGGCGGCAGAGAATCTGAATGACGCGTTCGATTTCGTTTTTCCGGCCGATTACCGGATCAAGCTCACCCTTCTTTGCCATTTCGGTGAGATCGCGCCCGAAGGCGTTAAGCGCAGGTGTTTTGATTGCCTGACCGTCAGCGGCTTTGGGCTGTGTACCGTATGCCGGAGCTTCTTCTTCGTTCACCTCCATCGAGCCGTCATAGTCCGGATCGAGCATGGCCATAATTTCTTCACGGGCTTCTTCTAAATCCACGCCCATGTTTTCGAGCACACGGGCGGCGATGCCCTCGCCTTCGCGGAGCAGGCCAAGGAGAATATGTTCGGTGCCGACGTAGCTGTGGTTGAGCGAGCGGGCCTCGCTGGTCGCCAGCGCCAGTACTTTTTTGGCGCGCGGCGTAAACGGAATATTGCCGGCCGTTTTGGTGTCGGTTCCGGTGCCGACCGCTTTTTCAACTTCAAGGCGGAGCGACTGCAAATCGACGCCCATCGATTGTAGCGCACTGACCGCCACGCCGCTGCCAAGCGCGACGAGGCCGAGCAGGATGTGCTCCGTGCCGACATAGTTATGGTTAAACTGCTCGGCTTCCTTGCGGGCCAGATGCAGAACACGCTGAGCTCTGGGAGTAAAGTTTTCCATAGGTGCTGTCCTTATTAAAGTCGGGCGATTATTCCAGAACGCGCCTTGAATTCAAGCTATGTTCACCGATGAGCGCGAAACCATTGGATCAGCTTGTTGGTGGAGCTGTCGTGCTTGAGTTTCGCGTCGCTTTCCAGCTCCGGAAGAATCGCCGACGCGAGAACTTTACCGAGCTGCACGCCCCACTGGTCGAAGGAGAAAATATCCCAGATCATACCCTGCGCGAAAATTTTGTGTTCGTAGAGCGCGATGAGCTGGCCGAGCACTTCCGGCGTCAGTTTTTCCGCCATGATGGTATTCGTCGGACGGTTGCCTTCGAAGGTTTTGTGCGGAATCAGTTCCGCCGGAGTCTTTTCGGCTTTCAGTTCTTCGGCGGTTTTACCAAACGCCAGAGCTTCCGTCTGCGCGAAGAAGTTGGCCATCAGTTTGGCGTGGTGGTTGCCGAGCGGATTGTGCGATTTCGCGAAGCCGATGAAGTCGCACGGGATCAGCTTGGTGCCCTGATGAATCAGCTGATAGAAGGCGTGCTGGCCGTTGGTTCCGGGCTCGCCCCAGATGACCGGGCCGGTCTGCCACTCAACGCGCTTGCCGTCCTGCGTGATGTACTTGCCGTTCGATTCCATATCGCCCTGCTGGAAGTAGGCGGCGAAGCGGCTCAGGTACTGGTCATACGGCAGGATCGCCTGCGTCTCGGCGTTGAAGAAGTTGTTGTACCAGATGCCGAGCAGAGCAAGGATCACCGGCATATTTTCTTCAAACGGAGCTGTACGGAAGTGACAGTCCATCGCATGAAAACCGGCGAGCATCTTGCGGAAGTTTTCCGGGCCGACGGCAATCATCACCGGCAGGCCGATTGCCGAGCAGAGCGAATAGCGTCCGCCAACCCAGTCCCAGAAGCCGAACATGTTGGCGGTGTCGATGCCGAACTTGGAAACTTCTGCGGCGTTGGTGGAAAGCGCCACAAAATGTTTGGCGACGGCGGCTTTATCTTTCAGCGATTCCAGCAACCAGGTCCGCGCCGTTTCGGCGTTGGTCATGGTTTCCTGCGTGGTGAATGTCTTGGACGCAACGATGAAAAGGGTTTCGTCGGCATTCAGATCGCGCACGGCCTCGGCGATATGCGTTCCGTCCACGTTGGAAACAAACCGGAACGTCAGGTTGCGCTGAGTGTACGGCTTCAGCGCTTCGTAGGCCATGACGGGGCCGAGATCGGAACCGCCGATGCCGATATTGACGATATTTTTGATCGGCTTGCCGGTATACCCTTTCCACTCGCCGGAGCGGACACGGTTGGAGAACACCTCCATCTGATCGAGCACCTCATGGATGCCGGGCATGACATTTTCGCCGTTCATCAGCACCTCTGTGTCACGCGGGGCGCGCAGTGCGGTGTGCAGCACGGCGCGATCCTCGGTGCGATTAATTTTCGCGCCGGTAAACATCGCTTCAATTTTCCGGCGCAGTCCGGTCACTTCGGCCAGATCAACCAGCAGGCAAAGCGTTTCGTCAGTGATGCGGTTTTTGGAATAATCCAAAAGCAGGTCGCAGGCATTCAGCGAAAACGTTTCGGCGCGCTGCGGGTCGGCGGCAAACAGGTCGCGCAGGTGTTGCGATTCAGTTTTTTTCCAGTGTTTGGAAAGCTCTTTCCATTCGGCGGATTTTGTCAGCATGTTTTTCTCCGGTTAAATCAGGCCGCAGAGAGTAGCGGGTGAAGGCGGACGGATAAACCCAAAAATACAGTAAAGTCAGCGAACGTGCGCTTGTTTCAGCGGGCGTTTGTGATACAAGGGACAGGTTATGCGTAAATACCCGCTCTACCTGCTGCTGCTCGCCGCCGCCCTGACCGGATGCGGCAAGCCCGAGGCTTCCGCCGGTGCAACCAATGCACCGCCGCAGGATGCGCTTCCGTCCGGACGAATTGCCACCCGCGTAGCTGACCGCCTGCCCCATATTCATTTGAACCGTGATAATTTTAACGACGCGATTGCCACCAACGCGCTGAGCCTTTTCATTGACTCACTCGACTACGACCATACTTTTTTTCTCGCTTCCGACATTGCCGGATTTCAGTTGCAGGCAACCAATCTGGATAATCAGGTCGCCGCCGGAGACACTTCCTTTGCACAGGTTGTTTTCGACATTTTCAAGGAGCGGGTAACCAACCGCGTGGCCTACGCCAATCAACTGCTTGATAAGGGATTAGATACCGACACACAGGAAACCTACCGCTGGAAACGCGAAACCGCCCCCTGGCCCGTCGATCAGGCGGAATGGGATGATCTCTGGCGCAAAAAGGTTAAGAACGACTATGTGGCCCGGCTGGCGGCCATTGAATCCGGAGAGAATGATGAAAAAGCCGAGGGCACCAACGTCGTTGCCAAGACCGCTAAAATTCTATCGCCGGTCGAATTCGTCCGCGAACGCTACAAGCAGTATCAACTGCTGATCGAAAGCAACCTCGACAACGAAGCTCTGTTGCAACGCTACCTGAGCGCCTTCACTCACAGCTACGACCCGCACAGCGACTACCTCTCTCCGCGCGGCGTAGAAGATTTTGATATCAACATGAGCCTTTCGCTGGTCGGTATCGGTGCAACCCTGCGCAGCGAAGACGGTATGGCTAAAATTATGCAGCTCATTGCGGGCGGCCCGGCGGAACAGGACGGGCGGCTTCAGGCGGGCGATAAAATTATTGCTGTCGCGCAAGGCGATAAGGAACCGGTCAGTATTCTCTACTGGCCGCTCAGCAAAGCCGTCCGCATCATTCGCGGAGAAAAAGGAACCAAAGTCGTTCTGACTGTTATTCCCGCCGACGACGCCACCGGTACGCGCACCAAGATCATTGATATCGTCCGCGACGAAGTGAAACTGGAAGCACAGGCCGCCAAGGGCACAGTACGGGAATTCAAGGAACCCAACGGCGCGTCTTACCGCGTCGGCGTGCTCACCCTGCCCGAATTTTACGCCGACTTTGAAGCGGCCCGCAACGGCGATGCAACCGCAAGGAGATCCTCCACGGATGTACACCGCATTCTCAATGAATTTGCAACCAACCATCTCGACGGCGTCATTCTGGATCTGCGCAATAATGGCGGCGGATCACTGACGGAAGCCATTGATATTGCCGGCCTTTTCATTTCGACCGGCCCCATCGTTCAGGTGCGCGAACAGCGCGGTGTCTCCGTTCTGCCCGACGGCGACCCGGATATCGTATACAGCGGCCCGCTCGTTGTACTGGTTAACCGGCTCAGCGCCTCGGCCTCAGAAATTGTGGCGGCGGCGCTGCAGGACTATGGCCGCGCTGTAATTGTCGGCGACAGCAAGACGCATGGCAAGGGCACCGTGCAAACCGTCTATCCGCTTTCCAAACTCACGGAAGACCTCGGCTCGCTCAAAGTAACCACAGCCAGCTTTTACCGCATTGCCGGAGGCTCCACACAGCTCAAAGGCGTTGTCCCCGACGTGATTCTTCCATCGCTCTACGATGCGCTGGAAATCGGCGAAGAATATCTGCCGCACACCCTGCCCTGGTCGCAGGTGCGCAGCGCCTACTACCGTCCTTGGGCCGAATCTGTCAAACCGGTCATTCCCGGTCTGCAGAAAAACTCCGCGGCACGTATGACCGGAAACCCGACGTTTGCCACATTTCTTGCCCGCCGTGACCAGATTCGCAAACGGATGGAAAACCCGGAAGTTTCACTGAAGGTTTCCGACCGCGTCGGCGAAATCGTCAGCGAAAAGGAACTGGAAAAACTTCAGGACGAGACCATGGATAGCAAGAAGGCGGATAAAGACGATCCGATCCTTGCCGAGACGCTCAACATTCTTGCCGATCTGGTGGATGTCAATTCGAGCAAAACGGTGGTCACTCAGACACAGTCAGGAAAGCCCGCTCTTCCTTGATTAGTTTGCGCGGGGTTGCAACCGGCCCGGAAATGCAAATTCGATTCCCTCTTCATTAAACCGGCTCAGCACAGCCAGATTAAACGACTGATCAAATTCCATAAACGCCCAGTAGTCGGAAGCCGGAACAAACCAGTAGATCACTTGAATATTCAGCGAAGCCGAATTGAATTCGTTAAAATGAACGCGCGGCGGCATATCCGGATGCATCTTCTGATTGGCGCGATTCAACTCTTCTTTGATGATCGTCAGTGCCCGCTCCATTTTTCCCGGCGGCGTATCACAAGCAACGGCGATATTGGCCAGACGTTTGATATAAGGACGCCGGGTGATATTACGAATGCTCTTATTGGCCAGCTCGCCGTTCGGAATCGTCACCAGATGGCCGTCAACTGTGCGCAAGCGGGTCGAACGCATTCCGACTTCTTCCACCGTGCCTTCGGTGCTATCCACGCTGACAGAGTCGCCCATCTGAAACGGACGGTCGGCAAAAATCACCAGCGAGCCGAAAAAGTTTTTGATCGTATCCTGCGCCGCCAGTGCAACGGCCAGGCCGCCGACGCCGAGGCCGGCGAGAATTGAAGTGATCGGTTTATCGCTCAACTGCTGGGCAATTTGCACCAGGCCGAGAATCACCGTCACGGTACGCAGTGTTTTTCGTACCACCGGCTCCATCATATCGTCCAGCGCCGTCCGCGTTTTTGCTCTCAGATGGCGCACCCACCAGCCGGAAAGTTCCGCCATTTGGTAAACCACATACGTCACGACGATCGTGATCAGCACCGCCGTTACATCGCCGCGCAGTGAGCTTTTGACGGCCAATAGCCGCAGGGCCAGACAAATACCGATGGCCGTCGCCGGAAACGTCGTCGAACGTGCCGACAGCTCCAGCACCGTCCGGCGCAGACTGCTCTGGCCGAGCGGAGTTTTCCGGATGGCCTGCTCGCAGAAATATTTCATAAACCGTCCGGCCAGAAAACCGGACAGCACCAGCAGAATCATCAGCAGGAAATCCCAGAAGCTGTTTGTTTGCGCCGCCTGCTGTACAACCGTTGTAACCGTCGCCGTTTCCATTTTACTCCACTCCTAATCGTCCGTTTCGCTGTACCGCATCATGCAGCCAGCGGATTGTTTCAGGGCTTACCATATCCTCCGAAAACCGCCAATCCCAATTCCCCTGCGTCGTGCCCGGCATATTCATCCGCGCCGCGCCGCCCAGCCCCAGCACATCCTGAAGCGGCAGAACCGACCACTTTGCCGGCGCGCGCAGTGCCAGCTCCATCAAGTCGCGGTGCGTTGCTATACCATCTGTTTGCAGGTAATCGTGAACACGACTGCGTTCCAAACCATCAATCTGCTCCAGCCAGCTTTGCGTTGTATCGTTATCGTGCGTGCCGGTATAAACCGCCCAGTTTTTCTCGGTTCCTTCAGGACAATAGCCCGGACGGCCCATTGGTTCCGCGCCGAACCGGAACTGGAGAATCCACATGCCGGGGAAACCGCATGCCTCGCGCAACGCTTCCACTTCGTCCGTAATGATCCCGAGATTTTCGGCAATCACATGCTCATCTAACCGGAACTTCTTTCCGAGGCCTGGGGAAAATTCTGTGCCGCAACGCAGTTGCTTTTCCAGCATCTGAAAGAGTTCGAGCCCCGGCCCTTTCACCCAGCGACCATGAATCGCTGTCGGTTCATTCGCCGGAATTTCCCAGTAGTCCTCAAAGCCGCGAAAATGGTCGATACGAACGATGTCCGTCATATTCAGAATGTGGCACATCCGGCGGGTCCACCACGCATAGTTCGTTTCGCGGTGCGCCGCCCAGTCGTAAAGCGGATTGCCCCAGCGCTGGCCGGTCGCAGAAAAATAATCCGGCGGAACACCGGCAACAACCGACGGCGTGCCGTCAGCGTGCAGAAAAAACAGATTGCGGTTTGCCCAGACATCGGCGGAATCACCGGCGACAAAAATCGGAATATCGCCGACAACCGAAATATCCAGCGTCCGGAAAAACTCCGCCGTCCTTTCCCAATGAGTGGAAAACAAATATTGAAGCACTGCGTGGCGGCGAATCCGTCTGGCCAGCTTGCGCCGTGCTTTTTCCAGCGCCTTGGAATCGCGATCGCGCAGTTCGGCAGGCCATTCCGTCCACGGACGGTTGCCGTGTGTTTCACGAATTGCCATGAAAAGCGTATAATCGTCCAACCAATCCGCCTCGCGTTCACAGAATTCCGCAAAGCTGGCATTCGGTTCAAACCGGTCGGCGACGCGGAATAGAATTTTTTCGCGGGCTTCGATCACCGCCGGAAAATCAATCTGGTTAGAATTAAACTGCGGAAAAATTTTCAGCCGTTTTTCCGTCAGCAGCCCATCTTCGATCAATTCGTCAAAACTGATCAGCAAATGGTTTCCGGCAAAAGCCGACAGTGACGAATACGGCGAATACCCGTAACCGACCGGCCCCGTTGGAAGAATCTGCCATAGCTTTTGTCCGGCTGCGGCAAGAACATGACCGAAGGCTCGCGCCTGCGGGCCAAGTTCGCCCAACCCCCAGCGCCCCGGCAGTGAGGTGATGTGGAGTAAAATTCCGCTTTTGCGTTTAAAATTCATGCGCCGCAGGATACGAAGAAGAATCGGAGAAGCAAACTTCTAATTGGCTAAGCACAAAAAAACCCGCCCCGAATGCGGGACGGGTTTTGATGGCCGCATGAACGCCTTACCAGTTGATAACCGGCTTGGTGCTGGCCTTACGGATTTCCTGTTCGTCCGCCCAGACAATTTCCCCGGTTTTCAGATCTTTCAGGATCATGGAAAACTTGTAGTACTGATCGGTCGTCCGCCCTGTCGTATTCTTAATTTCCGACAGCGTGCCGGTCAGGTACATGTCCAAAGCCGTCTGCTGTCCGGCTTTAACCGCCTTGGATGCGTCAACCAGGCCCAACTGGTTTTCCTGATTGATTCGCTCGACGTCGTTGGCCGCTGTTCCAGTGGATGAACGATCCACAAAGCGGAAGACTCCGGAACGCAGCAGCTGCATGCGCACCGATTCGGTCAGGCTGACCATGTCGATATGCTGTGACGTGCGGTTTTGCATCGGCTCGACATCCAGAACAGGACGGCGGTTGCTGACAAATTCCTTCACGCCGGGAGCAACCAACAGAGACTCCACCATTTTCTCAACCGTGCGGCGAATATCCTGCGGTTCAATTTTTGTGGTGGCAGCGGTGCGGTCGAGCGGCACTTCTTTGACTTTAGTGGCACATCCGGCAAGAAGCACCGCGCAACAGGTGAGACACAGAGAGAAATATACTTTTTTCATATTCATTGTTCCTTTCGTTTATTCAGCTTGAGATGTTTCGCGAACGCGCAATTTGGAAGAAACGGCTGCGGGCGAATTGGCGACGCCGGTCACCGTGACCGCATCGCGTCCTTCAAGAATCAGATTCCGGTAGGTCTTCGTCTGGGGATCGAGTTCCATACCGTTGGCATCAAACCAGCAGATACGATAGTCAACACGGAGCCGTTTATTGCGATCAGATGTCAGTGTGATGTGAACCCGTTTCAGGCCGTTGACCTCATCGTAGGTTGCGCTGGCTACCTCTACGCGATGTGCCAGCCGGGCGTTTTCTGTGATAATCATGGACGATCCGGTCAAATGATCGGTTTTAACGATTGTTCCGGAAGTGTTTCTGCAGCCGCTAAGACCGGCCAGACCTGTTGCCAAGACGGCAACAGCGATGATGCGTTTTGATGTTTTCATAACAAGTCTCCTTACTCTCCCCGCTGGTTACTGACTCACGCCCGGAGTTACCGCCGCAGTTGTGCAACCTGAAACCCCGTTCGTGTTGAAAGGATTATTAAACTGCTGATAGGTTGGGGGCAACCCTTTCCCGGACAGGGAAGCCGTCGCCGCAACTGTAATTCCACCGGTATCAGCAATCCAGATCAGCCGGGTTTCCCCTTCGGCAACCGTTACCGGAATGGTGATGGTGTTTCCGCTGACCGGACTGCGGCATTCCAGCGTGTGCGTTCCCGCTGAAATGGAACCGCGGTAAAGTTGTGTCGCCATCGGTATCGAATACCATGCGCGGGTGTCGGAAGTGGAAGCCAGCGACGAAACCGCATTGAACGCCATCATGCCGAGTTTCATCATGTCATCGTTCTGATTATTCACCACCTGCTGGGCCGCCACTTTGGTCACAGCGCGAGTGACATTACGCACCACGATGCCGGTCATTTTCTCCTTCAGGTCACGATAGGCCAGCGACTGGAGATAAACGACCGGCGTCGCGACACCAAGTTCCGTTCCGTTATCGGTAATCGTGAACGGCAACGGTGTATAGGCGGAATCGCTGTAAAACGGGAAATCAATCGAGATCAGCGTGATCGCGCCGCGGAAGTCCGGAATCGGGAGCGGAATTTTTTCTGCATGGCGCTGCGAAATCATCGAGTCCTCAACCAGCACGATAATTTCAGTTGAACCGCGCGTCAGGCTTTTCACATCCATGTTGTTCTGGAGAACCAGATCAAGAAATGCCTGCCGATCCTGCGTCTGCAGGAGGCGGATAAAATCTTTTACAATGTCCGGGTTCTGCGGCGACAGTTCCCACGCCTTGCGGTAACAAAGCGTCGCATTGGCGGTATCGCCCTGTTTTTCAAAAATCAGTCCGCAAAAATACCAGGCCAGACCGTTTTCATGTGAACTGCGCGTACGTTCCAGTGCCGGGCCCATCGTCGCCATCTTCGCGTTGACCGCATCCATCGCCTTAGCCTTCGTGGCATCGGACTGCGTCTGTGCGTCGGCGACTTCCTTGGAATATTTTTCCGCGATAGCATCCTGTGCAAACACCGTACGCCGCATTTCAACACTGGCACCGTCCGAATCGCCGCAGAACAGATAGTTCAGCGTCTGGTAATGAAGCAGCTGGATAATTTCGTACGGCGAAAGTTCGTAGTTGCGGATTGTGTCGTCGGCAACTGTCGAAGCAGCCACGGTTGAACCGACCGAACTGACTTTAATCACCGGGCCGTTTTCGGTCGTCTCAAGAACCTTATCAATGGCCGTCGCAAAGTCGGCACGACTGCCTGTGAAATCGCCTTCCAGCATCTTGATACGACCGCTTTCGAGATAACCGAGATCCTTACTGAATAGACTGGTCTTCAGTTTTTCAGACCATTGCAAAGCTGACGCGGTATCGCCGGATCTGAGCCGGTTGATTGCCATTCCGGCATTCTGGCTGTGCGTCGCACAGCCAGCCATTAGCAAAACCAGTCCTGCAAACAACAAGCTTCGGTACATCTTGATTCGCGTCATCAATGCACCTCGTTATTGACCAACAGCATTAATCAGCCCGTTCTGACGAAGTTCGTTCTTCTCCATGTTGATCTCGTTTCCTTTATTGCCGACAGAAACATCGCGCCATCCGGCCGTGTCAAAATTAACTTTCACGCCTTTGAGCGCCATCGCTTCGGCATAATCCTTGGCAATCTGCGCTCTCATTTTTTCCAACGACTGGAACTTCGCCAGTCCGGCGTCGGAAAGTTCCAACCCGATCTTAAAACTGCTTCCGTTCTGAATGTTAACAGTTTGCTGCCAGTCTTTCATCCACTGACGCGAAACTTTCATCTGATGCAGCCCTGGAACAACCTGATAGGTTCCCGGCGACGAACCGACTGCGGCGCCGTCAATCTGAACCGTTGCTCCGCCGATTACGTGGCGCATTTCGTTGAGCAGTTCATTCGGAGCGCGCACGCCGGATTCCAAGCCTTGAATCAACTCGTCGATCGTTGTGCTGACGGAAAAGCTGACCAGTTGAACCGGAGCCGCTTCGACACGACGCCACGTTTTGGATTTATCGGCAATCTTTGCGCCGGTTTCACTGGCCCATGTGTCCAGCAGATCGTTGTAATAAACGCTGGCGTCCGTACCGGCGGCACTGTCGCCCGGAACCGGAACTTTACGCGTCCAGTTGTCGCCATAAACTGAGGAACCTTGTACGGCCTCATTGACTTTAACCGTCATGCGAAGCGTATAAGTGACCATCGGTTTTCCGCCGACGGTAAGGGCCGCGCGATCCGCCGCAATAATGGAAGCCACCATGACATAGTCTGCGCCGAGCATCTGGCCGACGCGCACCGTTGAGCCGCCGGTAAATACGCCTTCGATCAGTCCGGCGCGTTCTTCGGCGGTCGTTACTTTGAACCGGTTGAAACCGGAAGCGATTTCCGCCTGATCCATAACCACCATTCCTGCTCCGGCCAGTTCGGCGGAAATACGGTCGCGAACGCCGTCCACCATGTCGTCCATCCCGGCAACCTTGGTCTGGTTTTTGACAAAGATAGCGATTTTAGGATTCGGCACCGAAACCAGTGTGGCTTCGCGCACTGCGCCGACAGATACAACTTTCATATCTGGATTAGCGGCCTGAACCTGATTTTTGAACGCCTGAAGTTCTGCGGAACTCGCAGGATTAACCGGTTGAGAAACGGTCGCGGCAGTCTGCGCAAAAGCAACTGCGCCGGTGAGACAAACAGCGGTAAGGATCGTTTTTATATTCATGGTGCTCCTTTAGATTAGAAGAAAAAGTTAATGATCGGCAGAAACGGCAGGTCGTTATTTTCAATCACATTAATCACGCCGATCTGCACGCCTCGCATAAGACGAGTATGGTTGATCACGCCGATTTGGAAGCCGGACACATCGTCCGCTTCGTTATAGACGCCAAACTGCAAAGCCGACGAACGGTCGGCAACATTCACCACGCCAAATTGAAGCCCGGTGAATTTTTCTTCGACGATGTTTACCACACCGACGGCCAGACCGACTTCTTTACCAACGGTATGATTCACCAGACCAACGTCCAGACCGTACAGGTTTTGACAGCGGCCATAGAGAAGATCAATGCGCAGACCTTTGACGTTCCACTCCGGCGACGGTGCCTGCGCGGGAGTCATCAGGCTGATCATGACGGGTGTCATGGGTATGTCTTTAGCGGAAACGTTTTGCACGCCGACAGCCAGAGTCAGCGCAACAGCGATCATCAAACACAACCTTCTCATACTTTTTCCTCCGGAGTTATCAGCGGCTTCACCAGCCCGAATTTCGTGCGCATTCTGAGAACACCCACCCAGCAAAACAAGAAGAAAACCTGTTTCTGTTTTTTAAGATATCCTTAAAAATTATGCGTGAATTATCGGGACACAACTATTGGAAAGCATAAATGTCGGGTTTTGATTTGCTAACCACAGAATGGCTTATTAGATTGCCTGTGAGAAGGGAGAGTTAAACCAACTCCCGACAAGGAGATCCCAATGAAAAGATTCATTCCCACCCTGCTCATCGCCAGCATTCTGCTCACCGGATGCACCGGCCCGTTCCAACTCACCAAAAACCTGCATAAATGGCAGAGGAATGTTTCTGAAGACCGCTGGGCCGAAGAAGTTGTATTTATTGGCTGCGCAATCATCGCCTATCCGATAACTACATTGGGTGATGCCCTGATCTTCAACAGCATCGAATTCTGGGGCGGCGAAAATCCAATCCAAAAAGCCTCGGCTCCGGTTGGTAACGAAATGTGCCTGCGCAGTGTCGCTGAGCAGATGTAATTCAGTTAAAAAAAAACAGTGAAAGCCGTTCCGGAATTCCGGAACGGCTTTTACCTTTGTTGCAATTTTGAACGTTACAGTTGACCAACAAGCTCCTTGCGCTTGGTTTCGTATTCCTGCTCGGTCAGCAATCCTGCGTCCTTCAGCTCTTTAAGTTTCTGTAATTGGGCAGACGTATCAGGCTTTTGGGCCGCTACGACTGGCACGGATTGTGGTTTTTGTTCCACGACAACCGGTGCGACTATTGGTTTAGCCATGATATTTCCAGACAGTCCAGAATCAATCAACGGCGTTCCTTCTACAACAAAGGAACTCTGTCCATAGATATAAGGTATCCACCAAAGTTTCTGATAAACAACGCCATCTACAAGGGCCACACAACCCGGCTTAGATTCAATAGCCTGATCGATAGCCTCTTTCATATTAGGAATTCCGGTCGGAATAAACACGATGATATGAACGACATCTTTTCCTTCAACCCGAACTGGCGCTCTGCTGAAAGTTGCAGCTCTTGACCAATCAACGTTCTTGGTAGAGATCGTTGTGAAGTCAACCAGCCGGGTGGTGCAACCAACACTTATTAAACCGATTAAACCAAATATTAACCCTTTGTGCATGAGCGTACTTCCTTAGTTTATTATTAGCTTCAATCAGAGCTACCGCGAACTGCGGACAGCCTAACAGGTCTTTTTGACTTTCAAAGGGGAAAATTGGATGCGCTGAACGGATGTAATTCTGTGATGATGGCAAAAGCCGCTCCGGATTCCGGAGCGGCTTTTTACTTTTCAGCGCAGAGCTTATTTGCCGAGGTAGAAGTCGTCCACTGCGATGAACTCATCTGTTCCGGCTGCGATCCCGTCGCTCCAGACAAGTACAAGATAGTAATCGTAGCCGGTTGAGAAGTCCACGGCTCCTAAAAAAGTCTGCCAGTCAAACTCTGTGGCCGCAACATTGCCGCTGTCGTAAAGCAGCGTGCCGCTGGCGGTTTCAGTTGTCATCGCATAGCTAAAGCTCGTTCCGCCGTAAACTTTCACCTTTAATGTGTCGCTGGTTCCTTGATGAGTGGCGCGGAACCGGATGATTCCGGCTCCTTTTACTTTTTTCGAGTCTGCAATAGACTGTGCCATCGCCGGATGTGTTACTTGAGAAACTCCGCAAAAAGGAAAGCTCCACTCATTCGCCCGGTCCCACTGCCAGGAACGTTTTATTCCAACACACCAGCCGAGATTAGCGGTTGTGCCATCTACGGCACTCACCTCGGTATGCGCATGTTCCATCAGCGGGTCGACAACCAAATTGACACTTGCTCCGACGTGCACGGTCACCGTTGCCGATGCGATTGCGCCAAGTGTGTCGCTGACGGTATAAGTGAATGTATCCGTTCCGCCCGTCCAGCTGGACTGCGGCGTATAAACAACATTTGTGGTGGTGAACAAAACCGTTCCGTGCGCACCTTGCGTTACACCCGTCACAACCAGCGACTGGAAGTCCGGATCAGTATCGTTATCCAGTACGCTCACAGTGACCGCCTTGTTCGTTACCGTGAAGACCTCGTCATCGCGCACAACCGGCGCGGCATTCGGCGGCGGAAGCGGGATGTTCTGCGTCACCTGTAACCGGTAGAAATACGTCCCGTTATGGGTGGATACATCTGTGAACGTGTTGACTGGCGGTGTCGCCGCAATGTGATGCGCCACCAGTTCTGTAAGACCGCCAGCCAGATTGGTGGAACCCCAAATGGAATAGCTTCTATTCGAGACGCTGTCCCACGTGATCTGCAACCGGTTGCCGCTCAGCGGCTGTCCGCTGAGCTGCAAGATTGAATCCGCATTGGCCGGATCGGTTCCAGCTATGATTTCCAGATTATCGGCAAGGCCGTCGGAGTCGGTATCTTTGGCGGACGGATTCGTTCCATAGGCGTATTCTTGCAGGTCGGTCAGACCGTCACCATCGGTATCACTCGTCGCGTTCATCGCCGTGAGATTTCCAGCCTGAGCCGTTTCCCACGTGTCAGGCAGTCCGTCGCTGTCGCTGTCTGTACCCGGTGAAGTAACGGATAGCGCCTTCGTATCAAACCCTTTCATTCCGTCGTTATCCCGCACGGTCAACTGAACGGTGCGTCCGCCGGTCGTTCCAAACGACGTGGTGTAGATTGCATTGGTCGAAACCACTGCACCGTTGACCCGCCATTCATAGGCGACAATCTGTCCGTCCAGATCCTGACTGCCGGTTCCATCGAAGGTGAATACCGTCGAGGTCGTTCCGGACGCAGGCGTGACGGTTGCTTTTGCCGCCGGAGCGCTTTCGGGTTGCCCGAAGCAGGCCACGCTGCCGTCCATGGCAGAAATATAAAGCGCGTTATTGGCGGCGGCCATGCCGTCATATACCGGCGGCGAGCTCAGCGTACACTCCGATACACGTTCACCGTTGGTCGGCGACACCGTCCAGAGCGATCCGCCCGCACGGCCTTCAAACGCGGCAAACGGATCGGCGCGGTTAAACACATCCGGCTGACCGGCTACAAACAGATAATCGCCAGCCCGCACCATCGCCTGAACCCGCAGAGGAACCCTCCGCCACCACGTGTACTGAGTCAACGGATGGGGGCGCAGTTCATTTTCCACACCGGCTTCAGCCAAAGCCGTGGTGCCTTTCACATTAACGTCCTGCGCAAACAGAATGTATCCCGACCCAGGCAGATAGGTGACTGAGAAATCTTTCTGTATGGTGTAAGCCTTAATGCCATAGGCTTTGGTTCCATCAACACAGAGCTGCTGAGCAAAAACGTTATTAAAGGCCCAGTCCTGCCGATGGTGCCACGAAGGATCTACAATCCGATTTCCATTGGAACGGAAATGGTCAGTACGACTGGATGCAGTCGCTTCAAGGTTGGTGGTGAAAACAGCTTCCCTCACAAACAGATTTGCGCCATCGCTGACGAACAGATCATTTTT
This sequence comes from Kiritimatiellaceae bacterium, assembly GCA_013141415.1. Taxonomy (NCBI): domain Bacteria; kingdom Pseudomonadati; phylum Kiritimatiellota; class Kiritimatiellia; order Kiritimatiellales; family Kiritimatiellaceae; species Kiritimatiellaceae bacterium. The sequence continues at coordinate 152,396 of JABFQY010000003.1, forward strand.
CAACCCTTCATCATCTGTTCCGCCCTCATTGGTCGGCGCGGGAACTGCCGGCGATACATTCTCGATGCGGTTCGTGGCAAGAACCGCTCCGGTAAGCGCATTCAGTTTATAAAACCAAATGCCGCCATCCAGCCGCGATGAGTGACCGGCAGAACAGTAAACACTGCCATTATCAACCAGTACACTGCCCGGTACCGGCCAGACTGAAGAAACCTCTTCGAGTTGCATATTCCGGCAGTCCCGCGGGGCTGCCTGAAACCGCCAGACGAGTGCTCCGTCACTGGCGCGCAGACAATAAACCCGTCCGTCGCTGCAACCAAAAATCACACAGTCGCCCCAGACAGAAGGTGCGCTGTCCGCCGAGCCTCCCGCAGCATATTTCCAAAGAACCGCACCGGTCGTCGCATCCAGCGCACAAATTGTATGATCCGTTTTGTTTGCCACAAATAGACGTCCGCCGGCTATTACGGGCGGCGTCAGTTGCGCATTGGTTGCGACCGTTGTGCCCCATATCTTCTGCTGTTGTTTCGGAACAGACATCGTTGTGGCACTCAGGCGCTGTGTATTATACCGGTAAAGCGGCCAGTCATTGGATGAGGCCGTACTGCCGTTTACCGCGCCGAAAGCCGATCCAGTTGTCAGACGATTTGTACTGCTGAACGTGCGTCCGGCATCGGCCGCTGGGCCGGCATAACTGTAAAATCCATGCAGCATCGCACTGTAAACACAGGCACAGGCCGCCGGAGGAACATACATCAATCCATTGGCCGGAACCGGCCCCATGTTACACGTCCCGCGCGTCCAGTTGTTGAGCATATTGGTTGCACCGGTCAATGAGATAAATTCGACACCTTCCTGCGCGGCAATGATAAAACGATCCGTTGCCTTATCATCATGGCAGCGGTGATGATGACTGGCGTAATAGACATTCGACGCGTTAACAATAGACTGCTCAGCACCCGTCATCGGGTTGAGACCGGCGAGAATCATATCGGTTTTAAACGTCCAGATAAGATTCGTTGTCGCGAAAAGCTGGCTGGGTCTAGCAGTTACCCCGGTAGGACGGGTGTTCGCGGCAAACGGATACGACCACAGGAATTGGCCGTCCGAAGTGCTATAAGCAACCCAGCGACTGGATGCCCCTGCCTTCGTGACCACAACCGAACCGTTGTGAACGACAAACCCGCCGGGGGTAGAAGGTTTTGTTCCGTTTGATATCCACTGTTCTGTAAGCGTGGTCATGTCAAAACCATGAACACCATCGCTCCTCACCACACAAAGCTGATTACTGGAAATCGCTATGCAAAGCGGATTATAGCTTGAGTCCGACCACAGAAGAGTTCCGGTGTCCGGATCAAATATCATCAGCTTAGGATCTACAGACCGGAAAACGATCAGCTTCCCGTCACTGATGTAGGTTTCCTTGGTTGACTCAGTCCCGGTGAAGGTTCGTATGATTTCTCCGGTTGTGGCATCGAGTGCCACAATCGGCCCATCATAACTGAGCGTGCCGTAAAGCCGGTTTCCATCCACTACAAACCGGCGCTGTTGCGGGGAATCCACGGCCGGATTCATATCTGAACTTTCGAAGAATCCAAAAGGATGGTAGGGTGCCGCTCCCCACAATCCCATCGGTTTGCGCCACAAAATTTTTCCGTTAAACGCATCGCGGGCCATCAACGCCCATTTTTCCGGAAACCCGCCGCCGCCTGTAGAGGTTGGTGATTCATCTACCACATAGAAAATCTTCCCCCCTCCTGAGAGGACAAAGTGTACTGCCGGACTGCCGAAGTGGTATTTTGTCCAGAATGGCCAGACAAACCACTGCATACGGCGCAACGGAGCCCCTATCAGTTGATCATGAGAAACCCGAGTATTGCCCGGAGAATAACTATAGTGGGTCCAGTCATCCATCTCCGCCGGACGCGGCTTTATTTCGGCAACCCAATTTGTTCCCTGCAACCGGTAGGCTTTACCATTCGGCACCAGCACCCGCGCCACTTCCGCAGAACTCACATTGCACAGATTCTCCAGAATCAGCGCGTTCACAAAGTTGTTAATGAATGGCAGATCGGTTCCGTTCCATTCGTCCACCAGAACCTGACCGCTGTAGCCCTCGCTACGCAACGCCGTTCGTAAGATCGCCACGTTCGCTGTATTGGTATCCAGACCGATTGCGAAAAATGATTCGTTAGTCCCGAACTGACGCAACAGCGACCCGCCACCAACTTGAACCAGCACTCCGCCGGACAAGCCGGACAGGTTCGGTTCCAATGCAAAACTCTGAGCGAAAAGAAAAAGCAGACAAGCACCAGCCAAAGTCGCTCCACGCTTAAATGGCGGGGAAGTATCCATAACAACATTCTCCAATGTGAACCCGACCTGTTCCTTTCATAGTACAGAAAAATGGAAAAAAATGCCAGCGACGATTCTTTTTGCTTTCGCCCTCAGTAATCAACGCGCCAAAGAAATAGTCCATGAGGCCGGACGGTCAGCACTTCGTTCGTACGAATTCCGGTTTTTAGAAGCCGCTCCGCATCTTCCGGCTGTAATTCACCGATGCCAACCCGCAGGAGAAAGCCGGTGATACTGCGAACCATTTTATAGAGAAAACCTTCACCGACGACGCAGATGGTCATATCCCCTTCCCGCGTACGACTGACGGTCACTTTTGTGATCGTTTTTACAGTGCCTTCGATTTCGCGGTGAGGATTGGCAGTGAAGGCCGCGAAGTCGTGTTTGCCAACGAGATGTTCGGCCGCTTCGCGCATCGCCGCGATGTTCAGCTTGCGCCGTTCGTGTAAACGGTAAAGCCGAAGTTCCGGCGGAACCGCGTGGCCGTTCCAGATGAAGTAACGGTATTCTTTGCTCACTGCATCGTAGCGGGCGTTGAAATCCGGACGGACTTTTTCCATCTTCATGATACGGATGTCGTAATCCAAATGGGCGTTCAGCCCGTTCATAAATCGTCCAGTATCCACCGGCTCTTTCAGGTCAAAGTGTGCCACCTGCCCTTTGGCGTGAACTCCGGAATCCGTTCGTCCGGAATGGTGAATGCGGATGTGTTTACCGGTCATATGCTCAGTGGCACGTTCGACCTCTCCCTGCACGGTCGTCTTGCCCGGCTGAACCTGCCAGCCGGCATAGTTTGTACCGTCGTAAGCGATTGTCAGTTTGTAGCGTTGCATCATGGGATCCTATTTACCAAATGGTTTGACCACAGAATACACAGAAAACACGGAAGCAGGCATTCTGTTTTCCGGTTTCTGTGTTTTCTGTGTGTTCCGTGGTGAAAAATTCCTTTTCCAACATTCCTCTATTCCAACACTCCATCTCTCTGCTACGCTGTTTCGCATGTTCCAATACCAACAACGAAACCAGTATTTCGCCCAGATCGCCACCGGGTTCGAAGAAATCGCCAAAGCCGAGCTTGAAAGCCTCGGCGCAACGAACATCATCGAAGCCTACCGCGGGTTGCATTTTGAAGCCTCCCACGAGGTGCTTTGCCGCATCAACTACACATCGAGGCTCGTCGTCCGCGTCCTCGCACCGCTGGTGACCTTCGACTGTCACAGCGACAACTACCTCCACCAGACTGCACTGAAGCAGGATTGGAGTCAGTTCATGACGGTCAACGACACCTTCGCGGTGCATGCCGTCACGTCCAATACGCCGTCGCTGACTCACTCGCAGTACGCCGCGCTGAAAGTCAAAGACGCCATCTGCGACTTTTTCCGCAATAAAGAAGGCGGCCGACCCAACGTAGATGTCCAGAACCCGGATATTGGCATTCATCTGTTCATCCGCAACAGCCGCGCCACAATCAGCATCGATGTCTCCGGCGGCTCGCTCCACAAGCGCGGCTACCGCACCGTTTCGGTCGAAGCACCGATGCAGGAAACGCTGGCCGCCGCCATCATCCGGCTTTCCGGCTGGGACGGTGAACGTCCGCTGATTGATCCGATGTGCGGCGCCGGAACGTTGCTCTGCGAAGCCGCCATGCACTATTGCCGCATTCCCGCCGGAACCCTGCGCAAACAGCGCTGGGGTTTTGAACGGTTGCCGGACTTTGATTCCAAGGTCTGGAAAAAAGTGAAGACGGAAGCCGACGGCTTGATGCGCCCCCTGCCCGCCGGACTGCTGATTGGCAGTGACATGAATCGCGACGCGGTTCGCGCAACCCGCGCCAATCTCAACAATCTGCCGGGCTGCAAAGACCGGTTCCAGTGTTCAGAAAAACGATTTGAGGACTACCCGAAAATTGAAAATTCCACTCTCGTCGTCAATCCGCCCTACGGCGTGCGGCTTGGCGACCGCGAGTCCGCCGAAGCGCTGATGAAAGATTTCGGTGACTTCCTCAAGCAGCGTTGCACCGGCTGTACCGCCTACGTTTACGCTGGCGACCGTCAGCTGCTGAAAAAAGTCGGCCTTAAACCCGAGTGGAAAAAAGAACTCAACAACGGCGGACTGGAAGGCATGCTCGGAAAAATCGACCTCTACGCTTCGCCGAAAATAGAGAAATCAGCAAAGATTTAGCCCACGAATCATACGAATCTACACAAATACAAAACTGTGGAGTTAACCACAGAATACACAGAACACACAGAAGCTGGAGAAAACGAAACATGCCGGAAGAAAACAGAAACAGAAAATCCGTTTTCATTTTCTGTTTTATCCCGGCATAAGTTCCACATAGCGGAACGGCGGCAAAAGCCGCATTGGTTTTCTCGTTGTACTCTGCGGTCTCTGTGCCCTCTAGTGAACGAAGTGAACGGGTGGTGAAAATATTTTTCCGTGTTTTCTGTGTATTCTGTGGTGAAAATTCTTCATCTCAATTTTTGACGGTTCGTGGGCGATAAAAATGAAAAAAGTTTCTGAGGTTGACTGGGAAAACTGGAACCCGAAAGAGCGCGCCACGCTGATGTTTATTCTGCAGAATGGCCGGATGCTTTTGATCCACAAAAAGCGCGGCTTCGGCGCAGGCTATTTCAACGCACCAGGCGGACGGCTGGAGCCGGGCGAAACTCCGCTGGAATGCGCCGTACGCGAAACGCAGGAAGAGCTTTGCATCACGCCACTCAATCCGGTCCACGCCGGAACGCTGATGTTCCAGTTCATCGACGGACACAGCATTCACGGCGAAGTGTTCACCGCCACTGAATTTACGGGCACGCCGACCGAAACCGACGAAGCGATTCCGCACTGGTTTCCGGTCGATGCGTTGCCGTGGGAAAACATGTGGGCCGACGATCCGGTCTGGTATCCGAAACTGCTCGCCGGAGAAAAATTTACCGGCCGATTCACCTTTGACCACAAAATGATGCTCGACCACGAGCTGATCGGATGCTGAGTGCAGGAAAAACAAAAGACCTTTAAAAACCCCTATAAAAAATTCGAGCCGAAGGGGCTGACGATTCTCTACGAGGATCGCGATATTCTGGTCGCGGACAAAGTAAGCGGCCTGCTGACCATGAGCGACGGCAAAGCGCCCGGCAGTACGGCACATGAACTGTTGAACAACTATGTCCGCCGGGGAAATCCGAAATCCAAAAACCGGATTTATATCGTGCATCGTCTGGATCGCGAAACCTCCGGAGTGCTGGTGTTTGCCAAGACGGAAGCGGCCAAGCAATACCTTCAGGATGAGTGGCAGGAATTCCAGAAGAAGTACTACGCCATCGTCTGCGGAACTCTGGCAGAGAAGGAAGGCGTCATCACCTCCTATCTGGCGGAAAACAGCGCCTTTAAGATGTATTCGGTCTCCGATCCGAAAAAAGGCAAGCTGGCCAAAACCGGCTACCAAGTATTGAAAGAATCGCCGGGCTTCAGTCTGCTGGAGATCGAGCTTTTCACCGGCAGAAAAAACCAGATTCGCGTCCACCTCGCGGACAAAGGCTGTCCGGTGGCTGGCGACGCGAAGTACGGCGCAAAAGAAAAAAGCTTCAAAAAGCTCACGCTCCACTCAGCTTCACTGACTCTCACTCATCCGTTTTCAAAAGAGAAAATGACGTTCACCGCGCTGGTACCCGCTTACTTTGAATCGCTGGTGAAAGGCGCACAGAAAATCTGTAACGCGGAACTGAAATAAAGAATTCTATGGAGTGCGCAGGCTTGCCTGCGCTTTATTCACCGAAGCTTGCTTCGGCTGATTTAAAAAAGGACAACATAATGAGAAACAACGATATCTTACGCCGCCTCCGCTACACCTTCGACTTGAAGGATTCAAAAGTAATCGCCCTGTTCGCCTTGGCGGAACTTCCGGCAACGTGGGAACAGATCAACGCCTGGCTGAAAAAAGACGATGATCCGGCCTATCAGGAATGCAGCGATACTCAGCTGGCGGCTTTCCTGAACGGATTCATCATTGATAAACGCGGCAAAAAAGACGGGCCACAGCCCGCGCCGGAAACGGTTCTGACCAACAACGTCATCTTGATGAAACTGCGCATCGCATTAACCCTGAAAGCCGAAGACGTGCTGGAAATCATGGGTCTGGCCGACATGCCGATCAGCAAACATGAACTCAGTGCGTTCTCCCGCAAGCCGGATCACAAACACTACCGCGACTGCAAAGACCAGATGCTGCGCAATTTCCTGAAAGGCGTGCAGATTAAATACTGCTCCGCACTGTAGAAACCTCGTTGTAGCCGAGGTCCCTGACCTCGGATTTCGGCGGGGTCACGGCCCCCGCCCTACACCGCCGGAAGGAAAACGGAAAAAGTTGAACCTTCTCCGTAGCGGCTCTGGACGGAAACCGTTCCGCCGTGCGCCTGAGCGATGTGTTTCACAATGGAAAGGCCCAGACCGGTTCCGCCTTCCTGCCGACTGCGACCTTTATCCACACGGTAGAAGCGTTCAAAAAGCCGTTCGAGATGTTCTTTTTCAATTCCGTAGCCCTGGTCTTTTACGGACAGCACAACACCGCCGTTTTCAGAGTGCGCGCTGACGACAACGTTCTTGCCGTCGGCACTGTACTTGACGGCGTTGCCGATCAGATTAATAAGCGCCTGCTCGACGAGCGGTGGATTGACGACGGAAGTTAATTCTTCGGGGCACTCGACGCAGATGGTGATATTCTTTTCAGCGGCGCGCCGGGCGCAGACTTCGACGGCGGAATTCATGAGTCCGCAGAGTCCGGCTTTCTGCATTTCCATCCCCTCCTTGCCGCCCTGTTCGAGGCGCGAGAGCATAAGCAGGTCTTCAATGATCGCGTTGAGCCGGTCGGCGTGTTTGGCGACAATTTTCAGGAAGCGCTCGGCTTCAACCGAATCGTTGATTGCGCCGTCCAACAGAGTTTCTACAAATCCTTTGATGGTGGTGATCGGCGTTTTCAACTCGTGCGAAACGTTGGCGACGAAGTCGCGCCGCAAGTTTTCAAGCCGGCGCAGGCGGGAGACGTCGTTAAAGACCACGACGGCACCTATACGCCGGTTTTGCGCTCCGAGCAGATTGGTTCCGCACGCCTGGAGGTAATAGGCCTGATGGTTCTGGATAGCCAGTTCGCACTCGCGGGTCTCCTGTCCTTCAAGAACTTCGGCGACAAACCGCTGCAATTTGACGTTCCGGAAAACTTCTTCAATACTTCGGCCTGCTGCGGTTTCAGGCTGAAACACATTAAAGAACTGTGCGGCGGCTTTATTCAGACTGATGATGTGTCCGTCGGTGTCCACCGCCAGCACGCCCTCGACCATACTGGAAAGCACGGCTTCGCGCTGGTTGCGCTCGTTACTGACCGTTTGCAGACGTTCTTCAAGCTGTTCCGCCATCTGATTCATCGTTTCGGCCAAAGCGCCGACTTCAGCAGATCCGAGCACGCGAAGCCGGTACGAGAAATCGCCTGCGGCAAACCGCTCAGCGCCCTGTCTGATATTTTCAAGCGGCTTTGAGATGCGGCGCGAAACAAACAGGCTCAGGAGCGCCGCCAGAAGAAGAACTACGATACAACCCCACAGCAGACTGCGCTCGATCCCGCTAAGCACTTCATTCATCCGGAGCAGCGGCATCGCCATGCGAACCACGCCGACCAGCGTATTGTCGCGATAGACAGGCACCGCAACATAGAGCATGGATTTACGGACACTGCTGCTGAACCGCGTCGACTGTCCGGTACGGCCTTCTTCAATCGCAGTCTTCACTTCCGGGCGGTCGCGGTGATTTTCCATCTGCTCGCGCGACTTGGCCGACTCGCCGGCGACCGTTCCGTCCGGAAGAATCAGCGTGACGCGCGCTGACGATTTGGCGCCGAGTTTAACCGCCGTGTCGTTGAGATAATCCAGGTTGTTTGCATCGAGGCGGTCGCGCACCTGTTCGGCAGAGAACAAAGCCAATGACTCCAGATTCTCCGCGACCTGCTTGCGGTAGAAGCGCTCCAGAGCGGACGTGAAAACGGCAAAACAGACCAGCAGCGCAAAAAAAGTGATAATGAGGTGGCCGGGATAAATCTGCCAGAAGATGCGCCGCGTCTGCATAGCTATTCCTCATCCTTGAAGCGATAGCCGATGCCGCGCACGGTTTCGATGTAGTCGCCTGCCTTTTTCAGTTTTTTGCGCAGGCCGACAATCTGCACATCAACCGAACGTTCGGTGACAGGATAGTCTTCGCCATGTACCGCATCCACGATCTGATAACGGGTAAAAACCCAGCCCGGACGGCGGGCCAGAAAATGAACAATTCCGAATTCGCTGGCGGTCAGATCAACCGGTTTCCCGCCGACCGTTACTTCGTGACGGCCCGGATGAATAACCAGATCGTAAATGCGTAGTACGCCTTCCGCATCCGGCGTCGCTGGGGCAGCTTTCCGCCGCAAGACAGCTTTTACGCGCGCCACCAGAACTTTCGGGCTGAACGGTTTCACGACATAGTCTTCCGCGCCGAGTTCGAGACCGGCAACGATGTCGCTCTCTTCGCCGCGGGCCGTCATCATGACGACCGGAATATCGCGGCTGTCGGCGTTCTGCTTCAGTTCGCGGCATATCTGCAAGCCGTCTTTGCCGGGCAGCATGAGATCAAGCAGAATCATATCCGGTCTTTTCTGCGCGACGGCCTTCAGACCGGCTTCGCCGGATTCCGCCTCAGTCACGGCAAAGCCTTCGCGCTCCAGATTGTAGCGCACCAGTTCGCGGATATCCTCTTCGTCTTCGACAATCAGAATTTGTGTTTTTGCAACTGCCATACGAACGAACCTTTTCTCCGCATTCCTGCGGGCAAAACCGCCTGTAAGATTTTAGATGGTCGCTTCGGGACGGTGGCGCACGATGGTTCCTTCAACCAGATAAATAACGTCTTCTGAAATATTGGTGGCGTGATCCCCAATCCGCTCGATATTGCGTGATACCAGCAGCATGTCGAGATAACAGCTGATTCGGGCAGGATACTGCAAAATCTGCGCTTCCACAAAACGGCGGACCTGACTGCAAAGGCGATCCACCTCATCATCCGACCCGCAAACCGCTTTGGCCAGCCCGGCATCAAAATTCACAAAAGAATTCAAACAGTCGCGCACCATATCGCGAGCCCGCGTTGCCGCATGTCCAAGTTCATCCGGCATCGTCAGCGCCGGTTCTTTACACATTTTGACAGCACGTCTGGCAATATTGGTCGCCAGATCGCCGATCCGTTCCAGATCGTTATTGATCTTGAGCACCGCCGTCAGGAAACGGAGGTCGGCCGCCACGGGCTGATAAAGCGCCAGAATCTTCAACGCTTCTTCCTCGACCTCGACCTCAACCTGATCGACGTCGAAGTCGCCGCGAATGACCTGCTGAGCAAGCTGTTCATCGCGAGTTAACAGCGCCTTGACTGAAAGAATGAGACTCTCCTCAACCTGTGCACTCATCATCAGAATTTGTTTTTTCAGTTTTTCGACTTCGTTAATAAAAACCTGAGACATAAGTTTCTCCTTATCCAAACCGTCCGGTCACATAATCCTGCGTTTCCCGCAGGTGCGGATTTTGAAAAATCGTACTGGTCGGGCCGAACTCAATCAGCCGTCCGAGATACATAAAAGCGGTATAATCACTCACCCGCGCCGCCTGTTGCATATTGTGTGTCACGATCACAATCGTATACTCACCGCGCAGATCGGCAATCAGATCCTCAATTTTATTTGTGGCAATCGGGTCGAGCGCCGAACAGGGTTCATCCATCAAAAGCACTTCCGGCTCGGCGGCAATGGCCCGGGCGATACATAGACGCTGTTGCTGTCCGCCGGACATGCCGAGAGCACTTTCGTTCAGGCGATCCTTGGTCTCTTCCCAGATCGCCGCGCCGCGCAGACTGCGCTCGCACACTTCGTCGAGCACCGCTTTGTTACGTTCGCCGTCGATCCGGAGCGGATAAATGACGTTTTCGTAAACGCTCATCGGAAACGGATTGGGTTTCTGAAAAACCATCCCCATCCGCTTGCGCAGCTCGATGACATCTACGGACGGCGCATAGACCGGTTCGCCGTTCAGCGTCATTTCGCCGTTAATCCGCACGGTGCTGAGCAGATCGTTAATCCGGTTGATGGAGCGCAGCAACGTGGACTTGCCGCAGCCGGACGGGCCGACCAGCGCAGTGACTTTCCCCTTCGGGATAATCATGTTGATATCGAAAAGCGCCTGTTTTGCGCCATACGAAAGATTGAAGTTCGACACCTCAAGCAGTGCCGTCTCGTTTTTCAGCACATCGTGCGTTTCGGTCGGAAACGTTTTTCCGGCGGCAATCTCCGCGAGGCGGTTTGATTTCTTTTTCGACAGGCTTTGCACATCCATAAAACGCTCCTTCACTAAAATGCAGAGGAAACAAACTTACGGCGCAGGCGGGTCCGCAAACGGACCGCCAGCAGGTTCAGGAAAAAAATCAGCACAATCAGCAGCAGCGTGGTGGTGAAAACCATCGGCTTGGCGGCCTCGCTGTTCTGGCTCTGGAACCCGAGGTCGTAGATATGGAATCCGAGATGCATGAAACTGCGCTCGGCATGCACAAACGGCGCCACGCTGTCCACCGGCAGTTCCGGCGCCAGCTTCACCGCGCCGACGAGCATCAGCGGCGCCACCTCGCCCGCGCCGCGGGCCATGGCCAGAATCATACCGGTCATAATGCCGGGCAAAGCGCGCGGCAGAACAATCCGTTTGATCGTCTGCCATTTACTTCCGCCGCAGGCATAGGAACCTTCGCGCATGGAATTCGGTACGGCCGCCAGAGCCTCTTCGGTGGCGACGATCACCACCGGAAGCGTCAGCAGTGCCAGCGTCAGTGACGCCCAGAGAATACCGCCCTTCCCGAAGGTTGGATTCGGCAACGACGAAGCGAAGAAAAGTTCGTCAATCGAAGCACCGATCAGGTAACAGAAAAAGCCGAGGCCGAACACGCCGAAAACAATACTCGGAACACCGGCGAGATTATTGATCGAAATACGTACCGCGCTCACAACAAATCCCGGCCTGGCGTATTCGCGCAGATAAAGCGCCGCCATCACGCCGAACGGAACCACCGCCAGCGACATCAGCAGCGTCATAATCACGGTGCCGAAGATCGCCGGGAACACGCCGCCTTCGCTGTTGGCTTCGCGCGGCTCTTCAAAAAGAAATTCGTGCCAGCGGCTGAAATAGATTCCGGTCTTTCCGGCGATTGAAAGCTGATTGGCCGGATAAGCGCGGACAATGTTTTCAAGCGGCATCGCCACCGCTTTGCCCTGAGCGGTTTTTAGATTCAGTACATAGCGGCTGTTTTCGGCGCGCAACCGGCTGATCTCTTCCTGAAGCTGTTTGAATTCCGTCGTGCCGATTTTTTCCGTTTCGAGAAATTCCGCGTTTTCCGTCTGCCAATCGGTGCTGCCAGCGCCTTTGCTCAACTCTACGGAACGCAACGCCAGTCGTGCTTTTTCAAGCCGCCGATTGACGCGGCCGACTTCTTTCGTTTCAAGTTCGCGGATTTTTGCGCGCCGGTCGGTGATTGCGCTGTGATACTCGTTAAACTTTTTCCACGCGGATTCCGGCGTCAATGCGACTGTTTCGCCGCCCAGCGTGAAGCTTTCCGGAAATCCGTAGAAACGGCCCCATGCCGTGCGCTCAATCACCAGCGCCCACTCCGGACGAGTTTCTGTTTTCACGTCGTGATCGTTAAGCCAAGTGAAATGTTCGCCGGAAATTTCAAAGTTTCCGGTGCGCACCAGTTTGCGTTGCAGCACACGCACCTTTTCGTCGTTGGTGCGGAAACTTTCGGAGCGGGTGATTTCACCCATGAACACCGAGCCGTCCGACGTTTGGAACTGCTGTACCGGTGCCGGCCATAGTGTGGCAATCCCGTTACATAAAATCAGCGCGAGCAGCCCGATAATCATGCACAGCGCAATGGCGAGTCCGCCGCCGGTCAGCCAGATCATCGGCTCGCCTTGAGCAAACAGCGAAACCCGCGAACGGCGGCGGCGCGGCTTGACGGATTTTTCTTCCGGCGTTTGAAAACTCATAAATCCACCGCCTTTTTACGGAAGCGCATACGAACCAGCTCCGCGATGGTGTTCAAAATAAAAGTGATCACAAACAGTGCCAGCGCGGCGAGAAACAGCGTGCGGTAGTGTGTACTGTTACGCACGGCTTCCGGCAGTTCGACGGCGATATTGGCTGAGAGCGTGCGGAAGCCGTTAAATATATTCCACTCCATCACCGGCGTATTTCCGGCGGCCATCAGCACGATCATCGTTTCGCCGACGGCACGTCCGAGGCCGATCATGATGGCGGAAAAAAGTCCGCTCATCGCCGTCGGAATAATGATGCGTACTGCCGTCTGCCACGGCGTGGCCCCTGCCCCGAGCGACGCCGAGCGCAGATGATCCGGTACGGAGGAAAGAGCATCTTCTGAAATGGTGTAGATGATCGGAATGATGGCGAAGCCCATCACAAACCCGACGACCAGCGCGTTGCGCTGAACGTAGGTGCCGAACAGTCCGCCACGCGGATCAAAGCCGAGCGCCTGCAACAGCGCGGCGGCGGCAATCGCCAGTACCAGCGCGGCGGCGAGGCCAAACAGGAATTTAAACAGATCAAACAGAGCGCACTGCATCCGTGACCAGTTCATGGAAAGGGGGCGGAGGCGTGGATCCACTACGACGCTGAACAGCCACGCAATCAGCAGACAGCTCACCGGCATAATCAACAGCACCCAGCCGCCAAAGGCCTGACCGATCTGACCGTCGAGCCAGCGCATAATATCGCCGGCAAAACACAGCCGCTCAATCAGCGGACTAATTAGATGCGCCATGCCTACGCCAGCCGGAACCGTCAGCAGTAAAAAGATCAGGCGGAACCGCGCCAGCAGAAGCGTCCAGCGTTGCGGAAGAAGCTGCCAGATGTAGGCACCGAGCAGAAAGGCCGCCGGAACAGTGATAAAGACCGTCATAAACACCGTGAGCAGTTTCGCGACAATCGGCGCCAGCACCAGTGCGGCGATGAAGCCCAGTACGACGCTCGGTAGTCCGGCCATCATTTCAACGGCGGGTTTGATATGCAGTTTGGCGCGCGGCGAAAGAAACTCGCTGGTGAAAATCGCGGCCAGCAACGCGATCGGCACGCCGAACATCATGGAAAAAAGCGTCGCCTTGAGCGTTCCGAAAATCAGCGGCATCAAACCGAACTTCGGCTCGAAGTCATCGGTGCCGGACGACGATTGCCAGACATATTCCGGTTTGGCGGCGCCTTCGTACCAGACCGGCGTGAAGAGCGCGGCCGGGGTAATTTCCGGATGCCGGGGATCAATGTTCCACTGCACAAGGTGCTTGGGCGTCAGCGCCAGTATTCCGTCGTCTTTGGGCGACAGAGCGACGGACTGTACCGGCGAGTCGCCAGCGTTCAGATGGGCCAGCTGTTTCTGACTGGTGATGTGAAACAGATCCACCGTGCCGTCGGCATAGCCCGCCGCGACCATGCGGATGCGCGACGACGAAGCCAGCGCGGTGACGGCGGTCGAACCTTGAAAGGTGTGCGCCTGTGTCAGAAAAGTCTGCGACGGATTGTTCGGTGAAAATGCGGGGAACCACGCTTGAATGCGGCCGGAAGAATCGCCCGCCAGCAGCGTGGTGCGGCCCAGTAGCGGCTGAAGCGAAGTCAGTTTGCGATCCGGTTCCGGGACAAGATCAATCCGCTCGATCAGCGACGGACTGGTGAAATTGCGGGTATCGAAACGCAGCAGTGTGCCGTCGCGCCAGACGGCGCAGACGGTATCGCCCAGTCCGGAAAGAATAACCCACGCCGGCGGCTCGCGGCGTTCCTGCGCTTTGTATGGAATCATAGCGACGGTGCGGCGGATCGTCACTTTGCCGGTCATGATGTTTTCGCGTTTGGTGAAGCGGAGAAGAGAAAGAGTTCCTTCGTCATTCAGCATCACGGAAATCTGCCCGGCCGGACTGGTGGTCTGATCGAGCAGGCGTACCGCCGAGGACGTTTCGCCGAAAATCGGTTCGTCAAAAATGGCGGAAAGCCGGATTGACCGGAACTGTTCGCCGGAAATCCGCTGAATCAGCGCGCCGTTCCATTCGCCGATTCCGTTTTCACCTAGTGCCTGCAATTCCGGCGGCAGTTCTTTGTCGGCGACATACGAGGTTTGAAAACTGATACGGCCCATCCGGATCGAGCCGTCGGCGAAACCGCAAAGCGCCTCGGAAGTCGTACCCTCGAGGGTAAACGCCGTCAGCGCCGCGTTGGTGAAAAGCATCTGTTCAGAAAGTAAGGCACCGGTATCGAGCCGGGTGCAGACGAGACGTCCGGAGCCGTAGAGAACACGGTTCATCAGTCCGTATTCGTCGGACTGAATCGAAAGCGGCTGTGCGCTATCGGCGGCGGGCCGGTTCAGCGTTTCGCTGCCGGCAATGCGTGCCGGACGGAAAAGCGGAATGGCGACGTAGAGCAGATAAAAGAAAACGGTGGAGACGGCGAGGATGGTGCCGATTCCGCCGACGGTGATCAGCGATTTGGAGAGACGATCCGACGCACGCACACTCCAGTGCGTTTTTTTCCGCCGTGCCCGACCTGTAAAACTTTTCGTCATATTCCAGAACAACCTCCGGACGTGTTTAAACTCGTCCGGAGGTTTCGTTCCACCTTATTTGATTAGAACCCTGCTTTGATTCCTGCCGATTCAAGCGTCTTGCGGGCTACATTGGCAGGCACCGGGAAATAACCGTCTTTGAGCACGTCCGTCTGCCCCTGCTTGCTGAAGATATACTTGATGAACTCGCGGCGGAGCGGATCGAGCTCGCTGCCAGGTTTGAAGTTCACGTAGAGATACAAATAGCGGGCGAGCGGATATTCGCCGGTGTAGGCGTTTTCCGGAGTCGCTTCTACAGGGTATGAATACGCGTCGCGGGCCAGCGGAAGAGCGCGAACGTCGGCGGTCTTGTAGCCGATACCACTGTAGCCGATGGCGCCTTTGTCGGTGGCAACACCCTGCACCACGGCGGAGCTGCCGGGCTGTTCTTTCACGGAATCCTTGTAGTCGCCTTTGCCAAGCGCGTTTTCTTTGAAATAGCCGTAGGTGCCGGAAGCGGCGTTACGACCGTAAAGGCTGATCGGCAGGTTGGCCCATTCGCCTTTGAGTCCAAGCTGGCCCCAGCCAGTGATGTCTTCCGAGTTGCCGAGCTTGCGGTTCTTGGAGAAAATCGCGTCAACCTGAGTCAGCGACAGCGCTTTGATCGGATTGTCTTTGTGAACATAGACAGCCAGCATGTCGATACTGGTCGGAAGTTCGGTCGGCTTGTAGCCGTACTTGCCGACAAATCCGTCGAGTTCCAGCTGTTTCATCGGTCGGCTCATTGAACCAAAGGTCGCGGTGCCTTCGATCAGCGCGGGCGGCGCAGTGGAAGAACCTTTGCCTTCAATTTCGACCTGAACATTCGGATAGATTTTTTTGAATCCTTCCGCCCAGAGCGTCATCATGTTGTTCATCGTGTCGGAACCGATCCCTTTGATCGTGCCGGAAACGCCTTGAACGGCTTTGTAATCCGGAAGACCGGCATCAACCTGTACCTGAGCCTGCGCCGACCAAACGGCCGCCGCGATCAGGGCTGCACTTACTGCTGCTTTTTTCATATAGAGTTTCTCCTGTTTCCACTCGTTAGTTGGTTCGGCAGTCACCGGACAGGAAGGTCTTTCCTTTCGCCTTCTCTTTCCGGCGGCCGCCTCATACGGGAAGAAATATGAGCGAACTCTATTAGAGAATTGTTAGGGTTTGATTAGAACGCTGTGAAAATTAACGAAACGCCGGAAACGCTGGAGCAATAGCTGTCGAGATGCTAAACAGGGATTATGAAATTACAACAGGGGCAAATCTGGAAAAAGGGTGACGAATTCCTGCGTATCGTCGAATGCGAGCGGCTTGCCGTCAAATACAAGACGATGGAACATCCATTTTCCAAAGAAGGCGAAATGCATCAGGTCACAAAAAAAGAATTCTGCCGCATGCTCAAGGATGCAAAGCTTCTGCCATAGGTGTGGAATACTGAAAACTACGGCAAGGCCGGACGGACTTTGATGGTTTTCTCGCGCTTAATGGTGACGGTTCCGGGCTTAGCACCGCGCGGTTTGGATACATTTTTTGCTTCGGCGCAGGAAACCGGAACGATTCCGGCATTGCGCGCTTTGCTGTGCCACGCGGCAATCGACGCCGCCTGTTTGATGGTGGCACTGTCAGCGGTCTCACCTTCGGGGCCACGCAGAATCACATGACTGCCGGGCAGTCCGTGGACATGAAACCAGAGATCGTTCGCCTTTGCCGTCCGCAAACTGAGCAGATCGTTGTCGGCATCGGTCTTACCGGCCAGCACTTCCCAGCCTCCGGCAAGCGCGTATTTCCAGACATCGGGTTCTGTGATTCTCTCTTTCATCGTGCAAAACCTATCAGAAAACGCCCGCTCCGCCATAAGGAGATTTCATAAAAGGTGCAGGCCTCCGGAGTTACCGGAGGCCTGCGGGGTTCGATCCGCTCACGCGGATCAGAGGCTTTGAACAGAGCCTAAAATTTAAAGTTCAGGTCAGCCTGCAGGGTATTTGCGTCCTGATTTTTGTAATCCGTACTCAGGATATAAGCCCCGTCAAGCGACAGATTTTTTGCGATCTGGTATTTGCCTCTGAACACATGTCCGGAGCAGTCGGTCCAGGTTTCTCCGGCGAAGTCAGAGTCATTGAGACCGGCAACGACGGCGTCTTTTTGAATGTCGCGGTAGTTGTAGCCGATTTCCCAGCTGCCTTTGTCTTTGGCTTTTCCGATAGTAATACCGGCAAGATACGCCGTATCCTCGTTGCTGTTTTTGGCCTCGATATTAACAACATACTGCGCATTCAGCAGAACCGGAACTTTGAATACATCGAACCCATATGAGCCAAAGCCTTCCACCAGATTAAACTCCGTTCTGGGGGTGTTACGACTGCCGCTGGTATTAACCAGATTGGTCGATGAGTTTGCGTTTCCGAAATAATAATCACTTATACCCAGTGTCAGTGTGTGGGTACCGAATATCTTCTTCTCAACCGCCACCTGTGCGCTACTGAGCTGGATATCAGGATTGGCACCGTTTTCCTTCATAACAAACGTTCCTGCATTCGCCATCAGCTTGGCCGGGAGAAACTGCTTTTCATAGGTCACGGCAGCACCTTCCGGATTCAGGTCGGTATCCCAGATCAGTCCAGTATTGTAGGTTATCCAGGGTTGAGGCATTTTGCCAAGGAACAGGTGCGCACCGCCCATCATCTCGGGGTGCATGTCCACATACGCCTGATCCAGATAGATCGACTTCATGCCAGCACTGTCATCAAGGTCTGCATTAGACGATGTGCGCGATCCGCCAGTAGCTAAGCGCACACCGAAATCGGTAAAGTCGTTCACCTTGCCATACGCACCAACCCGTAAGCGTATCCGCTGACGGTCTTTAGTGGTATTGTCTGCCACCTGCCGGTTTTCATACCGTGCGCGGACATCGCCCTTCAGTTTAATGTCGTTAGCCCAAGCCCCGGCCATATTCTTCTTTCCTTCGGCCTGAAGCTGTTCAAGCGACCACGTCTTTTTGGCGTTGTCTTGCTCGATCTGAGCGATTTTAGCGGCATTCGCGTTTTCAACCTGCGCGGTTTTTTCAACCTGCGCGGCCTTTTCCGCGTTAGCTTTCTCAAGCTGGGCGATCTTCGCCGACAGCTCGTTAAGCTGCTTCTGCAGTGCGGACAGCTCTTCAGAGCCTTGCGCCTGCACGCTGAACACGGCCATCACCGCAACAGCTGCTATCATAAGTATTTTCTTCATAGTCTCCCCTTCTCTCTGTTCAGGTTCGCACCGCCGGTTTTCCTTAGTCCCGCGCGGCTTGTTCTCACGGGCGTGTGACCACTTCTATTTGCGGCCCGTTAAAAATCTGCACACAAGCTATTGTACCGATGTTAGGATTTTGTTAGGCATGTATTAGTTTTTTGTGTCGTGTCGGTTTCGAGATACTGTGTGGCGGTTTAATTTCGATGAAAATGGAGTTACTATAATGAAACAGATGTTACGAATATTGGTATGCGGTCTTATTCTTACAGCAGGCAGTGGATGCGGTAAGCAGCGGACGGCAGTCACAGCGGCAGGATCAACAGCCTTCCAGCCGTTTGCTGAAAAACTGGCCGAGCAGTTCATGGTTGAGCGGACGGATATCGCAGTAACTGTACAAGGCGGAGGCTCGGCGCTTGGTGTTCAGGCAGCCCTCTCCGGTGCCGCCCAGATCGGCATGGCTGACCTCGTTCAACTGCCGCCGGAAGCTCAGGAGCTGACCGCCGTTATCGTTGCTCGCGACGGCATCGCGGTGGTCGTGAACAACAAAAACCTGATCAAAGACCTGACCATGGAACAGATTCGCAACATTTTCTCCGGAAAAATCAGCAACTGGAAAGAACTGGGCGGTGTGAACCACGAAATCACCGTCGTTTCCCGCGAAGCCGGCTCCGGTACACGTTCCTCATTCGAAAAAATCGTTAAAGATGTCACGCTCACCAAAGATGCCATCATTCAGGACTCAAACGGCACGATTCGCGAAACCGTCGCCATGGACGAAAACGCCGTCGGATACCTCTCCCACGGATTGCTGAACGAAAAAATTAAAGCAGTAACCGTTCATGGCACGGCCTGCACAACGGAAGAAGTCGTCGCGGGCCGTTACCCCATCGTGCGGCCTGTTTATCTGCTGACCAAGGGTGAACCGACCGGCGCCTGCAAAGCTTTCATTGATTATGTCTGCTCCGCCGAAGGGCAGAAAACAATCCAAGAGAGCGGCCTGATTCCTGCCAAGTAAAACACCGTTTTCAGGACTGAATTTAAATGCAGGACATCCCGAACACTCCGGAACATCCGAAGCGTCCCGCCCAGCGGGTCTCGGGTGCAGTTGCGATCTGGTGCAGTGACCATCTGGCGCGCTACATTTTCATGGCTGTGGCCTTTTCGGCCACGGTCAGTCTGCTGCTGATTGCCCTTTTCATTCTGAAAGAAGGCGTACCGTTTATCGTTAAAATCGGGTTCAAGGATTTCCTGTTTGCCTCGGAATGGGATCCGTCCGCCGGCAAGTTCGGCATCTATCCGATGATTATTTCGTCGTTGTGGGTCACACTGGGCGCCATGCTGATCGGCGCACCGCTGGGCGTAGCCGGAGCCATTTTCCTGACCCAGTTTGTACCGAAGTCAGTCATGCGGATTATCAAGCCGATGATTGAACTGCTGGCCGGCATTCCATCGGTTCTGTACGGATTCATCGGCGTGATGGTGCTGGCACCGTTCATCCGCAACCATTTCGGCGGGCCGGGGCTGTCCCTGCTGGCCGCATCAATCATTCTCGGCATCATGGTGCTGCCCACCGTAATCAGCATTTCCATCGATACCATCAACGCCGTGCCGCGCACCTACCTTGAAGGCGCGCTGGCACTGGGAGCCACCCGCTGGCAAAGCGTGCATATGGTAATTCTGAAAGCGGCGCGTTCGGGAATTATCGCCAGCATCATTCTGGCGATGGGCCGGGCCGTCGGCGAAACCATGGCGGTCATCATGGTAGCCGGTAACGCCGTCAAAATCCCCCACTCCGCGCTCGACTCCGTACGAACACTGACGGCGAACATCGCGCTGGAAATGGGCTATGCGACCGGGCTGCACCGGCAGGCGCTGTTCGCCACCGGCGTGGTACTGTTTGTGGTCGTCATGATCCTGAACTCGCTGGCGATGGCCGCGATGAAACGAAAGACGGGGAGTTGATCGTGCGGATATCTCCAAAATTTACACAGGCTCTGGCTGTCATCCTTCTGGGCGCTGCCACACTCATCACCGTCGTCGTGCTTGTGATGATCATTGCGTTCGTGCTCAAGCGCGGCGTTCCGGAAATTTCGTGGGAGTTCCTCTCAACCAAGCCGAGGGAAATGGGCAAAGCAGGCGGTATTCTGCCGACCGTTGTCGGCACCGTACTTCTGCCGCTGCTCGCGATTGCGATCGCTTTGCCGATGGGCGTCGGCACCGCCGTGTACCTTTCGGAATACACCCGCGAAAACCGCATCACAAAAATCATCCGCTTCGGCACCGACTGTCTGGCTGGCATTCCATCGATTATCTTCGGCCTGTTCGGCTATATCTTTTTCGTAACCATACTGGGCATGGGCTGGTCCATGATCTCCGGCGGACTGACACTGGCTATCATGATTCTGCCGACCATCATCCGGACATCGGAAGAAGCGATCCGCGCCGTGCCGCAGGCATACCGTGAAGTAAGCTGCTCGCTGGCCGCCACGAACTGGGAAACCGTTTACAAAGTGGTTCTGCCGAACGCCCTGCCGGGAATCATGACCGGCGTTATGCTGGGCATCGGCCGCTCCATTGGCGAAACGGCGGCTGTCATTTTCACCGCTGGTTCTTCGCTGATGATGCCGAACTCTCTGAACGACTCGGTGCGGACGATGTCGGTGCATTTTTACCTGCTGGCTCGCGAAGGAATTTCCAATGAGAAAGCTTATGCGACGGCGGCGGTGCTTGTTTTTGCTGTGTTGTTCGTGAATCTGACGGCTTACTGGATGATGAACCGGTTTATCGCGAAACGGTCGCGGTGATTATGGAAAGGGTGCGCGTGGAACGTGAGGTCAAAATTTCGGTGCAGAACCTGAGTGTCTTTTTCGGACGCCATCAGGCGTTGCGCAATCTGACATTGAACGTGGCGGCAAACCGCATCCTCGGCATCATCGGCCCGGCCAGTTCCGGTAAAACAACCTTCCTGCGGACGCTGAACCGGATGAACGACCTCGACCCGGAAAGCCGCGCCGAAGGACGTGTGCTGATGGACGGCTCAGACATTTATCATCCTTCGCAAAGCGCTGTGCAGTTGCGTAAGCGCGTCGGCATGGTCTTCGCTCTGCCCATGCCGCTGCCGATGAGCATCTACGACAACGTCGTTTACGGCCCGCGTCTTTCCGGCATACGCAACCGTGCAGAGCTGGATGAAATTGTCGAGCGGACGCTGACGGCGGCTTTCCTGTGGGACGAAGTGAAAGACCGTCTGGATCTGCTGGCACTGCGTCTTTCCGGCGGACAACAGCAGCGCCTCTGTCTGGCCAGAACGCTGGCGATGGATCCCGAAGTTGTTCTGCTGGACGAGCCCTGCTCCGGACTCGACCCGATTTCCACCGCCCGGATTGAGGACGCCCTGTCCGTTCTGAAAGCGCGCTACACGATCGTTCTTGTCACCAACAACACCAAACAGGCTTCACGCGTGGCCGACGAAACCGCTTTCTTCCTGATGGGCGAACTGGTTGAAATGGGCGAAACGGCTCAGGTCTTCACGGTGCCGAAAGACCAGCGCACCAGCGACTACGTTACCGGGAGGTTCGGCTGATGAATGCACCGACTTCAAATCCCCTGCGCATGACCGTCCGCAATCTGGATCTTTTCTACGGAGATTTTCAGGCACTGAAAAAAGTCGATCTGCTTGTGCAGGCCAACCGGATCACCGCGCTGATCGGGCCGTCCGGTTGCGGTAAATCCACTCTGCTGCGCTGTCTGAACCGCATGAACGATCTCATTCCCGGCGTGAAAGTGACTGGCGAGGTTCGACTCGACGACCAGTCCATCTACGGTTCCGGCACGGATGTCTGCCTGTTGCGCAAACGTGTCGGCATGGTCTTCCAGCGTCCCAATCCGTTCCCGCTGTCGGTCTGGGACAACGTAACTTTTGGACTGCGCGTGGCAGGCATGTTCCGCAAAAATCAGCTTCAGGAAGTTGTCGAGCGCAGTCTGCGCGCCGCCTGGCTGTGGGATCAGCTGAAGGATCGGCTGGACAGCCCCGCCCTGAGCCTGCCTATGGATCAGCAGCAGCGGCTTTGCGTAGCGCGCCTGCTGGCCGTCGAACCGGAAGTGATTCTTATGGACGAGCCCTGCTCGGCGCTCGACCCCATTTCCACCGGCAAAATCGAAGACCTGATGCTGGAACTGCGGGAACAGTACACCATCGTCATTGTGACCCATAACATGCAGCAGGCGGCGCGCATCTCTGACTTTTCGGGCTACATGCTGCTCGGTGACATGATCGAGTTCGGCCCGACCGGCAATATTTTTACAAACCCGACGGATAAACGAACACAGGATTACATCAGCGGACGATACGGCTAGGAGCGGTATAGATATGGAACGGCATTTTGACGAACAACTAACGGCTCTGAAGCACACTCTTATCAAAATGAGTGCGCTCAGTGAGGCCATGATCTCCGACTCAATTCAAGTTTTGTGCAAACGCGATACCTCCGCCGTTCCGCGCATTCGCGAACACGAAGAAGAAGTTAACCGTCTGCAGATTGAAATCGACGGGATCTGTCTGCGACTGATCGCCCTCTACCAGCCCACAGCGGGCGACCTGCGTTTCATCCTTGGCGCCGTAAAGACCAATGGCGATTTGGAACGGATGGCGGACCTCGCCATCAACATCTGCGACAAGGCCGAACGGTTGCTGGAAGAACCGCCGCTGGCGCCGTTGGCCACCAGCCTGCCGGATATGGCGGCTCTGGCCAGCCAGATGGTCAAGGAAAGTCTGCATGCCTACGTCAACCGCGCGGCGGACAAGGCCCGTATTGTATTGCTGCGCGATGACCAGCTCGACGATATGAACCGTCGCATCACCACCGACCTGCTTGCGCTGATGCAGAAAGATTCCGGCATGATTAAGCGGGCGCTGAATCTCCTCCTGATTGCCAGGAATCTGGAACGGATCGGCGACCACGCCACCAACATCGCGGAAAACGCGATCTTCGTGGTCAAAGGGCTGGACGTCCGGCATCACCACGAATAAAGACCGCCATTCGGCGGAATATTCAATGCTCATTATTCCAAAAGCCGCTTGCCAAAGCGGATGCCCCTACGTATAACCTCCCCCCTTAATAGCTTCCGCATGGAGCGGGGCTGAAGCGAGTGCTGTCCGGTTGCCCCCGGAAAGCCAAAGCGGATTGTTCAAAATGAACTAGAGAAAGGGGCTTGTTATGTCAGAAAAGACAGTGACGATTCAGGAACTGCTGGACGCAGGTTTACACTTCGGTCATCAGACCAAACGCTGGAATCCCAAAATGAAGCGCTTCATTCACGGCGCAAAAGGCGGGATCTATGTCATCGACCTCCAGAAAACCCTCGTACAGCTCAAGCTGGCGCAGGAATTCCTGGCCGGTGTTGTCGGCAACGGACGCAAAATTCTTTTCGTCGGCACCAAAAAACAGGCCCGCACTGTTTTTCAGGAAGCCGCAGAAAAAGCCGGTCAGCCGTATGTCATCTATCGCTGGCTTGGCGGTATGCTCACCAACAACCAGACCATCCGCAAGAGCGTCAAACGCATGGAAGATCTTCAGGCACTCTTCGCTGACGAAGCGAAGCTAAAAGCCTTCACGAAACAGGAACAATCCGTTCTGCGTCGTGAACTCGTTAAACTCGAACGCAACCTTACCGGCGTAAAAGATATGACCTCTCTGCCGGGCGCACTGCTCGTCGTCGATATCTGCCGCGAAAAACTGGCCATTGCCGAAGCTCAGCGTCTGGGCATTCCGGTTGTCGCGCTGGTTGACACCAACGCCGATCCGGATCTGGTTGATTATCCGATTCCCGGTAACGACGACTCCATCCGTTCGCTCACCCTGATTGCCCAAATCCTCGGTGGCACCATCGCCGAAGCCCACGACGCCTGCGTCAAAGCCAAAGCCGCTGAAGACAAGCGCCGCAAAGAAAAAGACGACGCCGACAAAGCCGTCGCCGACGCTGCCCGTGAAGAGCGCAAAGCCAAAGAAGACGAAGAGAAAAAGAAACGCGCCAAGGTTCTCGATAAGCTGAAAAAAGAAAAAGCCGCCGCCGATAAAGAAAAAAAGAAAGAAGCTGATAAAGCCGCTTTCAAGGCAAAAGAAGACGCAGAAGCTAAAGCCGCCGCTGAAGTAAAAGTGGAAGCAACTCCGGTTGTCGAAGCCGCTGCAGAAGAACCCAAGGCTGAGTAATCTTAATTGAGAGGATCTAACAATGGCTGAAATTACAGCAAGCATGGTCAAAGAACTGCGCGACGCCACCAACGTCAGCATGATGGAGTGCAAACGCGCACTCCAGGAAGCCAACGGCGACAAAGAAAAAGCCTTCAAACTGCTGCGTGAACGCGGCATGGCCGTGGCCGCCAAAAAAGCGGATCGCGTCGCCAAGAACGGCAAAATCTCCGCCAAGGTTTCCGCTGACGGCAAAACCGGCGTCATGATCGAAGTGAACTGCGAGACCGACTTCGTGACCCGCAACGAAATCTTCCAGAAGTTCGTGGTGGATATGACCGATAAAGCGATGGACTGCTCCGGTGACCCCGCCGAAGCGTTCAAAGCCGACATCGTCGCCAAGGTCGCTGAAATCGGTGAAAACATCGTTCTGCGCAAGAGCGAAAAATTCACCGCCGCCAACGGCGCAATCGCCAGCTACATCCACATGGGCGGCACCTGCGGCGTACTGGCTGAACTCGCGTTCAGCAAAGCCGACACCGTCAACAACGCAGTCTTCAAAGAACTGGCTCTGGATATCTGCCTGCACATCGCGGCGGCCCGTCCGGCATCACTGGATCGCTCCGGTGTTCCGGCCCAGCTCGTTGAAGACGAAAAAGCCCTCTTCCTGAAACAGGTCGAAGGCAAACCGGCCAACATCGTCGAAGGCATCCTGAAAGGTAAACTCAACAAGTTCTACTCACAGATCTGCCTGATCGAACAGCCGTTCGTCAAAGAAGACAAAATCAGCATCACGCAGCTGCTCGAAGCGAAAAGCAAAGAGATCGGTGACACCGTCACCATCAAACGCTACACCCGCTGGCAGCTCGGCGACGCGTAAGCGTTTCGCCCATATGCACAAAAGCCGTTCCGCACTCCGGAACGGCTTTTTTGTTTATAAATCATCACTGATTTAAAAATAAGACGTTATTTGGAATCGTCTCTGGCAAATTGCTGAAACTTTTTGCTTCGCCATTTTTTGTACAACCAGATACAAAAAATCCAAGCTAAAGTGCTTTGAATGCCTACTATCCAGCCAAGCAGCACCATGAAGAATTTCGCCAGAAACGCACCAGTTTCTGGATCTGGCTGATTCTCAAGTTGAGCAACTTTAAGCAAGATAGGATCGTGTATAAAAAAATGATAGAGAATCAAAAGCACCCACACAGCAATTACGCTAACAAAGAATCGTGCTTTTCCTGACATTCTTCGAGTCGCAGGAATTACGCCAGTAAGTACTAAGCCTGGCACACCAAGCCAAATAACATACCATACGATCATCGATATTTTAGAAAGCAGGTAATACATTCTCTATCTCTCCTTGAAATACTCTGCAAACTAGCGACTTTCTTATATCGAATAAAGCCTATTCATTTCTGGCAGTGAGGACAAAAAACGGTGGTGCGCTGGACGATCTGGGTTTTGTGAAGCGGCTGGCCGCAGACAACGCAGGGCTGTCCGGCGCGGCCATAGACTTTGACTTTTTCGCGATGGCCGCCAGCTTCGCCATTGAGATCGACATAGTTGCCCTGCCCATCACCGAGCGACGTTCCTTTGTTGCGCACACCGGCTTTGATCACCTTCGTCACCGCTTTATAAAGCGCCAGCTTTTCGGCGTCACTCAATGTCCCGGACTTCCGGCACGGATCGAGCCGCGCTTCAAACAATGCTTCGTCGGCATAAATGTTGCCGACACCCGCCACGAATGACTGGTCGAGCAAGAGCGCCTTCAGCACTTTGTTCTGATTCTCTAGCGCTTTACGAAACTGTTTCTGTGTCACCGTCAGCGCGTCCGGCCCGAGGCCTGCAATTCTGGAGGGCGGACTTCGACGAGCTCTGTCGAGTCGCGCTCCGTCGCCGCCGGAAACGGTTTCGACGGAGCGAAACCCTCCCGGAACGAGCCGCCAGCGACCGAATTTGCGCGGATCGCGGAAGTGCAGATTCAGTCCACCGCTCAGCTGAAGAATCGCGCGGTCGTGTTTCCCTTTTTTCAGCGCGCCCTGCGTCAGATAAAATCCACCGGTCATCCGCAGATGCACCAGCAGGTTTTCTTTTCCATCCAATCGGAAAACCAGCCACTTTCCGTGGCGATCAATCTTTTGCAGCGTGCGGCCTTGAATCTGTTTGCAGAAAGCGGACGGCGTCAGCGGCTCAACGGTACGCGGCCATTCGATATACACCTTTTCGATGGTTCGCCCTTCCACACCGGCGGCGCAGAGCTGGCGACGAATGGTTTCAACTTCTGGTAACTCTGGCATCTGAAAATTCCACTTTCAGAAATGTAGGACAGGCATCTTGCCTGTCTAGACAGGCTGGAAGCCTGTCCTACGTTAAAAACGGGTTGACGATTTGGGCGTTAGGAAAAATCTTCTTCACGGCGCGGGTGTCTTTTTCAAGGAAGAGCAGTTTCAGATTCGGGCCGGCATCCATGGTGAAATAAACCTCAAGGCCGTCTTCGCGCGCCTGCCAGACTTTCTGCATCAGCGCGACCGACTGCGGTTTCCAGTAGCAGAGCGGCGGCCACGCCGCCAGCATAGTGGCGTGCATCGCCAACGCGTTATTCTCGGCGGTTTTGCCGAGCATGGAGAAATCCTGCGCGGCAATCGCAGTACGCAATTCGTCAAAGTCACAGTCGGCCTGCGCGGGCCACGCTTCATAAAGTTCCGACGTTTCAACCGTGCGGTTCATGCCGTCGGTCGAACCGGTTTTCTTCTTGGACTTGGAAACTTCGAGGACGCCAATCCGCAACTCTTTCCATTCTGCGGAAATCGGTTCGGCGTAGCTGTCCATGCCGTCGGCGCGCACACCGGCATGCCAGACGGCAAAACCGTCGTAGAGCGAACGGGCCGCACTGCCGCTACCGAGCCGTGCCAGCATGGAAAGTTCGCGCGGATTAAATCCCCAGCCGAACAGCTGATCGAGCGCTTTGACCAAGGCGGCGAAGCCGGAGGCCGACGATGCCAGTCCGGCGGCGGTCGGAATATTGTTTTTGGTTCGGACTTCGAAGAATTGTCCTTCGGCGCGGAACAGGTTGAGATATTTCGAGAGCCGGTCGGCGAAATCCGCCGGAGCCGGTTTGCCGTTCAGAAAAATCCGGTCGGCGGTTTTGGCGAACTTCACCACGGTGTGCGTGCCGAGTTTACCAAGCGAAATGGAGAGGCTCGAATTAACCGGCAGGTTGAGCTCGGCGTCACGCTTGCCCCAATATTTGCAGAGCGCGATGTTGGCGGGCGCAAACTCCTCGCCGCGTGTTACTGGCTTTCCGGAAGCCCGCTTGAGCATTAACTTAACGAATTGTTGGCGTGTCATATCCCGAAATTACTATTTTCTGACCGGATGAACAGGATAAACAAGATGAGGTCTATTCTGGAGTGCTCCGGCAAACAAAGTGCGACGGAGCTTTTCCCTTCAAAGGAACGTCGCAACAAAAAAAGCGGCCTCGCGCTTCGCTTGCGTCCGCACTCCAAATCAATTAAATCCCTTTACATGAGTACGAAAAAGGAACGGGCAGAATTTATCGGCGGTCGGCTGGACAAACTTTATCCAGCCGTCGAAGTACCGCTGAAGCACACCGACTCCTATACCCTGCTCGTCGCTGTGATTCTTTCCGCGCAATGTACCGATAAGCGAGTCAATCTGGTGACGCCCGCGCTGTTTGCCAAAGCGGACACGCCGGTGAAAATGGTTAAACTCGGCCAGGAAAAAATCCGCAAACTGATCGAAACCTGTGGACTGGCGAACACGAAATCAAAATCGATTTTTGAAATGTCAAAGATGCTGGTCGCCGAACACAACGGCAAAGTGCCGGACAGTTTTGATGAATTGGAAAAACTCCCCGGCGTCGGCCATAAGACCGCATCAGTCATCATGGCGCAGGCGTTCGGCGTTCCGGCATTTCCGGTGGATACGCATATTCACCGTCTGGCGCAACGCTGGAAGCTGACCAGCGGAACGAACGTCGTCCAGACCGAAGCTGATTTGAAAAAGCTGTTTCCGCCGGAACGGTGGAATAAGCTACACATCCAACTGATCCTCTACGGACGCGAACACTGTTCCGCACGCAGCTGTGACGGTACGAAATGCGAAATATGCCGGACGCTCAACTGCGGATAATAAAAACCCGCCGGTTTCTAAACGACAAATCGGATCGGATCGGATATAAAAACCCAATGACTCCGGAACAGATTGCCCAACAGTTTGATCTGCACGGACGGCTGGCAAGCATCCGTCCAA
Organism: Kiritimatiellaceae bacterium; assembly: GCA_013141415.1. Lineage (NCBI taxonomy): Bacteria > Pseudomonadati > Kiritimatiellota > Kiritimatiellia > Kiritimatiellales > Kiritimatiellaceae > Kiritimatiellaceae bacterium. Next base: position 181,123 of record JABFQY010000003.1, read on the forward strand.
CAACCAGCGGAAATGTGAACGACACCTATATTGCTGTGTTTCGAACTCACTTTTCCGAGGAACGCGTTATTATTCAGCGCGTCAATCACCATGTTTTCGTCCGCCCAGACTGGATCATGGAGAACATGCGGATTCTTACTCAACACTGTCACGAACAGTTACTGCGAGAAAGCGAAGACGCCGACCGCATCTGGCAACTACCGAGAATTATTCCCTCTAAAGCCGGAGAAGATCTTTTCAAAGACGAAGACGGAAATTTCTGGCGCGCCATGACGCTGATTGCTTCCGCATCGACTTTTGATATTGCTCAAAGCGAGGAACACGCCTACGAAACCGGCGTTGTGCTGGGCCAGTTTCACCGGCTGATTTCCGGAATCGATCCAGCCCGTCTGCACGACACACTGCCGGGTTACCACGAAACCCCGAAGTATCTGGAAAAATACGACCAAACCATTGCCTCGGCAAAAGCCCGCGAACTGATGCGCGGTTCTGAACAGGTACGAAGCCTGCATAAATTTATTGAGGCTCGGCGAGATTTTATTCCGGTTCTGCAGAATGCGCTGAGTGCCGGTGAAATAAAAACCCGGCTGATCCACGGCGACCCGAAGGTTAGCAATTTTATGATCGACGACGACACCGGCAAAGGCACGGCGATGATTGATCTTGATACGGTGAAGCCGGGACTGATTCATTATGACTTTGGCGACGCTCTGCGCTCGCTGTGCAACCGTGAGGGCGAAGAAACACAGGATTTGTCCGGCGTGGCGTTCGATTTGGATTTCTGCGATGCGTTTATTCGCGGGTATACCGCTCATGCCAAAGGATTTCTGACCGCAAACGACCGGAAGTATCTTTATGATTCCATCCGGCTCATCGCTCTGGAACTGGGTCTGCGTTTCTTTCAGGATCATCTGGCCGGAAATGTTTATTTCAAAATCCGACTTCCGGAACAGAATCTTCACCGCGCCAATGTGCAGTTCCGCCTTTGTGAAAGCATTGAGATCCGTAAACGGCAGATTGTCAAAATACTGGACGAAGCATTCGCATAAGCCGCCTATGAACGCTTAATAGCGGCGGGCAGACTCAGCAGGCGGACGTCCGGATTGCGTTCGCAGAAAAATTTCACAATCCATTCGGAATCAAACAGCATCACTTTTCGATCCGATGAATCCAGCAAAAGACGGCAGCTCGGCGGCAGCATGGATTCGGTTACGACCGATGCCGCTCCGCCCGATTCGTCCACCCAGCGGATAATTTTGTACGGTGCCGGTTCGAGCCGGGCCGTCGCGCCGTATTCGTGTTCCAGCCGGTATTTGAACACTTCAAACTGCAACACGCCGACCGCGCCCAGCAACGGCGCGTTCTGTGCCTGATCCGGAAAGTGGAACGACTGCAACGCACCTTCCTGTAAAAGGTGCTTCACGCCAGCCTGAAAGCGTTTGTACTGCGCGGGAACCGGATTGTAGAGCATCGCAAAACACTCCGGCGCAAACTGCGGCATTTCATGGTACACAATCGCCGGGTCTTCCGTCAGCGTGTCGCCGATACCGAAGCCGGTGTGCCCTACCAGTCCAATCACATCGCCGGGATAAGCGATATCCACCGTTTCCCGTTCTTTCGCAAAAACCCGGTGCGAACTGGAAAGCCGTACCAGTTCGCCGGTCCGCGAATGGGTCACGCGCATGTCGCGGGTGAAACATCCGGAACAGATGCGCAGGAAGGCGATCTGGTCGCGATGCTTGGGATCCATGTTCGACTGAATCTTGAAAATAAAGCCGGAAAATTTCGGATTCTCCGGTTTAATTTTTTCCGCGCCGGAAAAGCGCGGCTGCGGCGCAGGCGCATAATCGACAATCGCGTCGAGCATCAGCTGAACGCCAAAATTATTGATGGCACTGCCGAAAAACACCGGACTGAGTTCGCCGGCCTGAACCTCCGGGAGGTTGAAAACTTCGCCGGCAGTATCCAGTACGTCCAGCTCGTTGATCAGCGCTTCATAGACATTTTCCGGCATCCGGTCGCGCACCTGCGAGTCGGTTACCGCGTGAAGTGCCACCGGTGCGCGATATGCGCCGTGCGCGGTGCGTTCAAAAAAGTGCGCCTGCTTGGCTTGCCGGTCATAGACACCTTGAAAATCAGAACCGTTGCCCAGCGGCCAGTTCATCGCGCAGACGCGCAGTTGCAGAGTCTGCTCCAGTTCGTCGATCAGAACCAGCGCATCGCGTGACGGCCGGTCGAGCTTGTTCATGAACGTGAAAATCGGAATGCCGCGCATCCGGCAGATTTCAAACAGCTTGCGGGTCTGGCTTTCAATCCCCTTCGCCGCGTCGATCACCATCACCACCGAATCCACCGCCATCAGTACGCGGTACGTATCTTCTGAAAAGTCACGGTGACCGGGTGTATCGAGCAGGTTGACGCAAACTCCGCGATATTCAAATTGAAGCACGGTCGAGGTGACGGAAATTCCGCGCTGACGTTCCAGCTCCATCCAGTCGGACGTTGTCGCCCGCTGGGTTTTGCGCGCGGTCACCGAACCAGCCAGCTGAAGCGCGCCGCCGTAGAGCAGCAGCTTTTCCGTCAGCGTTGTCTTACCGGCGTCCGGGTGCGAAATAATCGCAATCGTGCGCCGTTTGGCGATTTCCTGCTCAAAACTCATAGCCGTCATCCGGGATCAAAGTAGCTGGAACTTTCAGCGGCGACCCGCCGCGAAAGCGAGTGGTGGGCGATTGGAGACTCGAACTCCAGACCTCTTCCATGTCAAGGAAGCGCTCTAACCAACTGAGCTAAACGCCCGAAAAGTGAACCGAGAAAGTATAGAACTCGCCTAGGTGTGTCAATGCGCGGAAATGGTTTTTATCAAAACTGTCGCAGAATAACCCAGCGAACCCTTTCCGATGCGCAGGAGCTGCGCCTTCAGCAGCTCATTTATGAAAATCGGACTGAACAGCTGAAAAAGAATTTTGCCCTGTGGACTCGCGGTGCAGTCAGATAAAACAAAAATCAGAGACTGAAAAGATCGTCAGTGAGAATGGCAGATTCAAAAGCTACGTCAGCGGGCAGGTCTTTCAATTGCGACGCCTCGACCGCCAGCACATCACACCGTTCATTTTCGGGATGACCGGCGTGACCTTTGACCCAGTGGAATTTGACGGCGTGTTCGGCACACAGATCGAGGAGCTGTTTCCAGAGATCTGAATTTTTAGCCAATTTACCCGGAGAGAGCTTCCACCCATTGGAACGCCACCGTTTAGCCCAGCCCTTTTCTATGGCATTCACCACATAGCTGGAATCGCTGGTCAGCTCGACGATGCAAGGCCGCTTTAACGAGCGCAGCCCTTCGATACAGGCCATCATTTCCATGCGGTTATTGGTGGTTTTACGGAATCCGCCGGAAAGCTCTTTCCGGCGTTCGCCGGACAAAAGAACCGCGCCGTAACCGCCCGGCCCGGGATTTCCCTTGCACGCGCCATCCGTATAAATTTTTACAGGTTCATCCATAAATCGGAACGCACGGTAGTTGATTTCCCCAACCCTTGAAAACTTAAAGGATGGCTGTGTTTTTCCCTCCGTTTTCAGGTTGCGGGGGTGCGGGTGCGTCCGTATAGTTCCGGCTCATTTTTCAGAGCGCTTTAGAACCCGCAAACCAAAGGAGCAGATATGTCAGTTATTGTAGAAGTATTGGCCCGTGAAATTCTTGATTCGCGCGGCAACCCGACGATTGAAGTGGATGTGATTCTCGAATCCGGCGCAATGGGCCGTGCGGCCGTTCCGTCCGGTGCCTCAACCGGCGAAAACGAAGCGCTCGAACTGCGCGACGGCGATAAGAAGCGTTATCTCGGCAAAGGCGTTCAGAAAGCCGTTGCCAACGTCAATGAACAGATTGCTCCGGCGATCATCGGCATGGACGCGCTCGATCAGGTCGGCGTTGACCGTTTCATGATTGATCTCGACGGCACCAAGACCAAGAGCAACCTCGGCGCCAACGCCATTCTCGGCGTTTCGCTGGCCACCGCCCGCGCCGCCGCCGATTATCTGAACATTCCGCTCTTCCGCTACATCGGCGGCGTGAATGCCAAGGTTCTGCCGGTTCCGATGATGAACATCATCAACGGCGGCTCACACTCTGACGCTCCGATCGCTTTCCAGGAATTCATGATCCGCCCAGTCGGCGCGAAGTCCTTCAGCGAAGGTCTGCGTTGCGGTGCTGAAGTGTTCCATGCGCTGAAAGCGATTCTGAAGAAAAAAGGTCTGAGCACAGCCGTCGGTGACGAAGGCGGTTTTGCACCGAAGTTTTCCGGCGGGACGGAAGAAGCTGCCGACAGCATCATGCAGGCGATCAAGGATGCAGGTTATGAGCCGGGCAAAGATGTGATGATCGGCCTCGATTGCGCCGCTTCTGAGTTCTTTAAGGATGGCATTTATAACTACGCCAAGTTTGAAGGCCCGAACGGCGCGAAGCGTTCGTCCGCCGAACAGGCTGACTATCTCGCTTCGCTGGCCGCAAAATACCCGATCGACTCCATCGAAGACGGTATGAGCGAAAACGACTGGGAAGGCTGGAAGATTTTGACCGATAAGCTCGGCGACAAGTGCCAGCTGGTCGGCGACGATCTGTTCGTAACCAACGTTGAATACCTCAAAAAAGGTATCGATACCGGTTGCGCCAACTCGATCCTGATCAAGGTCAACCAGATCGGCACGCTGACCGAAACGCTGGACTCCATCGAAATGGCCCACAAAGCTGGCTACACCGCCGTTGTTTCCCATCGCTCCGGCGAGACCGAAGACAACACGATTGCCGACATCGCTGTGGCAACTAACGCAGGCCAGATCAAGACCGGCTCACTCAGCCGTTCTGACCGGATCAGCAAATACAACCAGCTGCTACGCATTGAAGAAATGCTGGGCAGCGAAGCCCGTTACGGTTGCTAAGTTTCATGGATAAAAAACCATGAAGACTGATCGCCCCGGAGTTTCTCCGGGGCGGTTTTTTGTACTGAATCCTTCTTTTTCATATTTCATATTTCCTACTTCATAATTCATCCCCCTCCCCCTATACTGCGCGCCGTGAGTCCTCAGAAATACTGGAATGTTGTTTACCGCTATGTTGCGATTGCCGTGATTGGTCTCGCGCTGACCGGCGTCGTTTTCGCCTTTCTGCCGAAGGTGGCTCAGTTCCGCAGTTATCAGGAAACCAAGAACGTGCTGGAAGCTGATATCCGCGCCAAGGAGGAATCCATCAAAGAACTGCGCATCAAGCAGGAGCGCTTCGGTTCCGATAAATATTTTGTTCAGCAAATCGCCCACGAAACCGGTTACGCCCACGATGGCGAAACCATCTATCAGTTCAACGATAAGACCGTCAGCAATCCGCCGCCGGTCGCAACCGGAGCGACCAACCCATGAAAAAACCGATTGTTTGGACCATCGCAGGTGCGGATTCCGGTGGCGGAGCCGGTATCCAAGCTGACATCAAAGTCATCAACCTGCTCGGTGCGCACGACTGTTCGGCGATTACAGCACTGACAGCCCAAAATACCATCGGCACGGGCCGCCTTGAATGGGTCGCGCCGGATATGCTCTCCGCCCAGCTTGAAGCGCTCAAGGCCGATCTGCCGCCTGCCGCCGTTAAACTCGGTATGCTCGGCACCGCTGCCTCCGTCGAAATCGTCGCGGCTTTTCTTAAAACAGTTAAAGCGCCTTTCACAGTTTGTGATCCGGTTCTCATTTCATCCAGCGGCGCATTTCTGCTCGAGGCCTCTGCATGGAAAATTCTCACCGAAAAACTTTTTCCGGTCGTTGATTTAATCACGCCGAACATTCCCGAAGCCGAACACCTGCTCGGCATGGAAATCGCCACGCCCGCCGACATCGAAGCCGCCGCTCAAAAGGCGCTCGCTTCCGGTGTCAAAGAGGTTCTGATTAAAGGCGGTCACGGATTCCACGACATGGAGCTTTCAAGCGATTACTGGAGCAACGGGAAAGATCACGCCTGGCTTTCCAGTCCGCGTATCGACACGAAGCACTCGCATGGAACAGGCTGCGTACTTTCGTCTGCGGTCGCAACGGCCCGCGCACTGGGTTACCGCCCGCTTGACAGCATCATCGTTGCCAAAGCTTACCTGAATCAGGGACTGCGTCTGGCACCGGGACTTGGCAGCGGCTTCGGCCCGCTTGCCTTCAACCCGTGGGAAAAGGCGGAACAGGATTTTCCGTTCGTCGCTCAGAAAATCGGCGGGCCGGGATCACGCGCCGCGCTTCCAACCTGCGGAAATACTTAGCCGAGCGCGGCGTGTGTTTCTTTCAGGCGTTCGATGATGGGAATCTTCTGCGGGCATTTTTCCAAACAGGCGCCGCATTCGATACAGTGCGACGCATCTTTACCTTTGGCGATCCACGGCTTGCCGAATTGCGCGTACTGGTTGCGGGCGTGTTCCGTCAGACCATAAACGCGGTGATAATTCATAAACTCAAAGCATTTCGGAATGTTGACGTCCTGCGGACACGGCAGGCAATAAGCACAGCCGGTGCAATAGAGCGATGCCAGCTGCTTCAGGTCGTCGGCGGTCTTTTCAATCGCTGCTTTTTCATCCGTGCTGAGCGGCGTTTCATCCGAAGCGGCAACCACATTCTCTTCCACCATCTGGATGGTTTCCATGCCGGAAAGCGCGCAATCCACGTTCGGATTAGATAAGACAAACCGTAAAGCCAGTTCAGGTGTCTTGATCTGCTTGTTCCCGATCGCTTTCTTAAACGCTTCGGACGGGTACTTGAGACGTCCGCCCGCCACCGGTCCCATAATGACCACGCCCAGCCCTTTGCTTTTGGCATAGGCAATGGACTCTTCGTTGGCGCGATCGAGAAGGTTGTACTGGCAGAGCACGGACGAAAAACAGCCGCGGTCAATAATCGGGATCATCTCTTCCGGTTTGTCGTGAAATGAAAATGAGACGTGGCGGATCATTCCCTCGTCTTTTGCCTTCAGAACATCATCGAGAAGATGAAACCGGTCGACCACATCACGCATGGCCTCTTTGCCGACACCGTGCAAATGGTAAACATCAATATGATCGGTATCGAGCCGCTTGAGTTGTTCTTCCAGAAAGCGTCGTCCGTCATCGCGTTTTTCGACCTTACCCACCGGTAATTTTGTGGAGAGCGTTATTTTTTCCCGCCAGCCGTCTTTCAGTGCGCGGCCAACGGCTGTTTCACTTTCGCCCTGACAGTAAAACCAGGCTGAATCCACATAGTTAACCCCCAGTTCAAAGGCGCGGCGAATCAGTGCAACCGATTCATCCATTTTTACATGACCGACTCCGCCTTCGCTCCAGCTCATCGGCAGTCGCATGGATCCAAATCCCAATGCAGATATCTTGATTCCGGTGTTTCCGAATGAGTTGTAACGCACGTTGAACTCCAAAGTTTTAATTTGTCAAATCACGACATCAACACGGTGTTCACCGTCTTTAAACAGCGGCAGAACATTGCCGTCGATTTTTTTACCATCCACGGTGATGGAAGTAACTCCACGGCAGCGTCCGGCTGTGTTGTCGATATTTACATTATAGACTGCACCACGGAAGGTGCGCTTGACGGAGGCTTTCGGAACTTTCTTTGAGAGACATGGGTCAATCAGAAGTCCTTCATAGCTGCGCCGGACGCCGAGAATCCACTCGATCAGCACCATGGTGAACCACGGAGCGGTTCCGGTGCGCCAGGCGTAGCCGGATTTGCCGCGGGTCTGGGCAACCAGATCAAACATGTTCACGAACGAAAACGGCTCCGCCCCGGAACGGCTGATCGGGTTTTCCGGATTGTCGGGACAAACGCGGATATAGGTCTGCCAGGCTTCTTCGGCCCGTCCCATCAGGCAGTCCGCCAACGCTTTAAACCCTGATGCGTGGCAGTAACAGCCGCCATTGGTGCCGGCCAGCGGCATAAGCGTCGAAAACCGTCCGATGCGCTCGTCGTAACTGTTGAGCGGCGGGTGGCAAATCACATACCCTTCCGGCTTGGTGCAATATTTGTCCACGGCCTCCATGCAGGATTTCGCGCGGTCGCTGTCGGCTACGCCGCCGATAATCGCCCAGGCCTGCGTGTTGAGGAAAATTTTCGCCTCATCATGCTGATCGGATCCGAGCGGATACCCATCTTCGCAGATGGTGCGCTGATACCATTTCCCATCCCACGCGTTTTTGTTGATGGCGTTCGACATCTGTGTGAAGACAGCGTGACACTCTTCCGCGACTGCTTTGTCGCCGATCCGTTCCGCCAGTTCAGCGATTTCCAGACAGCCGTGACAGAGCTGCTGGCTGACCATAACGCTTTCGCGCTCGCCGGTTTTTTCAGACGGCTCCAGCCCGTCGTTCCAGTCGGCGAAGTGCTGAAGCGAAAGGCCTCGCTTGCCGATATCCTTAGCCATATAGCGGATCGTGCGCTGAATGTGATCCCAAACTGTACCCTTCTCTTTCGACTCAAAGTACGGAACAACCTCTTTGAGTAGATCAAAATCGCCGGACTCTTTGATCATCCACGGGACCGTCATCAGAATCCACGCCGGCTTATCCGCATAGGTCAGACGGTTGAATGGGCGGAAGCTGTGCAGCACCTCTCCGGACGGTTTCTGCGAAGAAAGCGCGCGCAACAGATTGGCGCGAGCCGTCGGATAGTCGAACATCGCGATGGCACAGTCGGTCTGCAGATTATCGCGGAAACCGGACTTGTCGATGAGGTAAGAATACATCTGCTTTTTGACAAACAGGTTCATCAGCGCATCGCGGTCTTTATTTTCTGCGCCGGTATTAACGCTGAACATGGATTCGTGCTGACGTTCCACGGCGGCCTGCTCGGCGCACAGCGTGTCGAGTTTCTCCGGTGTAATACGGGCGCGCAGCGCTTTAACATCTTCGACGCTGTCACAGTGTCCGATCAGGAAGTCAGCACGCGACTCGCCCTTGGCCGGGATGTCCAGCCCGACCTGAATAATGCCGGCGCAGTCGGGGCCGTACCCGGGCCGGTTATCGCAGTTCCAGCCCCAGAGAATGTTCGGAGCAGACACGGAATAATCGGCACGGGTGAAATCATCGCGGTAGCCGTTAACGCCCATGCAGTTGTTGAGCGTGGTCATGTAACCGCGAATAAATCCTTTCGGAAAAATTTTAACGTCACGGTTCGAGACGACCACGGTACCGACTTCGGGATAAACATCGGAAAAGTTGTTCCGGCCAAACCCTTTCCCTTCGTGCGTTTTTCCGTTCATCGGCATCAGCGCGTAGCCGAAAACCGAAAGTTTCCGCGGACGATTTGACAGGTTTTTCACGGTGCAGGTCCATGCCTCAAAGGCTTCGGTGCGGGGAACAAAAATACGCCAGGTCACGCGCAGGTCGTCGCAGGTGGAGCTGATCTCGGTTTTTTCCGGAAAAAACTTACAGGAATAGTCTTTCACCAGAGTCGGCGCCGGCATGCCCGCCGGACAAAAAACTTTACCGGTTTCTTCGTCGCGGATGTAGAGATATTTGCAGTCGTAACCGACCAGTTCTACGGAAAATCCGTCATCAAAACGAACCCGGGTATGTCCGTCGCCGATATGAGTCGCCTCAACGTAGTATTCAACCGGTCCGCACTGGTTATAATGAATATTGCGCCATTTGCGCGGCGGTTCTCCGGTGAGTTCAAAGCAGTTTTCTTCCTGAATAAACCGTCCGTATTTTTCGATCGTTCCCATGATGTACTCCTGTTATTGAGGGCGTTTTTCGTTGAAAAACAAGGTGTGAGAGATAACTCTATGTCCCTTCGATTTTCAAGGAGAATGATTTATGAAGAAGCCGAATTTCCTCATTATTTTGACGGATCAGCAGCGGTTCGACACCCTTGCTGCCGCTGGCTTCCCGTGGATGAAAACTCCGAACCTTGACCGGCTGGTTCACGAAGGCTGTCTGTTCAAAAATGCCTATACGACCAACCCAATCTGCGTGCCAGCCCGTTACGATATGCTGACCGGGAAAACCGGACGCGCTCACGGGCACTTTGACAATGCTTCAATACTGCTCGACGAAAACCTACCCACTTTTCCGCGCGAGCTCTCGGCTCACGGCTGGCGAACAGCCGTGCTGGGAAAATGCCACTTTAACCCGCCGACTGCCCATCACGGATACGATGAACAGCATCTCATGGAAGAAATTCCTGAGCGCGTTGAAGACGATGCGTACCTCCAGTATTTAAAAACAAATGGGTATGGTGATCTGCGCAACATCCACGGCATCCGCCCGCTTTTATATCACGAAGCACAGAAGGCACTGATTCCGGAAGAACACCTCGGCCCGAACTGGCTGGCCGGACGTGCCGAAGAATGGATTGATCAAAATAGTGATCAACCGTTCCTCCTGACACTCGGCTGGATTAAACCCCATCCGCCATGGAATATCCCTGAATCGAAAAAAGGAATTTATGCGGATGCGAATCTGCCGGAGCCGCTGGAAAGATCGCGCGACCTGCCCTATCCGTCCGAAGACAGCGATCTCTACGGCGACTTCGACTCCACAGAAGAAAAACGGAAAATCCGCGAAGCGTATCTTGAGTCTGTCACGATGGTGGATGAAGCGTTTGGTCGGGTTCTCGCGGCACTCAAGCGCAACGGCATTCTGGACAATACCGTGATTATCTACACCGCTGATCACGGCGAGATGCTGCAGGACAAAGGTTTCTATCAAAAAACTCTGCCCTACGACAGCGCCTGCCGCATTCCACTTGTTGTCCGCTATCCGGAAAAATTTAAACCCGGCTCAGTCCGCGAAGAATTTGCCGACCTGCTGGATATTTTTCCGACACTGCTCGACATCGCCGGGATTCGTCTGGATCGCGCGGTTCTTGACGGTGAATCCCTGCTTTCGAATTCATCCGTCAAACGGAAAATCCAGTATGCGCACTCCTGTCAGGGCCGCTACCGCTGGATCATGACCCGCGATGAACGCTACAAATACATTTATTACTTTGCCGGCGGACATGAATACCTCTACGACATGCAAAACGATCCTGCCGAAAAGAACAACCTGCTCGGCCTGCCGGACTGCCCGCAAGCCGTCTATGCGAAACTGAAAACCGAAGCCATCCGGCGCGAACAACAGGCCGGTCCGGAGGGAACCGTCAAAGACGGCGAGTTTTTGCCTGACGCGCAAGGCCGCCACCCTTCCTTCGACTGGAACAACGGCGAAAAATATCCGCGCTGGTGCTTCACGCCCGGCCACTTTCAACAGTTCGGAAAAAAATCTCCAGCCGAAGAAGCGGCGCTTTTTCTAAAAGAATTCAGTGCCTCCAAAGACGAAGCTCCGCACTGTCCGTCTGCAGCCAAAAAGATGTTACTGGAGGCCTACAGCAAGGTGTGGGGATGCGATCCGGCAGAACTTGAAAAACTGCTAACAATCAAATCTTAGCCAACAGACGGCGGGATTTCGTTGTTTTCCAGCAACGGCTCTTTAATTCCGGCCTGAATCCGGTTGTCAGCGACATCAATTCCTTTGCAGGCATCGAAGGTCAAAAGCGCCTTCATCCGGCGAATCATCGGATAGGTCTCCGTTCGTTCGACCATATTATTTTTGAACGTAATACCATCCACGGAACGGGCGTAGAGAATGCCGGTGTCAAAGGTTCGGAAGGTGTTATTTTCGATGTGTATGTTGCGGTGGTAGCACTCCCGGTTTTTCCATGGATTGGAAATTTCCGGATCAATATCGATCACCGCACGTCCCCAACCCTGCGGACCGTAACAGCAATCACCGAATGCATTATTGCGGATTAGCACATCGCGCACGGCGCCTGATTCAAACCAGTAATTGGCGTCACCGCTGATTTTCACGGCGGAACCCGCCGCAGCGATCCGGTTGTTTTCTAAAACGATTTTACCCGGTGTGGAAAGCAGGTAACCGCGTGCTCGGTTGTTATGACTGAAGCATCCGCTGATGTGCGCATCCGCTACCCAGCTCTGATTATCCAACACATCGGACACGCGCAAAGCGTCCGGCAGTTTTTCGTCGAAAACAATCCGGCAGAATTGCGCATTGATCGGTTCCACCGCTTTAACGGTTGCAGACGCGTAAACTAACAGATCGTCGTTATGTGCGAAACTCAGGGTATCGCCAGGGAACGCAATCTCAAACCCATACTGTTCATTGTGCACCAGCTCAGTAACCACTGAATAATCGTCAAGACGTTCTTTGATGCGCGTGTTGGTGCCATGAAGATTGGCCGGATCGTCCATCTGGTTTTCGAAATGACAGTCTTCGATGCGAATCAGTCCGCGACAATTGACAAAATGAGTGGCATCGACCGTGACAGAAAACATCCGGTCCGTTCCCGGAGTCGGACGGATGGTGAAATTTTTCAGATGGATGTCTTCAGAAAACTGAGCGATGACGCCCATTCCGCCGGCGTGGTTTAGCTCCACTTGTTCAATCCGGATATTCCGGCTCTGCTTCAGATGAATTCCAGGGCAGAGTCTGGAATAATGACGGAGCAGAAGCACGTTGCCGACAATCGCTCTGCGCTCAAACTTATTATTAAACCGGATCGTTCCGGCATCAATCTGAGTAACGCTGAAGTCTTTTGCAGTCATCCAGCGACCCAGTGAATCGCCGCTCAGCCAAGCGGGACAGCCGGTGCGGACATCCATTTCAAAAATTCCGTCGTGCAAGGTGTGTGACCAGCCCTCGCCGTCAAAAACGACCTGATCGCCTTCCATGTGAAACGGATATTTTTCCCAGTCAATTTTTACTTCAACACCGCTGTCGTCCACCTGCGTAATGATGCCTTGTGAATAAAAAGGCCGGCGCCAATCGACGGAAAAGTTTTTCAGTGTGATGCCGGACGATTTTTCGACCACAAACGGCATCATTTCACCGTGGAAGATAAATCGGGAGCCGCCGCCGTCAATGGTAAGATTTTTTCTGCCGATAACCGGGAAGGCGATGCGTTTGAGACTGGCGCTGTTATTGGAGATGTAATAGTGCTTCTCAAAAGCCTGATCGGGATAAAAATGATATTCGCCTTTTTGAAATTTCAGGATCGCGTCATCGCCGCATGCTTCCAAAGCTTGAAAAACGATCGGCGACATATCGTCCAAGATTTTTGCGATGAGGATTTCTTTCATGACTCTTCAGGAATTTCGCGGTTGTGCGCCGATCAGTTAGTATGGTCGGGGTGACAGGATTTGAACCTGCGACATCTACACCCCCAGCGTAGCGCTCTACCAGTCTGAGCTACACCCCGACATTGTTTAAAGCGTGAGAAGCTAGCACGGGACAAAATGGTGGTCAACGCGAGAGTGGTTAATTAGACAGTACTTTCGCGATGCTGTCACTGAGGCGGGCAGACAGCACTTTGACAGCCGGTTCGCGCAGCATATCGCGGTGGCCGCCAGGCACCAGATAGACATCCTGATCTTTCGTCAGGGCAGCCCACTCCATCGTTAAATCCGGAAGAAACCAGGCGGCCAGCACATCGGAGCGAAAGAGTACAACGTGCCCCGGATAGAATCGGGATGTATATTTAAGAGCGGCTTCGCGGTTCCGGCGATAGACTTCCTCACGATTGGCCAGCACCCCTTCTTTCATCTGCACGCCGTCGAGCATCTTAACCGCATTGGCCACATCATTCCGGAAAAGGGTTTTAATCCTGTCCACCAAAATTTGAAAAAACATGCGCACCCCGATAATACGGATCAACTGCAACCGCCGCCTATAGAAGGCGATGCGCCGCTCACACGGCGGATAAACCCAGCAGTCAATTAATGCCAGTAGCTTCACATCACAGCCCATCTCGACCAGCTGCCGCGCCATTTCCATAGCGACGTATCCGCCGTAGCACCAGCCGCCGAGCATATACGGCCCGTCCGGAAGAAATTCGCGCAGAACAGAAATATAGTGTGCGGCCATTTCCGGAATCGTCGAATGAACGTTATCCGGATCGACCAGCCCCAGCGATTGGAACCCGTACACCGGCTGGCCGGACGGCAGATTATGAACCAGATTAGAATAACCGAGCAAGTCGCCGGGCGCGCTATGAAGCAGGAAAAGAGGAACTCGTCCCGGTGCTCCGTCTTTAAGACAAACCAGCGATTTATACTCCGTTCCGCCACGCAGACCGACAATTTCCGCCATCTGCGCAATGGTTGGATACTGAAAAAGCTGAGCGACTGTCAGCGACAGGCCGGACGCAAGAATCCGCTCAACCAGCTGGATGGCCAGCAGGGAGTGCCCGCCCAAATCAAAAAAGTTGTCATGGATACCAATCTCTTCCATGCCGAGCACGGTCAACCATATATCCGCCAGCGTTTTCTGTTGCGGGGTTGACGGCTCCACAAAATTTTCCCGCGACCGGGCCGCCGTTTTTACCGGTGACGGCAACGCTTTGCGGTCAACCTTCCCGCCCGGCGCGGTTGGAAATTCATCCAACTCCATAAAAGCGGCAGGCACCATATACTCCGGCAGAGTGGCAGCAAGGAACGCACGCAGTTCGTTGACCTGCGGCGACCGGCCCGGCTCCGGAATATAGTAAGCCGCCAGTTCTTTCTGCTCCGAAAAATCGTCACGCGCAACGACGACAGCCTGCGCAATATCGCTGTGCTGTTCCAATACAGCGGCGATCCCGTCCGGCTCAATACGGAAGCCGCGGATTTTAACCTGATTATCCACGCGGCCCATGAACCCGATGCTTCCGTCGGAATGGCGGCAAACCAGATCGCCGGTCCGGTAGATTTTTCCATCGCCCCACGGATTCTGAATGAATTTTTCACGGGTCAGATCAGGCCGGTTAAGATAACCGCGTACAACACCTTCGCCGCCGATCAGCAGCTCGCCCGGCATTCCGATTGAAACCAGCTGCTGCCGCGGATCGGCGACATACAGTGCTGTGCCGGCAATCGGCAGGCCGATCGGCACTTCGCCGGTAACCGAGCCGGTCAGTTCGTGAACGGTGGAAACCACCGTGCATTCGGTCGGGCCGTACGTATTGAACAGGCGAACCGTTCCGCCGCCTTTCTGAAGCCAGACGCGGCAGAGTTCCGCCGAAACTTTTTCGCCGCCGATAATGACCGCCCGCAACGTTTCCGGCACGGCGCGCAGATTACGCACCCATTCGTGCCAGTAAGCCGTCGGCAGATCAACCACCGTGATTTTCCAGTGTGCAATGAATTTTTCAAATTCCGAAATGGAACTGGAAAGTTCGTCGCTACGCAGAACCACCGTTCCGCCGCAGGCCCAGGCAGGAAACATTTCCTCCACCGAGCCGTCGAAATTCATTGAGAAAAACTGAAGCACGCGATCGGAGGCTCCGATGCCGTAGGTCTGAATCGAGGCGAGACAATGGTTCACTACGTTGCGGTGTTCCACCATCACCCCTTTGGGTTTGCCGGTGGATCCAGAGGTATAAAAAATGTACGCCAGATTGGAATGTTCAACACGGCCGGCCGGTTTGGTTTCGCTTCCTTGAATCCGGTCGACGCAAATGGTTTTGCGCCCTGTCGCCTCTATTCGTTCCATCAATCCGGATACCGTGACGACCACCGGCAACGCCGTATCGCTTATAATAAATTCAAGACGGTCCGCAGGATAATCGGGATCCAGCGGAACATAGGCCCCGCCCGCTTTCAAAATACCGAGAATGCCGACGCACATTTCGGGCGAACGGTTGATGAACAGACCGACCGGCGTATCGGGTTTTACACCGGCTTCCTGCAGCCGGACCGCCAGCGCATCGGCCCGCGTATTCAGTTCGTCGTAGCTCAGCTTCCCGTCAACGCTTTCGACCGCGATGGCGCGCGGCGTCTTTTCCGTCTGCGCCTCGAAGAGCTGGTGAATACAGCGGGTTTCGCCGAAACCGGGTGTGCGGGTCTGTAATTTCTGCAGTTTGCGCCGGTCATGATCGGTCAGAACCATTTGCGAAAAAAGCGGATGGCTGATGTCGGCTGTGCGGCGGAACGCGCAGAAGTGTTCCCACATTCCGGACGAGCAGCGCACTTCGTTCTCGCTGAGAACAACCGGGTAGGCTGGCGGACGGCGCAGTGACGGAAAGCGCTGGAACAAATCGCGGGCAAACGTCTTGCGCTTCCGGCAGGTTTCAATCGCCTTCTCAGCACGGGATAGATTTTCGGCCAGCGAAGCCTCGGCCTCCAGCTCGACGTAGAGCGGAGCCGTCTCCGCAAAAAATCCGGCGGCTTCCGTGCCGGTCGTCCAGC
Organism: Kiritimatiellaceae bacterium; assembly: GCA_013141415.1. NCBI lineage: Bacteria > Pseudomonadati > Kiritimatiellota > Kiritimatiellia > Kiritimatiellales > Kiritimatiellaceae > Kiritimatiellaceae bacterium. The sequence goes on from JABFQY010000003.1 coordinate 197,351, forward strand.
CTGCAGTGAACTGATATTGCGAGCAGAAGCGGGCCAGAAAGCAGAGAAACAGCGGCAGGTCACTGAGCGTATAGCTGTGTTCCGTGCGGTCAATGACGGCAGGAAGTTCTAATCTTTGGAAATTTTCAAACCGGCGAACCCAGAACCGTTCGTGGCGGGCCATCTCGCCGTTAAGTGTTTCCAGTTTTTTTCCGAGCGTTTCAAACCCAGGTTCATTAACCACCCAGTCGGCTGCTTCGCCGATTGCCGGGAAACGCAAAACGGCCGGTACGCCGTCCAGAGTTAACAGCGACCCGTCCGATTTGATCACATACAGTTCGCCACCCAGCAGCATCTTCGGCAGACCGAGATCGTTCGGCTGATTACCGAAATCGAGCGCGCGGCGCAGTGCATCGGTTTCATTCCGCGGAAGGCTCCAGTTGATCAGTCCGCCGCTGGCCGGGCGTTTATGAAGCGGATAATAAGTTCGTTCCTGCAGATTCTGCCGGGTGCGGGTCTCGCGGCTTTCTACCAGCTCCAGCGCCAGTTCACTGAGCGCATCAATGGCGGCATCATAGCAGCGTGCGTTCAGTGTGAAGGAAGTATCATTTTCAAATATTTCCACACGGCGCTGTTTGAGCAGATCGCCCGCGTCAACTTCTTCCGCCATCATATGCCAGCTGACACCGTGGAACGGCTCGCGGTTGATGATGGCCCATGCGGTGGAATAAACCCCGGCATAGCGCGGAAGCGGCGCATCGTGATAATTGATTGCACCACGGCGCGGCATCGCAAGCACGTCCGGCTTAAGGATGTAGCTGTTAACAATGCTGAAAAGAAAATCGAACGGCTGTGCCGCAAGAATCTTTTCAAAGCCTTCATCCGGATGATGCCACGGCACACCCTTCTCTTTCGCCCAGCGCCGGTTGGCAGCCTCCGGCGAAATCAAACCGAGTACACGCATTCCGCGTTTACGCAGCACCTCGGTGCAGCGCAGACAAAGCGAGCCTTCTCCGATCACAAAACAGGTCGGAGCCTCTTCATCGCCCGGTTGCAAATACTCATCAAGCGGACGGCCCGGATCTTTAACAACCTGCCGCGCCATCATCAGAAAATCCGCCACCGTCTGTTCGGCGGTGGCCGCATCAAAAAGTTCCGCATCGTATTCCAACTGTCCTTCGAGCTGTCCTTCGCGCTCAATAAAGTAGAGCAGCATGTCCATCTTGGCGGTATCGTTGCCGATTTCGTCATCGGTGAGCGTGAGCCCGGCAAACGTTTTGGTCGGCAGCGGCATATTGTGCAGGATGAGCGAATTGCGGAACACCGGATGGCGCGTACCGTCACTGATCGCCTCCATCACCTTTTCAAACGGGATATCCTGATGTGCATAGGCATCCAGAGCGGTTCGGCGAACACGGTCAAGCACCTCGGTAAAAACCGGAGAACCGGAGAAGGTTGTACGCAACGCCAGTGCATTGATAAACGTGCCGATGATATTTTCAAGCTGCGGATAATTGCGATTGGCAATGGCGGTGCCGGTGATGATATCGGCCGAGCCGGTGACGCGATGCAGCAGCGTCTGCCAGATGGCCGCCAGCACCATGAACAGCGAAGCGCTTTCACGGCGGCCCAGCGCAGTGAGCGCGGCGGTAAGATCCGGCGAAATCGTAAAAGCATGGCGGGCGCCGCGGTGTACGGAAACATCAGGACGTTTCTGTTTTAACGGGAAACTGAGATCGGGGCGCGGGGCGGCCAGTTTTTCTTTCCAGTAGTCGAGCTGCGGCTGAAGTGCGCCGCTCCGGATGCGTTCATCCAGCCACGCGGCCACATCGGAATACTGCCGCTCAACCGGCGGAAGCGGCGAAGGCTGACCGTTCAGGAATGCCGTGTACGCTTCAGAAAACTCCGTATTGAAGCGGCTGATACCCCACCCGTCCGCGGCAATGTGGTGAATGTTAAAGAAAAGCTGAAAACGGTTTTCGGCCAGCTTGACCAGTTCAGCGTGAATCAGCGGGCCGGTCGAAAGATCAAAAATATGCCGCCCGTTCTCCATCCGCATTTCCGCTGTCCGGCGGTCGCGCTCGGCGGCATCCAGTCCGCTCAGATCGGTGAACCGGATCGGCACATGCACGGTGTCGAGCGGGCGCTGCACCATTTCGCCTTTTTCCATGGTGTACACCATACGCAGCGAGTCATGGCGGCGGATCACCTCATTAAAGGCGCGCTCCATGACTTCGACATTCAGCGGGCCGCTCAGGTAAATCACTTCCGGAATATTGGACAGAATTCCGGAGCGGTCGGACTGATGCAGCATCCACATGGTGCGCTGTGACGGCGTCAGCGGATACGAAGCACGTCCGGCAGACGACGGAATTTCTTTACACACCGCCCCGGTGGTGCGGCGCAGATCAACCAGCTCCGACAGTTTTTCGACCGTCGGGTTTTCATAGATATCTTTCAGCGGAATATCTACATGCAAGCGGATGTAGATATTTGCTGCCAGTTGCGTAGCCAGCAGGGAATGGCCGCCGAGCAGAAAGAAGTGATCGCCCAGTCCGGCCGACCCGGATTTGAGCACCGCAGAAAAAAGCTCAGCGACCGTTTTTTCAGTCGCCGAGACCGGCGGACGGAATTCGGCAGCCCGCAGCTGCTCGATCTCGCGCAGTGCCGGCGGCGGCAATGCTTTGCGGTCGATTTTTCCGTTGGGCGTGAGCGGAATCTGCGCCAGTTGAATAAAGAACGACGGAATCATGTACTGCGGCAGTTCGAGTGCCAATATCTGCCGGATTTTTTCGACCGAGGGTCTGGCGCCCGCCTGCACCGTGTAATAGGCAATCAGCCGGCGAATACCGGGAACGTCTTCCCGCACCGTGACAACCGCTTCGCGTATGCTCTCAATCCGGCAAAGCGCGGCTTCAATCTCGCCCGGCTCCAGCCGGTAGCCGAGAAATTTAATCTGCTGGTCAATGCGTCCGGCGAACATCAGGTTGCCGTCCGGCAGGCGAAGTGCGCGGTCACCGGTTCGGTAAAGCCGCCCGTGCGGCGTCTCCAGAAAAACCTCAGCGGTCAGTTGCGGACGGTTCAGGTAGCCGCGCGCCACCTGCGGGCCGCCAATAAAAATTTCGCCCTCTTCGCCGTCAGCAACCGGCTCCATTTTTTCATTAAAAAGAAAAATGCTGACATCATCCAGCGGCCTGCCGATCGGCGTGGTGCGCTGAGTATTTCCGGAACCATCCACGCAGTAACAGGTGCAGTACACGGCGGCTTCGGTCGGGCCGTAGCCGTTGATAATGAAAAGCTCCGGCACCTCGCGGGCAATGCTGGTCAGCCGCCGCTCCGGAATCGGCTCCACACCGGTGAGCAGACGGCGCAACCGGCTTTGTCCGGGATGTTCGTGAACCCAGGCTTCGAGATCGGCGATCATCGCCGGAGGAATAAAAGCCGAAGTGACTTGTTCTGCGCAAAGCCAGTCCATCAGTTTTTTAGAACTCAGCCGGACTTCTTCGGGAACAATCGTCAGCGTTGCGCCGCAAATGAGCGGCGAGAAAATTTCATACACGGAAACATCAAAACTGAAACTGGTCCACCAGCTGCAGATATCGCCGGGGCCGAGCGTCCGGCGGCGCTGAGCGTCATCGAGCATATTCAGCGCGCCGCGATGATGACAGCGTACTCCCTTCGGTTTGCCGGTGGAGCCGGAGGTATAAATGATGTAGGCCAGATCATCCGCCTGCGGCAGTTCACAGGCACCCGCAACCGACGGCAGAGATTCATCCGGAGAAACAACGACGGCCTCCGTGATAAATTTAGGTCTGTGCGCGGTCGGCGCAATCACAACCGGCGCGCCGCAATCGGTCAGCATGAACCGGCGGCGTTCGACCGGATAGGTCGGATCAATGGGCACATACGCCGCGCCGGTGCGCAAAACAGCCAGCAGAGCGACAATTAAATCCGGTGAACGATCCATGCAAACGGCGACTGGAACATCGCGGCCCGCTCCGTGTGTGTGCAGAAGCCGGGCAAGTCCCAGCGAACGTCGATCCAGTTCAGCATAGGAAACTTCAGTCTCTCCCAAACGGACAGCGACGGCTTCGGGATGTAAAGCCGTCGCTTCAAGGAACCGGGAAATCAGAGTTTGATCCTTTTTCAAATTCATACTGCCGACGCTCGCATCACTCGGGGGACGATGCTATAAAAACCATTGATTCAGATGAAGACTAAAGTAGAACCATTTAAAAGATCGATCGAAGTCTGGAACATTCACTTGTCCGATCACCGCGGCGATGTTGACCTTTGCCGTGACCTGCTGACCGGCGAAGAGCTGGGTCGCGCCGCCAAATTTCTCAAACCGGCAGATGCCGAAGGGTTCATTCTGGGCCGCGGACTGCTGCGCCGGGTTCTGGCGGACTGCCTGAACCGCGAACCATCCGCCCTGCGGTTCAACCGCAACGCGCAAGGCAAGCCGTTTCTGGAAGGCAGAGAACTGGAGTTCAACGTATCACATTCACGAGACCGCTTATTGATCGCCGTTACCGCCGGACGCGCGGTTGGTGTTGATATTGAGTTCCGCCGCGACGGACTGAATATGAAGTCCATTGCCAAACGGTGGTTTTCGCCCGAGGAGCAGACATTTTTCCAAAGACTGGAAAATCCGGCAGATGGGTTTTTCGAAATCTGGGCCAAAAAAGAAGCCTATGTGAAAGCGCTGGGTGTCGGTATCTACAAAGATCTCAACACGTTTGCGGTGCCTCTGGGCGAGCCGCCGTTTTTTCCAATCCTCGGAAGCGACAAACAGTGGTTTTTCCAGACATTGGAAATTGATTCCGGCTACGCGGCGGCGGTAGTTTCCGAAGCGCCGCCTGTACCGGTCACCCTGCGGAATTTTTAACTCATGAAAATCAGTATTGGCATTCTGGCGTGGAATGAGGAGAGCAGTATCCGCGCGACGCTTCACAGTGTCTTTTCGCAAAGCCTGCTCCGCGACCTCGAAAAGAGCGGACATGAGATTGACCTCATCTGTATACCGAATGGCTGTACCGACAACACCGTACTGGCTGCCCGCGGCGCGATGCTGGCCGCTGCCGAACGGCTGAGTCATCCGGTGAATCTATCGTGGAAGGTTCATCCGCTGGAAAAACCGGGTAAAACCAATGCATGGAATGTCTTTGTGCATGAACTGGTCGATCCGCAGACCGACGTCATTTTTCTTGTCGATGCCGATATTCAAATTTATATGCCGGACACGCTCAGTAATATGCTCGATCAACTGATGAATCATCCGGATGCGTTCATTTGCACCGATCTGCCGGTAAAACATATTGTGTTTAAGCAGCGCTACAGCCTGCTCGACCAGATTTCCATGCACACCGCACGCATCAATCAGTCGGCATCCGGCCAGCTCTGCGGCCAGCTCTACTGCGCCCGGGCTGCGTGGTTGCGCCGTCTCTGGATTCCGGAAGGCATTATTGTGGAAGACGGCTTCATCAAAAAAATGGCGGTCTCCAACTTTCTGACTGAAACAGAAAATGCCGCGCAGAGGATTGTGGTTGCCGAAACCGCATCACACGTTTTCGAAGCCTATACCCGCCTGCCCGATGTACTGGCGACGCACCGGCGCCAGATTGCCGGGTATATGATTCACCGTTGGATATGGGAAACCCTGCAAGTCCGCCGGAGCGAAGCGCCGGATGCCGCCGCGCTGATTGAACAGCTCAACCGGACGGAACCGGGCTGGTCGCGCGCTGTAATCGCCGATGGCATCAAAAAGAAAGATTACGTCCGGATCTACCGTATCCTGCTCGCAACACGCATCGCCCGTTTCCGGGGGTTCAGTGCATCCAAGAAAATGGTTTTCATACCGGCATTGCTGGTTCAGCTTCTGCTTGATTCGATTCAGTTTCTGGCCGCACTCCGCCTGCTCTGCCGCGGAAAGCTGCAGAAAGTCTGGCGGGACACCCGCACCACCAACACGGAGGTCACCCGGTGAAGCTGGCTTTCGCGCATCATCTGGATTTAAAACAGTCTGCCGCACGGAAACCCGGTGCGGTCGGCATTCACAGCGCAGCGGAAAATATTGCCCTACACCTCAAGGCGGCTTCGGACGGTTTTGAAATGCTGGCGCCGCTGAAAAATATCTGTTCGCCTTCGGCGGCCGCGCGGATTCTGCTCTATCAGAAACTGACGCCAGAAAAATATTACGGCTGGGCCGAGCCGTCGCTGAGCCGCTCTTATGGGCGACAGCTTTCACGTAAAATGAAAAACAGTTCCGCACAGATTGTGCTTTGCACCGAGGTCAAGCACGCCGCGTTTTTAAAAACCGATCGGCCTGTCGCCATCTGGACCGATTCGCTCTATGGCGGATTGTTCGATTATTACCAGACATTCACCGGTCTCTGCCGCCGAACTCAGGACGATCTCCGCGAAATGGATCGGGCTGCCGTCAAAAACTGTGCCTGTCTGATTTTCGCTTCCGACTGGGCGGCGCGGCGCGCCATGGAACTTTATGGTGCATCAGCAGAACAGGTGAACGTGGTGCCATACGGCGCCAATCTGACTTCGGGCTTTTCCAAATCCGATGCGGAACAGCTCGTGGCCGGAAAAACTTTCGACGGGATCTGTCGGCTTCTTTTTACCGGCGTGGAATGGAAACGTAAAGGCGGTGATACGGCGGTCAAGGTCGCTGAATTTTTGAACGCGCAAGGCATCCGTACCGAGCTGACTTTTCTGGGAACGGATCCAGCGCGACATATGGAACATGTTCCGGACTTTGTAAAAAGCGCCGGCTTTCTTTCACTCTCTAAACCGGACGAACGGGCGAAGATGGAACGGCTTTATCGTGAGGCCCATTTTCTGATTCAGCCGTGCCGCGCCGAATGTTTCGGCCACATTTTTCCGGAAGCCAACAGCTTTGCCCTGCCCGCGATTGCTTCGAATACCGGCGGAATTCCAACGGCGGTGCATGAGGGAATCAATGGATACTGTGTAGAGGTCGAGAATGTGACGGCTTATGCGGAGATCATCGGCCGGCTCTTTGACAACCCGGAAGCATACCGCATACTGGCACTGAAAGCCTTCGATGATTACAATTCCCGGCTGAGCTGGCAGCAGGCCGCGCGGAAAGTAGTGCTTCTTACCCAGAAATATTTATCTGACGTTAAAAAAGCGCAGGCAGAGCGGTAAGCCGGATTCTGTTCTCCCGAAGGAGTCAGCCATTTATCTAATGCGATCAACCCGGAACTCAAGCGGAGCGGGCAGCTCCTTGTTCCCTATTTGATCTTGCTCCGGACGGGGTTTACCCTGCCTCCGCGGTTACCCTTGGAGCGGTGGGCTTTTACCCCACCATTTCACCCTTACCCTTCGATGCGCCGAAGCGCCCTCAGGGCGGTATAATTTCTGTGGCACTTTCCATCCCCGGCGATCTCGCACCGGAGTTTCCGCGTTAACCACGGAACGTCCTGCCCTGCGGAGTCCGGACTTTCCTCCCCTTGGCGAACCAAAGAGCGGCCGATACACTCTGCCTGCGGTGGAGAAAGGTACGCATCGGCACCCGCCATGGCGAGAAGTTTATTCTGGAGTGCTCCGGCAACCGGAGTGCGACGGAGTTTTTCGATTTTAGCGCTGGTTGATAAGCATGCGTCCGCAGAAGTTGCAGATGACCAGCTTATCCGGGTTGAGCGCGTCGTTGGTGACCTGCGGCGGAAGGCGCATGTGACAGCCGGAACAGTGATCCTTCTCAACCTGAACAACGGCGAAGTCGCCTTTGTTTTTGAAAAGCCGTTCGTATTTCAACAGCAGGGACGGAGTAACGGACGAGGTAATCCGTGCGCGGTCGGCCAGCAGTGCATTCAGGTCTTCCTGAACTTCCGCGAGGCGGTCTTCGAGCATTTCCTTTTCTTCGCTGACGCCGCCTTCTTCTTCTTTGAGTTCAGCTTCGCGGTCACTGATAATTTTTTTTGCCGATTCGACATGTTCCATCAGAACCATTTCGCGGTCTTCGAGAGCGGAAATATGTTTTTCGGCAGCGGCGATTTCCTGCAGGAAGGCACGATACTGATCGTTGGTCTTCGCCTCCATCTGCTGCTGTTTATACTTAAGAATCTTTTCGCTGTGCGTTCCGGCTTCGATCTCGAGCTGCTTCAGATCGGCGGTAACTTTCTTCAACGCTTCGCGGGCCTGATTGAGCTTGGTTTTGGCGCCTTCAAGCTGTTTTTCGATGTCGGCTTTACGGGCAGGAATGTCGCGGATTTCGCGTTGGAGTTTTGATATTTTGCGGTCTTTTTCCTGTAAAACCAGAAGTGCCTCGAGCGGATGCGCCATAACCATGATCTCCTTTGCAACTCAACAGAACAAAATTGAGCGGCGAGGATACGGCGGCAAACCGGTTTCGACAACCGAAAATGCAGTTTAACTTCCGGGGTGAACCAGCGGCAGTCCCTGCCTGCAAAGCGGGCATTCGGCGGGCTCCCAGGTGACCGGCTCAATATCCAGCAGACTGACGGTCGGGAAGTCGAACTTAGCCTTTCCGCCGCTGCGGTTTACCAGTACGCCGACCGCTTCCACAATGCCGCCATTTTGCGCCACAATATCAATCGTTTCCTGAACGCGGCCGCCGCGGGTAATGACGTCTTCCGCCACGAGAAACCGCTCGCCCTTTTCGATCTTAAAGCGGCGCATGGTCAGCATTTTTTCGGCGTTCTTTTCCGCAAAAATGAAACGGGTTCCAAGTGCGCGGGCCACTTCGTGCCCGACGGGAATCCCGCCAAGTGCCGGGGAAATCACGGTGTCAATTTTAAGTTCACCGAGAACCGATTTCATCTTTTCGACCAGCGCTCCGCAGACTTGCTCGGCAACACGCGGATATTGCAACAGCAGTGCACATTGGAAAAAGCGGTTGGAATGAAGTCCGGAGCGGAGTTCAAAGTGACCGTTCAGCAGAGCCTGAGTGTCCTCGAAGAGTTTGAGCAGATCGGTTTCCTTCATAATTTTTCCTGTAAATTAATTAACTGAGCAGTTCCTTGACCGCTTGACGGAGAGCCGCGGTATCAAACGGTTTTTCAAACACACGGGCGGCCCCGAGTTTTTTGGCCAGATCCAGATAATGCCCGGCACGAACCCGTCCGCCGCCTGACATAATAATCACTTTGATATCCGGCAGTTTGCGGCGGATGGCCATTACGAGTTCAATACCGTCACAGTCGGGCATGATGACATCGCTGATGATCAGATCGAACTTTTGTTTTTCCAGCAGTGCCTGCGCTTCCAGCCCGTTCGGAGCCTCGGCAAATTCATACAGTTCACTGCCCAGAATAACGCCTACCATCTTGCGAATCGCCTCTTCGTCGTCAACCAGCAGAATTCTTTTTCGATCCATAAAGGGTTCCTGTTATTTGTTCTGAAAATTTATGCGGTAATCCTGTCCGCCGCCAAACTCGAGAATGCGCTGAACGTGCTTACCGAGAATATCCGCTTCCAAATTCACTTTCGTACCCGGTTTGAACTCCGACATATCCGTTTCTTCCATCGTGTGCGGAATGATATGAACGACAAACGCGTCGTCCTTCAGCTCCGCAACCGTCAGAGAAATTCCGTCCAGCGCAATTGAACCTTTATACACCATCAACATGAGCTGACTTCGGTCGCACTCGATTTCAAATTTCCAATCTCGATCAACCCGGTCAACCCGCCGCACCCGGCCGGTACCGTCCACATGGCCGGTCACAATATGTCCGCCAAGCGTATCGCCCAGTGCCAAAGCGCGCTCCAGATTCACAATCGATCCGGGCTTTTTTTCGCCAAGATTTGTTTTATCAAATGTCTCCGTCAGCACATCGAAACAAAAATTTTCGCCTTCAATCGCGGCAACAGTCAGACAGGCTCCGTTTACAGCGATACTGTCGCCCAGACGGATCGGCGCATCAAACGGACGGTTCGGCTTGAGCGTAATCCGCCCTGCCGCGCCGTGCATCTTCACGTCAACAATCATCCCAAGCCGCTGAATAATTCCTGTGAACATTATTTCTCCCTGACCGGTAAGGCCCGTATGAAAGCATCTTTTCCGCATTTTTCCAAGGCTTGGAAATGTAAAAGCGGCATTTTCTCCAACGGCCAGCCTTTTTTTCCAATCATCGGTATTCCATCACCGCCGAGCAGCGACGGAGCAATGAAGAATGCAAATTCATCCACCAATCCGGCGCGCACCAGCGATCCGGCCAGCTCTCCGCCGCCTTCGCACAGCACATGCATCACGCCGCGTTTTCCGAGGTCGCGCAAAATTTTCGCAAGCGAACCGTTCATCACCAGCGTCCGCTCCGCCGCTTCGTCTGTCAGCACCTTGGCGTTAGCCTGAAGCGTTGAGCCAACGATCACCCGCCACGGCGCGCGGCCTTTCGCCGGACGCGGAAGCAGCAACGGATCGTCTGCCCGGACGGTTCCGGCACCGACCATGATTGCATCTGCCGTGCGGCGTAACTCCTGAACCTTCGCCCGTGCCTGCGGGCCGGTAATCCATTTTGATTTTCCGGAAGCATCGGCAATCCGTCCGTCAAGGGTTGACGCCAGCTTGAGCGTCACATACGGCATACCGGTCAGAATCAGTTTGGCAAACGGCGCAATCAGAGCCTCGGCTTCGGCGCGGCAAACACCGGTGATTACTTCGACTCCGGCGCGGCGCAGAATCCGGATACCCCGCCCCGCATGAACCGGGTTCGGATCTTTTGCCCCGATTACCACGCGGCGAATACCGCGAGCCAGAATCAAGTCGGTACACGGCGGTGTGCGTCCCTGCGTCGAACACGGCTCCAATGTAACGTAAAGAACTGAAGATTTCAGATTGCGGACTGCCGATTGGAGGCAGTTGACTTCGGCATGCGGGCCGCCAGCCTTTTTATGAAACCCTTCGGTAATGATTTTCCCCTCCTGAACCAGCACCGCGCCGACGGGCGGATTGGGCCGCGTCAGCCCTTCCCCGCGCCGTGCCAGCGCGAGCGCCCGCTGCATGAATGGTTCATGAGGACTCATTGCGGCATATTTGTGCGTGAAGGCCGGCCCAGTTCTTTCTGTATCCGGTCGAGCACGCCGTTCACAAAGCGGCCGGAATCTTTTCCGCTGTACGCTTTGGCAATTTCGACGGCTTCATTGATGGAAACCACCGGCGGAATATCGGTGCGAAAGAGCATTTCATAAGTCGCCACGCGCAAGACGACCCGGTCGAGAACGCCGAGACGGTCAACATCCCAGTTCTGCGTGTATTTTGAAATCGTCCGGTCAATTTCACGCTGTTTTTCAATCACACCGCGCACCACTTCATTGACATACGTCCGGTCGCGTTCCGAAGGTTTCTTCTCCTCATCATCCCAAAAATCAAGCAAAGCCTGATCCAGTTCATTCGGGTTGAATTCCGTCTGAAACAGAAACTGCATGGCCCATTCGCGCGCCTGACGGCGACCGGTTACTTTAGTCATTTAGATCCTTTTATCATTTTCAAAACATTGGCCGTTTCTATGGCGGCTTCGGCGGCGTACCAGCCGCGACTCGTCCGGCTACGGGTGCAGCGCGCCACCGCCTGCTCCCAGTTGCGCGTACCGACAATTTCATTAATCACCGGAACGCCGTGTTCGCGGGCGATATCGAGCAATGCAATACCGGTTGAGTCGCCAATCATCTGTGCGTGCGGCGTTTCGCCTTCCACCACCACACCCAGCGCAATCAGCGCGTCATATTTTCCGCTTTTCGCCAGCTCGTTCATCACCACCGGAATTTCGTACGCGCCCGGCACTTGAAAAATTCCGATGTCAGATTTTTTCGCACCATTTTCTTCGAGACACTGAATAGCATCGTCGGCCAGTTGCTGTGTCAGCTCCGAGTTAAACCGGCTGACGACGATGGCAAACCGCAGTCCGCTCGCATCCAGTTCTTTTTTTAAAATTCCTTTGGCCATTGTTTCAACCTCAGAGCATGTGTTTCATTTTGTCGCGCTTGGTGTCGAGATAGCGCGCGTTGTGCGGTGTTGAAGGAAGCACAATCGGCACCCGTTCGACAATCTCAATACCGTATTTATCCAGTCCTTCGATTTTGGCCGGATTATTCGTCAGCAACAGGATGGTTGTCATTTTGAGGTCTTCGAGAATCTGTGCGCCGATTCCGTAGTCGCGCAGATCGGCGGCAAAGCCGAGCTCCACGTTGGCTTCGACGGTGTCCATGCCTTGATCCTGCAATTCGTACGCGTGAATTTTTTTGGTCAGCCCGATGCCGCGGCCTTCCTGCCGCATGTAAACCAGCGCGCCGTAGCCGTAGTCGCTGATCATCTGCATGGAAAGCTGAAGCTGTGAACCGCAGTCGCAGCGGGCCGATCCGAACACATCGCCGGTCAGGCACTCGCTGTGAACCCGCACCAGCGGATTCGGCTTCTCCGCCGTCGGACCGCCGATGAACAGCGCCAAATGGTCTTTATCATCCACAAAGGAACTGTAGATGCGCAGATTGAAGTCGCCCCACTCTGTCGGCATTTTCACCTGCCGCTCCATGCGAATGAGACTTTCGTTGACGTAGCGGTATTTGGCAATTTCAGCCACCGAGGTGAACTTAAGACCATGTTTCTTCGCAAATTTCACCAGATCCGGCAGTCGCGCCATTTCGCCGTCGTCGCGCATCACTTCACAAATCACCCCGCCCGCTTTGAGGCCGGCCATGCGCGTCAGGTCAACGGCGGCTTCGGTATGCCCGGCCCGTTTGAGTACGCCGCCGTCGACCGCCATCAGCGGAAACAGATGTCCGGGCGTTACCAGATCGTCGGCGGTCGAAGTTTCGCTCATCAGAATCTGCACCGTCAGCGCGCGGTCAGCGGCGCTAATGCCGGTGCTGATACCATGACGAGCATCGACAGACTCCATGAACGCAGTTTTGTATTTATCGCCATGATGCTCCGGCACCATGCGGGCCAGACCCAGCCGCGTCAGGCGATCCTCCTCAATCGAGATGCAAACCAGGCCGCGGGCGTGCGTCGCCATAAAATTAATCTGATCCGGCGTGCAGAATTCCGCGGCACAAATGATGTCCCCCTCGTTTTCGCGGTTTTCGTCGTCCGTCACCACAATCATTTCACCGCGCCGCAAGGCATCCAGCACTTCATCCATCGGATCGAATAACTTCTCGCTCATAATCAGCCGTCCTTAAAATGCAAAAACCCTGAAGACATACGTCATTCAGGGCAGAAAGGTTTTCGCATCCGTTTATCTTCTTTCATCCAGACTGTACTGTCGGTCGCAGAATCTCACTGCATCTGCCCCGCAACTGCGGGGCTCGCGGACTTTATCATCCTTCGATCAAACTCAGGATAAACCGCCGGTCGGGAATTTCACCCTGCCCTGAAGATGGCGAGGATTATTGTCATTTAGAGTATGCGTTCAAGAACATTCTGCCTGCCGGAGCGGAATGGTTCCATCAATACGGGTTCCGGCGTCTGGACAGCTCCGGATGCACAGCTCTCCGCCAAGTGCTTCGATCCGCTCGCGCATTCCAAGCAGACCGAAGGAAGTCGGTTTTTTTTCTACGTCAGACGCCATACCGCACCCGTTGTCGGCAATTGAAAAACGAAGAGCCTCTCCATCGGCAACCAGATTAATTTCGACATGGGAAGCATAGGCATAGCGCGAAACATTGGTGAGAGACTCCTGCACGACACGAAAGACGGCAGTTTTAATTTCATCGGTCAGTTTTTCATCCGGGGCGTTTAAATAGAGTTCGCACTCCACTCGATTGCATTGTTTCCAATCGCTCACCATATCATCAAGGGCATCTTCCAGTCCCATATCGTCCAGTGCGCCGGGGCGCAACCAGTGACAAAGCGAATGCACACTTTGAATTCCTTCACTCAACATCCGTTGCATGCCGCCCATACGGTCTTTCACCTCACCCGCACAGGAACATTCATTTTGCACCATCGAAAGATCAATCTTAAGCGCCGTAAGCGTCTGACCGATATCGTCATGCAGTTCACACGCCACCCGTCTGCGCTCTTCTTCGCGAATCATCTCAAGGCGCCGCGCCATCTGGCGATAGCGCACTGCACCCGCCTCAACCGCCGCCTCGGCCTGCCTTCGACCAGCAACCATACTGCTCAGAAACAGGCCGGAACAAATCACCACGGCGAGAAACATCTGAAGCGACACCAGATGTTCCGTTCGTGTCTGGCTGGCAAAACTGAATATGCCGTGTCCTTGCATGGTATTCCAGATGGCAATCACTGAGAATACCAGCAATACGGTGACTACGCCGCGCGGAGAAAATCGGAATGCCAGCCAGGCGAGCAACGGGAAGACCATGTAATTGCGCAGCAAGGGTGTTTCCGCAGTAGTAAAGGATCCGAATGTCAGCCATGCGAACACCGACAGCGTTAACCCGATCAGAACCGCCTCAACAACCCGGCGCGGTGAAGCGAACGAAAACAAGCCCTTTTTCAAAACCCAACTGACGATGAACGGCGTTACCAGCATCATGCCCAGTCCGTCAGCCGCCCACCAGATTGCCCAGCTGTGAACAAATGAACTGTGGAAGGCTACTGCAGGAACCGCCGCGCCCAGCAATGCAGTGACACCATTGCACAGGATTGCCACGAGCAGCAGCACCAGACTGTCCAGCGTGCGCTCAAACGTGACTGCCGGTTTGCATAAGCCGGTCAGCACCCATGCACCAAGAACTGCCTCGGCAATATTGACCAGAGCAAAGCCAAAACTGACCGGCAGAGAGTTTCCCCCACCCCAGTTTCCTGCGGCATTGGTAATGAAAATGACTGCAAGCAGTTTGCCCCATTGGCGCTTTGGCTGGAGCAGTAGAACTGCCAGCGCCACCCCGCTGGCAGGCCAGACGGAAGCAATTCCTTCAGGCCGTGCCACGAGCAAAAGTCCAAAGCGGACAGCGATCCAGTACGCCAGTGCGACACCGGCCAGCATCCATGCTTCAGAACGTAAAACTGAAATGCTCTTTTTCAATAAATCACCCCTTGTTGGGGCAAGCTTTATTCCAGTCGCCGGCAAAAGCCAAGGCAGATTCTAACGTTCTTCAAACTCCGCCAGACCGGCTTCGCGCAGACTGAAGAAGTCATTCCGTCCGTCATGGGTTTTGCGTCCGATGACAAGGTGGTCGAGCACTTTGATTTCCATGGTTTTCCCGGCTTCGATCAGCTTTTTGGTGATTCGAATGTCCTGTGCCGACGGCGACGGATCGCCGGACGGATGATTGTGCGCCAGAATAACGGCGGCGGCAGAATGCTGGATGGCCGGTTTAAAAATCTCACGCGGATGCACCAGACTGGAGTTCAGCGTTCCTTTCGACACTTCACACGGCGGAGCCATCAGCCGGTTTTTTGTGTCGAGCAGCAGGACCCAGAACACTTCGCGGTCGAGACTGCGGGCCCGTTCCCGCAAAACGGCGGCGGCTTCTTCCGGCGAAGCAATGCGCGGATTCTCGCCGACGTTTTCCTGCACCAGCCGCCGTCCGACTTCAAGCGCGGCTTTCAGAATCTTGGCTTTCTCTCTGCCAATGCCATGAAATTTCTGAAGCTCCGCTGCTGAAGCACGCGAAAGCGCACTGAGCGATCCGTATTGAAGCAGAAGCAGCTCCGCCAGCTCTACGACGTTCAGACCGGCGGTGCCGGTTCGCAACAGCAGTGCCAGCAGGTCGCTTTCGGAAAGATTTTCCGGGCCGAGGCGGTCGAATTTTTCGCGCGGCTGAAGCGCTTTCGGTAAATCGTCCGCCCGCACCCGGTACACTTCGCCCTCTTCGTTGACACGTTTTCCAAGCATGAAACGGTTTTACCCGTTTTTTGCGAGACTTGGAAACTATTTGGTCAGCAGACTTTGACGGCGTCCACTTCGATTTCGAAAAGGAGGTCGTGGCGGCAGACATCGGCATGCGAGACGGCCAGCGGAAAGCGCGGAATGCCTAGGTCTTCCGCAACGCGGCGATAAATGGGCAGATAGTCCATGTCTTTGAAATAGGCGATGCCTCGGAAAAGATCGCACCAGTCCATATCGCGCGATTCGAGAATCGCTTTAACAACTTTCATCGTGAGCCGGATTTGTTTTTCAGGATCGTCCAGATAAACGGTTTTTCCATCCGGATCAATGCTGGCGGTTCCGGAGATGAGCAGACTGCGGTGTGAGGGAAACTTCAGTTCGACGGCACGGCTGAAGGAACTCTTGTAGTCGAGAGCCGGATTCTGAAGCGGCGAATCGACCGCCTGGATTTTCACCTGCGCTGTTTTGGGCTGAACGGCGAGCACGTCCATCATGATGGCGGCACCGAACGGATTGCAGGCTCCGATACCGGTACTGGCCGGAACCATGTGGTTAAAAATATCGGTCGCTGTAAAAAATTCAGTGCGGACGCGGTTGAAGTCGCCGTACCAGTCAAGGAGCTGATCGAGATAAATCCATGTACGAACGGTATCCGTGAAACGAAAACCGTTTTTGACCAGCGCGGCTTCCATAATCTGAAAAGCCGAATGGGTTTGCTCTGCTCGCGAAGCCTTCAGATTGGCCGGAAGAATTCCGCGCAGGCGGCAATAGCGGGCATGCTCATCTTCGTAGGTGAAACCGATGTCGCGGCCATTCAGTTTGACCGGTTCAGGTTTAATGCCGGAAATCGCGACGGCCTGCATGGAGTAAATATTGCCATCTTTGCAGGCATCGCCCTGCAGCCAGACAACCGGCCAGTCGGCGCTGCCGGTCTCGGCGAGAAACTCCCGATAGTGCTGCGTTCCTGCAAAAACAAACTGACTCAGGATGGATGCGCTGAGACCGTCCGCCGTCTTACGGAGAAGTCCATTCATGTTCTGCCCGGATTGTACCGTGACGCAATGCTCGGCATGCGACAGAAGACTGAGCGTTGCGGTGTCGGTTTCATAACTGGTTTTTGAGATTCGAGCAATCAAAACGCGTCCTTTCAGTTAATGATTTCTATGGAAACGGCATCAATGGTGAAATCCAATGTTTTTGAATTCGCAAATTTCAGAAACGGAATAGTACTCACATCCTTGGCGATTATCCGGATGTTTCCATTCAGAAGCACGGTCGCCTTGTCGCCCGGCTCGGCATTCGGACTGACGGTGAAAGTAATTCCTCCTCCTTGTCCGCCAATATTGCCGGTTTTCAGCGTCAGCCATTCCGGAGGTTCCGCCAGAATCAGCTTAATGCTTTTCTGGGCATTCTGACCGCTCCATTTGACCGACGAGTTAATTGTGAACTCACTGCCGGGACGGGCATAAAATACACCTTCCTTCGGCACACTCAGGTTGACCGTCACCGGAGCCGGTTCGCTCACTCGAACCAGCATTTGCTGCGCCGGCACCCAATGGCGGTAAAGGAACGCCTGCATCATGTCTTCGGCTGGAACGGCGCGGCGATGAACGATCCGCGAGCCGCAATCGGCTATGCCTTCGATTTCGAGCGCCATCAACTGCTCCTCGGAACGCGATTTCGCCGCGATGACAATCCGGGCTATGTTCGCGCCTTCAGGAATTACCGCCCGCTGGATTTCTATTCCGAGCGGCGCATCAACAACCGAAAGCCGGATCTCGCCGGCAAATCCGCCGTACCGGATGGCATGCACGGTTGCAATGGCCGCTCCGTTCCTTGGAACGCATAGACTGGCCGGAACGATTCGCAGCTGGAAGTCCGGCTGTTCTTTGCCAATCATCAAACGATAGGCATATTCATCGCCACCCTTGCCTTGTAAATCGTCAAGACGAACAAAATAGGTTCCGGTTTGGGGAAGCTTGGTGTCGATCCGTGCGTCGGCATGGTGCGTAAGAAGGCCTTCACCTTTATCTTCCGCATCATCATTCATGGCCAGCACCTCCTGCTTTTCGTTAAGCAGAATTAAACGGGCATCAAGCGGAGATCCCAGCCGACGGGCGGAAACTTCAATTGTTTTCTTCTCTCCTTCACGTCCGTGAAACCGGAACCAGTCCTGATCGCCGGGCTTCCCGACCGTGCCGTTAATGATGATATCGTTCGTTACTGCGACGGCTTCGGAAAACTGATTGTTCGGCTCTGTTTCCAGACGATCCGGCAACGGTGACACGCTGAATATCCGGTTGTTGGAAACCATTTTCCCTTTTCCAACATGGATCAACTTGACGCCCTGATCATCTCCGCTTGGTTTCAGAACCATCTTTTCCGCTGGCAGGTTTACGCCATAAAGGGACACGGCGACCTGACTGTTCTCCGTTGCGCCAAGCGGGAATATCCGGTCAATAAAGGGAGTTTCTCCGATCGATATCCGGTAAACGAAATCCTCCCGTCCGCGGAAAATCGAGTCGCGGATGGATAGAACGTAGTCTCCGTCTTTCGGTATAGCACAAATCAGCACCGGATCGGGATCAAAGCGATAGTCATCATCGTAGGCGATCTCGTTACCCTGCGCGTCGGAAAGTGTCAGCACGGCCTGAAACCAGCCGGGAACCGCATCGGCCAGATAAGGAACCAGAGCCCGGGCGGCGGCGCGGAAAACCAGCGTCTGTCCCTGCTTTGCGCTAAAGCGGAAGCGGTCCGTGTCTCCGGGCATGATCTGTCCATTTACCAGAATCGGAAAGCCCGGCAGTTTTTCCGCACTCACCATCTTATCATTCGGCTCTTTTTCGGAGATTTCCGGCATCTGTCCGACCTCAAACATCAACGGGTTGGAAAGTCCGTTGGTTGTAATCACTCTCAGCTCGTGCACCCCTGAAGAAGCATTGTCCGGCAAAGTAAATTCGAGTGTAACGCGTTCTGAAATCTGCGGGTTGAACTGCCGTTTGGCCGCCAGCTCGGGATTCATTTTATCCTGACGGCGCAGCTCCGTAACCATCGCCATTTCCTCTTCAGCCGCATCAATTTGCCGCTGCATCTGCTGTTTACGGGCCTCATCCGTCTCTTCCGCCATTTTGGTTTCGATCAGCTCTTTCCGCCGTTTTATCCCGCCGGCTTCTTTCTGATCATAGATGCGCAAGTAGTCAGTCAACCGGGCTTCGACCGGAAGGCCGGACAGATTTAAACCGGCAAAATCTCTGAGGTACTGACCGCCGATTATAACCTTAACCGTCGTGCCGGGCATTCCGCCGGCAGGATAAACATACCCGACATGCGGGGTCACCGCAGCGGATAGACCGGATGCGAATAAAGCAAAAACAATCAGGCTAAAGTAGGTTATTTTTTTCATGCCATGATCTCCCTGAGAAGTCCGCCGCTTTCAATCTTGCTGCCGTCGGCCAGTGGAGAAAAATAAGCCGTCTTTCCGTCCGGCGTCGGCAACGGACTGTTCGGGTCAATCCCCATCAGCTCGTAAACGCTGGCCGCCAGATCCCACGGATAAATCGGCCGATTAATCACTTCTTCGCCGCGCGCATTGGTCGCACCAACCACCCGTCCGCCGGTGAATCCACCGCCCGCTATGAGATGAGAAAATGCTTTTCCGTAATGTCCGCGCCCGCCATTCCATGGCGCCGTCCAATCGACTTTCGGCGTACGGCCGAACTCTCCACCGCACCAGACGATGGTCGTATCAAGCAATCCCCGATCCGAAAGATCCTTCAGAAGCATGGCAAGTCCGCCATCCAGCATCGGAACCATACGTCCCAGTTCGTCAAAATTCTTTTTGTGCGTATCCCATCCGTTGAAATTAATGGTGACAAACGGCACCCCGGCCTCCACCAGTTTACGCGCCTGCAAACACGACTGGCCAAACGTGTTCCTTCCGTAAGCGGCACGAAGTTCGTCCGGTTCTTTGGACAAATCAAACGTCTCTTTTGCTTTTCCCAGAATCAGCGAATAAGCGTCCTGTTTGTTTTTATCCATCCGGTCAATGAGCTGACTGCCTTCCATGGCACGGGCAAACGTATCAAGGTCTCCCAGCAGCGTACGACGACCCTGCTGGCGGGCCTCAGTGATTCCAGCCGCCACGACACCCTCAACAGCAAAAGGAGTTTTCGCCGGATCGCCGCCGGTTGCGAATGGCTGATATTTTGATCCAAGAAAACCAGACTCTGAAAACCGGCCCTGCGGTCTCGTCAGAGCAACGTAGGGCGGAATCAGTCCTTCGTATCCCGCGCCGTAGCCCTTCTTGTAGGAAACAACGGAACCCACGGACGGATTGACTACTCCGTCAACCGGTTTGGTACCGGTCATTATCATATAGGATGCTGTTTCATGTCCGTTGTTTCCGTGCGTCATGCCGCGCAGCAAAGCGTATTTGTCTGCCATTTTTGCCAGCTGGGGCATCAGCTGACCGATCTGAACACCGTCCACATTGGTGGCAAGCGGCTTGTCGAATTTTCCATAGTAGTCATACCCGGCACCGGGTTTCGGGTCGAACGTATCAAGGTGAGACGGCCCGCCCCACAGCCAAACCTGAATCACCGATTTGGCCCTCGCCTTCAACGGATTAATCGCTCCGGCAGCCTTCAAGGCAAACCAGTCTGAAAGCATCAGTCCGGCCGCGCCGAACAGGCCAAGCTGAATTGCATGGCGACGGGTAACAGGATGTCCAATCAATGAATTGCTCATAGCCACCTCATTAATGTTTAAGAATAAACTCACTCGTATTCATCAGTGCCCACGCCAAATCGTAAAACCCGGCTTCAGGACCGTTTCCTGAAGTTGAAATATAATCTGTGGCAATTTTCTGTTCCTGCGGAGCCGGAGGCCGGGACAGAATTTCCATGTAAAGCAGACCGACCCGTTCCTTGTCCCCGGGAACAGAGTTCATCAGCTTACGGAGCCGCGGGCCTTTCATAATTTTATTCTGAATATGCGAAGAGTTCAGCAGGTGCAGCGTCTGGAATACGGATACGCTGTTATTCCGATCCGACTCAAGGGATGAATCCCGTCCGGGCCTTCCGAACATTTCGAGAAACGACGATTTAATACTGCCGTCCGACAACGTAATCGTCCGCTTGCTGGAAGGAATGTAGGTGAACGGCTCCGGAATGGGACTGGAATACTCTTCACCGGTTCCGGTGATCTGGCAAATCGCATCAATCAGCACCTCGGCATCCAGACGGCGCACGCGGTAATGTGAAAATCCTTTTTCATCGGCCAGATTTTCAGACGTTGGAATCGATGAAATCTGGTAGGTGGATGAATTGAGGATAATCCGGTAGATGTGCTTCAGGTCATATTTGTTTTCGACCAGTTCCTTCTCAAGATAAGACAGCAGTTCCGGACTCCATGCCGGATTGCCCTGACAGATATCATCCGCTTCATGAATGATCCCCCGCCCCATCAGCCAGAACCATATCCGGTTAACAATTGCTTTAGAAAACCACGGATTGTCCGGCGCAGTCAGCCAGTTGGCAAAAGCGACCCGCGGGTCGTCATATTTATCCAGCTTCAAAGGTGCGCCGCCCAGCGGAGTCGGCATCACCGGTTGTTTCGTTGCAGGATTAATCAGCTGTTTTTCCGGATCGGAATAAACAATCTCTTCCTTCCATTCATCGGTTTTCTTGTAGGCCACTTTGGCAAAGAAGGCATCCATGCCGAGCATCTGATCTTCACTCCAGCCGGAATGCTCCAGCCGGACGCCCATAAAAATCAGCGCCGTCGTGTCGAGAATTTTATGCGGGGTGCGTTCCTGAAACGGGCGATAGAAATTGACCGGAGGATCTCTGAAATTGCTTCCGCTCGCGGTAAGCAGAGCGCGGGCAAATTGGTCGTACGGCATATTCTGCCGGAGAGCATTCTGTATCCAGTAATGATAGGCCTGAACCGCGTTGGGCCAAAGATTGCTCGGAAATTCAGATTTGACCCTTAACAGATCGCACCATTTCAGCGCCCAATACTCGGCAAATTCGGGCCGATCAAGCAACTCGTCAATCAGTTTGGCGCGCTTATCCGAATCGCGACTGGAGAGAAACCGGCGCACCTCGTCAGCCGTCGGCAGGGTTCCGATTACATCCAGATAAACGCGGCGGACAAAAACAGCGTCCGCGCAGGGCTCCGAAAACGAAAACCCGGCTGCGGTCTGCCGGTCGGAAACCAAAGCATCAATCCGGTTACGGGCGGCGGCCTGTTCCAAAGACCCGCATACCACCCAAAAAACAGCTGCCAGTAAAACGAACCTACACATTCGATTCATATACACCCCTGTGATTGATTCAATTATAACGCTCAGCTACGCAAAATATTGCGTACACTCTTCATTTATTTTATACAGCACGGCTGATTTTTAGCACTCCCAAAACACGGCGAACCTTCCGGGATCCAAAGCCGGTAAAAGCAAAAAGCCGCCCCGGAAATTCCGGAGCGGCTCATAGTTTCGACAACAGCGGAGTTATCCCTGCAGCGCCATCAGGAATTCGGCGTTGCTCTTGGTCTTTTTCAGCCGATTGATCAGCAGTTCCATCGCTTCGACCGCCGGAACGTCCTTGAGCGCCTTGCGCAGCGTCCAAATCCGGGCCAACTCGTCTTTATGGAGAAGCAGCTCTTCCTTGCGGGTTCCGCTCTTCTCGATGTTGATCGCCGGGAATATCCGCTTGCCGACCAAATCGCGGTCGAGCGCCAGCTCCATGTTGCCGGTGCCCTTGAATTCTTCAAAGATCACCTCATCCATCCGGCTTCCGGTATCAACCAGCGCGGTCGAAATAATCGTCAGACTTCCGCCGCCTTCAATATTGCGGGCCGCGCCGAAGAAACGTTTCGGTTTGTGTAGCGCGTTAGCATCCACACCGCCGGAAAGAATCTTTCCGCTGTGCGGCTGAATCGTGTTATAAGCACGGGCCAGACGGGTAATGCTGTCGAGCAGGATGATGACATCTTCGCCGTTTTCAACGCGGCGTTTAGCCATTTCAATCACAATCTCGGCAACCTGCACATGGCGTTCCGGATGTTCATCGAAGGTCGAAGAAAGCACTTCGGCTTTCGTGGTGCGTTGCATATCCGTCACTTCTTCAGGACGTTCGTCAATCAGCAGAATGATCAGCTTCGAGTCCGGACTGTTCTGAGAAATGCTGTTAGCGATTTTCTGCAAAAGAACCGTCTTACCGGTACGCGGCGGCGCAACAATTAATCCGCGCTGCCCTTTACCAATCGGTGTCGCCAGATCCATCACGCGCATCGAAATTTCATCGGCCGTGGTTTCCAGTCCGAGACGTTCGTCAGGAAAAAGCGGCGTCAGGTTTTCAAACGGAATGCGGTTGAGGTTTTTCTCCGGTGCGTTGTTATTGACCTTATCCACCGACAGCAGCGCAAAGAAACGTTCCTTCGGGCGCGGAGAACGGATCGGCCCCTCAATCAGGTCTCCGGTACGCAAACCAAAACGACGGATCTGTGAAGGAGAAACATAAATGTCTTCCGGGTTCGGCAGATAGTTATTTTCCGATGAACGCAGGAAGCCGAACTTATCCGGCAGCACTTCCAGAATACCGCGGCAGAGCGCTTCGTTGCCCCAGCGAATCTGGGTTTTCAGAATTTCAAAAATCAGTTCGTGTTTACGCAGACCGGCCGGATCTTCAATCGAATAACTTTCTGCCAGAATCTTAAGTTCCGGAATCTCCGTTACCTGCAGTTCAAAGAGTTTCAGCGTCGGCATTTTTTTGGCTGGCGCATCGGATATGCGTTCCGGTTCGTCGCCGTTTCCATGATCATGTCCGCCGCGGTTTCCGTTTCCGTCATTATTATTCCGCCCGTGATGGCGGGGGTTGTTGTTGTTGCGGTTATTATTCTGCCGGCGGTTGTTATTATTATTGTTGTTTTGCCGCTGCCCACGATCATCGTGCCGAGGGCCGTTGCCTTGACGCTGTCCGCGATCATCGTGCCGGGAATCATGATTGTCCTGCCGCTGTCCGCGGTCTTCATGCCGGGGCTCGTCATGATCCGACCGTTCGCGATCATCCGCGATTTCTGACTGCGGTGCGGATCGGTCAACCGATGTTGCCGGTTCGACGACCACAGGCGCTTCCTCCGGTTTCGGTGCTGCTGACTTCGCAGCCCGTGAAGCTCTTACCGGTTTCACAACATTTTCCTGTTCTTCACTCATAACTTTTCCTCTTCTCACGCCTGATCTTTTCAACAAGGCCAACGATCCGGTCGCGTAACACATCTACCGCTTCGCTGTTTTCTATTACAAAATCCGCTCTGTCCGCCTTTTCCGTCTGCGACATCTGCGCCGCAATCCGTTTACGCGCCTCTTCTTTCAACAGCCCGCGTTTTTCCAGTCTTTGGAAAACCTGCGCTTCCGGAGCCGTCACACAAATCACGGCGTCCCAGCCTTTCGTCCAGCCCGCTTCAAACAGGAGCGGCACCAGCACCGCCGCATCTTCCTGAGCCGAACGGCAATCCTTCATCCATTCCTGCGCCGCCGCAATCACCGCCGGATGTACCAGCCGGTTCAAAGCTTCCCGCGCCTGCACATCCTGAAAAACCTTCGCACCGAGTTTGGCCCGATCAATCTCCCCATCCTCTGCCAGAATCGCATCGCCGAACTGTTCAACCACTGCGGTGTAAACCGGACGTCCTTTACCCATCAGTTCATGCGCCAGAAAATCGCTATCCAGCACCTTAAAACCTTCTGAGGATAAAATATGTCCTGTTTCTGTTTTTCCGCAGGCAATACCGCCGGTAATGCCTAAAATAATCGCTTGCGGTGAATTCATAAATTATGAGGGATAGACCGGAATCCGGCTGATTGAAACCATTCGGTAAAAATCTGGGAAATGAAGAGAAGCACCGGAATGGCCGAAATAGTTACTGTAACCCCTTTGAATGTCAACCCCGTTTACGCCTGTGCATCGAGATAATTCTGCAGGATGATCTGCGCGGCCACTTTGTCCACCACGCCCTTGCGCTGCTTTCCGTCGAGACCCGCCTCGCGCAGTGCATTGTGCGCACTCACCGTGCTCATCCGTTCATCCCATTCGAACAAGGGAACAGCAGTTCTGGTTTTCAGCTTTTCAATAAACCTCCGGACTTTTTCCGTTGCCGAACCATACGAACCATCCATATTGCGCGGTAGTCCGACGACGATTTTTTCTACCTGATGCTCGGCAATCAGCGCGACGATTTGATCGATCCCAGCATTCGTACTGTCGATCACGCAGAGCGGCGACGCCAGAAATTCCGTCGGATCGCTTAACGCAATACCGATACGCACGTCGCCGTGATCAATGCCGAGGACTCGTCCCATTATTTAAACTTCTCTGTTTCGATGCGGTGCTTTTCAAACGTAGCGCCTCTCTCGGCATAGTGCTTAAGTCCGTCCCGCACCATAGGCTCCACGGTTAGCACGGCACCAACCACAAGAGCTGTCACCGTCCACGCAATCAGCGCAGTAACATATCCGCCTTTCTGAAACAGTACCGTCAGCGGAACAATCACAACCAGAAGCGCTAGACCAGCCGCCGCCAACGGCATCCAGCAGGCATCCAGACCAAAAACCAGCGGAGCAGCCATCGCCGCAACAAGCAACACCAGACCGAGCGGAGTCAGCAGAATGGCCGTGGTGTAGAAAGCGCCTATCGCGCCGAGCTTGGTGCTGATGTGGCTTAACGCCAGTGCGCCAAGCAGCACGCAAAGCGCAATCAGCAGATAGGTTTCATTCGGCGTCTCCCTGCTGAAAAAATGCAGAAGCAACTGATACGTTCCGTCCAGCCATGCATCCATGATTTCCTCCCGGTTAGAGCAGATAATCAAAAGATCCCGTCTCACGAAGTGCCGTCACCATCCGTTTAATGTCCTGTGCCCGATCCTTCGGACAAACCAGCGTTACACCTTCAGCCTGCACAACAATCAGATTCTCCGCTCCGATCACCGCCGTCAGCCGATCCTTCGAAAAAACGATGTTGTTTTTTGCATCAACCTGCTTGCAACATCCGATCAGCGTATTGCCGTCCATGTCCTGCGGGTAATGATTTTCCAAAGCAGTCCACGTGCCAATATCATCCCACATAAACGTGCCGCAGGCCATAACGATATTATCCGCCTTCTCCATCAGTGCATAATCCACTGAGATTTTCCCAAGGGTTGGATAGATTTTTTCCAAACCGCGGACAATTTCGCCGCGTTTCGCATACGCCGTCAGCTCATCCATCAGTTTCTTCATCTCCGGACAGTGCGCCGCGAACGCTTTTCCAAGCGTCGGAACCGACCAGATAAACATACCGGAGTTCCAGAAAAACTTTCCGCCTGCCAGATATTCCTGAGCCTTCGGCAACGCCGGTTTTTCGACAAACCGTACCGCCTTCTTAAACTGCACTCCTTCGGCCTTTGAAAAATCCGCGCCGGACTCAATGTAGCCAAAACCGGTGCTAGGAAACGTCGGCTGAATTCCGATCGTCACCAGAATTTCATTCTTCTCCGCCAAATCCATACCGCCGCGCAGCGTCGCCTTGAAAATATCGAGGTCGCCCATCACCTGATCAGCCGTCAGCACTGCGAAAACAGCCTTCGGATCACGCGCACCGACCAGCGCGCCGCCGCAAGCCACCGCCGCCGCCGTATCTCGACCGACCGGCTCGCCGACAATATTTTCCGGCGGCAGCATCGGCGCGGCCTTGCGCGTCGCTTCAACCAGATCGGCATTCGTCACCACAAAAACATTTTCCGGCGGAATCAAACCGTCGAGCCGCTCCACCGCCTGTGCAATCAAAGCCTTATCGCCCGCCAGCGCCAGCAACTGCTTCGGATGCTTCGACGTACTCATCGGCCAAAACCGTTCGCCCTTCCCGCCCGCCATAATCACTGCATATCGTCCTGACATAAATAACTCCTACTTCAATTCCACGCCGATTTTGTAGAATCCCTGTCCGTCAACTTTGTGAACGGTATCGGTGAAAGCGCCCGCCGTCCACGGAATATTCGTTTCCAAAGGCTGGAAGCCGTTCAGCAGATTGGTGGAAAAATAGACGGAATAAACGCGCCCGGAGGTCGCGTTCCACCGAAGAATATTATCAGAAGCCGGAGATTTATCGGCGACCATCTGGAATCTGCTCTGCGGATTCTTTGGATCGAGTCCGGCGATGTAAGCTTGCAGAATTGAGTTCACACCGTTTGAGCAAGTCGCACCGGGGTTTTGATTTCCTCCTTGCTGACGCTCCCAGTCATCGTTAATTCCGTCAACATCGCTGTCGGCCAAACCAACGATTTCCTGGTATTCATACGCACCCATATCGACCGTGCCTTCGACGATACGAGGATTGCCGGCCAAGTCGGTCGCGTTCGACACGACCGAATTATTCCCCCAGTTAATGCAAGGCGAGTTAGACTGCAACCGAAAATCCCCATTCGCCTCATCCACAAACAGCGGCGTGCTCGTGATGTTTCCATTGACTCCATTGATCAGATCGGAGGCACAAGAACTGTAAAATTCTGATCCAGCATTAGCACTCTTCTCGGGTGAAAAAACAGAGTTATAGACCACACTTCTATATACATCGACACAGGATGTGCTGATAAATGTGCAGTTATAGGCCGTCCCGAAGGCGATTGTACATCCCAGCATACCTGCAGTATTATCTATAAATAAACAATTATACGTCTCTCCGCCATATTGTCCGCCGCCATACCCGTTAGCCCCAATCGCACCTCCGAAGGGATTTGCCACATTGCCAATAAAAGTACAATTGTACGATTTCCCTTCAGCCATCCCACCGCCGTCACTTGCTTCATTCCCGCGAAAAATACAGTTCTGCGCTGTTCCGCGAAACATTCCTCCACCGCTGGCAAAATCAGCCCGATTTGTGGCTATAACGCAGTTAACCACTACTGGAGTTGTATCCGCACAACGTACTCCCTGCTGACCATTTTCAATTGTGAACCCGCTGACCGTACAGGCGCTGTCATTCAGACTGAAACAGCCGAATACACCGTTCCCATCAACAATGGTCGCCTCTGGGCCATTGACGCTGCGGATGGTGATGGCGTTGGTGACGGAAATTTCAGCAGACAAAACATAGGTTCCGTTGGTGACCCAAACGGTGTCGCCATTCACAGTCAAGTTGACTGCAGCTTGAATGGTTTTCTTCGCCGTCGCCCAGCTGGTGGCAGCACCGGTATCATCGGGACGCGTCGCATCCACAAAGTACTCCGCAGAGAAGGAGGAAAGTGCGGCGAGAAGAACGGTCAGTAGGATCAGATTTCGTTTCATGCGGTCTCCGGTTAGATGCGGAGCAAACTAAACAAATTCCCGCCTTTCAACAAGACTTCTGCCGCGTTATTCCAAGGATTAGAAGCGCGGGCGCGGCATTATTAACGACTGATTTCGCGTCACCGATGCTTCACAGCGTCGGTTTATTTAAGTTTATCCAACTTGGCGAGCAGGACTTCGCGCAGGCGCGGTTTGTCGTCCGGATAAAGCGAGATGAGTTTTTTGCCCTGCTGCTGGTAGAGTTGCTGTTTTTTGAGCATGCCGATTTTATAGTCGGCGGTGTCCATGCCCCAGTATTCGACATAGACATCAAACTCCGGCAGGTAAAAGTCGGGCCGGATGGCGTGGCCGCTGAGGATGCGGAACCGTTCGTCGTAGCGGTATTGGACTCTCTCCGCCGCCAGCACCTCGCAGATCAGCCGCTCGCCGTCGGACTGCACAACGGTTCCGTCTTTGGCGCGAATGGTTTTCTGTAATTCCACCTTGGTTTCAAAGTTACGCCGGTCGAGAAATACCTCGTCGAAGCAGTGGTCGCAGAACGGACGCTGAAAAGCCTTTTGCGAACGGGCATATTCGTCCGAAGCCAGCTTTACGCCGCAACGGCGGCAGTGATGAACAGTCTGTTCTTCAGCGATCCGCACCGCTTCACGGATGGTTTTTCCGGCGGCCAGCACACTGCGCTTGACGTAGTCTTTCTCCACCGGGCTTTTGTAGAGATCGCGCAAATCCGGCAGAACGTCTTTGGCGTGTACTCCGAAAGCACCGAGCGCCTTGGCAGAATATTGCCGAACCTGCGGGTGAGCATCCGCAAGCAACGGCTGGAGCGTCTTCACAGCAGGTTCCGGCGCAACAATCCCCGCCAGCTTGCCGAGTGCGGAAGCGGCCAGTCGCCGAACCAGCGGCGATTCGGAGCGCGTCAATTCAGCCAGTTCAGCAAATGAAGACGGGCTGGCACTTTCGCCCAATTCCTTGGCCCGCGCAGCCAGCTTTCTTTCATTCCCGATATTCATGACTGATTCTGCATCTCTAATGCTTCACCGCGTCCGCAGTAAGTTTAAAACGCTACAAAGGACGATTAATCCAGCGAGCGAACATCGGTACGCCGATAGAAGGCTTTGATTTCGGCTTGGGTGTTAAACAGAAATCCAAGATGTCCCCACGGCATGACCCAGGCCCACGGCTGACGGTCGAGCGCTTCGTCCGGAGGAAGTTCGCCGACTTCCGCCAGCGCGACGGGTTTTCCGTCGGCCAGCGCAACCAGATCGGCGTAATGCGACTGCTGATAGTCGCGGCGGTAGATGTCGGTCGCCAGAATATCCACATACTTTGCACCTGGATAAAAATCCGGATACGGATAGGCTTCGTCGTTTTTCCGATCACGTGGAGCATGCGCATTCCAGACCCACAGCAGATTGTTCAGCTTGTGGTGCATCGTCAGCCGTTCATAGAGCTGAATCCAGAGTTGCTGATAACCGCGCGGGCCGGGCTGATTGCACCACCAGAACCAGACGCCGTTCATTTCGTGATACGGACGCCAAAGCACCGGAATTCCGGCATCGCACAACTGTTTCAGGTAAACCGCAATAGCGTCCACTTCCGCCTGCCATTTCATGTGCAGTTCGGTGCCAGGAGTAATTAATTCCTCCCACTGATCTTTCGGCAGACCGCCGTGCATCCAAAGCTGTTCATACGGGCCACAGTCGTTATTGCCGGGAGCCAGTGCATGCCACATCAGCGTGATGATATGCCCTTTGGCGTGCTGTTTTTTAATCCGCTCCACTAATGCCTGCCGCATGACCGGAGGCGTCACACCGGCAACAATCATTTCGTCCGGCGTTTTTTCCGGAAAGCCGTCAGGAAATTCCGCGCTCATGTCGCGGGCGGCGAATTGCAGATCGCTGGCCGTGACGGCCAGTCCCGGATCAATCAGATTCATCGGGCCGCAGTGTTTATTCGGCTCAGGGTTTGCACCTTTAAAGCAGAATCCCAGATCACTTCCCCATATCGCTGGCTTGTGTCCGGTCAACTCTTTGATTCGGTCGCAATATTTGGTGCCGCTGGCGAGAAAGTCGTGCTGTGCCGAAAGCGTCTGCTTTCCTTTGATGGAATAAAAGTATTCAAGAAGCGCACAGGCTTCAGCGCTCGCCTTTGGATTTACCGGTTTTTTATTCACAAATTAAACACTCTTAACGGCTCGAACCATTTCGGCGACGAACTTTGCCGCATCGGCACGCCCTTCCGGTGTGTGCGGGTTGTTGTGGAATTTATTGACGATGGCGCTGCCGACGACGACAGCGTCGGCAAACGACGCCGCTTCGGCGGCCTGTTGCGGCGTACCGATTCCGAAGCCAAGTGCGACAGGAAGTTTTGTGTGTGCCTGAATTTTTGCAACGAGTCCGCGCGCACCTTCGGCGATGGAATCGCGCACGCCGGTGACGCCTTCGCGGGAAACACAATAGACGAAGCCGTTGGCGTCTTTGACAATCTGCTTGATCCGCTCTTCCGGCGTCGTCGGCGTAATCAGCGAAATGGCATTCAGATTAGCGGCGGAAATAAATTTACGGTACGGCCCGGATTCTTCGCGCGGCATGTCGAGAATCAGAAATCCGTCAATGCCAGCGGCGGCGGCATCGTTCATCGCTTTTTCAAAACCACGGGCATAAAGTGTGTTGAGGTAGGCGTAGAAAATCAGCGGAACCTGTGAGCACTTGCGGATTTCGGCGACGCAATTCATCACGCCGTCGAACGTCGCTCCGGCGGCCAGCGCGCGGGTGGCGGAATCCTGATTGACGCGACCGTCGGCCAGCGGATCGGAAAACGGCAGTCCCAGCTCAACCAGATCAACTCCGGCGTCTTCGAGACGCAGTACGATATCCACCGTATCGGCCAGCGACGGATCGCCCGCACCGATATAAGCGATGAATCCTTTTTTGCCCTGCTTTTTCAGGGTGGCGAATTTCCGGTCAACGCGTGTTTTTTTCATAGGATCCAAGAATACTATTTGGCGGAAAGTTTTTCATCAATCTTACGGATGTGCTTAGAGAGATCGTTGAGACGGAATTCGATCGAGTTGAGCACCCAGAACTGAAAGTGCTCCACTTTGGCTCCTTTATGAATCATCCAAATAATTTTTACGGAAACCAGCAGTACCGATAGTTCCAGCGAAAACATCGGCGGCAGCGGAATCTGTATATGAAAAACATGCCGCACGAGATCAAAGGCAAACAGCAGAACCATCACGATGACAAAACCGATATTGATGAGGTAGTCGCGCCGCTGGGACTCCACGCCGCCGATCTGCCCGACCAAGAGCCGGATGCGTTCCTTTTCCTTGCGGAACTGTTCCAGCTCTTCCATCAGCGCACTGTGATCTACCGGTGTGGTGTCTTCGCTCATTTCCCCTCCAGAAATTTCCGGACAAGCTGCGCACGTTTGATATCGCGCTCTTCCGGACTCAGCACCACGCCGGCCTCTTTCTGAAGGTGTGCCGGTTGAATCCGGATAAAGAGCCGGTCAATATCGCGCCGCACCATATTCGGCGTAAGTCCCAGATCAACGCCCATTCGCAACGCGGAAAGAAGATCCAGCGCTTCGCCGGTGGCCATCAGCGCGGCGTTGGCCAGAATGCCGTAGGCGCGACCGACGTGGTCGTGTACGCGGATTTCCTGTTTACTCATCAGCCGCAGGCGGGCATTTTTTTCGTGCTCAATCACTTCAAGGACGATCTGTTCGAGGTTCGTAATGATTTCCAGCTCCGGTTTTCCGAGCGTGATCTGGTTTGAAATCTGAAACATGTGACCCGACGCCTCGGAGCCTTCGCCCCAAAGTCCGCGTACGGCGAGACCGATTTTTGAAACCGCATTGATCACCGGTTTGATTTCTTCGGTCAGCACCAGTCCGGGCAGATGGAGCATCACGCTGGCACGCAAACCGGTGCCGACGTTCGACGGACAGGCCGTCAGGTAACCGAGCTTGCTGGAGAAAGCGTACGAAAGCCCCTGTTCCAGCGCGTTGTCGAGTTCGTCGGCAATCTCCCACGCCTTCTGCAGGTTCATTCCCGGCTGAAGAGACTGAAGGCGGATATGATCCTCTTCATTCACCATCACGGCGCGGCATTCGTCTTCGTTAACAAACACGCCGCTGCCGGTCTGACGCTCGGCCAGTTCACGGCTGATCAGGTGGCGTTCAAAAAGGAGGTCGCGATCCAGAGTTGACAGTTCATCCATGCGCCAGCGCAAAAAACTGCCGTTATCCGGAACTCCGTCGAACGCCAGTACGACTTCGTTCCAGACACGGTTACGGACTTCTTTGGAAGCCCAGCCGGGGAACGTGGTATCGCGCAGGTTGCGCGCAAGCCGAACGCGACTGCTGATGACCGGCCCTTCATCCGGGCCTGATTCGAGCCAGCCACCGTGGCGCTGTAACAGTCCGTCGAGAGTCATTTCTTACTCCCGTCGTCCGGCGTATTTTCTTCGCGGTGTTTTTTGATCTGGTCGCGCAATTTGGCCGCCTTTTCAAAATCCTCGCGGGCAATCGCCGCTTCCAAATCCTGCTGAAGGCGTGCGATTTTTGATTTCACCTTCGTCTGCACTCCTTCGCGCGCCGGAATTTTTCCGAGATGCTGTCCGCTGTGGTGCATGGCTTTGATCGCCATGGTCAGCTCGGCCATAAACGTTTTGTAGCAGTCCGGACAGCCGAGCCGTCCGGTTTTACGGAATTCCTCGCGGGCCATACCGCAACGCGGACAGGCCAGACTGAGTTCATGGGCGATATTTTTCTGCGGCCCGCTCAGGCCCATCAGAATATCGGTAATGGAAATCGGGCTGTTCAGATCGATGCCTTGCGCGATGGCGTGTTCTTCGCAGAGATGAACTTCTTTCATCTCACCGTTGACCACCTGCGTCATATGCACGACCGCTTCTTTATCGCAGAGATCACACTTCATGGACTGTTTTCCTATTGGACTTTGACGCCGTCTTTGCCGGCGAGTTTCCGGTAGGCCAGAGCAAGTTTTTTCGTGACAGGGCCGGGTTTGCCGGTGCCGATCGAACGTTTATCGAGATCAACAACCGCGATGACTTCCGCCGCGGTTCCGGTCAGAAACACTTCATCGGCCGTCCAGAGTTCGTAACGGGTCAACACGGTTTCGGAAACTTCCATGCCCACTTCGCGGGCCAGAAGCATGACCTTATCGCGGGTGATGCCTTCCAGCCCGCCGCACCAGGTGGGCGGAGTCATCAGCTTGTTCCCCTTGATGACGAACACATTGTCCCCAGAGGCTTCGGCGATAAAACCCTGCGAGTTGAGCATGAGACACTCCATGACGCCGGCGTTGATCGCTTCGATCTTGGCCATGATATTGTTGAGATAGTTCAGGCTCTTGACGCGCGGATTAACCGCCTCGGCCATGTTGCGGATGGTGCCGGCGGTGATGATGCGCATGCCCTTTTCGTAGAGTTCAGCCGGATAGAGCTGAATGTCCGCCGCAATAATGATGACCTGCGCCTTTTTGCACTGGTAAGGATTCAGACCCAGCGAGCCGACGCCGCGCGTAACGACGTGGCGCAGATAGCCGTTCTGAATACCGTTGGCTTTGCAGGTTTCGACCGTTGCGGCAATCAGTTCGTCTTTGCTCATTCCGATGTCGAGCGCGATCACTTTGGCGGAGTCGAGCAGACGATCCATGTGCTCACTGAGAAAAGCGATATTCCCGTCGTAAACACGGGTTCCTTCAAAAATACCGTCACCATAGAGCAGACCATGATCAAAAACCGAAACCACCGCATCCTTTTCATCAACCAGCTTGCCGTTCAAATAAATTTTCATAATCGCCCCTACTCTTCCAGTTTTCCGTCTTTCAAAATCAATTCACGCTGACAGCGGCTCGCAACGGCTTCGTTGTGCGTCACAATGATCAGCGTGCGGTTTGCAGATTGCGCTAAATCAAAGAGATTGTTCAATATATTTTCACCGGTATGCGAATCCAAATTACCGGTCGGCTCATCCGCCAGAATCAGGTCCGGATCGTTCATCAGCGCCCGGGCAATCGCCACCCGCTGCTGCTCGCCGCCGGACAGCTCCATCGGGCGGTGATCCATCCGTCCGGACAGCCCGACTTTTTCGAGAAGCTCTTCCGCACGGGCTTTCACGTCACGCCCGGAGCCTGCCACCGCCATGGACGGCAGAATCACATTCTGGCGGACATCCAGTTCCGGCAGCAAATGGTAGCTCTGAAAAATAAAGCCGCAGCGCTTCGCGCGGAACGCGGCCCGTTTCGCCGGATTCATTTTAACCAGACTCGTCTCTTCAAAAAAGATGTCGCCGGCATCCGGACGATCCAGCCCGCCGAGAATGTGCATCAGCGTGCTTTTACCCGCGCCGCTGGCCCCCATAATGGAAAGCGTCTCGCCGCGTTTAATTGTCAGCGACACGCCGTGCAAAACCTCCACCGCGCGCTTGCCGATGTGGTAGGTCTTATGCACCTCTTCCGCTCTCAAAATTGTTTTACTCATTGCGTAAAGCCTCCACAGGTTCAAGACACTCAGCACAGCGTTTAAACCAGCTCCGGATGATTTTTCTTCAGCCAAGCGACGACCTCCGGCTCAAATTCCCGGACAAACGAAACTAATTCCTGCGCCTCTTCATACGAAACTGTTCCGGCACGGTCATATTCAGCGACATTCCGTTTTGCGCGACATGCATCAAGATAGCCGACATCCTCTTTCCGACCGGGCAGAATGACTCCCATCGCCTGAATCGTCCGGTAATGATTCAGGTTCTTTTCTGCCTCAAAACCGTCCGCACGCAACAGCACCGCGCAGAGCTTAAGTGCTGCGTTATACGCGATTCCAAAGCACCAGTCAGCCGAAAGATTCCCCGCCGAAGAATCGGAAATATCCCGGCGGGCAATTTCAAGCAGATCCGCGATCTCTCGCGCAGTCGATTGGTGAGGTTTAAGCCAACCGTTTTTATACCATTGCGCCAAGCTCATCCGCGCCCCCGATTAAAAAGAGTTTTTCTGACTGCACCACATTTGCAAGGAAGACATCTCCCTCTTTCATACGCGCTGAAAAGGTGCCCGCCGTCATGGTGTGCGGGTTGATTTCGCGATCCAGCTTCTGGCAGACCGGCGCAATGAGTGCACTGATTTGCCGCAGACCCGCATTGCCGATGATCATGATATCTACATCGCTGTGCGCCTGTTCTGCAGACCGAGCCATTGAGCCGAAAATAAATGCCGAAGATATTTCATCGGAAACCGGCTCAAGCGCCTCACGGAGCAGAGGCACAACACCGGATGTTTTAACTGTGAGATTTTGAATGTCGGTAAACAACGGATGTCGGATGTTGGCTTGAAAATAAACCCGGTTTCCATCTTTGCGCCGGGTCACCAGATCCATCTCAACCAGCTTCTTCAATTCCTGTTGCACGGTGGCCAGCGTAACCCCGGTTTGGCGTGCAATTTCCCGAGCATGGAGATCCTGCGCACCCAATCCAAACAAGGCCGAAAAAATTCCGGCTCTGGTTCGGGACGATAAAATGTCAGACAGTAAACTCATAGCGACCGTTTTTACCAGTCAATCGACCGCTTTTACCAGTCGATTTTTGTTTAAAATCATTCGTTCCTCAAAGCTTCTACCGGTTCGAGACGCGAGGCGCGCCAGGCGGGAACGAGGCCGGCCAGCGTGCAGATGACCAGAACGGTAGCGCAGACGGTGACGACATCGTTTGTGGTGGTATGCGACGGAATCTGACTGAGCTGGTAAAGCTCTTTCGGGAGCAGATCCACGCGAAACTGCGCCGAGATGAAGTTGAGCAGTTCGTTGCGGTATTTCAGTGCCAGCAGTCCGAGTCCCAATCCCATTCCGGTGCCGATGACGCCCTGCACCATGCCGATCCAGAGGAAGATGGCGACGATCCGCCGGTTAGGAAATCCGATGGCTTTCAGCAAACCGATTTCGTGCGTCTTCTGCACCGTGAGAGTAATCAGCGTATTGGTGATTCCGAAGGCCGCGACGATGGTGATGAAAATCAGCAGAAAAAACATCATGTTCTTTTCGGTTTGAAGCGCGGTAAAAAGCTGGCGGTTCAGATCGATCCACGTTTGCGCTTCAAAAAACCGGCCCAGCGCGGTGTGAATGTCGCGGGCGACATATGGTGCCGACATCGGGTCGGCAGTCATCACCTGAACATTGTGAACGCCCTGCTCTACGTTATAAATGGAGCGAGCGGTCTGAAGCGAAGTGAGTACATAGCCTGCATCAATTTCATACATGCCGACTTCAAAAATCCCGCTGACGGTCAGTTCTTCCGGCAGGCGCAATTCGTCCCGCGAAACAAAATTCTGCGGCGAATAGACCAGCAGTTTATCGCCCAGCCGTAGACCGCAGCGCAGTGCCAGATCGCGTCCGACAACGATCTGTCCGTAACCGACAGAAAACTGTCCCTCAACCATGTGATTCGGAACCTGACTGACGGTTCTCTCCAGCTCCGGATCAATTCCGCGCAGTTGAGCCGGCTGGGCATTATTGCCGACCTGAACAAAAACCATCCCTTCCAGATTCGGCGCCGCACCGGTAATTCCTTTTACTTTTTTCAGCGCCGCCAAAACTTTTTCCGGCTGACGCACGACGCCGCCGTATTCGGAAACTTTGACGTGTGCGTTGAAACTGAGAATCCGTTCGCGCCACGTTTCGTCGAACCCGGTCATCACGGACAGAACCACGATGAGCACGGCTACGCCGAGAGTTACGCCGAGAAGCGAAAGCAATGTAACGACCGAAAGGAACGACCGCTTGGGCTTCAGGTACTTAAACGCCAGAAATAAAGAAAAGGACTGTTTCATGGATGCGCCGCATCATACGCAGACATAAGCGGAAAGCAAAGTTTCCAATGGCCGGAAAAACAACTCCGTCCTGCCGGGTTTAAAGAACAGCAGAAACCGGATGGGTTATCCCAAAACCAAGTGGCCGCGCGCCGGAATTTCTTTCCCGTCAACCGTCCGCGTTTCATTGGAAAAGTTAGCGATAACGCTTACGCCGGAAGAAAATTCCGTCTGCTCCACCAAACCGTCCTGCAAATACCGGTGGTTGGTCATTTCGTCCATACCGATCCGAGCGTGGAAGTCGTCCAGCGCCAGTGACGCTTTAAATGCTTTTTCCTTGGCAGGCCATGAAGCCAGATCGTGGGCAGGCCAATAGTTCATATAACCCCACAGCCAGTTTTCCAGCTGGCTGACTGGTTCGCCGCCGCCGGTTCCGCCGGTGCCGTAGCGTGCATAGAAGGCGGCATCATGGAAAACCAGCGGCCAGAGCGGGATGGACTGGTGCGGCACATGCGTGTGCCGGTTTTCGAGCCAGTCAATATGGTACATTCCGAAGTCGCCCGCTTCTTCGCTGCCGAGCACAACGCCTTGGTCTTTGAAAAATTTCATCATGGCCATCTTCGACTCACGGCATTCATCCATGGTCAGAGGATGATCCGGATCGTAGCACTCGTAGAAACGGACACACGAAACCGTGTCGATAAAATGAGCTTTGGGATTCAGAGTCTTGAGATGCTCCCAGTTGCGGCGGGCATAGCGCTCCTGTTCTTTGGAACAGATGATAAAGGTCAGTCCACCATGCCAGTGGCCGCCCCACATCAGGTGCCCGGCTCTTGTCCGGATGACGCCGTCCGGAAAAGAAGGACTCTGCTTATAAATGTCCTGATAGTTGTCATGTAGCGCCGCGAGATACGGCCCTTCCTGATTCATGAGTCCCTTCAACTCATCCATCGTGCCCAGCGCCGGTTCGGGCGGCCAAATGTCGGGGTGGCGTTCATCGTATCCGCCAGCGAACGTTCCGCGCAGATTGAAGAGGCCTTTTTTCATTCCCCACGCTTTCGCCTGTTCCACAATTTTTTTTGCGTCGGCGTGCGTCATGTTGACTTTGAGCCGGTCTCCGGCGTTCGCCGGAGTCTGATAAAAGTTTTCGGCATTGGTCGCGTGATCCGTGCAGGATTGAAAAAACGAAACGATCCGCCCGCCGAGCATCCGTTTCAAATCGGGATTCTCTCTGATCTTTTCTTCCAAAGTCCGGAAAATTTTCCGTTCCCGGGCGTACTGGCGAAACCGCTTGGCCAGTCCGACATAGCCGCCATTGGTGAAGCAGTAGCGCACGGAACGGCTCGGCAACCAATGCCCTTTTGATTTCAGAAAGGTAGGCATGATAAGCAGGCTGTTCTGATAGCACCCGATGTGTTCATAGTTTTCATCAAAGATAACCTGCCAGCCCTGCTTCTCATCGTCCGCCAGACCGCCGAACCAGCGCATATTCAGGCCATTATTCTGCGCCATGAACCGGCATTCCATTCCCGGACTGCCTTTGCGGATCCATTTGCCGACGCCATCCGGAATCACCAGACTGGCCGACACAATCGGCGGCGGAAAGTTGAGACTGGGAAGTGCTTCGTCGATGTCGGTGATCTGAAGTTTGATATCTTCCCCGTCGAGCCGCCAGCGGGCGCGGAAGGTTCCGCGAAGCTCGGTCCACGGCGGGCCAAAAACGCCGACAATCAGATCGTCGCCGTCGCGTTTTGCCTGAAAACGTCCGATAAAATAGTCGCACCAGAACCGCGGATTACGAGTCCAGACGACATCCTCATTAATCTCACTCGTATCCTGCCAGGCCACTGGCCCCATTTTCCATAACTGTCCCGTTTTCTTATTCAGGATTTCGCCGGAACAATCTGCATGAACTGTCAGTTTCAAAAATTCATTATCCAGAACCAGTATGTTTTTCATCAATCGAATCCTTCTGTTTCCAAAATCACCAAACTCGCACCCGCTTATGAGTTCTATAATTCCTCAATATAATCAAACAGATATTCCTATTGTTTGAACTGGTGAAACGATTTCCCGTCGGCTATCTTTGCGCGCTCTAAAATCGGTCACGAAAGGAATCTGCCATGTTGCAATACATCGTTCTGATCATCGCCCTGCTGACACTGACCGCCACACTTCGTGCCGCACCAGACACCCGTCCGCCGCTCGGCGGAGGAATTCTTGATGCAGGATTGAATGCCGAATATTTCGCCAATCCTGACCTTTCCGGCAAACCGGCCTTCACCCGGAAAGACATCCGGGTTCGCTTCGACTGGGGCGAAGTTCTGCCGGTGGCAGGATCAACCTCACCCGGTATGAAAAACTTTCCGGTCGATCAGTTTTCAGTCCGCTGGACGGGCCGCATCATGCCGCGCTTTTCGGAAACCTATACCCTCAGCGCGGAATGGGATGAAGGTCTGCGCTGGTCAATCCGCCCGACCGGAGAAACGAAGTGGACCGTACTCATCGATTCGTGGGACAAATCCGGCAAAGCCTCCGCGACATACAAGATGAAGGAAAACACTAGCTACGACACGCTGGTTGAATATCGCGACATTACCGGTGCGGCCAAGCTTGAACTCCGCTGGTCGAGTCCCAGCACGCCGGACGAGCTGCTCGACTGCGCCAGTATGAATGCGCTCGGCGGCACCTCCTATGAAAAAACAATCAACGCGGATGTGTTCCGCTGTTTTAGTCCGTGGGGCGCAAAAGCCAATAAGGAAATTGCGGCCGGAAAATACCCGCTGGAAAACTGGGGCCCCGATGGCTGGTATAACGGCGACTGGACAATGCCCTACTTTAAAATCTCTGCCGGACGCCACCTCTTTTTATTTAACGGCAAGGCAACCGTTACGAGCGGTAAAGCCCGCTTCATCGTCAACGGAGAAAAACTCGATAAGGTGCTACCTTCCGGTACCGGCTACGATCCGGCCAGCAATCTGACCACCGCGCTTGTCGAGCTCATTAATCCGGCAGACGACCGACCGGATCGCTGGGACTTCACCCACACTCAACGCGACGACAAAGCTGCCGTCGGAACCGGAGTGCGCAACATTCGTCTCATGAAACCGATCACACCGGGTTCCGGCGAACCGCACCTGCCGGGCGAAGTGGTCAACCGTACCCAGAAAGACTGGATATCAAATTACACAAACCTCCGTTTCTATTGTGGTCTCGGCGAAAACCGGTGGGAAGACCGCACCCGGCCCGGCGAATACGATCACTTTGCCGCCGATGCGTTGCGCGCAGAACAGCTTAAAGAATCCGGCGGCGGCACAGGTTATGGCAACCTTGAAGACTACATCCTGTATGCCAACGAACTCGGTCGCGACCTCTATCTTTGCGTCAACGGTCACAATCCAGACCCGGACTATTTAAATAAACTCGCACAGGCAATCCGCTACGGAACTGACGGCAAAAATCCCTACACCAACCCCACCGCCAACCCGGTTTATCCGCCGCTCAATCCGAATCTCCGTATCGTGATCGAGTTCTCCAACGAGATATGGAACTACTGGCCCGGTCAGGCAGCGGCGCTTTGCAAAGCCGCCGTGGAGCGCGGCGACGCGGACGGAAAGATTCTCAACTATGACGGCCAATGCCCGCCAACGGGTGACTTTCACCGCTGGCAGGCGCTGAAAACCGTGCAGGTCAGCGACGCATTCCGGACTGTTTTCGGCGACGACGCAATGGGCGACCGTGTGCGCATCCTCGTTTTCGGTCAATACAACGCCACGCGGGTTCTTACCCCCGTTCTTCAGTTCATCGACAACTACTGGAATAACGTCTTTGTCCCTAAAGGAAAAACCGCCAACGTCGCCACCCCGCACCCGGTTAACTATTTCATCTGGGGCGGCGGCGGTGCGACCTATTACGCCAACAGCAACCCGACCGGAAAAATGAACAATTCCCCGCTGCGCGACGGCAGCTTTGAAAATATTGCTGTCGGTTCTGGACAGGTGGTAACCGCACCTTCCGGCAGTGCGTGGACATTTGCGGGAGCCGCCGGAGTGGGCAGCATTGACTATGCAAAACAACCAACTATTCAGCACAAGAGCACGACCCCTGAAACCGTTTCGGCAAAAATGTGGCGGGGATTCAAATTTGCCGTGGGTGACAAAGACATCTACGTCACCGAACTCGGACGACTCATGTTGCAATCTGAACAGGATCAAACATCCCGCATCGTCATAACGGACGAAAACGGAAAACCTGCACATGCCATCGGTGGGGTCAAAATTCCAGGCTGGCAAGGTAAAAAGCTTCCGCCCTCCGGCGAGTATCGTTACTTCAACCTGACACATCGCCTCTCGACCGGAAAAACGATGAGCACCGTTATCAAGCTGGATGCCGGCAAAACATACTACCTGTTCACCGAAGAAATTCCCGGAATAAAAACCATGGGAGTACATGCGGTACAAACAGACTCTGCGATTAAAATTCTTGGCGCGGCACAGGCCGACGGAGCCGCCAA
The DNA here is from genome assembly GCA_013141415.1 of Kiritimatiellaceae bacterium. Classification (NCBI taxonomy): domain Bacteria; kingdom Pseudomonadati; phylum Kiritimatiellota; class Kiritimatiellia; order Kiritimatiellales; family Kiritimatiellaceae; species Kiritimatiellaceae bacterium. The sequence continues at coordinate 238,777 of JABFQY010000003.1, forward strand.
ACGCGAGAATCTCGCCAACATCAAACTGGTGCAGGAAGGCTCCGTCGCGCTCGGCGGCGGCGACCTCCACTATAAAGCGGGCGGCCTCGCAATCGCCAATCTATCCGGCATGCCGCCCCTCGCCGAAAAACGAACCGGCATTGACGGAAAAAATGTTCTCCTGATGGCTCCGGGCGGAATCATCCGTCAGGAAGTCGATTTCGCCAAAGCCGATGTGTATGCCCTTAACTGGGTCGCCGGAGCCAAGATCAGCAATAACCAGACGTTGCCAATGATCGATCTCTATGTGGACGGCAAGAAAGTCGGTGAAAGCTCTAAGGTTGACTTCCCCGGTATGGCGGATGGTTCCTCAGACATTTTCACCATCAGCGCCCCGGGCAAACACGTCATTGAGCTGCGGGCCGTCGCGTCCGGCGGAAAAATGGCCGTCAATACGCCCGCGTTCCTTGACAAGATCAACCTCGCCAGCATCACCGCCTTTTTCGGCCTGCCCGGCTACACGGCTTTCCCTAACGCCGGCGACGCCGACGGTGAAATTAAACAGGACTGGTACCTGCGCAATATCGCTGCGGTTAATATGGCGCTCTGTTACGGATTGGAATCCTCCAGCTATGAAGGCGGCTGGGCGCTCGGCGGCGATTTTATCCGCAGTCCTTTCATGGACTACGCAAACTTCAACGCTCCCGAAACCGCCGGTGCTGAGGAGAAAATGCTGGATATCTGGACCACCCTTGGCGGCTGGGATTTCCAGCGCCATTACGCCCAGATTTCCGGCAAGGATGATTTGGAGGCCGCCCGCTTTGCTGACTTCCCTCTCGTCAAAGGCGTCATCGCGCACAATCGCCGCCTGCCGCTCCTGCCCGGCACTCCGGGAATCCTGCCGGAACGCATTCCGCAAAACGGCATCCTTCTTCCCGGAACGCTCACGCTGACAAATTACACCTTCACCGCCGGTGTCGGGCCTTCTGAAATAAGCAACCAGCCCGGCGATAAACTGGCGGTCACCCGGCTCACGGCACTGGACACTCCCGATGCAATCGAAATGCGCTGGATGTCCTGGAACGTGATCGCCCCGGCCACCGGCGAATACAACATTGCAGTCAAAACCGGCGGCGGCGGACGTTTCGAACTCCTCCTCAAGGAATCTCAGGTCGTTACAGGAAACAGCGGTCAGCCGGTCACTGCAAAACTGAAACTCACTCGCGGTTTACATACGCTTAAAATAAAATGCCTTGATGGATCGTTTAACGTCGGAAGTATTCAGATCACTCAGGGAACTAACTAAAAACAATCGGGATAACACCATGAAAATATCGATCAGGACTCTCCTCGCCGGCTCCGCCATCGCTTTTTCACTTTCGGTTTCCGCCGAATCCATCTGGATTGAATCGGAATCAATTCCGGAAAAACCCGCCGCCGCCTCCACAGGCTGGTCGAAGCCCGAATGGCTTTCCGGCAAAAGCACCCTTACCCTCAATCTCGCAGCAAAAGATGTTGCCGCGACCATTCCCGAAGACGGACTCATTCTTAAATACCCGTTCACTGTAAAAACATCCGCTGACTTTACACTCTGGAACCGCCTCGCTTTCGAAAACAACCGTACTCCTTTTGAATGGCGCGTTGACAACGGCTCATGGCAGATCAACTCACAGAAAGAACAACCCGTTTGCAACGTTCAGGAACTTGCGTTCTGGAGCCCCATCGGCTGGTCACGCATGGGAAGTGTTCCGCTTAACGCCGGATCGCACACGCTCGAAATCCGCCTCACCCGTCCAAAGAAAAGCGCTGAAAAAAATTCCGGCGATTTGCGCTATATCTCCGATGCCATCCACATCACCAGCGAAGAGTTTCAACCGAACTTCCGCTTTAAGCCCGGCGAAAAATTTCAGAATGAGGCCGCTCTCAGTACGTCCACAAACCGCTTCAGTTTACCGGCGGAAAATGCAGCCAGTCCCCGGCGTACGCTCGACCTGACCGGCCTCTGGCAGTTCGCGCCCTACGACGAAATTGGCGAAATTTCTGAAGCCTCCCGCGTGGCTGGCACGGACATCTATCCTGATGTCGCCCGTCTTAGCTGGTACGGCATTCCGGTTCCCGGCGACCGTAACAGTCTGCTTCCGGAAACCCGTTACGCCCACCGCTTTGTTCTCCGCACTCAGGTGAATGTTCCGGCCGACGCAAAAAACAACGGCTTCCAGCTTGAATTCGAGTGCCTCAGCATGATTTCCACCCTCTTTGTTAACGGTCAGAAAATCGGCGACTTCAGCGTTCCGAAAAGCCGCTGGCTAGTGGATGTCACCCAAGCCGTCAAGCCCGGTGCTGCCAATGAAATCCTGCTTGTCGTCAAAGATACCTACTACGCCATCGCTCCCAGTAAAAATAACGGCACCATCCGCCGAACACAGTATCTTCCGGATCGTCTGTTCAACGGCAACCAGGGCACCACATCGCGCATGGACTTCCCCGTTGCCAACGGCCACGACGAAGCAGGCATCCTCGACACCGCACGACTCATTGCGACCCGCGCGCCGGTCGCCGTTGTTGATACCTTCGTGAAACCGTTCCCGATTACAAAAAAGAAAATCGATTTTGATGTCACCCTGCACAACTCCGGCAGTATGTCCGTCAACGCCACTCTCCGCCTTTTCATCCGTTCCTGGCCGGAAGGCAAAACGGTTGCCACAGTCGGCGAAACAAAACTTTTCGTTCCCGTCGGCGGCAATGCCGCCACGACTCTGGAAACGCCTTCAGCTCCGCTCACCCTCTGGTGGACATTCCAGCCCGCATTGTATGAACTGGTGACCGAGGTCTCCGTCAACGGCCAGCCCGCCGATACACACATCACCCGTTTCGGTAACCGGGAGTGGGAAATCCGGGGCAATAAGTTTTATCTCAACGGCGTCGCCCAGCATCTCCGTGCCGACCTCACTTATGAGAGCGTAAAGAAAAAAACCGATCCCGCCGTGATTGTCAAAACGTGGAAAGAAATCGGTGTAAATATGTTCCGCCGCCGTTTCCAGTTTCCATGGAACGGCATGGGGCCCAACCAGACCCTTGCGTGGATGGACGAAGTCGGTATGCCGGTACGCATGAACGGCGGAACCTTCGATGGACAGGTTGGTTCCTACGGCCTTGTCGAAGGATCCGGCAAAGGTAAAGAGCGTTCCGCCCGCAAAGCTCTCTTTGAACGCTGGCGCTCGCAAATGCTTAACGGCGTGAACACATTCAAAAATCATCCGTCCGTCTTCATCTGGGAACTCGATAACGAGATCGTTTACATCAACTCCCGCAATTTCGGCACACTCGATCAGGTTGAGCCTGAATTCACGACAACCGCCAAAGCGGTTGCCGCCATGGATCCAACCCGCTCCACCGTTCTCGGCGGTGCCCGCGCCCTCCGCGACGAATCGATGCCCACCTACGGTATTCATTATTTCGAAACGGAAGATCGCGACTATCCCGACGAAGCCTACACCGGAGATATCGCGCTGAAACTAGAAGGCTCTGACAAGAAACGCACTTGGCCGGTACACTTTGACGCTAAGCCGATATTCTTCAGCGAAACAGCCTTTCTCCCCGGACGTAACCCGGCGCAATTCTCCGCCGTCGGTGGCGAAACCACCTTTCTTGGAAAATATGAATCACGTTTCGCCGCCGGAAAAATTGCCTCCTGGCTGGCCGAGGGCTACCGCTGGAAAGGTTATGCCGCCAACCATTTCTGGTTTGGAAAAGATTTCACAGATGGCAGTTACACCTATGCTTGGCAGCCCGTAGCAATTCTCCACAGAGAATGGAATGCCACCTTCGCCCCTGGCCAGGCCGTCACCCGCAGCCTCCGCGTCTATAACGACCTGCCCGACACCCGCCCCATCACCGCAACATGGACACTTGAAGTCGGCGGGAAATCTGTCACTACCGAAAGCAAGAATTTCACTGTCGCCCCCGGAACATTCGAACCTTGGAATATTCAGTTCACCATGCCCGCCAGTGCCGCCGAACGCACGGAAGGCCGACTTCTTCTCACCGCCGTCCGCGCTGGCGAAAAAGTTTTTGAACACGCACTTCCGGTTACGCTCATCCCCGATCCAAAACCGGCCGCTGTTTCGCTGAAGGGCACCCTTGTCGTTTGGGATCCGAAAGGCACAGCCGTCGCCCGGCTCCGTGCCAGCGGCTTCCAGCAAATCAAGGAAGTGAGCACGCTCGCCGAAGTGCCGGATCAATTCGGCCTGCTCGTCGTCGGAAAAAACGCGCTCAGCCAGAAGGATTCCACCGACCGCCGCTGGCAGGCTCTGGCCGCCGCCGGTAACAAGATTATCGTCCTTGAGCAGGAATATCCGCTCCACTTCCAGGCCGTTCCTGCCGACTTTGAAACCACCGACCATGACGGTCGCATCAGCTTCGCGCAAAACCTCGAACATCCTGTCTTCAAGGGACTCCGGCAGGATGATCTCTCGTTCTGGGGCAGCGACCACATCGTTTATCGCCATGCCCTGCGCAAACCAACACGCGGCGCCGTTTCGCTCGTTCAGTGTGACGATCAGCTCGGCGACACGGCCTTGGCTGTCGCCGAAGTGGATAAGGGACTGCTCGTAATGAGCCAGCTCGCCATCGGTGAAAAACTGACCACAGAAGTCGTCTGCCGCCGCCTGTTCGACAACCTTATCGCCTATGCAGCCGGATATCAAAAAGTTGTCCGTTCGGTACAGACAACCATTGAGAACCCGCAGACCGCCGCCGCCATCAGCGCGGTCGGCGTTTCCTCGAAACCGGCCGCCGATCCGGTCGCCGCACTCAAATCCGGCGGGATCGTCATCGTCGACGGCACCAAAGCCAACCTCGAAAAACTCGGCAGTGCCGCCGCTGACCTCGCGGCATTTTTTGCCGGAGGAAACTATCTGATGGTCATAAACGTCACGCCCGACTCGCTGGCCGCGTTTAATAAACTGGTCGGCTACGAACACGTCCTGCGCCCATTCCGGCAGGAACTCGTCCGCTTTCCAGTCGTCCCCAATCCGCTCACCGCCGGCCTTACCCTGCGCGACGTAGTTATGACTAACGGAAAACGTTTCCAGGTATTCAACCGCGACGAATGGCCCGCCGACGATGCCTTCGACTACATCGCTGATCTGGATGACATCGCGCCGTTCGCCGAGTTTCCGTCACCCGATTATTTTGGTTTTAAAGTCACCGGCCCCGGTACCGACCAATGGCCGCTCAATATGGTAAACGGGTTCACCCATGCGACCCATTGGAAACTGGCCTTCAGTATTTGGGTGGGTGACGGGGTTCCCAAACCCTTCACGCTCACCCTGCCGAAGGAAGAGACCGTCACCGGTTTCACGATCATCCCCACACGCACGTATCTCACGATCACCAAGCTCCGCCTCACCTTCGACGGAAATCCCGCCACCGCTCAGGAACTCACACTCTCTGATGATCCTATTTCAAACTTCCAGCTTAAGCCGCAGCGTGCCAGCAAAATCGAGATCGGCGTGTTGGAATGGACGGGTGACAGTCAACAGCCGCTTGTTGGCATTGATAACATAAACATCACAGTTGCGCGCCCGGCCGACTTTACTCAGAAAGTCCGACCCATGCTCAATATCGGCGGGCTCATCGAATATCCGCGCGGCAAAGGCGGCATCATTCTCAACCAGTACGTTTTCCGGCCGCAGGAATCCAATCCGGTCAACGCCGAGAAAAAAAGAACCCTGCTCGCCTCCCTGCTGCGCAATCTTGGCGCGGACTTCGGCGGACAAAAAACCGCCGTGGCCGGTTTTAATCTCGTCTATCAGCCGCTCAGTCTCGAAGGTGCGGCCAATCTTTATCTGACTACAGTTCAAGGCTGGTCAGCCAAGGGCGGCGACCTGTCCGGCCTGCCGCGCGGCGAAAACACCTTCGCCGGCGTCCGTTACCAGATTCGCGACTTCAGCACATCGCCGCTTGAAAGCGGAGTAACCCTGAAGCATCCAAAACTCAAGAGCAACGCCGAGAGCGAAACCGTAACCATCCCGGTCAATACCAAGGCCGACAGTCTCTTCTTCCTGCACACCTTCCTCCAGACCAAGGAATGGAAATCCACGAAAAACGACGATGAAGCACCGGTGCTCTTTCAATATGTCGTGAGCTATGAAGACGGCACGAAGCTACCGATCGAAATCACGCTTAATAGCAACGTCAGCAACTGGCTCCAGGCTAATCCATCCGCTTTGTCCAATGCCGAAGCCGCCTGGATCGGCCCCGCCGCAAGCGAAGGCGGAAGCCGTCCGACGCTTTATCAGTTCCAATGGAATAATCCACAGCCTGCGAAACAGATTGTCAGCGTGGAGCTTTCCTACGCTGAAAAAGGCAAAGACTTTGGTGCGCCTGTTCTTCTCGGTCTGACCACCGCTCAGGTTCAGAAATAACGACCGTCTCCCGCGGCGGCGCTTAAGGTTCTTAAGCGTCGCATTTCCCGCAGACCGGACAGCCGGGGCGGCGGACAGCAGGAATGCGCTGAAAAGTCATGTTGCGTGAATCGTAATAGAGAATCGTTCCCGCCAGCGTCTTGCCGAACCCGGCGATCACCTTGATTCCTTCCACGGCGGCAATCGCCGCAGCAATGGATGAAACCGCGCCCAGCACCGGGAACTCGCGTTTCCAGTTCGGCGGAGTTTCCGGATAAATACAGGCGAGGCACGGCGTCTTCCCCGGCAGGATCGTTGTAACCTGCCCTTCGAGTTCAAACATCGCCGCTTCAACCATCGGCTTGTTCTGCTCAACACAGGCGCGGTTCATTGCAAAGCGTTCAGAGAAAAGCGGAGCACAGTCGAAAACAATGTCGGCCTTCGCTACCAGCGCATCGACATTCTCTTCAGTAATATTTTCCGGAACCGCCTCAATCTCCATGCGCGGATTAAGTTCCAGCAGACGGCGTTTGGCGCACTCTGCACGCGGCTTGCCGAGCCAGTCATGCGTCATCAGAATCTGGCGGTTTAAATCGCTGTGCTTCACATTTCCGCCGTGGGCGATGATCAATTTACCGATCCCCGCCGAAGCGAGGTGATAGCAAAGCGGCCCGCCGAGTCCGCCGCAGCGGCTCACCAGCGCGGTTGCGCCTTTAAGTTTTTCCTGACCGGCCTCGCCGAGTCCGTCAATCCACATCTGCCACTCATAGGTGGCTTTTTCTTCGTCGTTTAATGGAATCGGCTTCATATCAACCTCCGGCGACCGGACTGAAAACCTGCACGCAGTCACCATCGTTCAGTTTATGGTCTGGCGCAACCGGGACTTCATTCACGACGAGAAGAATCACCGGACGGAGCGCGCCGGATTCGTCAAAAAGAAGACTCTTAAATTCATCGCCGTGTTTCAGCGTTTTCAGCGCGGCAAGCACCGTTGCGCCGTGCGCCACATCGACCGTCTCCGATTCCACCCCGGCTTTCTTCCGGATCTGCGCAAAGTAGGTAATTTTTATTTTCATATTTATGACCCCTAAGACACTAGAACCTATCCCAAAGCCTCCGCCGCGTGAGGGCACGCGGCCTACAGTATAGAAGTTTCCTCAAAAAAATTGTAGGCCCGGTCCCCGACCGGGCGCAAAACGAGCTTGGAATAGGTTCTGAAGACCAAGATTACAAAATAGCCGACTTCAAGCCATCCCATTGCTTCGTTTCTTTGGGTCTTTGCGGTCATCCTTTTTCCACAATCAGCCGTAGGGCAAGGTTCGCCTGCATGGATGCAGCGATGCCGACCCGCGGAGCCATCAGTCCGCAGCCGGGCCGTGCGCCGGTTTCCAGATCGCCGACGACATAGATATTCTTTCCCATCTTCTTCACGACGATCGTTTCTTCCGGCCCGTATCCGGCAAGGCCGGATGCGGTAATCAGCGGAACATCCGGCTTCCGCGCGGCGAACGTCTGCATCAGCATCACCTTCTGGTCGGCGCGGTCGAACGCCTCAATCATTACGTCCACATTTTCAAACATCGGGAAAAGATTATCCGGCGTCAGTTTTACCGTATGCGCTTCAACTTCGACGTACGGATTGATTTTCCGGAGATTGGCAACCAGCGCGTCGGTTTTAAGCAGACCGAGCTGATCGACGAAATATTGCTGGCGGTTCAGATTGCTCGGCTCGACCACATCAAAGTCGGCGATAATCAATCGGCCAACGCCGACTCGCGCCAGCGCTACGGCAATCGCTGAACCAAGTCCACCGAGCCCGGCAATACCAACGGACGCCGCTTTGACTTTGGCATGAACGCCCGGCGTATGACGTGATGCCATCAACGCTTCGAGTTCGTCCGCCGACGGCGCTTCGCCGCGTTTAATCAGACAGACCTCATCGCCACCGGTCAGCGGCGCGTCCGCGCTCATCGCCGCGCCGTTCAGAATAACGACATCGGCCTCCGGCTTAACGCGCTGACGCAACCCAAACAGCGTCTCGCCCGTACCGACCTCAATCGCCCGTTCATTGAGTTTTATTTTCACAGCACCATTGTTACCCCGATTAGCCGGTTCTGGCAAACCGTTTGCCTTCCGTAAGTCAGAATGCAATCAACACCGCCGAACTGCGCGATCCCGGCTTCGGCGAGGCCCGCAAGAGTGTCCTTCCCGCATAAGAGATTACGGTTTTTGCGTTTCAATCCGGGGCCGAGACAGTTAAAAGTATGCGCATGAGAAAAGAAAAGGATTCCCTCGGCGAACTGAATGTACCGGACGATGCGCTGTACGGCGTACACACCTGCCGGTCGATTGAAAATTTCCACATGGCGGGCGAAAAACTTCCGCTGGAACTGATTTATGCCATCGTTCAGCTTAAACAAGCCTGCGCCGCCGCCAACGCCCAGCTGGGTCTGCTTCCGCACGAAAAGGCCGTTGCCATCGCCGCTGCCTGCGGCGAAGTGCTGAGCGGCAAGTTTAACGACCAGTTTCCGATCGATGTTTTTCAGGCCGGCTCCGGTACGTCGAGTAACATGAACGTCAACGAGGTGCTGGGCAATCTGGCCGCTGAAGCGCTCGGCGGAAAGCGCGGCGACCGCAAGACGGTTCATCCGAACGACGACGTCAATATGGGCGAGTCCACCAACAATGTTTTCCCGTCGGCGATCCGCGTCGCGGCAGTTGAACTGTCCGGCCTTCTTTTCCAAACTCTGGAAGGTCTGATTGCGTCGCTGGATAAAAAGGCTGACGAATTTTCCAATGTCTGGAAAACCGGCCGGACGCACTTGCAGGACGCGGTTCCGATGACGCTGGGTCAGGAATTCGCCGCCTGGGCGAATGCGCTGCGCAAAGCGGAACGCCGCGTCGCCTGCGCCTGTATGGATTTGATGGAACTGGGAATCGGCGGCAATGCCATCGGCACCGGCGTGAACACGCCCGCCGCATTCCGCGGTGAAATCATCAGGGCACTGAATCAGGCGACCGGACAGGAATACCGCGCCGCGACGAACGGCATTGAGATTACGCAGTTTCTTTCCGACCTCGGCGCGTTTTCCGGCGCGCTGAAAATGCTGGCGCTCGACATCAATAAAATCGTTAACGACTTGCGCCTGCTCGCTTCCGGCCCGAATACCGGCTTCGGCGAAATTCTGCTTCCGCCGGTCGAGCCGGGTTCATCCATTATGCCGGGCAAGATCAATCCGAGCATCTGCGAAGCCGCCAATATGGCCTGCCTGCAAGTCGTCGGCAACGACGCGGCGGTCTCGATGGGCTGCGCGGCCGGTCAGCTGGAGCTGAACACGCATATGCCGCTGGTCGGCACCAATATCGTTAAGTCGCTCCGGATTCTGACGAAGGCCTGCGACGCGCTGGATAAAAAGTGCGTACGCGGCATCACCGCCAACGAAGCGGTTTGCCGGAAATATTTTGAGAACAGCGCCGGATTGCCGACGATTTTGAACCCGGTGCTGGGCTACGACAACGTCGCCGAACTGGTGAAAGAAAGTCTCAAGACCGGCAAGACGCTGGCGGAACTGGTGCGCGAGAAAAAGCTGATGCCGGAAAAAGAGTTCGCCGCCCTGCTAGCCCGATCTAACCGTGCTGGCTAAATCAAAAAATTGCGGCCGCGTCTTTTGGATGGTCGCCGGCCTGACGACCACGGACAGCGAGGCCGCTGTCCCTCCATTTCTATCCAGCTCATAGCCTCACCATTTCAAACTCCGGGTGGGTCTGAATTGGCGCGGAGCGCAGCGGGTTTCTGAGCGCTTAGAAATTATTCATTCGGGTTTTCATGCAATAAATTAGATTGGTAATGCGTTTGTGGCACCTGTAGAGTCCGCGCCCGACCTCAGTTAGATCAACCATCCGGAGAGTACTTATGTCCCTACGAATGCACCATGATGACCGTCTGTTGTTCGTTTCTTTGCTTTTCCTGTTCTCAATGGCCTCCGGTCTCCGTGCCGGCCCGCAATCTCCGGCCCAGTTTGAGGTCGGCACAAAGGTTTCTGTACCGGCAGACCGAATGATGCCGATCGGGTTTATGAGTTTTTGCGAGCCGACTGGTGCGCTGAAGATACAAAACAATACGATTTTCGATTTCGCCGGCAATGAACCCGGTTTTCATCATGCCTTTGGTCTGGCCAAGGAAACCGTAGAGAGCGGTAAACGGGTGCGTTTAGACGGTGGGATGCTGAACCGGACGGCGAATTATTATAACGGCTGCTGGGCTCGCATCTACCGCATTGTGAACAAACAAGGTCAGTCGTTGCCACCGTCTACCAAGCAGAGCACAGATGGATCTTACTACCTTGACTTAAAGGATGCAGATCGCGTTGTATTCGTTGGCAGACGGCAAATTTTACCCCAAAACGGCTACGTTATTGAATCGAAGTCAAAGCCGTTCGTATCTGCTTTTCACTTTGCTGACGGCCCGGAGATTAAGCTCTGGGACGGTGTTTTTATCGAAAAAGTAGCTGATGCGAGTCCGTTGACGGATACACAGGACGGCGGTGAACATGTTTTCGTAAAAGATGTTGGAGAAAAGAGCGACTGGAGCCCGCTCGATAAAACCGACGCAGAAACACTGCGCATCGACATTGTATCGCATAGCGGCAAGCTCCCGGAAGGAGTCGATTTCGGCAAGGGTTGCCTGCGTGTGGCGATGACAAACGGGGAACACGGCATTAAGCAGACGCTCTTTGCCGGTATAGACGACAACTGGTACGGGCAGTTGTATCCCGGCCAGAAATACCGGCTTGAAGTATGGATGAAACAAACCGGTCTCGCCGACGGCGGTACGATTCGCTTCGGCATGGCGGGGAAAATGTATCCGGATGTGAAAACGGAATTCACCGTGACCGGAGAATGGAAAAAATACACCTACGACTTCATCGGCCCGGAATTCCCCGGGAAAAAAGAGCAGCCCGATGGCCCGGCGTTCCGGGCCACAGGACCGGGAACCTTGTGGATGGATAATGCCCGCATATTTGCCTGGTATGAACCGGCGGATTTAGAAAAACCGTTTGTGCCGGTTCGTCAGCTCGTGGAAGAAATGCGCAACTCCCAGCCAGCCACGGGCGTAAAGGGGTTTATCCGGGGCTGGGCCGCCCAACCGTCGCGTTCAATGGACTCGATCCTTAGCTATTACACGAGCGGATACCCCACCGTTCCTGTCATGAAGTTCATGAAAGAGGAAACGATTCCGGTACATCTAGCCTACTGCGAAGCAACCGGCATGAATCCATGGATTACAGTTAATGTGTTTTATACCGAAGAGGACTGGCTGGCTTTATTTGAATATCTCGCCGCGCCGTATGATCCGGCCAAGGATACGCCAAAGAGTAAGCCATGGGCTTACCGCCGTACACAGCATCGCGGAAATAATACACCGTGGGTCGATACGTTTGACAAAATCCTTTTCGAACTCGGTAATGAAAACTGGCACAATCGGGCCAATCCGGAATGGGTTGGATTCGGCCGAGCGGGCTGGGTACATAGCGAAGGATTGCAATACGGCCTGTTTGGAAAATATATGTTTTCGACCGTTACCGAACAATCGCCGTGGTGGAAAACAACCGGACTGGAAAAGAAAGTTATTTTCAATCTGGGCGGTAATTATTCCGCCGCGTTGGATAATAACGGGAACCCGTCCGGCTATGGTCCGGATTCTATGCGCGGCGGCTGGCCGATCTCGAAGATGAGCAGTATGGCGCTTTACGTCGGCCCGAAATGGGAAATGAAGGAGATATCTGAGTCGAGCGCCAGCGATGAAGTGTATCAAAAAACTCTCCTAGCCTATCAAATGGGCATGCGTGAAAACGTGCTGAACACGGCCAAGGCCAGAGGAAAAATGAAAGAGCTGGGGTTTGATTATGACCTCGTCTCCTATGAAGGCGGCCCGGCGGGATATGGCGGGGGAACAACTAAACCGACTCCTGAAGAAAAGAACACCGTCCTTGCTCTAGGCCATTCACTTGCCATGGGTCTGACTGCCATGGATTGCTGGCTGGATGCCTACCGCTACGGCTGGGTCGCACACTGTCTTTACGCCTCAAAACAGGGCGATGCGTGGTCTAATCACACCATGATGGGCAACGGCTTTCGGCCGACTCCGGCATGGCAGGCGATGACGCTCAGTAATCATGAATTGCGCGGCGACATGATGGATGTCAAAGACAAGAACGTTCCGACTCTAACCAGACAGGTGTTAGACAAAAAAGGAATTCCTACCAAAGACGGAAAAACCATGGATTATCCACTGGTGCGTTGCTATCCGTTCCAGCAGGGCGACCGCTGGGCCGTAACGCTTCTCTCGCTGAAGATGCCGGGTCAACATGACGGAATGGATTTCGGCAACGGCAGCACACCGTGCAGCATCGCCCTGCCCTTCCAGAAAGCAGCAAAGATTAGTCTTGTCAAATTGCAGGGAAATCCCCGGGACACGAACGATCAGGAGTTGAAGGTGAAGCCGGAACGCATTGAACTACCTGCGTCGGTATTGCAAGGCGGAGTTCTGACGGTCAATACCGCCAGCGGCAGTACACTGGACGGGCTTCCTTGCGGCAGCATGTATGTCTATGTCTTTGAAGGCGTAAAATAAAAAGGCGCGGTATGAAACATTGCGACTTTATGCGAGGTCTGATTGTTGGCGCCGGAGCACTGGTTATTCCACAGTTATCCACGGCCAGCTCGAACCAAAAACCGCCGAACATCATGATCATCGTGGCCGATGATATGGGATTCTCGGATCTCGGCTGTTACGGCGGAGAAATTTCAACGCCGAATCTGGATCGGCTGGCCGCCAACGGCCTGCGGTTCACGCAGTTTTATAACACCGCCCGGTGCTGGCCGACCCGCTCCAGCATTATGACCGGCTACTATGCCCAGCAGGTCGGAATGGATCCTTCATACGGCCAGTTCCCGGCGTGGGCGCGCCTGATACCGCAACAGCTTCAGACAGCAGGCTATCGAAACTATCACTCCGGAAAGTGGCATATATTTAACGCCAAAAATCCGGTTAATGACGGCGGCTTCGACCTGAGCGGCGGTGCATGGATTTCCACAAACCATGGCTCCGACACCATCGCCGAACATGCCATCGAGTGCTTGAAAGATCACGCATCCAAACATGCGGATGCACCCTTCTTTTCATACGTCTGCTTTACCGCTCCGCACTTCCCTCTGCTGGCAAGCCAGGAGGATATCGCGAAATACAAAGACGTTTACAAAGAAGGATGGGATGTAATCCGTGAACGCCGCTGGCAGAAACAGCTACAGCTCGGCATTGTAAACTGTGCGCTGTCCACACCTGAAAAAGACCTCCTCCCGCCAGGATTTAATCCAAGCTGTCTCAAGACCTACGGTCCGGGTGAGATTGAACACGCCGTTCCATGGAACGATCTGACTGACAAACAGAAAGAGTTTCAGGCCATGAAGATGTCGATTCATGCCGCGTCGATAGATCGGATGGATCGCGAGATCGGACGGATTCTTGACCAGCTTACTGCAATGAAAGCTCTGGATAACACACTGATTTTCTTTCTGTCAGACAACGGCGCCAGCGCGGAAATGATGATCCGTGCCGGCGGGCACAATCCATCTGCCGCGCCTGGTTCTCAGGAAACCTTTCTATGTCTCGGCCCGGGCTGGTCAACCTGCGCGAATACGCCGTTCCGCCGTCATAAAATCTGGGTTCATGAGGGCGGCATCTCTACACCGCTGATTGCGCACTGGCCGAACGGTATCGCCGCCCGCGGTGAGTTGCGGCGCGACATCGGACATTGCGTGGATTTTGCGCCAACGGTTTACGATGCCGCTGGTTGCAACCCGGCTGATATCGGCGCGCCGCCGTTCCCCGGGCGCAGTCTGCTTCCGGCCTTTGCGCGAGATGGAAGCGTTACGCATGACTACCTGTTCTTCAAACATCAGGGCAACTTCGCGTTACGAATCGGCGACTGGAAAGTTATCGAAACCGGTGGCGATAATTGGGAACTGTACGATCTGTCCAAGGATCGCTGCGAAATGGTTAATCTGGGCGGACAGCAACCGGATCGGCTGAGAGCCATGGTTCAACAGTGGAAGAAGCTGGATGCAGAATTTACCGCGCAGGCCGGAACGCCGCCACCAAAGAAACCGGGCGCAAAGAAAAACGAGGAGTAGTCAAATAGGCCTCTAAGCAAATAGTTTGACACTTAGCCAAACGACTAAGTATAAGGGTGGTATGAATACACCCTTGGATGTCATGAAAGCCCTTTCTGACCGCAACCGTCTCCGGGTCGTTGCGGCGCTGATGAATCACGAAGAACTCTGCGCCTGCCACATCATCGAACTCCTGAAGGTGACCGGTGCCACGGCATCGCGTCACATGGGACTGCTGATCCAATCCGGTCTGGTTCAAAGCCGCAAGGCCGGAAGGTGGGTTCATTACCGGCTGACCGCCGACTTCCCTGCCCCGCTTTTCCAATGGCTAAAAACCGAATTGCAAAACGATCCCGGCATCAAAGCAGACCGCCGGGCGCTGATCAAAATCACCGCCTGCAAACATTAAAAAGGGTGAATGTGAACGTCTGGAGGAACTATCTGGCTTGGAGTATCGCAGGAATCGCGGCTTGGTGGCTGGCATACCAAAGTCTGGCGCCGCTCGCGGCGTGGTTCACCTATTCACTGCTCGGCATGGCGCACGGCTCGCGTCTCGCCGCCGCGGTGGAGTTTTTCGTTTATGAAGCGCCGAAGGTTTTGATGCTGCTGGTGCTGGTCGTGTTCGGCGTCGGTATTGTGCGCTCATTTTTTACGCCGGAACGGACGCGGCGGATTCTTTCCGGTAAACGCGAGGTTACCGGCAATGTGCTGGCCGCACTGCTGGGCATTGTCACGCCGTTCTGTTCCTGTTCGGCGGTGCCGCTGTTTATCGGCTTTGTCACCACCGGCGTGCCGCTGGGGGTGACACTTTCTTTTCTGATTTCGGCGCCAATGGTGAATGAAATCGCGCTGGTTCTGCTGTTTGGACTGTTCGGCTGGAAGGTCGCGGCGATCTATCTGGCAACCGGCGTGGGCATCGCGATAGTTTCCGGCTGGGTGATCGGGCGGTTGCGGTTGGAAAAATACGTCGAGGAGTGGGTTTACCAAACGCCAACCGGAAGCGGTGCGGTGGATGCAGAACTGGATTGGCCTGCGCGCATCCGGCTCGGTCTTGATGCCGTCAAAGACATTGTGGGCCGCGTGTGGATTTATGTACTGATCGGTATCGGCATCGGCGCGGGCATTCACGGCTACGTGCCGCAGAATTTTATGGCTTCCATCATGGGCAAATCGTGGTGGTCGGTGCCGCTGGCCGTACTCATCGGCGTGCCGATGTACTCAAATGCCGCCGGAATTATTCCGATTGTGCAGGCGCTGCTTGGCAAAGGTGCCGCGCTCGGAACCGTTCTGGCGTTTATGATGGCGGTAATCGGCCTTTCCCTTCCGGAGGCGATCATTCTCCGCAAGGTACTGAAGCCGCGACTGCTGGCGGTTTTCTTTGCGGTCGTGGCGGCGGGCATCATGCTCGTCGGCTATTTATTTAATCTCATCATGTAAGTGAAGGAGACCGAACCATGAAGATTCAGATTTTAGGAACAGGCTGTCCGAAGTGTAAAAAACTCGCACAGCACGCCGAAGAGGCGGTCAAGGCGCTTGGCCTCGACGCAGAGATCGAAAAGGTCACGCAGATTAATGACATCTTGAAATTCGGCGTGATGAGTACTCCGGCGGTAGCGATCGATGGCGCAGTGAAGTCTGTAGGTAAATTACTATCGGTTGAAGAAATGAAAGGATTGCTGAAATGAAGATATGGCAGAAACTTTTGATTGTGATCGCACTGATCGGCGCGGTGGCCTTTGTGATAGAACACAAAAAACAGCAAGGCTTTTCCTGCGCGGGCGGTGTTTGCACCCCGCCGCCGCGCGATGCCGCTAAACCGGTCGCCGCAGAAACTTCGGCACAAAAACCCCTGCCCCGCCTCGTTGATCTGGGCGCCGGTCAATGCGTTCCCTGTAAAATGATGGTGCCGATCCTTGATGAACTGAAAACAACCTTCGCCGGAAAGCTGGAGGTCGTATTCATTGACGTCTGGGAAAATAAGCAGGCCGGTGAACAATACGGCATCCGCATGATCCCGACGCAGATTTTCTATGATGCCGGCGGCAAGGAACTCTTCCGCCACGAAGGTTTCTTTTCCAAAGAAGACATCCTCGCCAAGTGGAAAGAACTGGGAGTCAGTCTATGAACGAATTATTTAATCAGTTGACCCGTGCCGTCGAAGGCTCGCCGTTGATTGCGCTGAGCGCCGCGCTGATCTGGGGCATTCTAAGTGTTCTGCTCAGTCCCTGCCATCTCGCGTCCATTCCACTGATTGTCGGCTTCATTAACGGGCAAGGGCGTATTTCCACCAGGCGGGCCTTTTCAATTTCCCTGTTGTTTGCCGCCGGCATACTGGTAACCATCACAATCATCGGCGGACTGACCGCCGCCGCCGGACGGATTATGGGAAACATCGGGCCGTATGCAAATTATGGTATCGCCGTTGTTTTCTTTGCCGTCGGCCTGCACATGCTGGGCGTAATTTCAATGCCGGGAAGCGGCCCCGGTCAGGTCAAAACGAAACAGCGCGGTGCGCTGGCGGCTTTTGTCCTCGGACTGCTCTTCGGCATTGCGCTCGGCCCCTGCATTTTTGCTTTTATGGCACCGCTGCTCGGCCTCGTCTTTAAGACCGGAGCCGAAAGGCCGGTTTATGCAGCAAGCCTCCTGCTCCTTTACGGTGTCGGGTATTGCTCCGTTATTGTATTGGCCGGAACCTTCACGGAAGTCGTTCAGCACTATTTAAACTGGAGCGAAAAATCAAAGGGTTCGCTCATCCTGAAAAAAATCTGCGGCCTGCTGGTACTGCTGGGCGGCCTCTACTTGATTTATACCGCCGGTTAAACGGAGCGAGTCATGAAAAAACTAAAGATACTTTTCCTATGCACCGGCAACTCCTGCCGGAGTCAGATGGCCGAAGGCTGGGCGCGGGCGCTGAAAAGCGATGTGATCGAGGCCTGGTCGGCCGGTATCGAAACCCATGGACTCAATCCGAATGCCGTCAAGGTTATGGCTGAGGCGGGCGTGGATATTTCCGGACACAAATCGGAAAACGTGGCCGACCTGCTGCACATTCCGTTCGATTATGTCATCACCGTCTGCGGCCACGCCAACGAGCACTGCCCGCTCTTTCCCGGTAAAGCAAAAGTCATTCACGTCGGATTTGATGATCCGCCGAAACTCGCCGCGCAGGTAACCGGAGAAGAAGAAAAACTGAACTGCTACTGCCGTGTGCGGGATGAAATTAAAGCATTTATTAAAACCCTGCCGGAAGGATTGGAAAAATGAACACTGGAATTATGAACCGTCTCTCGTTCCTTGACCGGTTCTTAACGCTGTGGATTTTTCTGGCGATGAGTGTCGGCGTGCTGCTCGGTTATTTTGTTCCGGAGTTCGGCAACTGGATCGGCTCGCTGCGACCGACAGGAACGCAGACCAGCATACCGATTGCCATCGGCCTCGTTCTGATGATGTATCCGCCGCTGGCGAAGGTGAAGTATGAGGAACTGGGCGATGTCTTCCGCGACCGCAAAATTCTCGGACTGAGTCTGCTTCAGAACTGGGTCGTCGGCCCGATTCTTATGACGGCGCTGGCCGTTGTATTCCTGCATGACCGGCCCGAGTTTATGATCGGACTGATTATGATCGGACTGGCGCGCTGCATTGCGATGGTCATCGTGTGGAATGATCTGGCGAAAGGCGATGCGGAATATTGCGCGGGGCTGGTGGCGTTCAATTCGATTTTCCAAGTGTTTTTCTACAGTCTCTACGCCTGGCTGTTCGTCACAAAACTTCCGCCTTTGCTCGGACTCTCCGGCGCGGTGGTGAATGTGACGATCCGGCAGATTGCAGTGAGTGTATTCATCTATTTGGGTATTCCGTTTATTGCCGGAATGCTCACCCGCTTCTTTTTGGTGAAAGCGAAAGGCAAGGAATGGTACCACGCGAAATTTATTCCGAGGATTTCTCCGATCACACTGATCGCCCTGCTTTTTACCATCGTGGTGATGTTTTCCATGCAGGGTCAGAAAATTATCGCCAGACCCGGCGACGTATTTCTGATTGCCGTGCCTTTGCTGATTTATTTCGCGGTGATGTTTCTGGTGAGTTTCTGGATGAGCGCCAAAGCGGGTGCCGATTACGCCAAAGCAGCAACCCTCTCCTTCACGGCATCCGGCAATAATTTCGAACTGGCGATTGCCGTTGCGGTGGGCGTATTCGGAATTAATCACGGCGCGGCATTTGCCGCCGTGATCGGGCCGCTGGTGGAAGTCCCGGTATTAATCGGACTGGTGAACGTGGCGCTTTATTTCCGTAAAAGATATTTCGGAATCCCGCAGGTTTAGAGCATGTAACGATTTAAGCGCCGCAAAAGGTAAAGCCGGAACTTAGGGCGTATTCGCCCGTATATCCGGCTTCTTAGCGCTAATAGCCGGATCCACGGCTTCGCCTGAGTTCCGGCTATACCGGCAACTCAATCGCGACATGCTCTAACTGGAACGCTTAATCAGCCAGATTCCGGAGAGCTGCGCGGCGATCAGCGGAATCCACAGAATCAGATTCGGGTGAAGTGCCGGATACTCAGCCAGCGCTTTGGCGACCACGATGAAAAGATAGTAGGCAAAGACAATCACCAGACTGAGCACCATGCCGATAGAGGTTTCTTTGCGATGTGATTTAACGCCGAGCGGAATGCCGATCAGCATAAAACTGAAACAGCCGATTGCAATGGAAACGCGCTGGTTCGCTTCTACGATCAGCTTGGTCTTTTCAATCAGCCGGTCCGCCGCTGAAATCATCGGAAAGTCGCGCTCTACGTTGCGAATGCGGTCAATCAGCTCACCCATCCGCATCTGCCCGCGCTTCTTCACGGTCGGCTTACCCTTCAGCACTTTTTCAAAATCGAGTTTGATCGGATAATACTGGGCATTGACATACGTAGTTTTGGAAACGTCGTGCGGATCTTTGGCGTCCGGAACTTCAATGCGCACATCGTAAAGCTTAACCGTCAGCAGACGGTTCGTATTATCCGCCGCAATATCCCCGTTTTTGGCGCGCACACTGCGTTTGATGGAGCCCTGTTTATCCAGTTCATAGGCGACCACATCTTTGACCACCGTGCCGTTTTTCCGTCCGACATAAATCATCAGGCCGGGAAAATCACGAATGAACCGCCCTTCTTCAAGCAGATTGATCGGTTCCTCTACCCCCGCCGTCCGCAGCAGTTCACGGTTGGCATACTTGGCGGCGGGCGACACTTCGCAATTGATGTAGATGCAAACAAAGCTAAGCAGGATCGAAAGCAGAATCAGCGGAGAAGTCAGCCGCCATAGACTGATTCCGCAGCTTTTCATTGCGCTGATCTCGCTATCCATCGAAAGCCGGCCGAACAGCAGGAGCGCGGCAAACAGCGTGCTGATCGGCATAGAGAACGAAAGGATGTATGGAATATTCAACAGAAAAAACTTCACGATCAGCGCCGGAGAAATGCCGCGCGCCATCAAGTCAACCGCCTTGATCAGCGCACCGGCCGTCATCACAAACGTAATGAGGCCCAGCGCGCCCAGAAAAATCACCAGATAATCCAGAACGATATAGCGGTTGAGTGTGCGCATAAGTTTACTTTGCCCCATGACGGCGAATGGCCGATTCAACCGTGTTCGCCAAAAGCATGGTAATCGTCATCGGGCCGACGCCGCCCGGCACCGGCGTAATGGCCGAGGCCTTTTCAGACACGGCGGCATAATCCACGTCGCCTTTCAGGCGGAATCCGGCTTTCGCCGTGGCATCCGTCACGCGGTTGACGCCGACATCAATCACGACTGCGCCGGGCTTCACCATGTCGGCGGTTACCGTGTTCGGACGTCCGACAGCGGCGACGATAATGTCGGCCTGACGGGTCAGTTCCGCCATATTCTTTGTGCGGGTGTGGCACATCGTCACGGTCGCGTCGCCCAGCTCGCTCTTCTGGCTGAGCAGATTAACCAGCGGACGGCCCACGATATTGCTCCGACCGATCACCACCACATGCGCACCGGACGTTTTGATGCCGGAGCGTTTTAGAATTTGGAGAACGCCGTGCGGCGTGCAGGGAAGAAACGCTGGCAAGCCAAGCATCATACGGCCCACGTTAACCGGATGAAATCCGTCCACGTCTTTGTTCGGATCAATCGCTTCAATCACCGACTGTTCCATTGAGGAATCCGGCAGCGGAAGCTGAACAAGAATCCCGTCGATCTGCTTGTCGGCGTTGAACGCTTTAACCACATCCAGAATTTCTTTATGCGAAGCGGTGGCAGGCAGTTTGATCTCGCGGGAATACAGACCGGTCTCTTCGCAGGCTTTTTCTTTGGCCGTCACGTAAGAACGCGATGCCGGGTCGTCTCCCACCAGCAGAACGCCGAGGCCGGGCACAATTCCCTGCTTCTTCAGTTCCGCCACACGGGCTTTAAGTTCGGCGCGGATATCCTGCGCAATCGCTTTACCGTCTAAAATCTTTGCGGCCATTCACTACTCCTGTTCAAATTGTGCGATGGAATCTAACCGCGGATGAACACGGATGCACGCGGATAATTCAACTGGAGTTGAGAAATTGGCATTGGACATTGGGTTGTTGAGCATTGAATATTGCTTATTGATATGGACTGGATTCGAGAAACATCTAAAGGAGTGCTGCTGCCCGTCCGGGCGGTGCCGCGCGCCTCGAAAAACGAGATTCAGGGGATTCACGGCGACGCCCTGAAAGTCCGCTTACAGGCACCGCCGGTCGAAGGCAAAGCCAATGCGGCGCTCATCCGCTTCCTCAGTGATGCTTTGGACATTCCCCGCTCACAGTTCTCCATCGCCTCCGGCGAAACCGGACGGAACAAAGCCGTTCTGGTTGCCGGAATATCAAAAGAAGAGCTGATCAACTTGCTGAAGCATAAAATGCAGTGATGGCTTTCCACGCCGCTTCGGCGGTGTCGCAGAAGGTGAGCAGATCAAGATCGGTCGGGCCGATGAGTCCATATTCGGCCATGTAATCCCAGTCCACGATCCGTTTCCAATGTTCGGTGCCGAAAAGAATCACCGGCATCGGCGGAATCTTACCGGTTTGAATCAGGGTCAGCGCTTCGAACAGTTCATCAAACGTGCCAAAGCCGCCGGGGAAAATACAAACTGCTTTGGCGCGCAGAAGGAAATGCATTTTCCGCATGCTGAAATAGTGGAACTGGAAACAAAGCTCTTCGGTGACATATGGGTTAGGCTCCTGTTCGTGCGGCAGGGTGATGTTAAGCGAAACGGATTTGCAGCCGACCTCTTTGGCACCGCGATTACCAGCCTCCATAACGCCACCGCCGCCGCCGGTGATGATGACGTATTCACACTTACGGTTGGTCTGGCAGGTGGTACTGACGATCCGCGCCAGTTTACGCGCTTCTTCATAGAACGGCGTCAGCTCGGCCAGCTTCAGGTTTTCACATGCGTTCGCATCTTCCGGCGCCGGAATCCGCGCACTGCCGAAAAGCACAATCGTGGATTTAATCTTCTCTTTTTCCATCATCACTTCCGGATGAAGATATTCGAGCTGAAGCCGCACCGGACGGCAATGTTCGCTGCATAAAAACGGGATATTCTCATAGGCTTTCGGCGGGCTTTTCATTGGGGTTCTCCAGTCTATTCGTTCCGGCGGATACTGAAAAAGGTGACGGCGTCATCAATGAGGTCAAGGACGGCGCAGGACGGATGCATTCCCCGTCCGGCGGCACCCGGATTCACCATGCGCGTCCGGGCATGTTTTTTGTCGTGGCAGACGTGGGTGTGGCCGAATAAAACGTAGTCATAGTTCTGGGATTCGACCGTTTCAAAAAGCCGCTGTTCATCGTCGCTGTGCAGCATGGCAATTTTCCGTCCGGCCAAATTCAATTCGCCGAAACGTCCAAGCAGGTTGACACCGATGTTGTCAGGAAAAAACCGGAGGTCGGTGTGGCTGTCGGTGTTGCCAAGCACGACGTAAAGCGGAATATCGATTTCCTGAAAAAGTGCGGCCATCTCGGTGAGAACCATTTCGGAGCCGACATCGCCGCAGTGGACAACCGCCTCAATCCCGCGGAAGATAAATTCGCGGGCGGCGGCCAAAGCCAAATCCACCTGACCGTGCGTATCGGATATGATGCCGATTTTCAACCGCTGTCCCCTCTCTTTAGTTCTTGGCACTGCAACCGCAGTGTTTATATTAGCGGGAATCGCAACCAAGGCGAGCGGAGATTTCAAAATGAAGAGTGTAAAAGTTGTCGGTGCGGGCGGGTACGGCGGAGTAGGAATCACAGAACTGCTTCTGCAGCATCCCGAGTTCAAAATTGACTGTCTGGTGGCGGCCACCGAAACCGGTATGAAGATGAGCGATCTTTATCCCCACCTGAAAGGCTTTTGCGACGAACTGATCCGGACGCCGGACGACCCGAAGGCGCAGGAAGCCTATGACGCGGTATTTTTCTCCACGCCGGACGGAGTCGGTATGCAGACGGCCGCCGCTGAACTGGCCAAAGGCGCGCATGTGGTGGACTACAGCGGCGACTTCCGGTTTACCACGCCGGAAAAATACAGCGCTTACGCGACGTTCATCGGAAAAAATCCTGTCCATGCCGCACCGGAACTGCTTCCGCAAACGGTGTACGGACTTTCCGAACTGCACCCGTTCGGCAAAAAGCAAAAACTGGCCGGTAATCCCGGATGCTTCGCTGTGAGCTGTATCCTCGGCCTTGCACCGGCGGCGGCTGGAAAACTGATTGATCCGAAGAGTGTCATCTGTGACTGCAAAACCGGCGTCTCCGGCGCAGGCAAAAAACCGGCGGCTACATTCCATTATCCGGCGCGGTACGAGCAGATCAACGCCTACAAGCTGGCCGGACACCAGCACATGGTTGAAATCGAGCAGGAACTGAGCGCGCTGGCGGGCGAAACCATCCGGATCACCATGACGGCGCAGGTTCTGCCTCTCTGCCGGGGAATTCTTTCCTGTCTTTATGCCAATCTGAACGAAACCATGAGCGCAAAACAGCTGATGGAAGCCTACAAAGCGTTCTATGCCGACAAGCCGTTCGTACGGATTTTCGATAATAAGGCCAACATCGGCACCGCGCAGGTCAGCGGAACCAACTTCTGCAACCTGATCGTGGATGTGGATGAAAGGAATAACCGGTTACGGGTAATCTCGCACATTGACAACCTGATGAAAGGTCAGGCCGGTAATGCGCTTCAGAACATGAACCTGATGTTCGGTTTTGATCCAATGCTCGGACTCAACTTCCCCGGACGCTGTCCGTGATCAAAACCATCCATCGGGGACTATGGCTGGCGGCAGGTTTAATTTTCGTACTTCTGGGGATAATCGGCCTGATGCTTCCCGTAGTTCCGCAGATTCCGTTCTTCCTTGCAGCGGTCCTCTGCTTCATGCGCTGTTCGGGACGGTTTAGCAACTGGATGGAAAAGAAACCGTGGTTTGTCCGCTTTCGCGCCCGTTTTCCGAAAAAAGAGGTTCGCAGCTAAGTCTGCGCTGAAAGCCGTTGTCGGCGCAGATTTCTTCCGCTAGACTGCCCGCGTTTTATGGATCCGAAACTACTACTCTTTTCTACTGCGTTTCTACTCGGGATACCTGCGCTGATCCTGACCGGTCTGGCCGTCCGCCCGTTCCGGAAAGTATTAATGTTTCTGATGTGCTTCGCACTGTGCTATCCGGAAACATTTTCAATCAACTTCATGTCACGCGAGTCCTACCGTATGGCCACCCGAGGATTCGAACTGGGGCTGTTTGACATGTGCACGATTGCACTTTTTTTCATTATGGTGCTGCAGCCCCGCGGACACCGCTTCCGCTGGTTTCCGCCGCTAACCATCGCTTACGGAATCTATATTTTATTCGCCGTATTTTCCTGGATACAGGCTCCCGGAAGCATCCCAGTACCGGGTGACGTTTATGCCGCGAATACGGCCGGCGGCTATGAATTCTACACCAAATTTGAAACCAGCCTCTATCCGCTGTTCGAGCTTAGTAAAATCGTTCGCGGCGGTTTTGCCTATCTGGTGATTGTCAACTTCCTGCGGGATGAAGAGCAGTTCCGCACCCTGCTCGGCGCCCTGCTTGTCGTCGCTTTTGTTATTACAATCGAAGCGCTGATCAGCCGCTACATCCGGGGACACCATCGAATTTCCTCAACGCTCGGCCATCCGAACAGTCTGGGTACGTTCATGGGAATGATGGGCACGCTCATGTTTGGTGTCGCTCTTTTCCGGACCACTTTTTTCTCCAGCGGAACCTTCGCCATCGCCACGGCCGCCTCGATCATTTGTGTTCTGCTGACCATTTCGCGCGGCGCGCTTTCCTCGCTGGTGCTGGGACTCTGGCTGGATGTTTCATCGCTCTTTCACCGCTATCTCAATCTGAAAAACTTCACCATTCTGTTTATCGGCGCCCTTGTCGTTCTCGGACTTTTCTTTAGGGCAGCCGACACGCTCTCGGCCCGTTTCCTTGTGCAGCAGGACGCCGTTTCCGACATTGAATACCGCGGGCTTTATAATGAGGAAGCCCGCCTGATGTCACGTGACCATCTTTTTGGCGTCGGCCTCGGAAACTTTTCCACCTACTCCTGGCTGAAATACGGACGGGCTGTCGGTCTCAACGAATACGGAACTCCGGCGCACAATCTCTGGTATCTCACTCTCGGCGAACTGGGTGTCCCCGGCCTGCTGGCTTTTATCTTTTTCTGGCTCCGCTTCTACTCCATCGGCCTGCCATTCCTGTTCCGCCGCCGCACCGCCCTGATTTACGCAATAGCCGCTTCGGCCACCGCCGCCAGTATGATCGGCCATATTCAGAACATGCTCCAGCTCTCGTACCGCCAGACGTCCATCTATATGTTCAATCAGATATTAATCGCTATGGTTGTTGCCGCCTGGTACATCGACCGCGATACCCGCCGTGCGGAACGTGACGCCCGCCGTCTGGCCCGTTCACGAACAGTCTGATAAACGCCATGACCGACCGTAAAAAAATTGTCTGCTACGACGACAACCCCGATTACGGCGGACATCAGATTATGGCCTGTCTCGCTGTTGAAGGGCTCGCTAAATCCGCTGCATGGCAACCGACATTCTTTTGCAGCCCGACGAACATTCGGCTCAACAAGCGACTCAAGGAAATCCAGACCGGTACCGGCAACCTTGAAATCTGCGAAACACCGTTCACCACCCGAAAGCTGCAGGGATTACGCAATCGTTTCGCCGTAAAAACGATTGGCGCCCTGCGCGAACGGCTCGAAGCCAAAAATCCAGATGTGCTTCTCTGTGTACAGGGAGAAATCGAAGACGGATCCCTTGCCTTATGCGCCGCAGAAAAAATGGCCGCGCCGTGTATCAGCTATATTCCTGTTCCGCACCGCATGGCACTCATGGGTGCAAAACTCGGCGCAGTGCGCGACATGCTGAATGCGTACCTTTTCAAAAAACCGGATGGATGGATCACCATCAGCGGCTCGATGAAAGCACTGCTTGAAGAACGCGGCGCAACTGCACCGATCGAAGTGGTTCATAACGGCATTAATATGAAACGCTTCACGCCGCGTGACAAAACCGCCGCACGTGCGGCGCTTGGACTTCCGCTGGAAAAAACCATCCTTGGCACAATCGGTCGCATTGAATTCAACCAGAAACAGCAGACCTTCCTTGTCCGCACATTTTTCGATCATTTCCAAAACAGTCCGTCGATGCATTTAGTCATCATTGGCGACGGCCCCGACCGCGGACGGCTCGAAGCGCTGATCGGCGAACTGGGTCTGCATAAACAAGTCACCCTGCTCCCGTGGCAATCCGACAGTTCCATTGTTTACAGTGCGCTTGATCTTTTGATTATTCCGTCGCGTTTCGAAGGCGTCCCGCTTGTCATGCTCGAAGCGCTCGCCTGCGGTACGCCGGTTATCGGCAGTGCCCGCGACGGCATGAAAGATTTGCTTCCCGCCAGCTGGACCTTTGAACACGGGAACAGTACTGCGCTGGCCGATGTCATCAAATACGTTGTAAAAGACTGGAAAGAGGAACTGCCCGCTCTGCAAACCAGAGTGCGCAATGAATACACCGTCGAAAAATTTCAGCAGAATTTTGAAGCGGCGCTCAACCATTTCCTTATAATGGGCCGCCGATGTACCTAGACTTTTTCCAGCTTAAAGAATTTCCGTTCAACGTGACGCCTGATCCGCGGTTCCTTTTCTTTTCTGAACGCCACCGCGAAGCCTTCGACTCCCTGCTCTACGGTGTTGAGCACCGCAAAGGGTTTATTGTCCTCACCGGCGAAGTCGGCTGCGGAAAAACCACCATCTGCCGCTCGGTACTGAATAACCTGCCCGGCACCACTCACTCGGCGTTCATTCTCAACCCTTCAATTACGGCCGCCCAGCTTGTCCGATCCATCCTTCTCGACCTGAATATTGAGCCGAAAGGCGGCGACAAACTGGTACACATCACCCAGCTAAACCGCTTCCTGCTCCAATGCCTGGAAAAAGGCGAAAATGTCGCCGTCATTATCGATGAGTCCCAGAATCTCGACCCGCAACTGATGGAGCAGGTGCGAATGCTCTCCAATCTGGAAACGGATCAGCACAAACTCATGCAGATTATCCTTTCCGGCCAGCCGGAACTCAAAGAGCGGATGCGTCAGCCCGGCCTGCGCCAGCTCCGTCAGCGCGTTATGGTGCACTGCGACCTCGAACCGCTCAGCGTGGTTGAAACCGCTCTCTATATCCAGCATCGCCTGAAAGTTGCCGGAGCGGCTGACCCCGGCGGCATATTCCACGGTGCTTCGATTGAGCAGATTCACGGTCGAGCAGGCGGGATTCCTCGCCAGATCAACACCATCTGCGACCGTTCACTTCTTTCGGCCTACGTCCGCAAAGATCATCAGGTCACGACTCAGGATATCGCAACGGCTCTGACAGAGCTTGCATCATTAATTGGATTTCAGGGAGATTCACAATGAGTTTGATTCAAGATGCACTGAGACGGAAATTGGAAGAAACTCCGGTTCCTGATATTCATTCGCCAGTCACCCCCCCGTCCGGTGAAAAAGGCCCGAAAATGCCGCAGGTCTTTCTCCTGCTGATTTTACTCGCCGTATTCCTTGCCGCACCAATCGGTTACAGCCTCTATCTGATAAAACAAAAGCCGCTGAATCTGCCGCTGATTGGAAAAAAAACGCACCCTGTTGCTGCCCCTGCTGTTTCTGAACCGGTTGTCGCACCGGCGCCGGTAATTGAAGCTTCTGCTCCGGTTACACCGCCGGTTCAAGCCGTTGAGACGGTAAAGGTTGAAATAGTTGTCGAACCGGTAAAAAAAGAAGAGCCGGTTCCGGAAATCAAACCGGCGTGGCCCGGATTGAAACTGACCGGTATCGCCTCCAGCGGCAGCCAGCGTATCGCGATCATCAATGGAAAAATGCTCACCGTCGGCAGAACGGTCAGCGAAGTGACCGTTCGTGAAGTGCACGAAACCGATGTCGTCGTGGAATTTTCCGGCGAGCGTCGCGTCCTGCATGTGGACGAATAGCAATTTCAGCGCCGGCGATAGACATCCACCTGCGTATAAACCGGCCCCCACGGGTGCTGTCGAACCGGAAGAATCCGTTCCAGCACAAGCGCCTCATTAAGACGGCTGTAAAGCGGTGCCAGACCCTCATACGGGCTGTGGAAAACATAAACCCGACCCGACACATGTTTCAGTTTTTGCACCAGCACGGAAGCTTCCTGCGCCAGATCCTGCTGATCATCCAGCAGTTTTTTCGGGTCGATACAGGAAGGCCGCGTCATCTGAATTTCCGGAAAAACATAGCGCGGGCCGGTTTGGATTTTCATCTGACCGAAATAGTATTCCGCGGTGAAATGACTGATGCCGGTCTCAACCACCGCATCAGCAGAAGAGATTTCTGTTCCTAGGCGGGCAATCACGTCGCGCTGTTCCGTCAGCTTCCCGGACATCCGCCAGCCGGTGTAACGCGCCGCACCGGCTAAATTCACCGCGATCAGCAATGCCAGCACCGCCGCCGGGAAACGAAGTTTTGAAACGGCATAACCAGTCAGCGCACAGACCAGCGGCAGTCCGATTAAATCCATCTTATCAAGCCAGAAAACCGGACGGAACAGCGAGATCAGCACGATCAGTCCGATTGACAGAAAATGCGCCACAAACAGTTCGCGCGCGTGCCGGTCGTCGGTTGAATTGTTTTTACGCCGCAGGAGCTGAAAGATAACGAACAGCCATAGGATCAGCGCAACGCCCATGCGTAGCAGCTTCATCCCGTCAATCGCCAGCATCTGGCTGGAAATACTGAGCAGATAGGCGCCGATGGCACCATGGTACCGCTCCAGCTCCGGAACCGTTTCCGGTGTCGAACCACTGAGGTATCCCGCCGCCTGCAATGCCAGCGACGGCAGCCAAAGCACCGCGCCGGCCAGCAAAAAGAGCGAGACCATAAATCCGGCGCGCAGACGGCGGCGGTAGAATATCGCCAGCACAAAAAACTGCGAGAGCGGCACAAACAGATAAAACGTGTGCGTGTAAAAACCGGCTACCGAAAAAAGCACAAACAGCATTCCGTCGCGCATTGTTCCGCGCCGCATCGCCCGGTAGAAAAAAAGCCAGGCCAGCACCGTGCACAGCACCATCAGCGAATAGTAACGCAGATTGGTCGCCTGATGCAGACACGGCAGGCAGAACGCCGCGCAGGCCGTTCCGGCAATCCGGATACGCGAATCGGAAAAGAGTTCGCGCAAAAGAAACGGGATCACTGCCAGCACTGCGCAGTCCAGCAGTACCGTCAGCGCAGTCAGCACATATTCGCCATCGCCGAACAGCCGCATCCAGCCGTGCAGCAGAAAATAAAAAAGCGGACTGCCGTTATCTGAACTGAGCGTCTGGACAATCTGCAACAGCGACCCCTTGGCCAGTTTGATGGAAAAGGCCTCGTCCAGCCAAACACAGGAAAACGGAAGCTGCACAAAGCGAAACGCAACTCCCGTCAGTACCAGCAGAGGAATCAGCCACCGTTCTGCTTTTTTCCAGTCCTTAAGCATGATCGAAAACCATCGACTGAACTTCGACCCCGTCGATGGCCGTGAGCTTCTTTTTGAAAGCGGCAACCTTGGCGTCATCATCCACCATGTCGAGCAGGATCAGTCCGTTAGGAGAACAGGCACCCTTACCGGCTTCGTGCAGGCCGAGCCGCGTACGGATCTGACAGCCGAACTCCGTAAATACCTTCTGGATTTCACCTGCGTGCTTCACCCGCTCCGTAATATGAACTCCGACAACAATATGCTTATCCATAATATCCTCCTCGATTGCAGGGAGTTTTAGCGGATTCTCTCAAGGGTTGGAAGCCGGACGATTACTTTTCCAATCGTTTAAAAATTCTCGCGCAAAGCCGCCAAGGCGCTAAGAAGTTTCAATGGTTTGGAAAATCACCGAAGCAGACGCTGAATCTGAACCAACAAACCGGGCGCGTCTTTCCCCTGAGCAAATCCGGACAAGGCCTCTTTCGCCGCGATGATCTCTGCGTTCAGGATCTCTTTTTTATCCGCCAAAAATTCATCCAGCTCTGCCGACGAAAACGAATAGCCGAACAGCCGCAACTCCTCGCGTAACTTTGACAAAAACTCCGCAAGGGAAAGTTCCTCGGCGTACCCCGTGATGATTTGGAACAGGATGTATTCGGCGACCCGCTCATCGCCGTTCAAATGATTTTTAAAACCGGTGTAGTCAAACCGCCGTTTGGCACTCTCCGTAATGGTGCTCCACACAATATCCTCAGCTTGCCTCATCGTCAGATCATCCCCTGTTCAGCGATACACCGAATCGCCCCGCCAAAAATTACGAGGTTAGGAGTGACCCCGGTTTCGGTTATTTCTATTCCTTATTTAAAATGGCTTCGACCCGGCTCCGAATGTAGTTCGTCTGCTTTCGATAGGAGTAAATAAACAGCACCAGCAGGCCAACCAGTCCAAGCAGATATTTGTGAGTGGTAAACCAGTTCCATTTTGTCTCTATGGAGTTAAGTACCATGCTAAAAAGCAGCAGTACAAACATCGCAACTAAAGTCCGGTAGGTGTTGTTCACCTCAGACAGTACTTCGATTTTTTGGTCGGCGGCAGCGGCTTTGACAAAAGCCTTGTATGGCGCGAATCGGAGAAATTTGATCCATTTAAAAACCGGCTCAACAAAAAGCGAACCAACACGACTGATCAACATTCCAACGAAATAGTAAAAAAATGCACCCACAAGGATGTTTTCTTGAATCATGTTGTACCCCGTTACTTTGCGGAGCAACACCACGAACACTATTCCCGGAAGCAAATAGTTGAACAAATTGTACGATGACAACTTGCTGATCAACTCACTCATAACCGCCTCCTTATTCTTCAACCATCTCAGAGAAGCTCATCTCTTGCGCTGTAGAGTAGCCTGCTCTTTCTGGCGCCTTATACGGCTGGCGTAGGCTTTGTCCCTTGGTCGAATAGACTTTCATGTTTCGCCGGATACAAGCATTTACCACTTTCTTCGCAGGGTGCTTTTCTGATTCTTTTGCCGCAGATATAAAAGCTACACTGGCTTTGATTCTATTCAATATAGATGGGGATATGTTTCTCTTACTCCCATGATGGGGCACTTGGAATAAGCTTATTTTCTCAAGACTGATGCTCTTTTGATCTGCGTGATAGATCGCATTTTTCATGGCGGGAATCCCGGCATCGCCTGTTAGCAGAATGCGCTCCCCGTCAAACTCTAATAGCGTAACAACACTTGAATTATTTTCAGCAGACGTCTCTCCGGATTCATCCAACGTTTCAATATGCAACGCTTCCTTCACCCAATTAACGGCTTCTCTAAGCCCCGCTGAAAAGGTTTCTGTGGCCGATTTTGCTTCGGGACTTTTTGCAAAACTAGGAATCAGTGAAACATAGGTGCCTTCGCTTGGCCCAAGTATCGTTATTTTAGCTCCGCCGCCGGTGACGACTTTTCCGGCGAAAGGTTCTTCTATAGGAATATTTTTTTCTTCAGCGATTTCTTGTAGCTCATGAGCAAAGTTGTAAGCCTGTCTAAGTCGCTCCTCTAAACTGTCATTTGTTATTCTACCGTCTTTAAACATGTGTAGAATTTCATCCGAACGATCCCAAGGCTGATGCATCCACAACCCACCAACGCCAAGTTCGTTTAATACAACACGCAATCCTGACGAGTGATCACCATCGGGATGAGTGCAGATGACTAAGTTCACAAAGGTTGTTTTGTATGTTTCCTTAATCAGCTTTACCAGCGCATCGCCAGACTCTGTAGTTCCGCCGTCTATCACTGCAACATATTGTTTGCTGGCATCTGAAAAATCGCCCCATCGGACAGCAATGGCATCTCCGCTTTTTTCTCCATTCCCAACCGCTAAGAAATCTACTTCAAGACTATTGCTCATTTCAGACCTCCTTCACTGATCACATGGTAATTTTCATCACATCAACCTTCCCTATCATGGCTGTGGTGCCGAAGGCGTTGCGGCGCTTCCAACTCAACACGGCGGCGCGAAAAACTTGATGACTTTTACCGGATTGTTCAAAGGGCAGGAAGCGTTAAAGACAGGGATCAGCGGTCAGATGTCGGAGGTCCGCATTCCAAATCTTGTAAAAAATCCGACCAACTCTTCCAAAGCTTGGAAACTTCCGTGCTTTCTGTGTATTCCGTGGTTAAAAATCCCAATAAAAAACCCCCACCATTTCCGGCAGGGGCTCTTTTTGGGCGGCGAATCTCTACAGCGCCGGTTTGTGCTTATACTTCGTGTGCAGCAGGTGATGCGATTTTTCGCCGAGCGGCGCGCCAAGGAATTCTTTATAGAGCTGCTGGACGGCTTCGTTTTCGTGCGATTTGCGCAGCGCCTTGCCTTCGTCTTCGGCATAGATGGCACCGATACGCTTCATGCGCACCGAGTCATCCGTCAATCGCGGCTGTCCGCCGCCGCCGATACACCCGCCGGGACAGGTCATGACTTCGATGAAGTGATAGCTCTTTTCGCCGCGCTTAATGCTTTCAAGCAACCGGCGGACATTGGCCAGTCCGTGGGCGACCGCCAGCTTCACTTCAACACCTTCGAGGAACGACCACGCCGGAACAGTGCCGGTTATAACGACAGAAGCTTCTTTGATTCCTTCGAGTCCGGCGACCGGCTTGACGTGCAGATTTTCCATCGGCAACGTGCGTCCGGTGACGATTTCGTAAGCCGTCCGCAAGGCCGCTTCCATGACGCCGCCGGTGTTGGCAAAAATATCCGCCGCGCCGGAGCCGAGTCCAAGCGGGGCATCCATTTTTTCGTCTTCGAGCGACATGAAGTCAATCCCGGCCTCTTTAATCATCCGGCCCAGTTCGCGCGTGGTGAGTACATAATCCACATCGCGGACACCGCTATCATCCATCTCTTCACGCTGGCTCTCAAACTTCTTGGCCGTGCACGGCATGACGGAAACGACCACCATATCCTCCGGCTTCACGCCGATCTTCTGTGCATAATAGGTCTTGGCGACCGCGCCGAACATCTGCTGCGGCGATTTGCAGGTCGAAAGATTCGGCAGAAATTCGGGATAATAATATTCCGCGAAGTTAATCCAGCCGGGCGAACAGCTGGTAAACATCGGTAACGGAACTTTTTCGCCGTCCACCAGCGCTTTTTTTAAACGCGTCAGCAGTTCGGTGCCCTCTTCCATGATGGTGAGGTCGGCAGTGAAGTTCGTATCGAACACGCCGTTGAAGCCAAGTGCGCGCAATGCGCTAACCATCTTACCGGTGACGCGGGTGCCCGGTTCGCAACCGAAGCATTCGCCGAGCGCGGCGCGAATAGCCGGTGCCGTCTGCACAACGACTGTTTTCTTCGGATTTTCGAGTTCTTTCCAGACCGCTTCCACATGGCTCTTTTCAGAAATAGCACCCACCGGACAAACGGCGGCGCACTGTCCGCATTGCACGCACGCCACGCCATCCAGATTCAGCGTGAAGGCCGGGCCGATCACGGTATCGAAGCCGCGTCCCTGCGGATGCAGTGCACCGACGCCCTGCACCTGCGAACAGACGGTGACACAACGGCGGCACTTGATGCACTTGGAGTTGTCACGAACCAGCGCCGGTGTGCTGTTGTCGATACGGGCTTTAGCTTTTTCACCTTCGTAGGCGATTTCGCGAATTCCCAGCTCGGAGGCCAGCGCCTGCAACTCACAGTCCTGATTGCGGTCACAGACCGGACAGTTGCCGTTGTGTTCGGAAAGAAGCAATTCGACCACCTGTCGGCGTGCGGCGCGGACACGCGGACTGTTGGTTTTAATATCCATTCCGTTCGCTACCGGCGTCGAGCAGGCCGCCATCAGCGTACGCGCACCGGCAATTTCGACCAGACAGACACGGCAGGCACCGATCGGCTCGCGCTTCTCAAGAAAGCAGAGTGTCGGAATTCGAATTCCGGCACGGCGCGCTGTTTCCAGAATGGTCGCACCATCCGGCGCTTCAATGGATTTTCCGTTGATCGTCAGTTTATACATTGGAGGCCTCCTCATTACATGCCGTGCATTTTCCATAGTCACAACGCAAACAGCGCCGGGCCTGCCGAACCGCTTCGGATTCATTCCACGACTGCTCCACTTCATCAAAGTTACTGCGCCGTTTATCAACCGGCATCATCCGCAGTTTCTCTCGCGGATACGGCACCGGCTCGGAATCAGGGTCGTAGTTGGTGGTGTTTTCCTGCTCAGCGCGCCAAAAGGCATGCTTCCCGCCGCTCAGAAGTTGATCTATGCCGACCGCCGCACGTTCGCCGTCGCCGATCGCGTGAACCACCGACATCGGCCCGGTCACGGAATCGCCACCGGCAAAAACACCTTCTAGAGAAGTTTTTCCGGTAACCGGATCGGCTTTAATCCATCCGCGTTCATCAAGTGCCAGTGCCCCGCCGAATACCGAACCGTCGAGTGCTTGGCCGACTGCCATAATGACCTGATCGGCTGCGACAACGAAACTTTCGTCCTTGCCCGCTTCGGGGCGGCGACGACCGGAACGGTCGAATTCGCCCAGATGCATGTGAAGACATTTCACGCCAGTGATTTTGCCTTTGGCAGCGACGATTTCTTCCGGTGCCGTCAGCGCTTCAATCGTTACGCCTTCCTGAAGTGCTTCTTCAATCTCTTCGGCGTAAGCAGGCATTTCTTCGCGGGTGCGGCGATACAGCACCGTCACCGAATCCGCGCCAAGGCGGATCGCGGTGCGCGCGGCGTCAATCGCGGCGTTACCGCCGCCGATCACAACAACCTTTTTGCCGACCGGCACCGAGCCGCGAATGTTGTACTCGCGCAGAAACGCCATGGCATCCGCCACGCCTTTTGCGTCACTGCCCGGCAGTTCAACGCGGATTCCTTCCGGCGCGCCGATGGCGACAAAAACAGCCTCGTATCCATCGTCTTTCAAACTTTGGATGGTGAAATCTTTGCCGAGCGTTTTGCCGGTTTTTATTTTTACGCCCATGTTTTCAACAAGGCGGATTTCGCGAGCGAGCGTTTCACGCGGCAGGCGGTAGGCCGGAATGGCCTGAACCAGCATGCCGCCGGGGCGGGCCTCTTTTTCAAAGACGACCGGTTTATAGCCGAGGCGGGCGAGGAAAAAGGCGCACGAAATACCAGCCGGGCCGCCGCCGATGATTGCGATTTTCTTTTTCGCGTTTGCCCCGTTGGCGCGGACTTCCGGCATCTGCAGTTCTTTTTCCTGATCCACCATGAAGCGTTTCACGCCGCGGATAGAAACGGAATTATCGAGCGAGGCGCGGCGGCATTTATCTTCACAGGTATGGAAGCAGACGCGGGCGCAAACGCTGGCAAACGGATTACGGCTGCGATGAAGTTTGAGTGCTTCGTCGTAGCGCTTTTCGCCGACCAGCGAAACAAAGCCGGGAATATCCACTCCAGCCGGACAGGCGCTCTGGCACGGCGCGCGCACCAGCGAGGCGCAGACGCCCGCACGGCAGTGGCGATCGCGGATATGTTCGACATATTCTTCGCGGAAGTGGCGGATGGTCGAAAGCACCGGATTGGGCGCGGTCTGCCCCAGTCCGCAAAGTGAGCCCTGCTTGATGAACTCGCCGAGTTCGATCAACCGGTCAATGTCATCCATGCGCCCCTGCCCGTCGCAGATGCGCGTCAGGATTTCGAGCATCCGTTTGGTGCCGACACGGCATGGCACGCATTTGCCGCAGGATTCCTCCTGCACAAATTCGATGAAGAAACGGGCGACGTCCACCATGCAGGCATCATCGTCCATGACGATCAATCCGCCTGAACCCATGATGGCGCCGAGTTCGCTGAGCGATTCGTAATCGAGCGGTACATTCAAATGCTGACGCGGAATACAGCCGCCGGACGGGCCGCCGAGCTGGGCGGCTTTGAACGGCTTGTTGTTCACGATGCCGCCGCCGATATCGTAGATCAGTTCGCCGAGCGGCGTGCCGACCGGAACTTCGACCAAACCGGTGTTACGAACCGCACCAGCCAGCGCAAACACTTTGGTGCCTTTGCTCTTTTCGGTTCCGAACGAAGCGTACCACTGTGCGCCCTTGCCGATAATGGCTGGCACGTTAGCAAAAGTTTCTACGTTATTTAAAACCGTCGGCTTGCCCCACAGCCCTTTTTGCGCCGGAAACGGCGGACGCGGACGCGGTTCGCCGCGCTTGCCTTCGATGGAAGCCATCAGCGCGGTTTCTTCGCCGCAGACAAACGCGCCGGACCCCATACGGATTTCGAGATCGAACGAAAAGCCGCTGCCGAGAATGTTGTTACCAAGCAGTCCGTGGGCGTTGGCGTCATCAATCGCTTTCTGCAACCGGGCGACAGCCAGCGGATATTCGGCGCGCACATAAACATAACCTTGCGATGCGCCGATGGCGTATGCGCCGATAATCATCCCTTCGATCAAACTATGCGGATCGCCTTCGAGAACACTGCGATCCATGTAAGCGCCGGGATCGCCTTCGTCGGCGTTGCACAGCATATAGCGCTGATCGGACGGAGTCTGGCGGGTGAAATTCCATTTCATCCAGGTCGGGAAGCCCGCACCGCCGCGTCCGCGCAGTCCGGAGACTTTCATCTCGCTGATCACATCATCGGCACTCATGCCGTCGAGCACTTTGCCAAGCGCCTGATAGACACCGACGTTGAGAGCATCATCAATACTTTCTGGATCAATCCGTCCGCAGTTGCGCAAAACGATTTTGGTCTGCTTCTTGAAGAAATCGATGTCGTTGATGTTGGCAACGGCCGCGCCGCCTTTGGCGTCACGGGCGACGAGCCGGTCGATTATTTTTCCGCCGACAGCGTGTGCCTTAATAATTTCGGCGGCGTCTTCGGGTTTGACGCGCTGATAGAATGTCATGTCGTCAACCATCAGCATGACCGGTCCTTCGGCGCAGAGTCCCATACAGCCGACGGCGGTCACGTTGACTTTGCCGGCTAGTTTCTGTTTGAGCACTTCGTCACGCAGTGCCGCGATGACTTTGTCGGATCCGGAAGCGAGGCATCCTCCGCCTGCGCAAACCAGAATCTGTTTTACGCCTTTGGGTGCAGTATGTTCCTGCGGAATTTTGCGCAGTTCCTTGACGGATGAAATCGTTTTTTTAGCGGGCGCGATCATTGGGCGTCTCCTTTCTCACCGGCGGCATAAGCTTTCAGCAGTTCGCCGACTTTCGACGGCTTCACGCGCTGATGGACGTCGTCGTTCACCATAATGACCGGAGCGAGGCCGCAGGCACCGAAGCAGCGACCGACATCGAGCGAAAAGAGTCTGTCTTCGGTGGTCTGGCCGACATCAATACCGAGTTGTTTTTTGAGAGCAGAGAGAACCTCTTTGCCGCCGCGCACATAGCAGGCCGTGCCGAGGCAGGCGCGAACGACAAATTTTCCGCGCGGCACGGTGGAGAAGAAGGAATAGAAACTGACCACACCGGCCACTTCGCTGTAGGGCTTATTGAAATCAGAGCTGATCTTTTTCAGCACACCTTCCGAAAGGTATCCGAACCGACCTTGCGCGATTTGCAGGGCAGGAATTAATCCGCCCGGCTTATCGCGGTATTCGTCGAGAATCTCCGTGAGCTGCAAAACCATTTCCTCTTCGGTCAATGACTCCGAACAGGCACAACACGTTGCATTCTCCGTCATCAGATACCCCCCGTTTTACAGATGGATGCCAAAAAGCGTTGGCAGTGTACACGAAAGATTTCGGGGATAAAAGCCGGATTCAGCCAATTTGGCAGAAAACTCCTAAAAACAACTATGGAGCGACCTGTTTTCTGTCAGCATCTTTTTGAATCGCGTACAGATTTTCGCCGGCAACAATATACAGGCACCCGTTAGCCGCAGAGCATAGCCCGTTAATCTGCCCGTTCAGCTTCGTACTGTGGAGCAGTTCCATATCTTTTCCTTCTTTGAAGATGAAAAACTCGCCCCGTCCGTTGCCTACAAATATTTTCCCGTCCGCCACCAACGTACCTGCCCGTATCTGGAACTGAGTATCAAACGTCCAGTACAACTCTCCGGTGCCTTCGTCGATGCAATGGACTTTCCCGTAAAGGTCTGCTGCGTATAAAAGCCCCTTTGAAATGGAAACCGCGCCGTTGATCAGGCCGACGCCGCGGCATTCCCATATTTTTCCGGTTTCGGTGATATCACCCTTTTTCGTTGCATCGATGCAGACGATAATTCCGTCTTCTTTCGGATGGGTCCAATCCTCGCTCAGCGAAACAAAGACGCGGTTGCTGTTACACACGGGAGCCCCGTAGATTTCAAACCGGCGGCTACCCTTAAGGTAAAAATTAGGATCAAACGACCAGATTGCCTTGAGCGTACCTGTTTTCTCCCAAAACCATTTTTTCGGCGCGGGATCAAATGCATATACCTTGCCGTCACAGCCGCCAAAAAGTATCTGTGCCTTGCCATTCACCATGCCGACTGATGGCGTACCCCACTGTCCGTGAATTATATTTCGGCTCATCTTTTCGTTATCAACTGCAATCAGTTTCCCGGTCTTTTTATTCAGCACCATCAGGCTGGGGGTCTCTTCGTTAAAACGCGGACGCGGGAGCTTTTCGAATTCCTTTTTATCCCATCCGCAATTACCGGTTGTGGCATAGACATAATCGCCGTAAACAAGCGGAGCAAAGGCGTACGCATTGTGGTAGTGAACGTTGGAAATGTTCTCTTCAATATCAAACATCCAGACCACATCGGCATCCGTTTTGTCGAGCGTTTGGGGCGGTTCGATCCCGTAGATTAACGCCTCATTAACAAAAGGCCCTGCATTGGTACCGAAAAGACCATCCGTCGTCAGACAGAAAAACTGCAGGTTTCCGCCGCACAGATAAAGACGGTTGCTTTCTACCACAGGCGCTGTGGTCAGTCCAAACTGCCCAGAGGTGACACCTTTTTCTTTCCCAATGAATTGCCACAGCATCTCGCCTGTTTTTTCATCGAAGCAGTAAAGTGCTCCGCGTTTCGGAATCAGGGGGTATTTCGGACTTCCATCTTTTGCATCTGCCGCCAGATACACTTTCCCGTTCGCAATGACAGGTACTCCCATACTTTTCGCCCCGATCGGTGCCACCCATTTGATGTTTTTCCGAGGATTCTGTTCACTGCCGACCTCGAATGAATCGGGAAGTCCTTTTGTATCCGAAACCGCGTTGCGGAAAATTGTACCGCCATGCTGCGGCCAGTCGTACCGTCCGGTTCCCGGCGACGGAAACTGAGTCTGCGACTCAGATGCGGTAGCAACCGCTATGAACAGTACGCTAAGAAGCGTGCTTATGGTAACTGCTGATACGCATTTCCGCATGATCGTCCCCCTCATAATTTGAAAATGTGAGCACCAAAACTTGCGGTGCGTTATACGCTAAAAATCCGTATCACCAAAGCCGGATTTCATAAAATTATCCGCCTTTTTACCACTCAGTGGTTGGAGCAGTTGATTTTTCCTATAAACTGCCGCCTATGAAATCAATCGGAGCCCATGTCAGCGCAAGCGGCGGAGTGGAAAACGCCCCGCTCAACGCCAAAGCGATCGGCGCGAATGCGTTCGCGCTGTTTACCAAAAACCAAAAACAGTGGGCTGCCGCACCGCTTTCCAGCGAAAGCATTCAGGCCTTCAATAAAAATTGTGCAGGCACCTTTTCCGCCGCACAGATTCTTCCGCACGACAGCTATCTCATTAACCTCGGCCATCCCGAAACCGAAGGACTGGAAAAATCACGCGCCGCGTTTCTGGATGAAATGCAGCGCTGTGAACAGCTCGGACTTGACCGGCTCAATTTTCATCCGGGAAGTCATTTGGGGAAATGTTCGGAAAGCGAATGCATTGCGCTCATCGCTGAGTCGATCAATCTGGCGCTGGCACAAACCAAAGGCGTCACCGCCGTGATTGAAAATACAGCTGGGCAAGGCACGAACATGGGCTACCGCTTCGACCAGCTCGCGGAAATGATCGCACAGGTTCATGACAAAACGCGCGTCGGCGTCTGCATTGATACCTGCCACACCTTCGCGGCGGGTTACGACCTGCGCACTGAAAAAACTTTCGCGGCGACATTTGAGGAATTCGGTAAAACCGTCGGCTTCCAATACCTGAAAGGAATGCACATCAACGATTCCAAGAAGGATATCGGAACACGGGTTGACCGCCACGAATGCCTTGGCAAAGGATTCATCGGCATCGACTGCTTCCGATTCCTGATGACGGACGAACGGTTTAACGGTATTCCATTGATTCTGGAAACTCCCGATCCATCCATCTGGGCCGATGAAATCAAACTGCTCCGCAGTTTTGAATAAAATAACGAATTAGGCGGACTGACCCTGGTGACTTTATCACCCGCCGCACTTGATTCCCCTCCCGCCAACCTGTTAAAAACATCCCGTGCCGCAAGCGTTTTTGGAAACTAAATGATGAAACAAACATTCCGACCCGTGATCAAGGAGTCCGACATCGCCAGCGACGATCTATTGCATGCCCTACGCGAGCATCCACAGTCCATAGGTGGTATCCATGAGTGACCCCGCCCAGACATGCCCCAAGCACGGCGACGAGTTAATCCAGCGCTTTAATGGACTGGGATCGGCTTACTTCCAATGCCCGACCTGCACCGCCGTGGCGCAGCAGGTCTACGTCCACCGCAAACTTAGCGACGCCGAACTCGCCGCCAAGGAAGAACGCACCAAGGTGACGTATAAACGCACGATGGCGGCTATCCGGCTCGTCCGCCGTGAGCGCACAATACCCTCGGCGGAAAAGAGAGCGAATGATCGCATCCCAATGGCTTAAACAGGCGATCGGAGCTGAGCACGATATCTCGGTACTCCTGCGCCACGACGGTTTGATTTTCGCGACCGACCGTAAGCGCCTGCATTCGTTGCTCGGCGGGCCGGACGAAGTCGGGGGCAAGGCCAGCGCCGGGGTAACCTGCTAAAAATCACCCATTCCGCTGGCGTTTTTTGAAACGGAAATAAAGAAATAATAGACTGACACTGGGGACAGAAACGACAGGGGACTTTGATATGATAAACACACAAAAACGCCACGCAAAAAATATCCTGCGCCGAAACTCTTTAATCTGCTATGTACCTATTCACCAAAGGATGGAACGATTAAACTACTCACGTTTAAGAGCAATCCGGGCAACGTGTTACGGATTCATTCTGCCCACCGCGCTTGTGCTTCTGGCTTTGCCCAGCGGCGCACAGCAACCCGATGCGCGACAACTTGCCTACGATATAACCGCGTTTAACCGCATACCGCCCAACCCAGCGCCCCACGTATGCGAGCCGCCGGTACAATGGCCAGGCGTTGGACTTTGGACGCTAACCGACGGAGCGCGCGAGGAGTTGGAGACCATAGCGTTTTGCCTTTGGAATGAGGCGCACGAAGACGGCCGCCCCGCCATAGAGGCAGTAGCGAGCGTTATTCATAACCGCGCACGCTATGAGACATCGAGATACGTGGACATTATCGCAAGATCGGGCCAGTTTTCCGGGTACCGCGCGACAGTGCCGGACGACTTCATACACCCCAACGTCCAGGCGCTCAGCTATTCCGGCGAGCTCCAAGCTTGGACAGATTGCCACTTGTACGCCGAGCGCATGATACGGGGCGGATTCCAGCCGGCGAATAACTCAGACCATTTTTATAGTGGCCCGCCGCCGGCCTGGAGCAAAAACTTGACCAACGTACACACCAAAGGCCGATTGACCTTTGGCCGAATGCAGAAATAAACCCGAACGCACCGCGCCCCCGCCACCTGCCCGCGATCCTGCTAAAAACGGCCTGTCCCGCCGATGTTCGGCAAAATGAATGACAAAAAAAGGATGAAAAAGTGAATTCCGACATACTTTATCACTACTGCTCAAATGAAGCGTTCCACTCGATAGTCAGCAACCACTCAATTCGCCTATCGTCCCTTCTGCTATCAAATGACTCCATGGAAGGCAGGCTGGTTTCCGGCTTAATCACCGAGCTGGCAAAAGAAAATGGTTTAGACCAAGCCAAGGCACAACGACTTCAAGAAAATATAATTCAGTTTGAAAGCATGTTTGACGGCCTCGGGTTTTGTTTTTCCGAAAAAGGAGATTTGTTAAGCCAGTGGCGAGGATATGCAGACGATGCCAGTGGCGTATCAATCGGGTTCTCTAAAAAATATCTAACTCGGCTGCCCGCTGCTTACAAAGATAAAAGGAAGGACGGGTTCTTTTTAGATCAAGTTACGTATGACCGCGAAACTCAAAAAAAACTCATAACCCCTATATTCAAAGAGATGATTGAGCGCATAAACCGCGGAGCCTTTAACATCCCAAACCACGGTACGATTATATTTCCAAGATCGGCTGAGGATATTGCTCAAGAGGAAGGACAAATCGCACTGGCACTGGCTGACTTACATCTTAAAAGCCTAGATCTGTTCGGCGTAATCTTTTCATTTAAAACCTCTGCATTTTCCGAAGAGAGTGAGTGGCGATTGCTTTCTCATCTCTTCCATATAGGAAAAATAGATACTGAGTGCGAATTCCGTGTGGTCAGAAAAAAGATCGTGCCATACCGTGAATTTCCTCTGCAAAAGTTAGAATTAAACGCGATCCATGATGTCTTTCTCGGCCCCAAAAATACGACTCCTGAAAACGTCGTCAGAGGGCTTCTTGAGTCTAATGGGTTTTCAGATGTCACAGTAAAACGATCTTCCGCTTCATACAAATGAAGAACCGGAGTGAAAGGTACCGGTCCTATCTTTTAACCTTTGGTTGGGATTTTACTTCCGGAGCAATTTTTGAAACGCGGCGCGTAGCGCTGGAACGGTGAAGGCTTCGGTTTCGATTTCGGTGAACCGGCGGGCGATCTGATCCGGATAATGTGAATCAGAAAACCGGACAACGAACCAGCGGCGGGCGATTTCAGAATCAATTGCGCCGACGACTTCGACGGCGTCGTACGGTAAATCAGGAAGAAATCCCAAATGCGAAATAGCGCCGCACATTTCTCGATCGATATGAGATGGAATGCAGAGCGCACCGGCTTTTAGCGCCATCGGCACCAGATCGAAAAATGAAATGTCGGTTCCGG
Organism: Kiritimatiellaceae bacterium; assembly: GCA_013141415.1. Taxonomy (NCBI): domain Bacteria; kingdom Pseudomonadati; phylum Kiritimatiellota; class Kiritimatiellia; order Kiritimatiellales; family Kiritimatiellaceae; species Kiritimatiellaceae bacterium. The sequence goes on from JABFQY010000003.1 coordinate 281,994, forward strand.
TGTTCAGGAGTTTTTCAGCGAAGCGCGTTACCGTTTCGTCAACCGTTACAACAGGCTGGTCGCCGAAAAGTTTTGAATCAGTAGGGATGTCAGGCAGATGACTGTAGATCATACGTCCAAAATCAAGCGCACGGTTCAGGTCGTCAAAGAGGCAGAGAACGTGAACTTCTTCGGATGTGGAGACTTCCAGTCCGTACAGACAGGCCATTCCGGCCTCGGCGCAGGCATCGTGAAAGGCGGGAAGATTTTCGGTACAGCCGTGGTCGGTGAGTGCGATGCAATCGATCCCGGCCGCTTGGGAACGTGCAACGATGGTGCGCGGCGACATTTCCAGCGCGGCGCACGGTGAGAGGCAGGAGTGAATGTGGAAATCAATACGTGACTTCATTGGGATGCACCGGCGGAAGGTTCGGAACTTTCGGAAAAGTGTATCTGATAAAAAATATTTTCAATTTCCTGTTCAACGTTGATGTTTTGAATAATGAAATTTTCCGAACTGCGCAGCGAGAGCGGCGCAAAATTGATAACACCTTTGATGCAGGTTTTTTTCAACGAATCAATAATGGACTGCGCTGATGACTCGGGTACTGTCAGCGCGGCCACCTGAATATTTTTTTCGGCAATGAAATCTTTGATCTTACTGATATGCAGAATCGGAATCGGCGCGGCTTCATCTAAAACGGATGGATCGCTGTCGAATCCGGCAGCAACGCGGATTCCAACCCTCGGAAACCCGTTATAGTTCATCAGTGCCCGACCCATTTTCCCGCAGCCGATAATAATAATTTTCTGTTTGCGGTCTTTGCCAAGAATGACGTTAAGCCGTCCGATCAGCTCTTCGATTTGATATCCGCCGCGCTTATTTCCGGTAAGGCCGAATACGGAAAAATCTTTGCGAACCAGTGAGGGCGAGACACCCACAGAATCGGCCAAGTTGTCGGAAAAGACCCGGACGAAGCCGAGACCTTTCATTTTTTGCATGACATCACGGTATTTCAGAATACGCTCAATGACTGCGGTTTGAGTTTTCATGATCCATCTCCATGTTTTGTTATTTAATTCACATATTTTTAGTATTCCATCAGTATTAATGTCAATATTATTATAGATATTGGCTATAAAATAACTTTTTATCACAAAATTTAGTTGTACCCTTTTAATTAGTGAGTACCCTTTCGGCTTCAATTTTGGAGGAACACATGTCTGAGAACAAACTAACTGCTGAACTGATCAGCTTTATCAATGAGTGGAAAAACAAGCAGGGCAACCTGATTATGGTGCTGCACAAAGTGCAGGAGCATTTTGGTTATATCCCGCGTGAAATCGCTTTCGAAGTGGCCGATCTGCTGGACGTGCCTGTGGCAAAAATCTACGGCGTCGTCACATTCTATCATCTCTTCAAACTCACAAAGCCCGGTCGCAACCAAATCTCGGTCTGCATGGGCACAGCCTGCTATCTCAAGGGCGGCGAAGACATCATTCTCGATCTGGAACGTCAGCTCGGCGTCGGCCTCAATGCCGTTACGCCGGACGGTGAGTTCTCGATGGAAGCCGTCCGTTGTATCGGATGTTGCGGACTGGCTCCGGTCATGACGGTCAACGGTGAAGTCTTCGGCAGTGTAAAAACCGCGCAGCTCAAAACCATTCTGGCAAAATTTAGAGGAAAATAATTATGAAGTTTACACGCGATACTCTGAAATCTCACCGTAGTGGCCTCCATGCAGCCCAAGCCGGCACAACGGTTCTGGTCGGCATGGGAACCTGCGGAATCGCCGCCGGCGCCAAAGCGGCTTTCCAGACACTGGAAAAAGCGATTGCGGATAAAAAACTGAAAAACGTCGTTTTGAAGAAAACCGGCTGTCTCGGCCTTTGTTTTTCCGAACCGACCGTGGAAGTAAAAAATGCGAACGGCTCTTCAACTGTTTATGGCAATGTGGACGCCGCATTGGCGGAACGCATAGCCGTCGAACATCTGGCGGGCGGCAAGCCGCTGACTGAAAATGTTTACGAGCAGCCCGCCGCCGATATCTTCAACCAAAGTGCTTCCCCGTTAAAACAAACCCGCATCGTCCTGCGCAACTGCGCCGTCATCAATCCGGAGATCATTGACGAATATATTGCCCGCGACGGCTACGCCGCGCTCGAAAAAGCCTTGTTTGACATGACTCCCGATGATGTCGTGAAAGAGATCACCGACTCCGGCCTGCGCGGGCGCGGCGGTGCCGGTTTCCCGACCGGCCGCAAATGGCAGTTCACCAAAAACACCCCGGCCGATCAGAAATATATCGTCTGTAACGCCGATGAAGGCGATCCCGGTGCCTACATGGATCGCAGTGTCCTGGAAGGCGACCCCCACTCCGTCCTCGAGGCGATGGCCATCGCCGGATACACCGTCGGTGCGAGCAAAGGATTCATTTACATTCGCGCGGAATATCCGCTGGCGATCGAACGGCTGAACACCGCCATCGCTCAAGCCAAGCAATGCGGACTGCTCGGAGAAAAAATTCTCGGCACTGAATTTTCGTTCGACATCGAACTGCGCCTCGGCGCGGGCGCATTTGTCTGCGGCGAAGAAACCGCTCTGCTGACTTCAATTGAAGGCAACCGCGGCATGCCGGTACCGCGCCCTCCCTTCCCGGCCGTCAAAGGCCTGTGGGGTAAACCGACCGTCATCAACAACGTTGAAACCTACGCCGCCATTCCGATTGTTCTGCTCAAGGGCAGCAAATGGTTCAGCCGCATCGGCACGGAAACATCCAAGGGAACCAAGGTTTTTGCGGTGACCGGAAAAATTAAAAATTCCGGCCTCATTGAAGTGCCGATGGGAACAACCTTGCGCGAAATCATCTATAACATCTGCGGCGGCATTGCCAGCGGCAGACAGTTTAAAGCCGCGCAAACCGGCGGCCCGTCCGGCGGCTGTATCACCCCCGAGTTCCTCGACACCCCGATCGACTACGAGAGCCTGCAAGCTATCGGCTCCATGATGGGCTCCGGCGGGATGATCATCATGGACGAAGACGATTGCATGATCGACGTCACCAAATTCTATCTGGAATTTACGGTGGATGAATCCTGCGGCAAATGCGCCCCGTGCCGCATCGGCGGGCGTACCTGCTACAACATCCTCGACCGGATCAGCAAAGGTAAAGGTCAATTAGACGATCTCCAGAAACTGAAAGATATCGGCCATGCCATGCGCAAGGCATCGCTCTGCGGACTTGGCCAGACTGCGCCCAATCCGTTCATGTCGACCATGAAATATTTCGAAGAGGAATACCGTGCGCATATCGTCGATAAGAAGTGTGCGGCGGGCAAATGTAAAGAGATGCTCACCTACAGCATTGACGCAGAAAAATGTGTCGGCTGTACCGCCTGCGCGCGGCGCTGCCCGGTTTCCTGCATCGCCGGTGAAGTGAAAAAACTTCATGTCATCGACCAATCGAAGTGTATCAAGTGCGGCCAGTGCTTCACCGCCTGCAAATTTGATGCCGTCAAAAAAGGATAATTTGGAGAAACCCATGAATATGATTGAACTCGAAATCAACGGAATTCCGGTATCGGTAAAACCAGGCACATCTTTAATCGACGCAGCCAAACTGGTCGGCGTAAAAATCCCGACGCTCTGTTACCACAGCGACCTCGAACCGTGGGCTGCCTGCGGTATCTGCGTGGTCAAGGTGGAAGGCTCACCAAAAATGCTGCGCGCCTGCGCCACACCGGCAGGCCCCGGCATGAAGGTGATCACCCACGACCCGGAAATCGTCAATGTACGCCGCACGGTACTTGAACTGATTCTGTCAACCCATCCCAACGACTGCCTCCAGTGCAGCCGTAACCGCAACTGCGAGCTGCAGACTCTGACGGAAGAATTCGGCATCCGCGAAGTGCCGTTTGAAAAGCGGTTGCGCGACCTGCCGGTTGACAACTCCACCACCTCTATCGTACTCAATCCGGAAAAATGTATTTCCTGCGGACGGTGCGCGAAGGTTTGCCAAAATATGCAGGGGGTTTGGGCTCTTGAGTTCATCGGACGCGGCGAAAACACCCGAATCGCTCCTGCGGCGGATGTCACGCTCGACGAAAGTCCCTGCATCAAATGCGGCCAGTGCTCCGCGCACTGCCCGGTTGGTGCCATCTATGAAAAAGACCAGACCCGCGAGGTCTGGAATGCCATTGAAGAGAACAAAAAGCATTGTGTTGTGCAAATTGCTCCGGCTGTGCGCGTCGCCATCGGCGAAGCCTTCGGCTATGAGCCCGGAGAAGTACTCACCGGTCAACTTTACACCGCGCTGCGCCGTCTCGGTTTCAATGCCGTGTTCGACACCAACTTCACCGCCGACCTCACCATCATGGAAGAGGGTTCAGAATTCGTCCGGCGCGTAACCGAAGGTGGTGTCCTGCCGCAGATCACCTCGTGCTGTCCGGCATGGACCGACTACATGGAAAAATTCGCTCCAGACTTCATCCCGAACTTTTCATCGGCCAAGTCGCCGCAGCAGATGCTTGGTGCCGTTGCCAAGACCTACTACGCCGAAAAGGCCGGCATTGATCCGAAAGATATGTACGTCGTTTCCGTCATGCCCTGCACAGCGAAAAAGTTCGAAGTTTCGCGTTGCGAAACGATGACTTCATCCGGCTTTCAGGATGTGGATGTATCCATCACGACCCGCGAGCTGGCTCACATGATCAAACAGGCCGGCATCGACTTCAAAAACCTGCCGGAAGAGGAACCGGACAGCTTGCTCGCCGAGTACTCCGGCGCTGGCACCATCTTTGGCGTCACTGGCGGCGTCATGGAAGCCGCTCTGCGCAGCGCCTATTTCCTCATCACCAAAGAAGACCTCAAGGACGTTCACTTCATGGATGTCCGCGGCCTCGAAGGTGTGAAAGCCGCCACGGTGGACATCAAAGGCACTAAAGTTCGCGTTGCAGTCGCCCATCAGATGGGCAACGTCGAAGCAGTGCTCAACCAGATCCGCGCGGCGAAGGAAAAAGGCGAAGAACTGCCCTACCACTTTATTGAGGTAATGGCCTGTCGCGGCGGTTGTATCGGCGGCGGCGGACAGCCCCACGGCGCAACCGACGAGATCCGCAAGAAGCGGATTGCCGGGATTTACACCGATGACGAAAAGAGCGTCCAGCGGTGCTCCCACCGCAACCCGATGATCACAAAAATTTACGAAGATTTCTTGGGTAAACCGTTGGGGCACAAGGCTCACGAACTATTGCACACCGGGTACCAAGAACGAAAAGTGTACAAGAAGTAAAACTTGGTGTACTTTTTCGGGGTTTTCTGCGGCAAGGGGCCCGTCCCTGACCCAAGGCAAATGGACAATTTAGGAAAACGGTTTGCATAGCTGCCTACCGTCTCCTGCTCCGCCGCAGAGATGCGGCGGAGCACTTTTTTTGGAGAAATAGCTATGCAGACGAGACTCGGATTCATCGGAATCATTATCGAAGACCGTGAAGCCAACGCGACAGCGGTCAACGAACTGTTGGGACAGTTCGGCGAACTGATCGTTGCCCGGATGGGTGTTCCCTACGAAAAACGCTCCTGTTCCGCCATCACGCTCATCGTCGACGCCACCACCGACGAACTCGGCGTTCTCACCGGAAAACTCGGAGCCCTGTCCGGCGTCTCCGTCAAATCCATGCTGAGCAAATCGAAATGAAAAACCGGATCGAAACAGATTTACTTGGATCAAAGGAAATCCCGGCAGACGCCGCATGGGGAATCCACACCGCCCGGGCACTGGAAAATTTTCCGATCCCCGGACATTCCGTTAACCCGCGTCTGCTCAAAGCGTATGCTCAGGTCAAAAAGGCCTGCGCTCTCACCAATAAGGAACTCGGTTTTCTCTCTAAAGAAAAAGCAGACCGCATTATCGAAGCCTGTTCCCTGACTCCTGACTCCTGTCCCCTGTCTGCCCTTCAGGGCGGCGCCGGGACTTCAACCAACATGATGGTCAACGAAGTGATCAGCCATCTCGCCGGAGCGCATCCGATTGAAGAGGTCAACCTGCACCAGTCCACGAACGACACCTACCCGACGGCACTGAAAGTTGCCGCCATCGGAGCCGTTCGTGAACTCAGCGAAGCGTTCGCCGCGCTTCAGGGTGCTTTCCAGACTCTAGAAAAAACGTGGGCCAACCTCCCGATTCTCGGAAAAACCGAGCTGATGGATGCCGTTCCACTGACACTCGGCGCACAGTTCGCCTCGTTCGCCGAAGCCTTCGCGCGTGACCGCTGGCGTACATTCAAGTGCGAAGAGCGTCTGCGCACCGTCACCCTTGGCGGCACGGCAATCGGTACCGGAATTACAGCGCCGCGCAGCTATATTTTCCTCGTCATCGAAAAACTGCGCGAAGTGACCGGCCTCGGCCTCAGCCGCGCCGAAAATATGGTCGAAGCCACCGCCAACGCCGACTGCTTCGTCGAAGTATCCGGCATCCTCAATGCCGCCGCTATCAATTTGATCAAAGTCAGCGATGATCTGCGGCGGCTCGCGATGCTCGGCGAAATTAAACTGCCCGCCGTGCAAGCCGGTTCGTCCATCATGCCGGGCAAAGTAAATCCGGTTATTCTGGAGTCGGTCATCCAAATCGGCATCAAAGTGAAAGCGAACAACAACATCGTTGCCGACTGCGCCGCGCGCGGTTCTCTCCAGATCTGCGAGTTCATGCCGTTGCTGGCCGACGCCCTGCTCGAATCGATCGACCTGCTGATCGCCGCCGCGCGAATGCTGGCGAAACATGTCCCCGGAATTGACGCGGATCAAGGTAAATGTCTGGAACGCCTGTATGCTTCTCCCGAAATCATCACTGCGTTTGTTCCGATGCTTGGATATGACCGCTGTTCAGAGCTGTTCAAGCAGTTCGAACGGCACGGTAACGGAACCATTCGCGAGTTTTTGGAGAAGGAACTAGGCAAAGAGACGGTTGAAAAGACGCTCTCGCCGCAGAATTTGATGGCTATGGGTTATAAATGAAAACCGCACCGAAAAGTTTAAGACTGCATATCGCGCTGTTCGGCCGAACCAACGTCGGCAAGTCGAGTTTTCTAAACCTGATTGCCGGTCAGGATGTTTCGATTGTCTCGGAACAGCCCGGCACGACGACCGACGTCGTCGAAAAAACGATGGAACTGCTCCCCATCGGGCCGGTGGTTTTCATCGACACCGCCGGACTCGATGACAAGACGCTTCTCGGCGGCAAGCGCGTCGAAAAAACCGAAAAGGTTTTCGACCGCACTGATGTCATTCTGCTGATCTGTGAGGGCGACCGGTTTGGAGAATTTGAAAAAGTAGTTTGTGAAAAAGCGGGCGCAACTCCCGTCATCAAAATTGCCAATAAGTCCGATCTGTCCAATCCGTCCGATCCGTCTTATCTGCCTTGCAACTCAACCGACTTGAACAGCAGAGAAAAAATTCTTTCCCAGCTCAAAGCCCGGCTGATTGAAGTTTGTCCCGAAGAATTCATTCAACCGCCGCCGCTGGTCGGTGATCTGGTGAAGCCCGGCGGCATCGCCGTGCTGATTGTACCGATCGACTTGCAGGCACCGAAAGGCCGACTGATTCTGCCGCAGGTTTCAACCATCCGCGACGCGCTCGATAACGACGCCGCCGCGCTGGTGGTGAAGGAGCGGGAATACACCCACATGCTCGGCCAGCTGAAAACTCCGCCGGATCTGGTCGTCTGCGACTCGCAGGTCGTGCTGAAGATGATCGGCGACACGCCGAAAGAAATTCCCTGCACCACCTTTTCGATTCTATTCGCGCGGCTCAAAGGCGATTTACCAAAACTGGCGGCGGGCGCCGCGGCGATCGACAAACTGAAAGACGGCGACAAGGTACTGATTGCCGAATCGTGCAGTCACCACGCCGCCGAGGACGACATCGGTCGCGTTAAAATTCCGCGCTGGCTCCGGCAATATTGCGGATGCGAATTGCAAATCGACGTCTATGCCGGGCGTGACTTTCCGGACAACCTGAACGAGTACAGCCTTGTGGTGCAATGCGGCGGCTGTATGCACAACCGGCGCGAAATTCTCTCGCGCATCGAAAAGTGCGAGGCCGCCGGCGTGCCGATCACCAACTACGGACTTTGTATTTCACAGACGCAGGGCGTGCTGAAACGGGTGCTGTCGCCCTTCCCCGCCGCGCTGGATGCTTTTGAAAGGAATCTAAAATGAAAATTGATACGGAAGGGCTGAAATCCTTCATTCCCGAAAACGAAATTTTCCAATGGTTGGAAAAGACAACGAATCCGACTCCGGAACGGGTGCGCGAGGTGATTCAGAAGTCGTTGAATAAAAACCGGCTCGACCCCGAAGAGATGGCAGTGCTGATCAACGCGGAATCGCCGGAGCTGGTGAATGAAATTTTCGAAGGCGCGCGCGAACTGAAGCAGCGCATTTACGGCAACCGCATCGTGCTGTTTGCTCCGCTCTACATCGGTAACGAGTGCATCAACAACTGCCAGTATTGCGGGTTCCGATGCACCAACAAGGACGTCAGCCGCAAAACGCTGACGATGCCCGAACTCGACCGCGAGATCGAAGCGCTGGTGAAGCGCGGACACAAGCGGCTGATTCTGGTGTACGGCGAACATCCGCAGTACGACGCGCAGTTCATTCACGACACCGTGGTGGAAGTTTATAAACAGAAACACGGCAACGGCGAAATCCGCCGCGTGAACATCAACGCCGCGCCGCTGGATGTCGAAGGCTTCAAACTGGTGAAGTCCGCCGGCATCGGCACCTACCAGATTTTTCAGGAAACCTATCATCAGGAAACCTATAAGCAGATGCATCCGTCGGGACCGAAGAGTAATTTTCTCTGGCGGCTCCATGGACTCGACCGCGCCCAGCAGGCCGGCATCGACGACGTCGGCATCGGCGCACTGATGGGACTGTTCGACTGGCGTTTCGAAACGATGGCCCTGCTCTATCACACGATTCATCTGGAAGAAAAATTCCACGTCGGACCGCATACCATTTCGTTCCCGCGCATCGAACCGGCCATCGGCACCGCGCTGTGCGACAAGCCGCCGCAGGGAGTCAGTGACTACGACTTCAAACGGCTGGTCGCCATTCTGCGCCTCGCCGTGCCGTACACCGGACTGATTCTCACCTGCCGAGAATCGGTCGCCATTCGCAATGAAATTATCCAGTTCGGCGTGTCGCAGATTGATGCCGGATCCGACATCGGCGTTGGAGCCTATTCGCAGGATGACGAAGAGTCTTATAAAAAGAGCCAGTTTGTGCTGAACGACGGACGCTCGCTTGATCAGGTGATCCGTGAGCTGTGCGAAGCCGACTTTATCCCCAGCTTCTGTACCGGTTGCTATCGTCTTGGCCGCACCGGCGAGCATTTTATGGAATTTGCCATTCCCGGTTTCGTGAAACGGTTCTGCACGCCCAACGCCGTACTGACCTTCCTCGAATACATGGAGGACTATTCGTCGCCGGAAACCCGCAAGGCGGGCATGAAGCAGATAGAGCGCGAACTCGAACGGATGCCCGACGGGGAACAAAAAACCAAACTGCTCGAACGCATCGAGCAGATTAAAGCCGGTGATCGCGACCTTTATTTTTGATCAGACAGATTGGCCTGATATGAAAGATCTCATTTTAACAAAAGTTGACCGCGACGAAACGCTGACTCCGGCGGAGATGAAGACATTGCTGGAAATCAGCGACCCGTCGGAGTTGCAGGCGCTGTATGACTGCGCGTACCGGGTGAAGGCCAAATATGTCGGCAAGGTCGCCTATTTCCGCGGCATCATTGAGTGCAGCAATATCTGCATTAAGGACTGCTACTACTGCGGCATCCGCAAGAGCAACACCAACGTGAAGCGCTTCCAGATGGACGAAAAGGAAATGGTGCGCGAAGCGATCTGGGCGTTTGAAAACGAATACGGCTCGGTCGTGATTCAGTCCGGCGAACGGCAGGATGCCGCCTACATTGAGCTGATTGAACGGGTGCTCCGGCGGATTAAAGAGAACACGGACGGCAAACTCGGCGTCACGCTGTCGCTCGGCGAACAGACGGAAGAAACCTACCGCCGCTGGCGTGAGGCGGGTGCGCACCGCTATCTGCTCCGCATTGAAACCACCAATCCGCTGCTGTATCGCCAACTGCATCCGGCGGATCACGATTTTGAAGTGCGCAAGAACTGCCTTGCCCTGCTCAAAAAGACCGGCTATCAGGTCGGCACCGGCGTCATGATGGGACTGCCCGGCCAGACGATGGACGATCTGGTCAACGACATTCTGTTCATGAAGAAACTCGACGTGGATATGGTCGGCATGGGGCCGTACATTCCGCACCACGATACGCCGATGGGCGCAGAAATTCCGCCATACACTGACGAACAGAAACAGGCCGCACTCGCGCTCGGACTCAAGATGATCGCTGTCACACGCATTGTGCTGAAGGACGTCAACATCGCCGCCGCCACCGCGCTTCAGGCCTTAGAGCATTCCGGGCGCGAAATGGGATTGCTGTGCGGCGCAAATGTCATCATGCCAAACGTCACCGAAACCGAGTTCCGCCCGAACTATGTACTCTACGACAACAAGCCGTGCCTCGATGAAAACTCATCCATGTGCCGCGGCTGTCTGACCCGCCGCATTGAAGGTATCGGCGAAACCATCGGCTTCAACCAGTGGGGTGATTCGAAGCACTTCGCCAAGCGTACTGCGTAACGAGTAATGCGTAATGAAGATTGGTTCATAGAACCAACACTACATCAGCCTGAAATGTAGAGTCGGCTCTGTGAGCCGAAAACAGAACCTCAAATGGACGCAAATTAACGCAAATGTAGGCCGGGTGCCCTCACCCGGCGGAATAACGCCCGCTGAGGGCAGCGGGCCTACACGCAACAAGGCCGCCGGGACGGCGGCGATACGTATCGCAGGCGTCTCGCCTGCCTTGTCTTCAGACCGCGCGGCCGATCATGGAGAACGGGCCGGTCCAGTCCAGCTTCACCTTTACGAGCTGGCCGAGGCAGTCGCCTTCGTGCTCGAAGAAGACCAGTTTATTCTGCGGTGTGCGGCCGCGCCAGCGGCCTTTACTTTCCTGAAATTCTTCCGCGAGTACTTCGACCACGGTTCCAAGATGCGGCGCATTGTTTTCGCCCATCACTTGCGCGACCAGTTCGTCGAAGCGGTTCGCGCGGCTTTCTTTTTCCTCTTCGGAAACATCGTCGGGCATTTTGGATGAAACGGTGCGCGGACGCGGCGAGTATTTGGCGATATGCGCCAGATCGAGTTTTAGCTCGCCGTAGAGTTTCATCGTGTCCATGAAGTCGGCTTCGGTTTCGGTCGGGTAGCCGACGATGACGTCGGTGTTGATCGAAGCGTCAGGAATGATTTTCCGGATATCGGCCACGACCTGCCGGTATTCGGCGTTGGTGTAGCCGCGCCGCATCGATTCGAGAATCCGGTCGCTGCCCGCCTGAAACGGCAGTTCAAAGTATGGACAGACTTTTTCCGTTTCCGCCACGGCACGGATAAGTTCTTCGTCAATGTACGACGGATGGCTGGTCAAAAACCGGACTCGCAAAATGCCGTCGATTTTCGCCGCCTCTTTGAGAAGCCACGCCAGATTTTTTCCGTCGCCAAGATCAAATCCATAGCGGTCAACAATTTGTCCGAGAAGTGTCACCTCTTTCACGCCCTGCCCGGCCAGCGAGCGCACTTCGGCGAGAATTTCTTCCGGCTTGCGACTACGGTCAGGGCCGCGGCGGTACGGAATGATGCAATAGGAACAGGCATGCGAACAGCCCAGCGTGATCGGCACAAACGCGGTGATTGCCTTTTCGCGGTTGACGGCGGGCAGCCGGTAGTCGGCCAGCTCAATCTGCGAACGGTCGAGATGACTGTATTCGTCGCGGCTCAGTACATAATCAATCAGCGCGTCGGTCTGTGACGGCGCCATGAAAACATCCACGAACGGAAACCGGTTCGCCAAGTCTTCCGCCTCGCGTTTACCAACCATGCAGCCCATCAGGGCGATAATCATCCGGCGCTTGTTTTTCTTGGTGTCGCCCAGCGACAGCAGTTTGGAAACGGCTTTATCCTCCGGCTGCTGGCGCACCACGCAGGTATTGAGCACGGCGATGTCGGCATGCTCCGCCCGCGGAGTTTCCGCAAAACCCAGTGCTTCGAGCTGCGAAGCGAGGTACCGCGAATCGGCCTCGTTCATTTGGCAGCCGATCGTCCAGATGTGATAGGTTCCGGTCATTGACTAGACAGCACCGCAGAGGGTGAGCATGACGGCTTTCTGAGCGTGGAGCCGGTTTTCGGCTTCGTCGAAGACGACCGATTGCGGGCCGTCGATCACTTCAGCGGTCTGCTCGGCGCCGCGCAGGGCTGGCAGACAGTTCATAAAGATGGCGTCCGGTTTGGCGTGCTTCATCAGCGCGGCGTTGACCTGATACGGTGTGAATAGTTTAACGCGCGCGGCTTCTTCATCCTTCGGAATGTGGTAGCTCATCCATGAGTCGGTATAGACGATGTCGGCGTCTTTGATCGCTTCGACCGGATCGTCGGTGACGACCAGTTCACAGCCCGATTCCCGCGCAAACTGCGCGCAGAGTTCGGTGACTTCGACGGCGGGCATCTGTTCTTCCGGCGAGCCGACACTGCAATGCATTCCGAGTTTGGTGCAGCCTTGCATGAGCGAATGGGTGACGTTGTTGTAGCCGTCGCCGAGATAGGCCAGCTTCAATCCTTTGAGCGCGCCTTTCTTTTCATGAATGGTCATTAAGTCGGCCAGGATCTGGCAGGGATGGCCTTCGTCGGTCAGCGCGTTAATCACCGGAATGGTGGCGTACTCAGCCATTTCGAGAATGTCGGAGTGGCTGAACAGGCGCGCCATGACGATATTGCACATGCGGCTGATCACTTTGATGGAGTCCTCGATAGTTTCCTTGCCGCCGCCCATGGGCGAAGTACTCATGTCGTAGTAAATGGCGTGGCCGCCGAGCTGGGTCATGCCGATTTCAAACGACAGCCGTGTGCGCAGACTCGGCTTTTCAAAAATCATCAGCAGAGTTTTCTGCTTCATGGAGTCCGCGTATTTCTGCGGCTTGGCTTTGACTTTGGCGGCCAGTTCCAGCACATCGAGAATTTCCTGTGAGCTCCAGTCTTTGAGTGAGATCAGGTGTTTCATCGTTTCATCTCCCTGTAATAATTTCGCACGGCGCCGTCGCATTCGAAAATGCTCAGAATCAGCGCGGCACGGATCCACATTCCGTTACGAACCTGCCGCCAGTAAACGGCGCGCGGGTCGCTGTCGACCGCCGGATCAATTTCAAGGCGGCGCGGCAGCGGGTGCATAATAACGGCGGTTGGCTTGAGAACAGTAAGGTGCTCTTTGGTGAAGTAGTAGGATGCGGTGTTGATCCGGCTGCTTTCATTATCCACATCCCACTCATCCTGAATGCGGGTCATGTAGATCGCGTCCACTTCCGGAATCACCTTGGCAAAGTCGTGACTGATTTCGTACGGCATACCGGCCGCATCGAGCTGTTTGAGAATGTCGTCGCCAATCTGCAGTTCCGGCGGCGCAACGAAATAGGCTTTGACGCCTTTGTACTGCGTGAGGAGCCACGCCAGCGACCGGACTGTGCGACCGCGTTTCAGGTCGCCGACGAAAGCGATCTTCTTGCCGTCAATGCCGCCTATATTTTCAAAGCTGCGGGCCAGTGTGTAGATATCAAGCAGAGCCTGCGTCGGGTGCTGGTCTTTACCGGAACCGGCGTTGACAACCGGTACGGGCCGATGTGTATTGGAAAGCATCCACGCGATCCGCTCGGCAAAGCCGCCCGCCGGATGGCGCATAATGATCAGGTCGGCGTACGAGCTGAACGTCCGGACAGAATCTTCCGGCGACTCCCCTTTCATTTCGCTGGAGGTTGAACTGTCGCGCACATTCATGGTCTGCATGCCGACAATCTGGCAGGCGGAATAAAACGAAAGATACGTGCGGGTCGAAGGCTGGGCGAAGTAAAGCATCGCCCGTTTGTCAAAAAGCTGTTTCTGGAGAAAGGTGTTTCCGTCGCGGGTTTTAGCAATGCGGCGAACACAGGTCGCCAGCGAACAAAGGTCTTCAAGCATTGAACGGCTGAACTGCTGGGCGACCAGCGCATGGAATGACCGGCCGTTTTCGACGAAGTATGGGGCTTTCTCAACGGCGCTTAATCCGCTGAGGTCGTCCCACAAAATCTGATTCAGTATCGCCGTTTTACTCATGAAGCCTCCGTTTCAGAATCGTTGCCGCTTTATATGCCATTTCTCTGTGGATTGGAAATTGTTTGAACAGGTTAATGTTGAAGCTGCTGCATTTCAAAAAAGTAACCGCGGCGGGTCATCAGTTCATCGTACGATCCGACTTCTTCAATCTGCCCGTCCTTCATAACGACAATGCGGTTGGCCTTCCGGATGGTGGAAAGGCGGTGCGCGACGATGAAGGTCGTGCGGTGCTGTACTGCCAGCTCGATCGCCTCCTGCACCTTTTTCTCAGAAACCACATCGAGCGCGGAGGTGGCTTCGTCGAGCACCAGAATACGCGGATTGCGAATCAGCGCCCGGGCAATGGCAATACGCTGGCGCTGACCGCCGGAAAGCAGCGCGCCGTCCTCGCCGATGCGTGTGTCGAGGCCTTTGGGAAGTCCATCAACCAGCTCAATCAGATTGGCGGCGGCGAGTATTTCGCGCAGGCGTTCATCTCTGACACCGGTCAGTCCGTAGGTGATATTCTCGCGAATGGTGCCGGAAAAAAGAACCGTCTCCTGCGGCACAACGGAAATGAAGCGGCGGGCTGTGCGCATATCGATTTCTTCCATATCCTGTCCGTCGAAAAGAATCCGGCCTTGCTGCGGACGGCGGAAGCCGATCAGCAATTGCATCAGCGTGGATTTCCCGCCGCCGCTCGGCCCGACCAGCGCGATACATTCGCCCGGCGCTACATCGAGTGAAAAATTCCGGATCGCCGGGCCTTTTTCTTTCTCATAGGAAAAAGTCATATCTTGAAACTGAACATGCCCGTTCATGGCATCAACGGTGCGGCGTCCGCGGTTATATTCCAGATCCGGAGATTCCATCACTTCGCCGATGGAGCGAACCGACTCAATCCCGCGGGCCAGTTGCGGATACATATTCATCAGCTGCGAAACGCTCATCACGATCGTGCTGAACATGCTCTGGTAAAGGACAATGTCGCCGACGGTGATCCAGCCTTTACGGCAGAACCAGCTCATCACAATCAGTCCGAATACCATGGAAAGCTGAAAAACCACAAAGGCGGAAGATCCGAAAACTGCATTGAGAATATCCAGTCGGCGTCCTCGCTCGTTGACCGCACCGAACTGCGCTTCCATCCGGCGGGCCGCCTCTTCTTCCAGTCCGTGCGCCCGCACCACCGGAATCATGTTAAGCATTTCTGTCACCTCGGCTGACATCTGCTCGACTTCCGACCGGAAGGCCGTGTTGCGTTCGCGAATCCGACGCTCAAAAATAAAACGCAAGCCGTTGATCACCGGGATCAGCAGGATAAAAAATACCAGCAGGCGCGGCTGGCGGACGGCGGTCACGATCACGGCGAAGAAAAATGAAAGCACCGCCAGAGAGCCGGAATCGCCGATCTGCATGCAGAACATCTGCACCTGCTCGACATCGCGCAACAATTTTGCCTGAAGGCGGCCCGTTTCCGTGCGGTCATGAAAGGCAATTGAAAGATGCTGAAGTCGCGTCACCAGCGCACTGCGCAACGTGCGTTCCAGATCACGCACCGCGCCGCTCAGCATGGAAACATAAAGCGTGTGCGTTGGAATGTTCTGCACAATCAGGACGACCACTGCCGCGAAATACAGCGTCAGTTGCGAGGCGGGAAACGCGACCGGGTCGGCCAGGCTGTTGATTACCCGTGCGATCAAAAACGGAATAACCCACATCGGCGAATGCTTGATGACCATAACCAGCAAGGTGGCAACGTAAAACCACCGGGGGCGATTCAACAGACCGAGAAGCGTCCGAACAGGCTGTTTGCTACTGTAATTATATTCAAGCGGTCTAAAGGGCGTCTGTGGACACATGAAAAAACTCCTGATTGAAACCTCTGCCGGAAGGCCAAGGCCTTAAATTTTCCGGCGAACTGGCGGCAATAGTCCTTCTTCGGAGTTCTTTTCTCAATACTCAGATTAAGAAAAATGATTCAGCCAGAAAGATCGCCAGCCCAAATCGGGCTGACTGCACCGTTTCCGTCGCGCAACAGCAGTTCGCCGTCCGGCCCGAAGCCGGCAAGAATTCCGGTGCGAACCGCTGTGCCGTTACGCACCATGACGGATTTTCCGATGTTCGGAATTTTTGATTCCCAGTTCTTCCGGATTTCCGGAAAGCCGCCCTGCGCCCATTCATCAAGCCGGACGGAAAGACGCTTCAGCAGCTTTTCGAGCAGTTCATCGATGTCGCGGCGTTTGCCGGTTTCAATCAGAACCGACGTGGCGGGCTGATCAATGTGCTCCGCATTCTGCATATTGACATTCAGGCCGATGCCGATGATGACGCCATCGGCAATTCCTTCGGAAAGAATCCCGCAGATTTTCTTCCCGTTCACCAGCACGTCGTTCGGCCATTTCAGCGACGGGTTCAGCCCTTCCGCTTCGAGCAGTTCGGCGACGGCAATCGCAGCGGCCATGGAAGCGGACGGTAACTTCCGGGGATTGAATTTTCCGCACAGAAGAATTGAAAAGGTGAGATTGGCGCCAACCGACGAAACCCATTCACGGTCGAGCCGTCCCCGACCCTGCGTCTGTTCGCGCGCCGCAACCACCGTGCCGGACGGAAGACTGTTCTCCACCGCCAGCCGTTCCTTAAGAAAGGTGTTGGTGGATGGAAGCCGCGCATACCACTGGAGATAAAATTTCACTGAGAAATGTATGCCCGTTCCGGCAGAAAACGGCCATCAGAAAAACGATAACAAATGCGTCCAGCTTCTATTGAGCCGCTCCAGCCTGATGGTATTTCAGAATCATTTGGTTCAGCTCGGCCCCTTTATCTCTGGCAAGATCCTTCGGATAACGCCCGCGTTTGTCACATATCTGGGGATTTGCACCATGCTCCAACAGCACTCTAATGTTTTCGGTTGCATCCCCTCCCACAGCAACATGTAAAGCAGTCACGCCGGCTTGATCCTGATGGTTTGGATCCGCACCTGCTTCTAAGAGCAAGGGAAGGATGCTATCCGTTTTGCCCCAATTCCATATCGCCGCATCTAACAGAGGTGTGCGACCTTTTGAATCGGCACTATTCACATCCGCCCCGTACTGAAGCAGTAATACCATAATTTGTAAGCCCGACGCATTGTGTGCAGCCCATCCGAGAGCTGTCCGGCCATCCATATCTTTATCGTTCGGGTCAGCCCCACCTATGAGCAACTCTTGGCAGAGAGCATAATCCCTTGCCTTAACAGCCTGATGCAACGGGTTCGCCAAAACCGAAGCCTGTGCAGCACCCGCGTTCTGCAGTGCCGCAATGATGGGTCGATTTCCCCGCTGGACGGCGTACTCCATGACCGACAGACCGGCGCGATCTGTGGCATTCACATCCGCTCCATGTGAAATTAAGCCGCGAACCTGCCGCAAATGTCCGGAGCGAACGGCATTCATCAGCACCGAAACGCCTTTCTCATCCTGAAAGTTTACCTGCGCTCCGGCGGCAATCAGTGCCTCACGAATGTTGTCGGAATGTGACGTATCGCCCCAGCACACGGCATAAAACAACGGAGTGCGTAAAACACGGCTGTTCACTTCTGCTTTAGCCCCGCGCATAAGCAGGTATGACAAGGCATCATACTTTTCGTTCTGCACAGCGGCGAAAAGCGCGGTACGACCGATTGTATCCGGCTCTTCAATCGGAAATCCATTAGCCAACAGCCAGTCTAAGACCCGGATCTGCCCCGTAAAGCCCGCGCCCTGTCCGGCAGTCATTCCTCTTTGATCATGGACGGTGAGCGGCATACCCGCCTGATAGAAGAGATTCAGCATTTCCAGCTCGCCCTTTTCTGCAAATCGAACAAAGCAGTCGGCCGTGAAATCGCTGCCATCCACCGAAATTCCATTGATAAATTCGATGATTTTATCCGGTGAAAGTTTCGACGCCGTTTCAAAGTACGACACATGCGGTTTTTCTATTACCTGATCGATCTGGACAGGTTTTGCCGGATCGCAAGCCTGCTGAAGACTGCGCACAAGCTCATTGGAAGAACTTAAAGGATCGCCAAGCCGCTTAGCCATTTCGAGCACTCCGGCGGACTGCGGAGCGTCAATTCCAATGGCGGCCGGAATGAGGATCAGACTATGGACGGCTAACGGTCCGGACAGCCGCCGAATACAAATTTTTGATGCGCTGGGATAATCCATCAAAGGAATAACCAGCGTACTTACATTGATCGCCCCCATGACATCGGCGACATTGGAAAACAAATCCAATGCCACGATTTGATCCTTATCATTCAGTAATTGGATAATAAAATTCGCATTGCTGCTGGCGCAGACAAATGACATGGCGAGATCGGACGTTAATTTAGTCCGATCCAATTCAAGAACCAGCTTACCCCTGCCCCACGGCTTCTCTGAATCGACAGACCACCGCGCAGGAGCCGCGGGAAAAGCCCCGTCCTGCTGATTCACGCGTACAACCCATTCAGCACCGCTTAACGTCGGTTTGCCTTCTGCAAAACTCACGGAAGCCCAGGGGGAAGAAGGTTCTGCGAAGGCCCGGGACTCAAGCAGAAATACGCCCGACAACATTATGATGCACAATAAACTGAGGCGACGGTTCACGCGGAATACAGTTTTCATCACTCATCCTCCTGTCACTCTGCCGGATACTTTTTAATTCAGGAAACATGTATAAAGAACAACTCCCTGACCGGCTCAGAACATAATGGCTCGATAATAATCTTGCAAAACAAAAGCAGACTCCGGCTTCATAGGAGACTATGAAATTGCACATTATCGGCATTGGCGGAACGGGGATGAACGGCATCGCCCAGCTGGCCGCACATGCCGGATATTCTGTCTCCGGCTCCGACCGCGCGACCGGTCTGCCAATTTTCAATACGCTGGAAAAACTGGGCGTCCGGATTGTTCCTCAGGACGGCTCCGGTATCACCGCCGATACCAATGCCGTCGTCTACAGCACCGCCATTGAATCCGACAATCCAGACATCCAACAATCCAAACTCCTTAACATCCCCCTGCTCCACCGCGCCGATATGCTGGCAAAGCTCTGTGAAGGCAAAGAGGTAATCGCCGTCGCTGGAACCGCCGGAAAATCCACCGTCACCGGAATGCTTGGTTGGATTTTTCAATGCCTCGGCAAAGACCCGACCGTCTATTGCGGAGCCCCGGTTTTGAATTGGCAACGTAGAGGCGACGCCCCCGTCGCCTTCTCCAATAAACGCGACGAGGGCGTCGCGTCTACGCTGGGAAACGTTCGATTTGGAACCGGCCCATGGATCATCGAAGCCGACGAAAGCGACAAGTCGTTCCTTAAGTTTCATCCACACCACGCGATTATCACCAACATCGCCGAGGATCACTTTTCGCTGGCCGAACTTCACCAACTCTTCGCGCAGTTTGAGTCGCAGGTTTCCGGCACCGTCGTCAAAAAACCCGAACAGTTCGACGTAAAGCTTTCCATCCTCGGCGAACACAATGTTGAAAACGCCAACAACGCGCTGACGCTCTGCAAAGCGCTCGGCCTTGATATGCAAAAGTGCGTCGCCGCAGTCGCAACCTTTAGGGGAATCGAACGGCGGCTCGAACGGGTCGGCCCGAAAGTGATCGACGACTTCGCGCACAGCCCGATCAAGATCGCCGCCGCGCTTGAGGCAGTTTCCGGCGAGTTCTCGGCGTTCTCGGCCTACTGGCGTCCGCACGGTTACACACCGCTTTTCCAAGGATTGGACGGTTTCATAGCGGTTTTTGCCAATGCCTGGAAAGCGCCGCGTGAGGGCACGCGGCCTACAGCAGATTGTAGGCCCGGTGACCCCACCGGGCGTTTAAAACATTTATTCATCCTGCCGGTTTATTTCGCCGGCGGAACGGTAAATATCAAAATCACCTCGGAACAGTTTGTTGAAAAACTGAACGCCGCCGGTGTTCCGGCAGAGTTCGTCCCGGACTACGCCTCACTGGAAAAACAGCTGTTAAAAAAAGCACTCCCTGTGCTATGTATGGGCGCTCGTGATCCGGACCTGCCGCTTTTTGCCCGCAGACTCGCCGCGGTTTTGAAGTGAAAGGAAATGTGCATGAAACAAATCATTACAGCTCTTCCTGCAGTGCTTATCGCAACCGCCGGCGTTCACAGTCAGGCGGCAACGCGGCCCGTTAAACCGAATTTTGTTTTCTTTCTGGTTGATGATCTGGGCTGGGGAGATTTGGGCTGCTTCGGAAGCACGTTCCATGAAACACCGAATATCGATAAGCTGTGTTCCCAAGGGATGAAATTCACCATGGCCTATTCGGCCTGCACGGTCTGCTCTCCGAGCCGGGCCGCCATCCTGACCGGTCGCTATCCGGCACGGTTGCATCTGACGGACTATATCCCCGGGCGCGTCAAAAATCCTTTGGCTAAGCTTATCATCCCGGACTGGAAGATGTTCATCGACCATGAGCGGATTACGCTGCCTGAAGCCTTGAAAAAAGAAGGCGGCTATACGACTCAGCTTATTGGAAAATGGCATATGATGCCTAGTCGGACGCCCGAACTGTGTCCAGAACATACTCCGGAAAAGCACGGGTTTGACGGAAATATCGCGGGCTGCGCATCTGGACAGCCATCCGGTCCAGGAAAATATTTTTATCCATGGAACCTGCCGAACCTTGACGGCGGGAAAGAAGGCGATTTCCTGACAGACCGGCTGACGGATAAAGCTGAGGAGTTTATTACATCTACCGGTGAAAAACCGTTTCTGCTCTATATGGCCTACTATGCGGTGCATGAACCGGTGATGACCAAACCGGAGTACGAAAAAAAATATGCGGACAAGCTGGCGAAGGCTCCGACAAATACCTACCCGCAAACGAATCCAAAGTATGCAGGGCTGGTGCAAAGCGTGGATGACAGCGTCGGGCGGATCGTTGAAAAACTGCGGGCGGAAGGAAAGCTGGAAAATACAATCTTCATTTTCACCAGTGACAATGGCGGTTTAAAAAATGACTACAACGGCGGGCTGGCAGGAACGAAAGGTACGGCCTTCGAAGGCGGAACGCGCGTGCCGGCATTTATTGTCTGGCCAGGCGTAACCAAGGCGGGAAGCACATCGGACGTTCCGGTCATCGGAACCGATTATTACCCCACCATACTCGAAATGGCCGGCCTGCCGCCCAAACCAGAAGAGCATAAAGACGGCGTGAGTCTTGTGCCGTTACTTAAACAGTCCGGGACGCTCAGCCGGGACGCATTGTATTGGCATTATCCCCATTATCACGCCACCAAGCCGTATGGCGCGATTCAGCACAAAGGCTGGAAGCTGATCGAGTTTTTCGAGGACGGAGAATTGATGCTTTTCGATCTCGCCAAGGATCCGAAGGAAGAAAACAATCTCGCCCAAAGCAAACCGGAAAAAGCCGCCGAATTGCTGAAAAAACTACAGGAATGGCGCCTGTCGGTAAACGCCCAGATGCCGACGTCGAATCCGAACTATGATCCGCAAAAGGCAAAAAAATAAAAAAGGTTCGGGCACGCTGAACAATAATTGAACTGCGCTATGAGTTTTAAAATCTACAACACGATGTCCCGCTCGCAGGAAGAGCTGGTTCCGCTGAAAGACAACCACGTCCGCATGTACACCTGCGGCCCGACGGTTTACAACTACGCCCATATCGGCAACTACCGCGCCTATATGTTCGAAGACCTGCTTCGCCGCTGGATCAAATACAAAGGGTTCAAGGTGACACAGGTGCAGAACCTGACGGACGTGGACGACAAGACCATCCGCGGCTCGCGCGAAACCGGCCTGCCGCTGCGCGAGTACACCCAGAAATACAAGGACGCCTTTTTCGCCGACCTCAAATCGCTCAATATCGAGCCCGCCGAGTTTTATCCCGCCGCGACCGACTGCATTCCCGAAATGATCGCCATTATCGAAAAGCTCTTCGCTAAAGGACTGGCCTACAAGTCCGATGACGGCTCGGTCTATTTCCCGATCGATAAGTTTCCTGAATACGGAAAACTGGCGCACCTCGACCGCGAAGGAATGCGCTCCGGCGCGCGCGTCGCGCAGGACGAATACGACAAGGAAAACGCCGCCGACTTCGCCCTTTGGAAAGGCTACGACGAAGCCGACGGCGATGTCGTCTGGGATTCGCCGTGGGGCAAAGGCCGCCCCGGCTGGCATATCGAGTGTTCCGCCATGAGCATGAAATATCTCGGCGAGACCTTCGATCTGCACACCGGCGGCGTGGACAACATTTTTCCGCACCACGAAGACGAAATCGCTCAGAGCGAAGGTGCCAACGGTTGCATGTATTCCAAATACTGGATGCACTGCGCCCACCTGCAAGTGGACGGTAAAAAAATGTCCAAGTCGCTCGGCAACTTCTACACGCTGCGCGAGATTCTGGAAAAAGGTTTCACCGGACGCGAAATCCGCTACGAACTGATCGGTACGCACTATCGCCAAAGCCTCAACTTTACCTTCGCCTCGCTGAACGCCAACCGCGCCGCCCTCGCCCGCCTCGACGAATTCTACGCCAAGGTCAAAGACGCTGCGCGGGACGAGCTTGTAGGACAGGCTTCTCTGTACCCAGAGAGCCTGTGTGGTAGTAACGAGAACACACGCTCCCGAATACGGGAAGCGTGTCCTACAATGAAAGACCTGCCCGGCTGGGCCATTGAACTCGAAAAGCGGTTCGCCGAATCGCTCGACGACGACCTTAACATCGCTGGCGGACTCGGCGCACTATTCGACGGCGTCCATGAAGGCAACAAAGCGTTTCCGATGGATTCAAAAACCGCGCTGGCTGTTTCCAACCTTTGGAAAAAACTGGATAGCGTCCTCGGATTCCTTGAGCCGCCCGCCGCTGAAATTCCGGCGGAACTGATTCTGATGGCCGAAGCGCGCGTCGCCGCAAAAAAAGCCAAAAACTTCGCCGAAGCCGACCGCCTGCGCGACGCCATCACCGCCGCCGGTTGGACCGTTCAAGACACTCCGACCGGTCCGAAGTTGAAGAAAAATTAGCCACGAAAAGGCACGAAAACAGGATTTAAATTTTTGTGTTTTTTGTGGCGATTAACTACCCCTATAAATCCGGAACAGTTTCGAGGAAGAGCTGACCGGTCGGGCTGATTTTGAAGACGCAAATCACGCCGGGTTGAAGTTTTTGATAAACCGCATTGCCGTAGATGGCTTTGATGCCGTACTGCCGGAGTGCGTCGGGATTGTTAGCCAAATCCCATATGGCAGTCCAGAAAAGTTTCCGCTCAGAAAAATGCAGCCGCTTGAGCAAATCCCGGTAGCGGGCGGGCGGGACTCCGTCCTTTTCGATCGCAAAACCGAACGCGGGCGGCTGGGTTTCGCCGTAGATGCGCCGCCAGAGATAGAGCGAACGCTCTTTGCCATCCATGACGGCCTGCCCGGGAAAGGTGACGATGAGTGCGTCGAAGTGAACAACGTCGCCTTGAATTTCATATTCTTTTTCGAGCACCATCTTGAGCGGATTATCGCGCGCCGTTTCAACAAAGCGGATGGCCGTGTAGAGTTTGCCGTTACGGGTTTCCTGCCGGACGACTTTGGCGTAACCGATCTGGTCTTCGTGCATGAGCGTCGCCAGAGACTGCTTAAGTTTTTTATTTTCACCGAGCAGGTCGTGAACGGTTTTGGTGCCATAGAAAAGGGCCCCGGAAATAAAAATGACCGCCACCAGCGCCAGCAGGCCGAAAACAGTTCTGATCAGCTTTTTCATGACCGGAATCTTACTCCGGTTTTCCGAGCTTTGGAAGGCAACGAAGTTGCATTTCGGCGCTTTCGCGGTTAACTTCTTTTCCGTATGCGCGGCAAATTCATAACTTTAGAGGGGCCGGAAGGCTCCGGAAAATCGACGCAGGCCAAGACGCTGATCCGGCGGCTGGCCGGTTGCGGTATCGAAGCCGTTTACGCCCGCGAGCCGGGCGGTACGGCAATCGGCGAAGCGATCCGCAATATTCTCCAGCATAATGAGGCGGGCGAAGCCCCTTGTGAACGGGCGGAACTGCTTCTGTTCGAAGCCAGCCGTAATCAGCTGGTTGAAAAAGTGATCCGACCTCATCTCAAAAAAGGCATTTGGGTAATCTGTGACCGTTTTATGGATTCAACCACCGCCTATCAGGGCTACGGTCGCAACCTGCCGGTCGAAGAAATTCAGGCCATTAACCGGTTCAGCGTCAATGGCGTTTCTCCCGACCTCACTTTGCTACTCGATCTGGATGTCGCCACCGGTTTTAAACGGATCGCCCAGCGCTATCTCGCGCTCGGCGAATCGGCGGATCGCTTCGAACAGGAAGATCGCTCGTTTCACGAACGGGTTCGGGAAGGTTATCTAAAGCTGGCGAAGCAAGACCCGAAACGTTTTTACATCATCAATGCCGCGAAAAAACCTGACGCCGTCGCCGTCGCAATCTGGGATACCGTTACCGATGTCTTCCGGCAGTCAATTTAGTTCCGCATGGACGGGCATCGAAACCAGCTGGCGCAACGGCCAGCTGGCTCATGCTTATCTGTTGCAAGGCGCGCCGCACGGTGCGGCATTGCGGTTTGCCGAAAAACTGCTCAACCTGATTTTTAATAATCATCCGCAGGTTCAGACGCACGTCCATCCCGACATTGTCTGGATCGAACCGCAGAGTAAAAGCCGCCAGATTATCATCGAAGAAATCCGCGACCTGATCCGCCAGCTTTCACAAACCTCATTCGCAGGCGGCTGGAAAGCCGGTGTGATTCTATGCGCCGACCGCATGACGGATCAGGCGGCCAACGCACTCCTGAAGACGCTCGAAGAGCCGTCGGCCAGAACTTTGCTGATTTTAGTGACCGATGAACCGCAGGCGCTACTGCCAACTATTTCGTCGCGCTGTCAGCGCATCTCGCTATCCGACGAGGACGAGGAAGTCGCCCGGCACTGGAAAGACCCCATGCTCGATATTCTCGGTGAACTGCCGCCAGCCAGCATTCCGGAAGCGAGTTTGTTTACGGGCCGCATCACCGGCATTCTCAACGAGTTGAAAGAAAAGTTTGAAACCGAAGAATCCGAACGGTTGCCGGAAGATTTATCAGCCAAAGAGGCCAAAGACCTGCTGGCAGCCCGCTCGACGGCGCGCCTAATTGAATCGCGCACCGAAATTCTGCGTACCCTGCTCCAGTGGCAGCGCGACATCTTGATGCTGGTTCTGGAACAGGATGAAAGCACCCTGCACTTTCAGGACGATACCGAACAACTGAAACGGCAGGCGATGATTTGTACGCGGACCGAAGCGCTTCGCCGCATCGCCGCAGTGGATGAGATGTGCCGTCAGTTTGACCGCAACCTGCCCGCCGAACTGGTGTTCAACAACTTTTTCGCGCAGTTGGTTTAGAACGGGAGGGTTTCGCTCCGTCGAAACCAAATTCGGCGGCGACAGAGCGCCGCCCTCCGGATACGATTTATCCGCGCAGGTGTTTCACCAGCGCCTGCAAGGCGAGGATGTAGCCGTGGCCTTTGAATCCCATGATCTGACCGATACAGCCGGGAGCGGTGAGACTTTTGTGGCGGATTTCTTCGCGGGCATGGGTGTTGCTCAAATGCACTTCCACCATCGGAACTTCTTTGGCGACCGCTTTAACGGCGTCGCCCAGTCCAAGGCTGGTATGGGTGTAAGCGGCCGGATTGATGATGATGCCGTTAAATTTTCCGCGGCTTTCGCCAATCCAGGTAATCAGATCGCTCTCCGCATTGCTCTGCCGAAATTCGAGCTCTACCGCCCCCAGTTTTCCGGCGCAGGCGTTCATGTCCTGCGCGATGGAGGCCAGCGTTTCGGTGCCGTAAACCTCCGGCTCGCGCGTGCCAAGCAGGTTGAGGTTCGGGCCGTTCAGAACGAGAATTTTGAGCGTTTTCATGGCGGGAGTTTTACCAAAGATGGCGTGAATAGCAAGGGAAGCCTGCATGATGCACCCGCCGATTTATTATGGTCTTTGCGTTTTCACAAAGCTATTCTCTGCATCAGCCATGAGTATTTTAATCAGACAGGTTGAGTGGAATGGGTCGCCCGTTGATGTGCACATCAGCGGCAACCGGATCAAAAAAATCGGCGACTGTTCCGGCCAGACCGCCGAAACAGTTCTCGACGGACGGAACAAGGCGATTCTGCCGACGTTTCATAATGCCCACACTCATGCAGCGATGGCTTATATGCGCAGTTATGCCGACGACCTCGAACTGTTCACCTGGCTGAACCATCATGTCTGGCCGTTCGAAAGCAAAGTTACCGAAGCGGATGTTTATGACGGCGCACGGCTGGCCTGTCTGGAAATGATTAAGTCCGGCACGACGTTCTTTAATGACATGTACTGGTTCTGGCACGGCACCGCCCGCGCTGTCGATGAACTGGGAATGCGCGCCGCCCTCTCCGCCGTCTTCATCGACTTCGATGATCCGGCCAAAGCCAAAGAACAGATGGAACAGAACAAACGGCTGTTCGAAGAACGGACGCAGTACAGCGACCGGATTATTTTCCAGCTCGGTCCGCATGCGATTTATACCGTGTCAGAAAAATCGCTCCGCTGGTGCGCGGAGTTCGCCGCGATACATAACCTGATGATTCACATCCATCTTTCTGAAACGCAAAAGGAAGTGGCCGATTGCATTCAAAAGCACGGTATGCGTCCGCCGGAATACCTCGAATCAATCGGCTTCCTCGGCCCGAACGTCACCGCCGCGCACTGCATCTGGCTCGAACAGTCCGAAATGGAACTGCTGGCCCAGCGCGGCGTGAAAGCCCTGCACTGTCCGAGCTCCAATATGAAACTTGCCTCCGGCAAGTTCCGCTTCACCGACGCAATCAACGCCGGACTGCAAGTGGCGATCGGCACTGACGGTTGCGCTTCCAATAACTGTCTCGATATGGGTTCCGAAATCAAAATGGCCGCCCTGCTCGAAAAACATTTTACCGGTGACACGACCGTTTTGAATGCACAAACCGCATGGCATGCTGGGACCTGCGCCGGAGCGGAATTTTTCGGTCTCGACAGCGGCATCATTGCCGAAGGCGCACTGGCTGACTGCATGCTGGTTGATCTGAATAACGAACGGCTGATCCCTGGGCACCACCTGATCGCCGATATGGTTTACAGCGCGGATAGTTCCTGCATTGACACCGTGATTTGCGATGGAAAAATTCTGATGCAAAACCGTCGCGTACCGGGCGAAGAAGAAATCATCGCTAAAGGCCGCGCCCTCCGGGAAAAATTCAAACGCTGATCAGTCCGCCGGTGAACTAACCGCGAATGAACATGAATTAACGCAAATGCAGGCCGGGTGCCCTCACTCGGCGGAACAACGCCCACCGGGGGCAACAGTCCGCGCGGAAAGTAATCAACATTTTTATAAAGAGAGCAACGAAGGATTGATATAATCATTGTAATAATCCAATTTGACTATTATAAGTTTCCCAGAATGGGTAGCCCAAGAACAATAAGATTGGCTGTCAGAATCAAAACAGAACGATGTAATTATGAGGAAAAGAAGCTATGATAAATAATTGTTTTGTCGGGTTTTTGGTCTGCATCCAAACGTGTGCGCCTATATTTGCTGATCTACCCGTCATTTATCCATCGGCATCTGATGCCATGAT
Source organism: Kiritimatiellaceae bacterium (assembly GCA_013141415.1). Classification (NCBI taxonomy): domain Bacteria; kingdom Pseudomonadati; phylum Kiritimatiellota; class Kiritimatiellia; order Kiritimatiellales; family Kiritimatiellaceae; species Kiritimatiellaceae bacterium. The sequence goes on from JABFQY010000003.1 coordinate 309,873, forward strand.
TGTAAATGTCACCAATCCACCTGATGGTCTTGCCGCAGCTATTCCAAATGACGGAATTGATGACACGTCCGCCATCAACGCCATATTGTCGAAATATAACGGAATGTCATTAAATGCAATTACGCCGGAAGTTCCTACGGCATCACGCGTCGTTTATTTCCCGGAAGGAACATATAATATCAGTGATACTTTGATTCCTCTCATGCCAGACGGTCTTCCATCCACATCCGTCGCCATTTCCGGCGCAGGCATGGGCAGAACTATTTTCAAACTCAAAGATAATGCGAACGGTTTCAATGATACCACCCATCCAAAACCACTGATCTTTCAAGGCAAACGATATGCGGATGGCGACCCGATGGGAAGCGGTCCGTGTTCGGCGATCGGTAATTTAGTGCGAAATTTAAGCATAAACTTAGGCAATAATCCGGGTGCAGCAGGAATTTTTGTGCTATTGGCAAATATGGGTGAAATATACAACGTGTCAATTTCCGCAACTCATGCTTTTGCCGGCCTGATAACATATGATCGCGCCGGAACTGGCTTGATAAAGAATGTTAGTATAGATGGATGTAATTATGGAATTTACCAGCTATGGGATAATACAAACCATTATTATCTGCCTTTCCCGGAAGAGTCCCTTAACGACGGTTTGGTGTTTGAGCACATCACCATTTCAAACTATAAAATCTCGGCTATTTATAATTATGGCCGACATTATATTATGCGAGATGCGCTCCTTTCATCAACCAACGCCACTGGCCCGGCTATTGTACTCGGCCATTATATGCAAAATCCGGCCCAGTATGAGGCTTATGATCTACAAATTGCCGGAACACCAACCAAACCCGGGATCAAATTGCTGAGCGATCAGATTTTTATGTTCCTTAGAGACGCGAAAATCACCGACTGCTCCGTTCCAATTGACTTGTATACGGGAACTGACATAACTCAAACGACGATCGATCAGTTTTCCTCTTTATCTACTCAGTCAAAATACCGTCCGGGATCAGAGTTGACACTCCGTCTTCCAGTAAAAGAAGTGCCGGTTTATCTTCCTGGAACCGCCGATTGGACAAAAACGAGCATGCGAACAAGTTATGACTCCACAAATAACAAAATCGCCTTACAAAATGATGTAAATAATTGCACAACACCCGTGCTTTATATCCCGTATGGGCAGTACTCGCTGACGGGCACAATTAATGTCAGCAATGCCGCCTTGCGAATGATCAAAGGATTCTTCCCATACATGGTTGGATCTCCACAGATAAAAATCAGTGATGCCAATACTTGTATGAACATTGAAGATATTGTTTTTTCAGTAAATCATCAGATCATACAGGATATGAGCAAACCTCTTGTTCTTAAAAATATTGGTGTTGGCCCAAAAATCAAAAATTCTTCCGTGGCGACAGGCGATATTTTCATTGAAAACATCGGTGCGCATCCTCAAATCAGCGTAAGCAACAACATACACATGTACATTCGCCAGCTTAATCGTGAACACATGGGACTGACAAATGATGGAGCTATTATCTGGTGTCTCGGAGATAATATAGAGTCGATGGGGGATCCATGTACCATGCCATGGACTACTAAAAACGGCGGTATATCTGAAATTTTAGGCGCTCAATTTGACGCAGAGACGTCCGCAGCTAATTATTATAATGCAACGAATTATGTTTATCAAATTGATGGAGAATCCAGTCGGCTGTCCGTACTGGGCAGCGGAACATTTGCAACAAATCTTAATCATGGATGGGATCTTCTCATCACCGACAACCTAGGAGAAAAATACCAAACCACCGGAACAAATAGAGACTATTTGATTTTCAACTACCCAAATAATGCTTGGGGCAGAATGATATTACCTCCATACGTGGTTGATCGGCGGAATTTGGCCTTTTATCCAATGAGCGACGGCGTGAATAATACGGATTACTCGTTATATCATATCTCTACAATGACCCCGTCCCGTATAGCCCAACGCTCCAATTTTGGGTTTTTGTATAAGACATTCACTAACGCCCTCAGTCGAAATGGCGTCAGCAAGAATATCAATGCGGTGTACCTTGAGGATAACAACTTGGCGCTGAATAATTTTAAAACGAACTACTGTGATTTCAGCGTCGCCCCTCAGGCTGGATATACAATGAACATTTCCGGCATATCGTTTGACTATGCGGGAGAAAACAACGGCTACGGCAGTACTTACACCATGCGATTTTATTTAACGACAGATGACACAACCCCTCAGACATTAGGCTATGCTGAAATGGTCGTCACAAATAATGCATTCACCGACTGGAAAACCTGCTGGGTTGACTTGGGAAGCAACACCAACTTCCAAAATCTGACGACATCAAAAACGTTCAGAATGTATTTTACCGCAAACGTTGTGCACTGGAAATGCATTGGATATTTTGACAATGTAGCTGTGCACGGAACGTGCGATGAGCGGCTTGTAGATTTTGATTTTACAAGCAGTCTGGAACCGGTCTATCAGGATCCGCAAACAACTGGCCAGACTTTATACGAGGGAAGATTGCGTCATGTGAACGACCTCGGACTTGCTTTACAGGACGGAATGGCACGTTTATTAGCCAGTAGAACACAAAATACGATCAGCAATTCAATTGCCGCCGACCAATATCTTGTTTTTGACATCCAACCTTCTTCTTCATCCAGTATGAATTTAAAAAAGCTCATGTTTGATATGAAAATGGCTCAACTGGGTTCCTTTGGTCCGATTACATATACTGTTTCAGTTCAATCTTCCGTTAAAGGATTTGACGCGTACAAAACCATAGCTGAGTTTACTGAGATATTCAGCGACACAAACGCCGTCAAATCCAAGGTAATTGATCTGGATTACCCGGAATATCAAAACTTACAGGGTGAAGTTTCATTCCGGTTGTATATTGCCGATGATCAGGCGGGCTATTTGTATCGTCCTTCTATCGACAATCTGAAAGTTCGTGGCGTAACGAAATAGCTTTTTAAACTGTCAGTTTTTCCCGATCTGCACATTTTTATGCGCCGATCAAAATACAAATTTTCGGCGGAATTATAAATCCGCTTTTTCTGCAATCAGCAGATTGGCGGTGTAAAAGAGCATGATAAATACCAGCTCAAGAGATTCTTCAAAACAGGGAAGAATGGAAAGATCGGCCCGCTCCAGAATGCTCAATCCATCGACCGCTTCACAAAGAACAACCAGCCCTACAGCAACCCAGGCCAGCAGAAAACAGATGCCGGGGGCTTTGCTCGCGGCCGCTTTGATCATACGGCGGTAGAAGCTGAACAGAAGACCGGCGATCACGACGGCAATCGGAGCGTAGAGAAGTACCCAGGAATAGCCGCGTTGATCAAGCCGGGTATCCTTAACAATGCCGGTGGCCTGCTCCAGTTCATAGCCCATGAATTCATGGAGCGACAGCGCCTCGTCAGCCGAGAGAAAACAGAAGCCGAGCGCCATCAGAACCAGCAGGGCTTTCCCAGGCTTTGGAAGCGCCGGATGACGGCTGACTAGAAAGAAGGAAAGCCCGGCAATCACGAAAAGGATGCTTTCGAACCATGTACCGATGGTGCGCTCCTCACGCAGATCAATAATGGCGTTCAGGTAGTCCAGCAGTTTGGATGTGCCTTGCGTGTAATAGGCGAAAAATGCCTGCGCAATGACGAGCAGGCAGAGGATGATCAGTGGCCACAGTAACAGACGGAGCAGTTCACGGACTTTCAAAATAACACCTCTTTTGTTAGATGGAATCTATACATTAAAATGCGCGCTGGAAACGAATAACAATTGCCTTCGGCTCACTTGACGGGGTTCAGGACGACGTACGTCGGCAGGCCCAGCACTCCGAAATGATCAAGAATTTCCTTGGCTGGTGATTCGTCGTAGTTTGAGGCATCAAACTTGATCACCTTGTACCGCTCCATGCGGGATTTGATTTTTGGATCGGCAAATGTGGTCTTATCCATTGCGCGGCAGTTCTTACACCAGTCGGCCCAGAAATCGATAAAGACCGGTTGATTGGCCGCCAAAGCTTCCGATAGAACATCTTTGAAGCAGGTTGATTTATTTTCGCAAACCACCAGATGCTCCTCGCCGCCGGATGGCTTCATGTGTGCTATCAGCAGACGTCCGCCCAGCTGCCCGTAATAACCGGCCAGTAATAGAATCAGCACGCCGAATCCGCGCTTTACCCATTCCATCCATGCGCCCGGCCTCGGCAGGAACGACAGCCCCGCTCCGGCAAACGGCCACGGCAGTGCCATGCCCAGACCCAGCACAAACGGCAAAGCCAGCCCGGCATGCACGCCGTTGGTGTACAGATTGCCGGAAAGAAGCAGTACAGCAATCACCACCGGGGCCACGCAGGCACCGGCCAGCAGAGCTGACAGTCCGCCGATACCGAACGCGGCCAGATATTCCTCTTCGACCTGCCGACGGCTTAGATGCTGATGGAGTTTTGCCAGATCAATATGAAATACGTTGAACATCGCCAGCGCCAGTAGCAGAAAAATCACCGCGATGATGAGATTAAACCACGGACTGGCATTCAGTGCGCCGAACCGTGCGCCGCCCAGCACCACCGCCAGTCCGAGAAGTCCGTAAACCACCGTAATCCCCAGTCCGTACGCCGAACCGAGCGCAAACCCTTTGCGGCGCGATTCCGACTGTGCCCCGGCCCCGATGATCGCCAGATTCACCGGAATCATCGGCAGAACGCATGGCGTCAGGTTCAACGCCAACCCGCCGAACAGGATTAGCAGCAATGTCGGCCACAAACCCCAGTTCTCATAAAACGTAACCGGCCGCGCCGTAAACCGTTTGAAAATTCCGGGCTTCTTGCGCATCCCTTCCGCACGATCCAGAAATTCCGTAAAGTCTCCAACATCCATGTATCCCGTGCCGGTTCGTACGACGGTGAACTGCTTTACAACATCCTGCCAGGATGTTTCGGCTGGTTTCTGCACAGGACTCTGCGCGGTAGCGGTCAGCACCGCCGCAAGAAGAAGAGAGAAAAGGATTAACTTTTTCATAGGTACACTCCAGACTCACCGCACTTATGGACAGCGACGAGCATACCGCGTTAAAAATTTTGAAGCAAATCCGCAAGGCAGGTTTTTCCGCTTTCTTTGCTGGCGGCTCGGTGCGCGATAAACTGCTGGGCCGTATAGCCAAAGACTATGACATCGCCACCAGCGCCACGCCGGACCAAATCGAAGCACTCTTTCCGAAAACCGTTGCCGTCGGCAAAGCCTTCGGTGTCATCGTCGTTGTGCAGGATGGAACCGAAACCGAAGTCGCCACGTTCCGCGCCGATGGCGGCTATCAGGATGGTCGCCGCCCCGACTCCATTCATTTCTGCGGCGCGGAGGAAGATGCCAAACGCCGCGACTTCACCGTCAACGGCATGTTCTATGATCCGCTCGAAGACAAAGTAATCGACTATGTCGGCGGACAGGTTGACCTCGAAAAGAAGATTATCCGTGCCATCGGCGATCCGGAAAAGCGTTTTTCCGAAGACCATCTGCGAATGCTCCGCGCCGTTCGTTTCGCACACACCCTCGGATTTGAAATCGAACGGGCGACCCGCGCCGCGATTAAAAAGTTCGCGCCGGATATCGCCAAAATCAGCGCCGAACGGATCGAAAATGAATTTTCGCGCACGCTCACCGAAAGCATCAAACCCGGTGATGCGCTGAAAGACCTGGTCGACCTCGGACTCATGGCGCACATCATCCCCGAAATTCTTCCAATGATCGGACAGGAACAGCCGCCGGAATTTCATCCGGAAGGCGATGTCTTTGTACACACCTGCCTCATGCTCAACCTGATGAAAAATCGTGACGCAGACACCCTCGCCTTCGGCAAATGGCAGACGGGGGCGTCTGCCCCACAACTACAGAACACACCACCCAACTTCAATAAGCTCCTCGCCTACACCGCGCTCCTGCACGATGTCGGGAAACCTGCGACAGCCTTTATGGGTGCAGACCGTCTGCGTTTCCACGGTCACGAACGAAAGAGCGCCGAAATGGCGGAAGAAATTCTGCGCCGTCTGAAACTGCCGTCGAAAGAGATTAAACAGATCGTCACCGCCGTTGACGGCCACATGCGCTTCAAGGATGTGCAGAAGATGAATAAATCGACTCTGCGTAAACTGATGGGTGCGGAGACATTTGACCTCGAACTGGAGTTGCACCGCGTCGACTGCTCCGGCAGTCACGGCCTGCTAGACAACTATCACTTCCTGCTCGCAAAAGCCGAAGAGATGAAAAACGAGCCGATCCTGCCCGAACGGTGGGTCACCGGAAAAGACCTGCGCGAACTCGGCGTCGCTCCCGGCCCGCGCATGGGCGAACTGATCCAGCTCGCCTACGACGCCCAGCTCGAAGGCCGCTTCCCCGACCGCGACGCCCTGCTCGTCTGGCTTAAGACACAGATCTGATTGGAAAAACCATTGCGGAAAGCCGGAAACATTGGAACACTCCGGCCACGATTTAAACGGGAGTCCTGTCATGGAAGAACTGATTCGCAAACTGCTGATTGAACTGGGCGAAAATCCGGAACGCGAAGGGCTGAAAGGAACGCCTGCCCGCGTGGCCGAGTCCTACAAATTTCTGACGAACGGCTACCACCAGAACATCGACGACGTGCTAAACGGCGCCTTTTTCGAAGCCGAGGACAGCCACATGGTGATCGTCAAAGACATCGAGGTTTACAGTCTCTGCGAACACCACATGCTTCCGTTTATCGGCAAGTGCCATATCGGCTACATTCCGGAAAAGAAAGTGATCGGCGTCAGCAAGCTGGCCCGTGTCGTGGATGTTTTCGCCCGCCGCCTCCAGATTCAGGAACGGCTGACCGATCAGATCGCCCATGTCATTATGGAAAAAACCGGCGCGCAAGGCGTCGGCGTGGTGATCGAGGCGCAACATCTCTGTATGATGATGCGCGGCGTCGAAAAACAGAATTCCAAGATGATCACCTCCGCCATGCACGGAACCTTCCGCTCCCAGCTGGCGACCCGTACCGAATTTCTCCGGCTGATTGGAACGATCGGTTGACCGATCAGTCTTAAATTGGAATGATGCGCGGCATGTTGAGCCGTCTGAATATCCGTAATCTGGCGCTGGTGGACAGCCTGACCGTCTCGTTTGAAAACGGACTTAACGTCATTACCGGCGAAACCGGCGCGGGAAAATCTCTGCTGATCGGCGCGCTCCGACTGGTACTCGGCGAACGGGCCGACAAATCACTCATCCGCACCGGCGAAACAACCTGCAACATCGAAGCGGTTTTTGAGCTGGCTGATCCGACGGACGTCAACGCCGCGCTTGATGCCGTCGGCCTGCCGCCGTGCGACGGCGGAATGCTGATTATCCGCCGCACCATCACCGAAAGCAGTTCGAAGAATCTGATTAACGACTCGCCGGTCACCCTGCCCGTCCTCAAAGCGCTCGGCGACGTACTGGTCGATATGCACGGCCCGTACGACCACCAGTCGCTGCTGAAAACCGACGCGCAGATGGACATCCTCGACGCCTTCGGCCAGCTCGCCGCCGACCGCGCGGCCTATCAGGAAAAGTACAAACGGTTTCAAGTGCTGGAAAAACGGTTTCAGGAACTTTCCAATATTGATGAATCCGGCCTCGCCGAACAGATCGACCTGCTCGCGTGGAAGGTCAAAGAAATCGAAGAAGCCAAGATTTCAGAAGAGGACGAAACGGCTGTTCAGCAGGAACACGAACAGATCGCCAATGCGCAGAACATTCTCGAACTGGCGCAAACCGCCGTCGGCGGACTGACCGAAGCCGAGTATTCCGCCATGGAAGGACTTTCCGCCGCCCGTAAAGCCTGCACCCAGCTTGTTAAATATATGCCTGCCGCAGAAGCCTGGGCAGAAGAACTCGAAGGCGCGGCGCGCACCGCACAGGAAATCTCCACCATCATTCAAAGTGCCGTCGAAGACATCAACGCCGGGCCGGAGCGGTTGCAGATTCTCGACGAACGCCTTGCGCTCTACCGCAGTTTTAAACGCAAATACGCCCCGACCGTTCCTGAAATTCTCGTCAAACTCGACGAATGGAAAGCGCGGCTCAAAGATTTACAGTCCCGCGACGAACAGCGCGCCGCTGTCGGTGCCGACCGCGCCGCCGCGCTGACCGAAACGGAAAAAGCCGGGCGGGTTCTACGGAAAAAACGGCAAAAAACCTCCTCCGAACTGGCTGACGCCATTACCATCGAATTGCGCGACCTCGGTTTCGAACACGGACTTTTTGAAGTTCAGCTGCTGGACGCCGACGAACCGGCCGCTTCCGGCATGGACGAAATCGAATTCGGCTTCGCGCCCAATGCCGGTGAAACGATGCGTCCGCTGCGGGCGATTGCTTCCAGCGGAGAAATTTCGCGCGTCATGCTGGCCGTCAAAGCCGTACTGGCCCGCCACGACCGGATTCCCCTGCTCGTCTTTGATGAAATCGACGCCAACGTCGGCGGCGAAATCGCCAACGCCGTCGGCGACAAGCTGGCACAGGTCGGCCGGACGCATCAGGTCATCGCCATCACCCACCTGCCGCAAGTCGCCGTCTGCGGCGGCGCGCACTACGCCGTCGCCAAACGGGTACAGGACGGCCGCACCTTCACCCAGATTAATCAGCTCACCGGCGACGCGCGCACAGAGGAAGTAGCCCGCATGCTCGGCGGCAAGGATTTAACCAAAGTCACCCTCCGCCACGCGCAGGAACTGTTGCAGAATAAAAAATCTACGCGTTAACCGGATATAAGGACATTGATCATGAAACAAATAATCATAGCGATTATAATCATCATTATTGTCAAAATCGGTTTCGTAATTTTTATCAATTGCATGAATGTCGAAACCGAAAATGGAGTTTTACATGTTGCGCCTGCAAGCCCTAGAACTTTGCGTATATGGGAAGAACCCAAATCCAATATGATCATGAAAGAAGACCCATCTAACAACATCACAAACAGCAATCAGAGGTGGTAAGCAATGAAAAAACCAGGACGATGGACTAAGGCATGGATTCTCGCGGCTTGCTTAGTATGCTTAGGACCGATTGGTATTATCTTATATTTTCCAATCATCGCGTGGATGCAGAAAAACGCAGAAGAATCCGAGAACAAGAGCCCGACAAGTAAAAAGGACGACTTGAATCCCAACGAGCCTGTTAATTTGGTGGAAAACAAACAGCCTGAGCCGCCAAAAGAACCCCTAGACTCTGAGGAGAACATGCCGTCGTCAGCATGTATCACCAAAAGCCAGAATGAAACGGTGCCAGTAGAACAGAAGCTCCCCTGCACATCGGAAACGACCAATGAAGATAAAGATAAAAACACTCATGTGGTGACCACCAGCTTAGCAATACTGATCGTGATAGTCGGAATAGCTGAACTCACAGTGATGTATTATCAATCGAATGAAAAAGCATCAAGCCCTTACCGAACGACCAGCTCAAAACCGCCACTTTTGACTAACACTGAGGACAGCACGAAACCTGCCTTCACTCATGAAGAATACAAACAGATACGAAATGAAAACGAAAAAACAAAAGAATACAATCGAGAAACAAAAAGCTACCTCGATTCAAAATTCGGAAGCGGATTTTCGGATGCTGTGAAAAAAGAAGGGGTGTCAACCAGCTCATCCGTAAAAGACGAGCTGAATCAAGTCATCAAAACATATGATCAAACGACACATCGTTTCCTAAACCCGACAGCAAAAGAAAAAGGCGCTGAACTAATTGCCAAAATACAATTTCAATCTGAAGCCCTAAGTTCAATATTGCCTGGTACGCCTGAAGAAAACGCGAAAAACCTAATCTCTTTGGGTGAACAAGCAGCTAAGCAATACGAACAAAGATTCAGCGACAGAGAGGTGTTTTTCTTCTGTTGTACATTTTCACTTGTGGATGCGAACGGTAAGGTCTCTTTAAAGAACATTACTGAAAAAGAAAAACTGTATATGATGAATTCCAAGACATCAGAAACTATGCAAAAGATGCAGGAAATCATGAGCGATGTTTTTCAGAAAAAACCAGCTGTAGAATATCCAAAATGACCAAGCGGAGCCAGAGTCAGTCCGCGCAATTAAGCATCCACTAAAAACAAAGTGGCGCAGGCATCCCTGCCTGTGCAAAAAGGCAGGCCCGCCTTCGCCATCAGGGCTTCGGCGTGGTGCACAAGAGTGTCCGGTGTCATCGGTTTGGAGGATGAATTCGCCCGATTGAACGGGTTCGTCACCGGACGGGGTCAGTCCGATAATTTGACAATTTCGATAACCTTGATTCTGAAACCAATCGGTCATTCAAATGGTGGAGCGTGATCGCCGAGCACGCTTTACACGCGCCGAGCCGACGCGTTCCACTTAACTGGTTGGGAATTTTGTAGGCCCGCTGCCCTCAGCGGGCGATTGCGCCGGGTGAGGTCACCCGGCCTACAGATGCAAGAAGTCACGGACGGGGTCACGGACGGGGTCACGGACGGGGTCAGTCCGATAATTTGACAATTTCGATAACCTTGATTCTGAAACCAATCGGTCATTCAAATGGTGGAGCGTGATCGCCGAGCACGCTTTACACGCGCCGAGCCGACGCATTCCACTTAACTGGTTGGGAATTTTGTAGGCCCGCTGCCCTCAGCGGGCGATTGCGCCGGGTGAGGTCACCCGGCCTACAGATGCAAGAAGGCGGATCGTGACCTCCACCTCAATTTTGGTTCAGCGGCAACCGCCTCCGCAAAGCTACGGCGCGCCAGAAAGATGCCGCTTCCACCTTTGTGGAGAGGAAAGCAGGAGTGTCCGGTGTCAGCGGTTTGGCGGACGAATTCGCCGATTGGGAAGATCGTGAGGATCGGACGGTTTCGTTAAATGTTAACGATTCCTTTGCAGTCGGGATATAGCCGCTGGTTAAATGGTACCCCGGACAGGATTCGAACCTGTGACCGTCGGATTAGAAATCTATTTTTTAGCATTCAGCCGGTGACTTTTTGTTTCAGTAAGTCTCTGACTATCAGCAAGCTATAAAAAATAACTTGATTTGTCAAGGCCATTGAAATGGTATGAAAAACGGTGCTTTTTGATGGGTGAAAGCCACACTTTTCGCCACACTTTTCAGAGTGTTTCAGCGCCGATTTTTTGGTGTCTGCTTCCCTAAATGAGCAGATGGATGAGATAATAAAAAAGCCGCCCGAAGGCGGCAAGACCAGAGATCAATTTTCAGAGATCGGAGGTCAGTTGGGGATTTGAGCTTCGAGGTGTTTGGCGGATTCACCGTCGGCCCAGAGATTCAAAATCTCCAGCCGGGTCTGGTTGACCGCATCAAACATTTGTTTGGCTTCGTCACCGGTGACGGCTTTGTCGGCCAGCATCGGGTCAATGAGCTGCACAAGCTCCGTTAAGTGAATAACGGTTTTGCGGACTTGCGCAATCTGCGCGGCGGTCTTTTTGGACAGCATGATGCGCTGGATAGCGGCGGTGAGCACTTTGGCAACGATTTGTTCCAAGGGCAGTAACTTGAACAGCGACAGCCCCAGTTTGATGAGCATAGTTTGTAGCATGATGATTCCTCCTTACCCTAAGGGGTAAAATCAAACGGAAGTACCCGAAAAATGGACGGACACGGACTGAACGGAACGGTTCAGTGCAAAAATGAGGCAATGGTTTTCAGCACCGTGAGCAAGCCTTGCGGGTTGGTGGAGAGAAAAACGACCAGCGCCGTCAAAAGAACGAGGCTCCATTTTTCGAGTTTGGTGACGCGTCCGTTGGTTTTGCTGGCCTGCGCGTGGATGGCTTCGAGCTTTTCATCAATGCGGTCGAAGCGTTGCTGGCAGCCGTCGGGCAGATTACACATTGGCGATTTCCGATTCATGATTTCCGATTTCAATTAAGAGAAGCGGCGCGCCCGGCGGTCACGCCCTACCCTCAAGGAATGATTGCGGTGATAAGGCCGTTGGAAATGACCAGGGTGTTGCCGGCCTGAATAACGCGATTGGTGGTGATACCGGTTGTGCGCAACAGATAGCGCCCGTCGGCATATCCTTTATTTACGATTCCCAAGGCATCTGTGGGATTTTCGGTGACGTGCCACTTTGCCCCTGCTGATCCGGTAAGAGTGCCTGTTTCAAAATCAATGGTGGTGCCGTATCCAAGATGCATAAGGGTGTTTGGCGAAACCAGAAGGCCGTCAGCGGGCACCCCAAACAGTAATGCGTCGCTTTGCGATGTTGAAAATTGCAGTCCGTCCTGAAAACTGAGCGTTTTAAAATAGCCATGATGATCTTCACTGTCCTTGGCGTAGATTTGAAGTGCGCCATTGGTTGCAGTGAGGCTTTGGGCAAACTTTAGGGGTGCGGTCATCTGGCGGGAGCCGTCGGTGTAAACGGCCTGCGGGTCGGAGACGTGGATCTCCAATGCTTGGATACGCTGGCCGTCGAGGATCCACTGCTGTGCCTGCGCGGAGCTGCCGAGCAAAAGGGCGACAACAAGGGTCGCCCGTACATTGGAGAGGATAGCTTTCATTTATTCGCCCTTTCGGATGATTTCAACGGTGCCGTTGGTGATGGTGCTGGTGATGTTCAAGGAATCGTTTTCGTTAAAGGGAATGTCGGCTTCCGGAACCCAGACGGCGTGCTGATTGTTGGATAGTGTGCACCCCGTTAGAAGAAAGGCTGTTGAGCCGGTGCGGCGTTCAACGGTGATCGTGCCGGATGCCGGGGCGGCAAACCGGAAGAGCAACGCAACGGGCACCCATGTGGAGCGTTTCTGGGTGTTGGTGATGGCTACGGTGCCGGAGTTGAGGGAATGGGTGGACGCAATGCCTGCGGCGAAGGCAGCGTTGCCGACAAGCAAAAGCGCCGCCAAGACCATAGACTTTAGGCTGTAGGCTTTAGGTTTTTGTTTCATTGGGTTGCTCCTTTGTATGAAGGGGAAGCGATGGAACCGTCGAGGGTGGCGGGAATGGCGCCCGTCCAGATACCGCGCAGGAATACGTCGGCGCGAATCGCGGCGGCGTTTTCCGATTCGGACATGGTGAGGCCGATTTCTTTTTTGAGCTCGAAGAGAATGGTGGTCTGCGCATAGCGCAAGCACGATTCGGGAAGAGCGGTCGCCCTGTCATCGGAAAGAGGCAGTCCGTTGGCCTGAATTGCGGAACGGAATTCGGCGGCGGTCTGCTGAATGATGGCGGCCAGACGGCCCTGCTTCTGCGGGTTGTCGAGCAGCCATTGCCGGTAAGCGGCCAGCAAAGGAGCCGACATAACGGACTCAACAAATTCAACTGACAGCAGGAAATACATAAGGCTTTAACCACGAATCACGCAAATGGACACGAAAGAGAGAAAAGCGAGGGAACCCACCCTTCCCTTCGGGCACCCCTCCCAATGGAGGGGAACCGAGAAGGGCCGAGGCGCCCCAGTGGAGTAAGGAAAAACGCCAAACTCCACGGGGCAAGGTTAAGCAACGTTGATGCGCTTGGCGGCAGCCGAGTTGGTGACCTGCACGTCTTCTGACCAGTCGAATTTGGCGATTTCGACACGTCCGTCGTCGCGCATGTATGAACTGGGAACCATGAAGCGGTTCATCAGGCGGAACGTTTTCATGAAGCTCGGATCGCGGCGGGTCGGTTGCGCCTTGCGGGCGAAAACCAGCACGGTGCTATCCAGCAGGAATTTCACATCCTCGGTAACGCCTTCAGGGGAGTCGTCGAAGACCATGTAGCTGGTGCGGACTTCGGGCGAGCCGACAAAAAGATCGCCCGCATTGGCCTGCGTCGGGACAGCAAGGCCGACGCCGGTCTTAGAACCGGAGCCGACCACAAAGCGTCCGCGGACTTTGGCCTGATTTTTGAAAATATTCCAAGCACTGGCACCGAACAGCACACCGACGTTCATCAGCGAGCCGTATTTGCAGGCTTTGATGACATCGAGGATGGTGTCGTCAATGTCGGCAACCGGATCGGAGGCATCGTTCCAAGTGGCATTGGTGCCGGGGCCGATGGCTTCGACCGCGAGGTCAATGACCGCTTTTTCGTGAGCGAGCGCCGCGACTTCGGCAACGGCTACCGCGCCTTCGCGGAGCATGTTTTCGAGTCCTTCGGCTTCGAGCTGCTCGAGGTTATCCACGGGATAGTCGAGCGCATGAGGTTCGCAGTTGAAGGTGGCATCGGACACCTCGAAGCGCAGTTCGGATGCGCGGCCGCCCAGCGTCCGAAGGGTCTTCGGAATGTGGAAGCGGTTTTTCTCGGTGTACTTCTTGAACCGTCCGGTTGAAGTCGGGACTTCAATGGTCGGCGCGATAAAATCCGCGACGGGCATGATGGCACTCTGGGCGGCGCCCTGGGCGAATTCGCGAAGCATGGGGCTGGCACTGATTTCGGTTAGACGGGACATGGGAACTCCTTTTTGAATTATGAACTATGAACGATGAATGATGAAAATTGCGGCGCGCTCGGCGAGCACGCCCTACCTTTAGGCAACAGTGATGAGGCCGAGGTTGGCGGGACGGACAAGGATGAGTTGGCCGCTGATGCCTTTTGCTTCGGCGATACCGATGGCGCGGTATGTTCCGGCAGTGGCTGGCAGTGCGCAGACTTTGCCGGGCTGTCCTGTGACAGACGGATTGGCAATGACCAGCGTGTCGCCGGGATTGCAGGTTCCAACGAGCGGAAGCCGGACGTTGCGGTCGGGCGTGAGCGGATGGAAGTCGCCGTTTTCACCGGACGGCGCGCCTGCAAGCACGACGTAGAGCGCGGGTGCGGTGAGTGAAGCGGGCAGAATCATCTTCGGCACTCCGCCGGAATGGCTGAGGACAGCGAGATGATCTGCGTGGGCAGTTAAATCTGCGCCACAAGGCATGGATACGGAACCGGTCTGTACGTTGGTCTGACTCATTTTATTTTTCCTTTCAGGGGGCACCCACACGGGATGCCCTTACGGTTAGTTTGAGAGTTCCTTTTCAGCGCGACGGAAAGCCTCGGTGTAAGAAACGCGCTCGGTCTTCAGGATTTCAGCAGCGCGGTTGCGGATTTTGACGGCCTGAGAGTCGG
Organism: Kiritimatiellaceae bacterium; assembly: GCA_013141415.1. Taxonomy (NCBI): domain Bacteria; kingdom Pseudomonadati; phylum Kiritimatiellota; class Kiritimatiellia; order Kiritimatiellales; family Kiritimatiellaceae; species Kiritimatiellaceae bacterium. The sequence goes on from JABFQY010000003.1 coordinate 324,954, forward strand.
CCTCGGGGCGGGCATTGCGGTTATGCGTTGCCTGCACTTTTGAATCGCGGTTGTGTAACGGCTTCGAAGAAGCCGGGGTTCGCAGTTCAGGGTTTGCAGTTTGGGGGTTGGGCAACTTCAGGTTTTTGAAGACCGCTTCCGTCAGGGTGCGATTTTCAATGAACTGCGCACGGACGGCGTCGCGGTTTTCGATGTGCGCGGCGTGGGCGGTGAGAAAGGCGTCGGCATCTGCTTCGAGTTGCGCATTCTGGAAAGTGGCAAGCTGGGTTTCGGCAGACTCGGCGCGATTGAGCAGCGCGGCGACCTCGGCGGGCGGGGTCATGTTTTCAATGGCGGTGAGGATGGCGCCCTCCGCTGTATCGGCGGGCAGATTCAGTTTGTTGAGCAAGGCATCAATAATCGCTTTCATGGTTTTCTCCTGTTTGGGAGGGCAGCTACGAGAGCGGCCCGTACAATTTCGGTCTTCATCTAAAGGGGTAAAATCAAACTGGGCCCGATTGGATAGCGGCAGGATGCCCTTCAGATTCGGGTCGTTAGTGACGGCGGCGTTAAGCAGGCGAACAGGACGGAAGCGGTTGTCGCCGAGGTCTTCGCAGTCAGTTTTGGCCCAAACGGGGGAAAGAAAGCGGTAGCGCCCGCCTTTGACTGCGGCTTCGCCGATGTCGGACCAGCGGATGTGGGCAAAAAGCCCGGCGGGGCTTTTCCCAGTTATAAGTTCTGAGTTCTGAGTTATCAGTTCAGGCTCAACAAATTTCAAATCGGTGATCCAGCCAGCGGCTTCGGAGCGTTTTTCGGCATCGAGCGAAAAGTGGTCAAAATCAATGAGCAGGCCGGGGAAATTTGCGGAAGTAGCGCGGGCATTTTTAAATGCGGCAACCATGCAGTTGCAGGCTTCGGCGTCAATGACCTGAACGATTCCGGCGGCGGCATGGGGAAACTCTCCAAGCGGGGCAAGCTGGTGCCAGCCGTCGGCAGGCATTTCGAAATTGCGGTTGAGTATTAGGTTCATCACCTAAAAAGGTGAAATCAAACGGAAGTGCTGATCCAGAAGACAGATGAGGGATGACGGATGCCAGAGTTAGCCGCGTAGGCGCGCAAAGGGCTCAAAAAAAATAAATGAAAATATTTTTCTGAAAAGTTTGATATATCAAACTATGCCGGACAAATCGGACGTTTCGGACGTATCATTTAGCCGCTGGAATAGCGGGGGTTTTTGTCAGGGTGTAGCCGGTTTTTTCGGAAAGCTCGGCGGGATCTACGTCGAGACCGGCGGCTTTAAGGTTCACCGCATCGAGCACGACCTGTTTGGTTTCCTGAGTGAAGCCGGGTGAGAATTCAAAGTAGGCCATGACGGGCTGGCCGGGAAAGTGCTGTTGCAGAAGCGGTACATCAATGGCGTTCTGCAAGATGCCAGCCAAGGTGATGGCATCGGCTCGGGCGATCTGCAGAAAGGTTTCCTGATGGGCGGTGCCTGCCAAGGTGCCGCTACCTGGCTCGGTGAGCATGGTTAGAATGCCGCCGGTGGCGGTGATGGTGATTTGCTCGTCGATGTATTTAATCAGTTCGCGAAACGGCGGACGTCCCCCGCCTCCGGTGACGAACTTCACATCGCTGTCGTGCGGAAGAAATCCGCGACCATTGGAAAGGAGTTGTTCGGAAACCTCCTGAAACTCCTTCTGTTTTTCTTCAGAGGCGTTGGGCGGACCGACCAAGAAGATAGACGGGATGCCGTAAACCGAGATGTAGGTATCCCAGTCGGCTTGCGAAAGGTTTTTGCGTAGGTAGAGCACGCTGAGGATGCGGTCGAGTGCGGCGGTCTCGAGGATGACAAAGTTTTCGGGGTCAATGGGCGTGCCTCGCTGACAGCCGGAAACGGCACCGGCGTTGTATTCCCAGTCGCCGAAAAGTCCGTCACGAATCCAGAACCACTGTTCTACCGGCTCAAGGCGTTCAATGAGCCCGTTGGCTGACCAGTGTTTTTCAAGATGGGCAAAGCCGCGAAAGAAGCCAGTGAACAGGAAGGATACGGCTTCGCGGAAGTTGGCGATGTTGTCATAGACCATGCGGAGAAAATCGGCCTGTTCCTGCGCGCGCGAATCGTTTTGAGACTGCGAAACGATACGGACATCCCAATCGAGCGACAGCAGTGCAGCGCGACGGCGCTGAATGACGGAGTGGATCATGGCGTCGGAGCGCTCGATGTAGTAGTAGAGCCACATCAAGTCGGTGTACTGGCCGCGCTCGCCCGCTTCCTGGAAAGAAACGAGCCGCGAGATGTTGAGGCTGCGCAACGGGTTGTTTGCGTCGCGGGTGCCGTGGTTTTTATTCAGGTAAAGGTAGCGCATAAGTTTCTCCCGTTCAAATCGTTAAAACGCCACGCTCGTTGAAGCCGTTAAAAACGAGAAGACGTTCTAATATAAGGGGGGAAATCAAATGGCCAGGCGCGGTTGTTGGGCCGTTATTGAAATGTACGGATGCGTGTGCTGACACTTTTTCCGAACGATCCAGTAACGGCATTGTTCGCTGCTTCTTTGTCTTCGGCAATCTTAATCATATTCTGGTCAAGTTTCTGCCGAAGTAATACTCCAAACATCCAGCTATGCTAAGCCTGTTGAAAAGCAACGTGTCTATAGCTCCACCGTTGATGGTTGGTTCATGTTCATGGTAGAAACAGAGTGATGGCGTTAGTGGGAGGATCATGCGTTTCAGTGATGAATCTGGGACAATGAAATCGACACTCGATGAAGTCATGAGGTGCCATTTCGTGCCCTTGAATTGTCGTAAAGATCGATTCAGCTTCGTCTGCAAAAGTCCCCCCACAATCTGGCGAGCGGGGATCGTGAAATCTGGCCTAATCGATGAAATGTTGTTCTTCTCCAGATGCTCGATATCGTCCTTCGAAAGCTTCACTGAAACATCAACAATTCCTGGAATCGGCCCCTCATCAATATCAGCATCACGAAGTGACTCCCGAAGAGACCAGAGACAATACATAGCAGACACTATCTTGGCGCCTTCTGCTGACACTGTCGTATCTCCAGAACTGAGGAGCTGATCTGCGTATCCACGATAGTCATTCTCAATAGTGAGCATGTAGCCGCTCTCTGCCCGCTGGTCCCAAGCTCTCTTAGCACAAAAAATTGGTGCGTCTGGCTTAGCGCGAAAAGTACCTTCCGAAGATTTGCACTTAACCTCGACGGTGCCATTAGAATCGGAGAAGCGTGCTATGCAGCACTTAGGGAAGCAGTGTTGCTTTACGGTAAGTTGATGTGGATTACCTGGCTGGGGCTTCTCGAAGGTTGACATTGTTGGGTGCTCTCCTATAAAGACCATTTCCAATTCGACCTGTAGATCTTCATGTTGTTCATGTCGGTCCACTGTGCCTCCTCCCACATGGAGACGCCGTTGTGCTTCTTCGCGTCATCTACGAGTCTGTTGTAAACATCCGCAGTAATGCGGGATGCGTGTGTGTCTGGTAGTGAAGAAAGCTTTGCCGCATAGTTCGCCGCGCGGCCAACCCATACCAAGTCATTCGCGCCTCGTGCGCCGGTACGCGCGGCGCGCAACGTGCTTCGGTCGATGCCCACGACATGTTTCAGTTGGTACTCTTTAGAGGGGTACTGCTTTAGGAGTAGAGGATTAATGATCTCCAATCGGCACCAGTTGATCTTTAGGGCGGTTCTAGCAGCTGAAGTGTTCGGCGAGTCGCCTATGTACACAGCCATGATGCGATCCCCGTCATAGGCCGTTATGCGGCCTCCTTCACTTGAGATGATCCTTGCGGCGCAGTAGAGAAACGCTTTGTATACTTCAGCAGCGAACTGCCATGATTCAGCGTTCACCAAGGCTGTCGAACCAGACATGTCTGCGTAAAGGACAACCGCATCTTCAAGTTTCACGGCTTCATTCGCCATGGCAACTGTGTCGGCATCTGGAACAACCCGACCATCGCGCTCAGTCCATTGTTCTCTGAAGAACTTCCCAACTTGCTCAACCAGTTCATCTTTCAGTGACATAGAAAACCTACCTGCTTTTCATCTTCTGAATCGCGAGTGATATCTCGTCCGCTGACGTTCTGACGGCGTCTTGGGGTGAGGCTGCGGTTGGGTCGTATTTTACTACGTTGATTCCGAGAAGATCGGATGGAATCTTCACATCAATCCCCTGGGGTGTAATGAGGAATGTTCTGTGTCGGGTAATTGCGCCCATGAACAGTCCGAGTTCAAAAACAATATTGTCCCTTGGTGCCTGTGTGGATACGCCTCGACTCGTCACTTGGTCGTCTGCTGTGGCAACCAATGCTGCAAAGTCCGAGCATTGCACTCGTGTGGCCAAGTCTTCCATTGGAAAGTGCGAAGCACCGAATACGCCCTCGGACCACAAACTCACAACTGCCAGCTTGGGGTCAATTCGTGAGGCAAGAGCCTTGGCAATGGCGATCCCCTCGCGGGATGATCCAATGAATAGTTGAGGTGTCTCGTTGGGTGAACTGTGGAACTTGCATCGTTCGTCCAATCGTCGTACAAGCTGGATGCCAATCTGGCGCCAGAGGATTGGATGCGCGTTGGCGATGGCAACGAAGTTGGGTTCGCAAACTTGTGCGTATGTCGTTGGCTCACGGGACACCACCGTTGCTGTCCGACGTGATGCGGGGTCAACTAGGGCCATTTCGCCGACATGTTGTCCGGCTCCTCGGGTAGCGACTTCTCTTTCATTGATGAGAATGCGGGCGCTACCACTGAACATGAAGTAGATATCGTTGTCAGAGTCGCCCTGCCGAATCAATACATCGCCAGCCGAATGACTAACGATTTTGCATGCGGGTGCCAGTGCTTGTGCGACCGGTTCGCTTCCTCGAACGAGCTGCTGTTGCAGAAGCAGATCAATCAGAATCCGTCCAGTTGTATCGGCTGCGATTCTGTCGCCTATTGATGTCATAGCTTTATCATCAGTGTTACTGAACGTACTTCAAGTTCGTTGTTTTAGGGGTGCCCTTTTGAACTCGACTGGACAGTAGCGGGTCGTTCGGCGGTGATCAATTCAAATAAGAGATTCGTGATGCGGTGGTTATACATTCGGTGTATTCCAGATGGCCGTAATTAGTTTTGAGCACCGTGAACAAGCTTTAGGGGGAACGGTGTTAGCTATTTATGCTACGGGATCGTTTCGCAAAGGGAGCGAAGCGGTGTTTATGCGCAAGCGGAATCATTGAGCCGCAGGATTCGGTTTCCCAGCGGCGGTGGTTAGCGAGCGCGAGCGCCATGACGCAATCATCGTGAAAGCCTGACGGGGCGTTGTAGCTGACGTGCCCGCGCGGGGAAATTTCGTATTCGTAGCGTTGCATTTCGTTGGTGAGCACCTGCCATTCCTCCGGCCAGCTGACTTTCTGGTGTTCGACGGCCCCCATGAGGCGCTGTACCAGTTCGGCTTTCGAGATGGATGAGAATTTGAAGGGCTCAATGTTTGAATAGCGTCGGCAAAGGTCGTCGTAAATTGGATCCCCTGCCCCGGTGGCATCGAGGATCAAGCGGCCTTGCCATTTGCGCGCGAATTGCAGGATGCGGTCTTTCTGCACCGGCCAGTTGAGCTGATTGAAGCGTTCCATTTCAAAGCAGCGGCCCGTTTTCAGGTTCATGGCAACGAGCACGGTGAAGTCGGTATGCTTGGCCACATCGCAACCGATGACCACCGGCCCGGTGCGGTCGTCGCGGGTGATTGTCTTTTCAGGAAACAGGCACGAGCTGACACCGCGAAATACTCCCGCAGAGTCTTCAAGAAACTCGGCTTCGTATTCCTGCTTGAACACATCGGCGGGCAAGGTGCGCTTAGCGTCGTCCCATTCGGTCGGCGGAAAATACGGGCTGGCATTGCTGGGGAACTTGAATGACTTGTAGGCTGTTTCTTGCGGATCGAGTCCGCGGGTGTACAGGTCAAAAAACCAGTTGCGGCCTTTGGGTGTCGAAATGAATACGGCCCAGCCTTCCGTCTGCGCGATGGTCGGCCTCAAAACGTAATTCCATACATCGAGTGGGATCACCGCCGCTTCATCTACTACAAGACCTTTGAAGCCGTACCCACGGATGTTCTCGGGATTGTCGGCAGACAAAAACCAGACACGGGAAATTTTTCCGTCCCGGCTCTCGAAATCAACCCGCGAAGGCGTCCGCCCGATAAAGCGCAGGTACCACGATTCTGCGGCGGCGATAAACGCCTCCCGCCCGCGCTCCGCCACGTTGTAGGTGGGCGCTACCCATCCGTATTCGCCGGAGTCGAGGAAGGCGCACTCGAGCAACTCTCCGGCAAGGCAGAGGGTCTTTCCGAATCGTCGTCCGGTGCAGACAATTCGAAATCGCTTATCGCGGGCATTATGAATTTCTTTTTGAGCCCAATGGGGGGTGTATTTGACAGGAGACGCCATTCTATAACTCCTTCGTGTTCGATGTTGACCGTGGCTTCTTTGGGAAGCATCGGCATGATGATGTTGCGAAAAAACGAAACGGGGTCTTTTGTTAAGGATTCTTGCAGGCCATCCAGCAAAGCTTGCTGATTGGCATCGGACTGCAACATAAGGTCAATGGCCTTAACGAGCTGAGTGCGTCCGCTGACTGCGCCTTTGGGCTTGCCGGCTGGGTTGCCTGATTGTCCTGGTTTAAATTGCATCGTGTCCTCCAACCTAAGGAGGGAAATCAAACTATGACTGTTTCAGGATGTTTCAAATTCCCTGTAAATATCAGGAAAATACAGGAGGGGCCCCACACACACGTTGGTTTACAGGCGGACGGGTACCGAAGTAGCCATACTCGAAGACATCTTTTCCTCCGAGGCTCCGATGGGCCGAGGAGTTGCAGAGCATTCGTGAAAAAGGTGAAGCCTTGGTTTCCGATGGCTGGAATACCCTGCCCCGCAGGGGAGCGTAGCGACGACGCAACAGCGGCGGAATTTTTCCGAAGGCGGCGGCAAGGGACGCGGGAATGATGAAGGATGAAAGATGAACTATGAAAGTGGATGGACGATTCACCGTGTGCGTTGAAGAAGATTCGCCGGCGAGGAAAGGCTGTTGCGGGTGAACGGAAGAGCTGGGCCCAGAGAAAACCCTTGGACGGTATGCCGGACTCGGGTTTTCGTCGGGCTCGGCTCTGGAGTGAATCACCCCACAACAGAGATTGGCTGAAACGCGGGGCTGGCGCGATTTCTGCCGCGACGAAGGAGCCAGCACGAAACCGTGACAGCTTTGGGGAAAAGGGGTGAGGCCGGAGGCCGAAGGGGGAAGCGGGGCGAAGCGGGGCTTCCCCCTGGGAAAGGAGTGAGGCTTTTGCACAGCAAACGCCGAGAGGAAAACCCGTCCGGAGGATGGGTTTGCTTCTTCGGTTGAGCGGGACAAGTGAAACCGTTGAGGCCATCGAGGCCCGCCGCCGTGCGAGGGCGCGAGCCGGTGCGGGCGGAGCCCTGCGAAGACGGAACGGCTGAACACAGCCGGACGGATGAGCGCGAGGCGGCCCAGACAGAACTGGTTCTGTTGAGTGAACGGGTTGAAGCAAAGCGCCAACGTGCATCGCGCACGCATAATTGATCAATTATGCGATGTTGGCCGGTCCGCTGTATTCAGCGGTTGCGAAACCCTGCGCGTGGCCGCCGAGTTACTATCGGGGAGCAAGCCGGTGAATTCCGTTATCGCGGAACTGAACCGGTTTGCGATGACCCCTACCACCCCACGGAGTGTTGCCTGCAACAGCAGGCAGCCCGAGGGAGTCCGCCCCGAAACATGATGGGGCGCGTATTCGTGACCCATGATGTTCGGGATCAAGCGGACTGCCGAGGTAGGAGGCCCGTTCCGGCGCTGAAGCGGACACCCAAGGGCCGAGGGCGTTGCGAAGCAACGTAGGAGGCTCGCAGGGTGGAACGATGAAGAGCCGGTTCGGGCCGCACAACTACATCCCCCAAAGGGCCGCAGCCGGTTGCGAAGCAACCGTAGGCGGTCTGCATGGGGGCTTGGGGGATAAATACCACCCGCGCCGAAAAGGATTTGTGAAGCATGTTTGAAACGCCTTCACGGGAAACAACTCCGAAGGACAACAGACAAAAACCGTGAAGCGGTTCAAGCTGCGGAACAATTCCTTTTGCGCGGTTACATCCCCCCATTTGGGGGGCTTGGGGGGCGAGTGCAATGAAGTGGATTTTGGAGACGGGCTGAATGAGGTACGAGTGAAGCCCGGTGACAAAAGACACTTGATTGCGCGAGACCATAGAGAGAAGTCGGAAAGCAGAATGATCAATAACCAATGAACAGTGACAAACTTACAAGGGGTGAAAAAATGATAGAGAAAAATCTACTCGTTGGAAAGACGGCGGCGGCGCCTGGCAACTTTTTCAGGGAACAATGTCCGCAAAATCGGACACTTCCTCAAAGCAAGCTTGTGCCGCATCTCTGCCAACTGAGACGAAGTCCCCTGCCGATCAGCAATCTCTTTGTACGACAGGCCCTGAAACCGCCAGGCGACGATGTCGCGCTGTTCAGGGGGAAGGCGCAACAGGCTGTCAAAAAAACTCACCAAGGAGCCATAAACCAACTGTTCTGCCACTGTATCAGGCATGGCCGGGGAATCGCCGAGCGCACGCACCGGATTGCCCAAGGCAGAAGCGGGAGGGTTTTCCTCGTCCAGAGGAACAGAATAAAACGTATCCTCGCCCAGCTTGCAACCGGAACAAGGAATCTCGTTCCAAGGTTTGGTATCGTACTCGCCACGCTTAACGGCATCGTGATGAGGACAGGAATGGCATTTCATGAATGGACTCCGGTTAAAGAGTGGCAAGGTGAGGACAGAGGACGGAGGACAGCAGACCGCAAGAAGTGGTTCCAAGGATCAGGAACGTAGTGACAGATGACAGGAAACAATTTGAAACCGTCACCGATGAGAAGCCTGCAAATAAAGGGCGATACCGCTTATGACACTTCTTATAGTATATATAAATAATATATATAAGAGAGAGCGGAGCCGCGCACAGCCACATCCATAATACCGTATGGTGACGGGAAAATACTTTTTTAAGTGCAGTGTCACGCGTCAGTCTGTCATTAAAAAGGTGTTGTTCCATCGCCAGTTCCTTTCGTAAGTTCCTGAACATCAATACTCCAGATGCGACGAGCGCCCGTGCGCGTTTGTGACAGCGAATAGTTTTGCGATGCCAACTTGGATAACTCCCGACCTACCTTGTCCGGTGTGTATTTGGCCGCAATGCCGGCAAGACCGTCGTCGTCGTTGAGCATGGCGCTGAGAAGTTCGGTTGCTGATCCCGTCCAAACATCGGAAACCTGTCCCTCGAAAAATTTCAATAAGACCTCAAGGAACGAATAGGCACTGGATGAATGACGGGCCGCTTCAAATAGCGACGCCTCACAGTACGTTTGAACACCGTAACGGGAATCGCCAAGGACTTTGTCCGGCGGCGTCCAGTTGAGAAGCCAGCGTAAGAAAAAGGGTAATTCCGCCTGAATGATTTCCGCGACGTTACGGGGAAAAGTGAAGGAATCCCGATCAGCTACACGAAACAGATTGATTTTGTCCCGGTTCGATAAATCCACGTCCGGCAAAATACGAATAGACTCCGGATCGGTATTACACGTCACTACCACTCGGCCATTCCACTCGATCAACTTGTCCACCCGGTACTTCTCGCGGACTGAAAAAGTACGATTGGCCGCCATTTTTTTAATGAGCGCTGAAAAGCGCAGATGGGTTTTGGTATCGGTCAACGGAACCACATCGTCTACTGCCCAGACAGCGCTGTTAAACAAGTGACTGTTGAAATTATCCTCACCGGACAAAAAGTTACTGGCGTCGATATGACCACCGAAAATTCGTGAAAGTATTGCGGTAGAGAGCAGTGTCTTTCCGGTATTCGGGGCACCGGCAAAAAATGAAGCCTGACCGGGAAGCATACAACCATCGAGCGCAGAGGCATACCAGCGACGAAGCCATGCGTAAAAATAGTCCAACTGCTCAACCGGATCGAATAGCGTTTGAAAATACGAACTCAACCACGGGAAATCACGGGAAGGATCAACCTGTGAATCCTCCGAAGGTTGGAACATTTCGACGGTAGATGTGTTTAACACCCGCTGGCCGTTGACGATGACGATGCCTTTGGGGCGGTGAATCAGAGGTGCGGCACAGGCAATGTATTGCTGTTTTCGGATACGATTAAGGGCCAAAACAACCTCACTGGCAGCAGAACCGCGAGGAACTGTAGAACTAAGGCCGCGCTCTGCCTGTAGGTCATTCGCCATGTCCGATTTGTTTGTGGCTTGCCACTGCCCGTTTGAAAGTTGCGTCCAGTATTCACGCCCGTCAAAATAGACTTCAGTGACCGCACCACCGACCCGGTCGGCTTCAAACTGATTTACAAACTGTCTTCCAAGGATTGCTGACCACGGGACAAAAGCCTGCCCCCCTGTAAAGCATTGCATGCCAGATTCACGAATGACGGCGGCGGTTTGATTATCCGCGGATGAATCCCAAAAACGAACCCCACGAACACCGACAGCGAACTCACCTTGCCAGCGACCGGGATACTGCTTTTCAACTTCGGCAGCAACGCGGTCAATCGGGATCGGATCACCTAGCTTGTTCCATGCGTAGTTGTGGGAGGATTCAATCGCCCACTGCATGATGAAGGCTGACGGGATTACATCGTCCGAAAGATGAACCCAGTCGGTACCAGATTCATAGTATTTACAGGGATCCACAAGAGCTTCTTCATCGAGTCCGACCAGAATCTTTGCGAGTTTCAACTTTTTCTTCACATGCCGCATGAGCTTTGCGGTGAGGTCATTGCGATGAAGAGGAAACGGGGTTTCGAGTTTCCAAAGAAGACGGGCGCCACCGGAAAATGTACGGCTGAGATACTGCGGACGGAAATCACCACACCGCGACAAGACGGTATCGCGCATGTGCTGGTCGACCTGGCCGTCGTAGTCAGCAACGAACCAATGTAGTAAAACAGCGGGATTATTTTTCGAGTCAATCCGAAGAGATTGAAGAACACCCTCAAAGCCCGAAAAATAACAGTGGTCGGTGTCCGAATTATTCCAGTCCGGTTTCGACGGCGCAATGGTTGTTGTTTCCCAGGGAAAGCACTGTTTGGCGCGCGAAGCGGACAGGTTTTTGATTGCGAGAAGCATAGAACTCCTTTGGTGTATTATTTGGTGTAACAGGTTGAAATTTTGGATTCAGCGGCGACAGGACAGCCGGACAGCCATGCGGGTGTGGTGGACATGATGGCTTGAATCTGTTCGCGCGCTTCGGTTGCATGGGATTCCGGGACTTCTACGATGACTTCGTCGTGCACATGAAAAACGATGCGCCCTATACCAGCGCGATGGATTTGAAGAAGGTGCTCGGCAAAGAGATCACGGGCGGTGGCCTGGACAAGATTTTCAGCCAACAAGCAACCGTAGAGACTGCGCAGTTTTCCACCCCGTTCGGTAGCAGCGGCATAATAACCACGCGGCGTCTTGGCCACATTGAAATACCGCAACACCCGGCCCGAAGGCAGTTCGATGGAATAGTCACTGCCCGCACTGCGTTTGAAGTCACGGTCAAGCTGGTTCCAAAGTCTGGAAATTCGGGGATTCTTTGAGCGGAAATCCGCAACGATTTGTTTTGCATCGGCAAACGAGATGTCTATTCCACCGAGATTTTTTGCTACGGTGACAAACTTTTCCGGCCCGCAACCATAGCCAAGTCCAAGCACTCTTGCTTTGGCAAGGGCGCGTTTATCGGGATCCACTTCTTTCAACGGGCGGGGATCGGAATAACCCATCGTTGAACGGGCATGGGCTTCGTAAATGTCCACACCACTGCGAACTAGCGACAGAAAAGCCTCATCTTCAATCAGCCATGCGAGAATGCGCGGTTCAATCTGGCAGAGGTCGGCGATGATAAAAACGTTGTCGTTCGAAGGTTGAAAACAACTGCGCAGATTCACACCGAACAGTTCACCACGCGGCATGTTTTGCACATTGAAACCAGCATCACCAGACCAGCGACCCGGAACAGCACCGAAGTATTTCAAGCCATACGGGAAGCGGTCGAATGCCGGCAGAATGCGATCAGAAAACGGGGAAAGTGAGGGCTTGTTCAGAGTTACGGCGCGGGAACGGATGGTGTAGAAGCGGGAAAGCAGCATATTGGTGCGACGAAAGACGCGCATAGCTTCGACCCAAGGATATTCAGGGCCATATTTTTCTTCCCAGGCTTCGCACTCGGGATCGTCTAATGCGAGTGAAAGTGGGCATGGGATGGCGGCAGCACGGCAGGCTTCGGCAAGCTTTCTGTGCGAAAGCGGTGTATCAATATCAAGATCATCAACCCACGGAAGCAGTTCAGCCGCATAGAATCGTTGCTGTTCGAGAGACTTAATCGCCTTGTCGAGTTCCCGGATATTAACCCCAATCCCTTGCTGTCCCCACTGGAATGTCAGCGTCGCCAACTCCTGTTCATCCTTCGGCCACTGGTGATTAAATTTTTCCCAAAGCAGGAAGCAGAGCCGCGCATCTTCAAGGGCGTAAGCAAACATGGCTTCATTGCCAAACAGATCGGCACCGGATTGTCCGCTTGCCTTACTGCGCTGGGTTTTATCCACGTCAATTCCAAGGAGTTGCTTACAGGCTCCTTTGAGGGAACGGGGAGCGGAGAGATAAACTGCAAGGGATGCGGTACAACGCCAGACTGGAGACTTGAAACTTGAAACCTGAAACTTGATATCGGGAATGATGCCCTGCTCTTGCAGGCGTTTAAAAACAAGTGAGTCAAAGGCGGCGTTGTGAGCAACGAGGATGGCGTTTTCGAAAAGGTGCCACTGATCAAAATCCTTTGGGTGGCCAACCCAGCGGAACGGAGTTCCGGGTGCAGGAGTATCAGGTGTCGGGTGGCAGGTGTCAGAAGATTGGGAGCCGAGGTCACGGCCCTCGGCTACAGAAGACGGGATCACGCCATAGACGGACATGAGGTAGCAGTCGAATTTCGGGTGATGAACGTAAGACCACGCGTCCATCTTTTTCAGGGAATAGTCGCGGTCGTAGTAGGTTTCGAAGTCGACCGCCAGCGTTGCTGTCGTGGTTGTCGAGTGTCGGGTGTCGAGTGGCATAGGAAAGACCTTAGGCTATGGGCTTTTGGCTTTAGGAAGAGAGCCCCGGGGTGGCGAACCACCCCGAGGAATGCGACGAGGGCGTCGCATCTACGTTCACAGTAGCGTGGTGATGAATGCGATAAATTCATCAGAATGCTTGCCGTGTTGGCGCAGACGGGGAACGAATACGAGATTCGTGCCCAGTTTTTCCCGACGAACCTGCAACGTCCATTTACCTTTATGCAGCTCAGGCAATCCGGTGTCCTTATTGCGCAACGCAAAGCGCGCTGCGGTATTGATCGCCTTGCCTGCCCGGCTGTATGAAGTTCCCTTCATTGTCCAGAGTGCCAGCTCGTACGCTTTGCCGTCCGGTCCCTGAATGGAAAACTCTTCGGCCAGTGCGTCGGTCGGTGCCTCAATGAGAAGCAGCGCGGTAAGAATCGGACGCCACGGAGGCGGGGCATCGTCGCGCCAGTCCAGCCATCCACCACGGGCGGTGACTTCTTCCAGCGTTTCCACTGTCTCGGGCATATCCTCGCTACCGTACTCAACATTTTCCTGAAACTGTTTCTTCGCATTCAGGACGGTGACGTTCAGCGGAGCACCCCAGATTTTGGGATCTTCAGATGCCGGCAGCAGAATCATGTCCTTGTTCAACACAATCGAACCGGCTTCAAAATCTTCCGAAAGCGGCCCAACGCTCTGAATGATATTGATACGCGGCAAACGGAAATCGCCTTCCTGATAGTCGCCCGAAATTCCACCCATCGGCGGAATTTCAGAGTTGCCGGTTGTCAGTTGGCGGGTGTCAGTTTTAGGGACAACTGCGGGGACAGCGGCAGGGATGCCGCTTCCACTCTCCGATTCTGCGGTGGTCGGTTTGTCTTTTTTGAATGATGTGGTAGCCATTTTGTTTCTCCTTGTTACTGGTTGTTTTGATGAGCTGTTTGCGTTTTTTCCTTGGCCAGATAGGAAACTTCAGAGCCGGATACACACAGTCCTTCGGCGGTGAGCAACTGGTTCATTTTCCTGACGGCCTCGGCGCCCTTCCCTCTCGCCTGAGATTTCTTGACGGCGGTTTCAAGCGCCGTGACTGAGATCGAGCAGGCGGTCAGAAATTCCTGGAGCGGAACGGAAAATTCCGCGTGTACAATGTCCCAGACCGCAACCAGTTCTTTGATGGTTCGCGGTCCGGAGCGATGGCGCAGTTCGTAGCCGAGGATTTCCTGCCCGTTTTGCACCATTTCCAGCGCATGGGCGCGGACGGATTCGGCCCACGCGGTCAATACCGGCGCAAGGTGAAGAGCCAACGCCATTTGATCGGGATGTGTTATTTGCGATGGATCAAGGATTGCCGGAAGCGCAAGCCGGTCGGGAAGCTGTTCTATTACCGCTAGGGCTTTGGCAGCCAGCGCGGGACAGCGAGCCTGTGCACCGCAGTAAGAACAGTTTTCCGGATGGGGGCAATACGGACTGTGCGGGTCTTCCGCGAGCAGGATCACGGTAGCGACACGCGCCTGCATCCGCAGATAATCGGCTGTACGGCTGAAGGTATGCTCCGTGACCAGATCGCAACGGGGCTGGACGAAAACCACCTTGACCGCTTCAACTTCAAAAAGATCGAATGTGCCGAGCGCGTAAGCCCAGCCTTGCAGATTGACTGAGGCATCATCCACCGGCACCTTGCCCATTTTGTAATCAATGACGACGGCGGAATGTTGCCCGAGCAGGATCACGTCAGCCGTGCCGAAGGTTAGTCCGCAGACATCCACCTGCAATTCATTGAACCGCTTGCAGTCCGGAATGGATTCTTCTAATGCCTGGACATAATCCAGACAGAGCTGAACCTGTATGGTCTGTTCCTCGTTGAGACCTTCCAAGTGGCCGGTATCGGCGGCACTGTGCATCATCGTGCCTTCATCGGCTGCCTTGGATGAACCGGGTCTATTTGTCCAGTGCGGACAGAGCTCTTTGTTTTTCAGCGAGCTGGGGCTGTGTTTAGCGTGGAGTTTTTCGGTCATGGTTATTCCTTTTAGTTGTTGGTTATTCGTCTTCCTGCTGCCTCAAATCTTCAAAACGGCGTTTTAGAAGGCGGTAGATGTCGCGGGTCGCTCCGAGCACATCACCGGAAAAAATGACGTGTACGTCGTGAAAGTATTCGAACTCTGAAAGCTGATGAAAGATGAAGTCCGGCCCGACTCTGCCGCCGGTGAAAAGGGAATAGTCAAAGTGCTCGATGTCTTCGCGGTTGGCTTCGACCACATAAAAGATGCGCGGCATGTTCTGGAGAGCACGGGCGCGGCGAATCTTTTTCAACTCGCGGCACCAGTTTTTCTGGATGGCCAGTGACTGAATGAGGTCGGGCAGTGATTTGCGCTCGATGGCAAAGCGAAACTGGTCGCCTTCAATGGCGTAGTCAAAGGTCTGAATAGTATTCCGGACAACGGCACAGCGGTCGAAGTCGAGGGGAAGCTGTTCGCGGGTGTCGATGCGGATTAACATGAGGCACCTCCGCAGGAAGAATTTTCACCACCCGCTTCGCTAGAGGAACAGCCGAGGGAGTCAGAGGGAGATTTCACCACGGAAGACACTGAAGACACGGAATCGACAGGGGGACATTCGGCGTGGAAGTCGAAACCAAATTCGTGCCAAAGCTGAGCAACAGATGCTTCGTCGCCATTGCGGGCAAGATCGAGAAGTTGGGAAAAGCGGGGATTATCCACGGGGAGCCTCCTTACGGGAGGTGGCAGGCGACAGGTGGCAGGTGGCACGGTGGCCGACCAGGGCGATGATGTCGGAACGGCGGAGACGGAATGCGCCGGGATAGAGTTCTACTTTTTCGAGGCGGCCCGCTTTAATGGTTCTCCAAAGCGTGGCGCGGCTTACATGAAGGAACGTTGCCGCTTCGCCCATTGAGAGTAAAAGTGGGCCGTTATCTAAAGGACGCGGCGATCCGTCCCTACCCTCCAGAATGGCAAGAGCGCTTGCCTTGGCTTCGTCGGTGGCGGTGAAGACCGCTCTGATGAGATCATCGTTGTTTGCTGGTTTCATTTTCTGCTCCGTTCTTTTTGTGCGCGGAGCAAAAAAAACCTGCCCCGCGTTTAATACGGGACAGGTCTATCAAGGAGCCGTGGTATATGTGGCGGGCACATATCCCATTATTTTACCAGTCGTCAAAATCCCCTTTGTTTATATGCTTTTTGAGCGTTACTTCGGACAGGGATACGTGCTGAGCCGCCTTTTTTCTGGCGGCACAAAAGCTCACCGCCGGATTTTTTTTATGGTATTCACGGATAAATTTTTTGGCCTCTTTATATTTCGGTTGGTAGAGATCGCCACGGGCTTTGCCACCCGCCGAAGCGGAACGGACTGTTGCCGCGCCACGGGCTGCGCCTGGAATGACGTTCTCTTCGATTTTGTCCAAGCGATGATCCAGATGCGTTTTTAAGGCGGTATTGCTGATGTCGGGCGGACGGCGCGTGGAACAGGTTTTCGGGCAGTCGCCAGAGAAGCCGGTTTTATTCAGCGAGAGACATTCGCGCAATGGAACGGTGGCAATGCCGCGACTATGCAGCAGCTCGGCGGCACCGGCATGATGGGATGGAAAAAGGACGCATCCAACCTTTTTGGGGTCGGCGTGTGGTAATACGGCATTAAGCGCCGCCGGGGCGGAATCTGCAAAGCAGGCGAAAACATGGCGCAACTCTCCGTTGCAATCGCACCGCCCGACAAAATCCAAATGCTCCAGTTGCGGGCCTGCGGCGGGCATCAGATTAAAGACACTGCGTAACGAATCACTGACAAGGTCAAGACTCGGCCGGTACGCCTGAACATCGTGCCAGTCCAAGACCACGTCCTCGAAGATTTCAGCGTGCTCACCTGTAGGAATGGCGCGGTACTTCTTGCCGGATTCGTGGACGGAAAGCTGGATGGACGGGTCGTCTGGGCAGGGATAGAAGTCTGCGCGTGTTCCGGAACAGGGAACCAAAAACGGCTGAACGGCCGGGAAAGCCCGCCCGAACACCTCCTCCCACCACGCTAAGGACTCCTGTGAGTTTTTGAATTTGAGCAGCTTTCGAAACGGGAATTCCATGCGACAAGACCTCCAGATAATGGAGAGGGTCTATCCGGATGGCCGATAGAGCAAATTCGCGGCGGAAGCATGAAGAGAAGAGGAAGCGGGGGTTTGAGAGCATTATCCTTTTCGCGACAACATAATACGCATAGCGAAACAGCAAGAATACCAGTGCACCCTCCCTCTCGGTTAGTATGCTTTAAAAAGTAAAACAAGGCGTACGAACGGAAAAGAAGAAAGTTTTAAAATGATGTAAAATTATTTCAACCTGTTGCAGAGGATGGGGTTCTGAAAATGTGTTTCGAGGTGGGTTTTTGATGTCTGGAATTGCATATCCTGACTACGCTTGAAAATCGGCCAAGCGCCTTTGACCTGCCGGATCGGCTGGGTGTCGTCGTTGAATTTCGCCTTGCGATACTTAAATGCGATGACCCCGGCAACCTGACCCTGCCAATGGTGAGGAATGCAACGCTCTCACCAGTTGCCTCTCACCCAAACATCTGGCAGACTTTTACGCATGATTTATTTGGACTATAATGCGACAGGCCCAATGTTACCCGAGGTTCTGAATGCTATGTGTCCTTTTTTTTGCGAACAGTGGGCGAACCCCAGCAGTCCCTACGCCTTTGCAAAACAAGCTTCTGACGCTATCGAAATCGCAAGAAGTCATGTCGCATCGCTTATTGGTGCCAAACCAAATGAAATCGTTTTTTCGAGCTGTGCCACGGAAAGCAACCAAACGGTTCTGCATGGAGTCCGTGGCAAGGTGGCGACCTCTACCGTGGAACACAGTTCCATTATAGATTTTCTGAAAGAACGAGATAACACTTGCTTTGTACCCGTCGATGGTGCCGGGCGACTAGATCTTGAAGCATTGGATTTCTCCCTGACCCAGCAACAGATAGAGCTAGTTTCTGTTATCTGGGCAAACAATGAAGTAGGTGTTATTTCGCCTATTGAGCAAACAGCCAAGATATGTAAAAAACACGGGGTTTTGTTCCATAGCGATGCAGTTCAAGCCGCTGGCAAAATAGAAGTCGATGTCAAAACAAACGAAGTCGATTACCTTAGCCTAAGTGCGCACAAAATATTCGGGCCAAAAGGTATTGGTGCGCTCTATGTAAGGGACGGTGCCCCATATAGACCCTTGCTAGTTGGTCGACAGGAGAAAGGCCGCCGAGGAGGAACAGAAGCTGTCCCTCTTATTGTTGGTTTTGGCAAGGCCGCTGAGCTTGCAAAAAAAGATCTCTCTGCACGCATGGGCCACACAAAAAAAATGCGAGACATGCTTGAGAACAGCATTCTTCAACAGATACCGGAGGCATATATCAATGGAGATAAAACTTGCCGCCTTCCCAACACGACCAATATTGGCTTCAAGGGAATCGATTCTGACACGTTCATCCAATTCCTGAGTACCCAAGGCATCATGGCAGCAAATGGCTCTGCCTGTAAATCTAGTGCAATTACGCCCTCACATGTCCTGACAGCCATGGGAAGAACCCACGAAGAGTCAAATGAGGCAATTCGCTTCAGCCTATCGCATCTCACTCAAGAAAACGATATTTGCTCTGCGGTAAGCATTTTGAAGACGCTCGCTGAATCACTTCGAGGCTGATCCGTACAGCTTGGATATTTCAGTCACGAGAAAGACTAGCTGAGCATCACTAATAAATGGCACCTGTGCATATACAATGTTGGGCTCTCCTTCTAGCTTAGCGGCAAGATGCCCTTTCCCCATTAGTCGCTCAGCGCCCTTCTCCCCGAGTGCTATTTCGGACGTCCCTTCGCCGTCAACCCTTAGAACAAGCCGGTTCCCAAGTTGTGACCGAAGTTGTGGGGGCATGACCTGAGCTTCTGGACGTTGTGCTGCAAATATCAGGAAAATGCCAGCCGCTCGAGCTTTTACCCCCAACCGACCTACAGTTTTTGTTACGGCATCTTTATATTCATCGATCATCATCCATTCGGCAAATTCATCGTGGACGACCCAGATGTAAGGGAGTTTTTCAGATGCGCCTTTCTTAGAATTTAAGCCGGTAATATCTTTTACTCCGTTTTTCTTCAGCACCATGTAGCGACGCTCCATCTCCCCAACAAGCGCCTCCACCCTCCCAACAGCTTTGGCCATGTCATCAATAACCCCTTCGCGAACATGCGGAAGTGCTGCCAGATCCTGGTAATCGACCATCTTAGGGTCGATAATGATAATTTCAGCATTGTCCGGTGAGTTTGTGGCCGCGATTCCAAGTACGATATTTTGGATAAGTACGGATTTTCCACTACCGGTTGATCCCGCAACTAAAGTGTGCGGAGCATTCTTTTGGGGCGAGAACACAAGAGGGCTTCCATCTTCCTCTCGAACTCCTATTAGAAGAGAACAGTTCAGGGTTGTATCAGCGACATTCCATTTTTCCCAAATATTCTGAAGCATCAGGACTTCGCGTTCTGGACGAGCTATCGAAATAGACACCACGCCGGGTTCCGCATTCACCGCCGTGATATTTAACCCATGCGATGTGAGAAATTCGCTTTGCCGCTTTCTGACCTGATCTACTGTCAAATTAGCGCTACCCTCAAATTTTAATAGTGCGCAGTTTGGCGTTAATCGCGAGCTAACCAACTTTGCCTTTAGTTGAAATTGTTGCAACGCCCCCTTACATTCAACGGCTGTGTTTTGGAGCCACCCTTCAGCATCATTTATATGCTGCAAATTAACGGGAAAGGCGGCCTGCAGTTTTTGCACGAGGGTAGCAAATGCATTACCACTACGGATAGCGGCAGGCTCGGCTGGTGTTGCGGGAGCTGTTTTAATCGGTTTTTTATCATCCTGCTTGTTGGCCAAATTCGTCGCCGTTTCGCCTGCCACTACGGTTGAAGTTATTATTTCACCTGCCACTGTTGTCGCTCCAGCGTGCAACAGCTGCCAGGAGGGTCTTCCCCAGACATCTTCACCGGCATTGTCTTTGCGAATTTGCCCGACAGGCCCTTCAGCAATATAAGCAGAGATAAGGCTGCGAACTTTCGCTCTCGAGAACACTTCCTGATAGGCATCATCAAGCTCTGCGACAACAGAAAAATCGGAACACTCGGGGCTGTCCGAAGGGCCCGATATAAATACATGCGAATAACCCCGAACGAAAATTTCACAGCTTCCCTCGCGAAGAGCATCTCGCCATTTTGCTAATTGGGCCATCCTGTCGCTAGGCACGTGAACCCCCGTCATAACAAGATTTGAAAGACGAGAAAGCCATAAGTTTCGATCCATGCATGCCGGTTCATCAAACAAGGCTTCTCGAATCCTTCGAACGGTGTCCCGCAACTGCTTCTGAGACTCTTTTCGCTTAGCGCTAAGCGATGAATGATCAATATATTTAGCCTCTGAAATAATGATGCCTAATTTAAACTTTCCGTCTTCAATAATTGGGCATAAAGCCATTAGATCGGCGATCTGCTCTTCCTTCTGCCCCAACCACTCTGCGTAGTCATCGAGAAAATACCAGCCATGCAATGACGTGGCGCCTAGCTCATCCTCAATCAAATATTTACTGAGAACCACGCCCATCAACTCGCTGGCATTGCGGCCACGTTTAGCAGCTCTCAACACCAAATCCCCCGAGACTTCATTGGCATCCTCAATAAACCGTTCCACAAGACCGTTTAATATAGGTTCCTCTAAATTAAGATTCAGGTTGTTAATCCGCCCCTTCACCATAGCCTTCAAGAGCCCTAGCGGGGCTCTCGATGAGATCAGTAGATTTCGCCCCTGACTTGATGTTTGTTTATAGCGAATCACCCTGACCTGCTGATTCATCAACTGTCGGCGATCAAGTAATTCATCGTAATTGGCAACCCAGTTGCCAAGCTTGTGAATCTCATCGAAAATATCGGCGGTTCGTGCATCATTGAAGTTAAGCTGTCGCGCTGGCAAAAGATGTTTCCCTTTTTCATGGAGATGCGGCTTCATGATAGAAGACAGGGCATTGATATATTTCCAGCCCGTTCTGGTTTGAACGGGACAAGTCAAATAAACAACCGATTTCATCTCATCGCGAGCGGACGGTTTACGCCGAGACCACTGTGGTGGGATAAGGTCTATGGCCTCAACAGGATTGGATTCGTCGGTATACCACTCCACCTCCGCATGCCGTGAAATAACATCCTGCAAGAAAACGATATCAGTTGGTCTGCCATCTTTTGGGTCAGGCGTCGGAGCTTGATTTGCCATGATACCGATGCGCAACCGCGCCATAAAATCCGTTGCTGCTTCGCTTGCCACAAAAGAGTCTGAATTATCGTCAGAGGATTCGATTATCCGCTCATAAAGGTTCATCAATCGTCCAGCGTCGCGATGGCGCAAGACAATTTCACATCTCATATCATCTTCATCTTCATGCAGTGCTGCGACTTGATCTACAAGTGCCACGGGAAGCCGCGAACAGTCACAATTAAAGAGCACGGTAGACAAATTCGCCTTCTCATGCGGATACAACTTGAGATATTTTTTTATCAGGTCCAGCACAAGCAGGGCCGTGGCTGAAGGAGATTCGTTGGTCTCATCCAATCCATCATTTTCTGCCAAGGGGCTCTCGTGAAGGCTGTAATCAAGATGATGATCCGTACAAGCAAGCAGCTTGGGTGAAAAGGAATCCCAGCCCATTGCCATCTCCGGATAATATGGATGCTTTAACCCCTCTGTCAGCTCACGGAAATAAAGCCGCGAATCGCTGAAATGAGTCTCATGGTTTGACAGCAACGCTTTGAGAAGACCGGAAATTTGTCTAATTTTTATCTCCATGGCAAAAAGTCGCAACGGATGCCACGGAGTAATAATCGCTGTTACTTTATCCCCAGAAATTTGTGCAGTTCCGATTTCGAGCAGTGGCTTTAAAAGCAAATCTCTATTGCGATCGCCTTTTGCTTTTTCACAAATAATTCCAAGCAGATTCCCATAAGCTTCACATTGCGCACTGATTCCTTCAGCTAAAAACCCGTGTGTGCAAAACTCTTGAATTGACTGTTCATATGTCGTTTCAAAAGTTGACCAACAGGACTGAATCTCTTTTAATAGCTCATCGTTAATTAGGTTTTGGCTTCGCGCTTTACCTAAGTTTGATCCCCATATCAGCTTCAAATCGTTTTCTTTGCGATAAACGGGGACGAAAGATCCTCGGTCCTGCGCATAACTGGCATGCAAGGTTTGGGAGTTTTTTAAATCTATGGATTGGACATTGCCCTTTCCGCTTATGGTTTCTCTCGAGGCAAAGCAACAGAGGAACGGTCTATCAGAGAGTCGCCTCCAATCTCCTGGCAGCTCCGCAGCCACAGCATCGGGGTTAAATTGCCAGATAAGTTGTTTGGAAACGTTATCTTCACGGCCATTCAGATGTGTGATTTGGAGGTTTACAAAAAACTTAATGCGGAGTGCGGCTTTTGATGCAGAATGGTTGAGATGAGGGTTAGTCTCTCTACGCCATGCGTCGAGGTGCGATTTGAAATTAAAAAGCTCTCCTGTATCCCAGACGACGCCATTGCCTAACAATGCAGGTAAGCCCTGATAACGGAATGCAAAATATTCCCCCGCAGCAAAATTCAATTTTTTCAAATCCTGTTTGGTTCTACGATCCGAGGTGATGCAGAGCGATTTGCTTCTAACCGTTTCTGAATGATCAAATAATCCTTCAAGACAAATAACCAGCCCAGCTAAAAAATCTTCGCATTCGACCGGCTTCCCGAAAATAAATTGATCCCATTTTGTTTTAAGAAACCCATCTTCCTTTAGTTCTAACCGATGGTTTTCATAAAAATCCTCATCGGGGGCATCTGCGCTCGATGTCGTTCGTCTTTTGGACAATGTTTCTAAATATTTCCGCTCTTCTTCGCCTAACAGAATTGCGTCACGCTCATCATAAAATTCTAGTGTTTTTGCCCCGAGATTAAATTTTTCCTTCTTCAGCCCATCAAAGAGAGCGCTAATGCCTTCCCATTCACACAGGCTCAATTCATATGCAGCCCCATTCCACCCGCTATCAGCAGAGATGAACTCTTTAATGCATGAATGATATTGCTGAATTATGTTGTCCTTCACTTTATCAAAGGTCGTCTTGAGTTGATCTTGGGTCAGCAATCCTTGCGACGGTGTGTATTTAAAAAGGTAACAGGATCGCTGACGAATCGCTTTAGCATACAGTTGCTTCCAACGGGAAATATGCCCGGCATTTTTGTCATTCAGCACATTAAAAAATGTCTTATCTCTGGGAATTCTCAGGGTGGGCAAGGCTAGGCCTAAAGCCTCGAGCAACGGCTCGCCTTCTTCGAGAATTTGCCGCCTAGTTTCAATCACATAGCCAGCAAACGCCTCTAGCTGATATGTTCTAACCTCCAGCAGGCCCCGAAGCGCCAGCGCCCACCAGCCTTTTTGTTGTTCATCGCAACCTATTTCCGCATTAGCGTAATCGACCCAAAGGCCGGGATGCCCTAAGAGTTGCGATGAGCCAATGGGCGTCATATCCTTAAGAGATTGTTGCTCATCGTCACCTGTTGTCGCCAATAAGAGAGCATCTCTTTCACAATCTGCATTTCGAAAAAATGTTGTCCTTTCGTCCGTGAGAATATTCTCGGGCAACGAACACCCTTTGACAAAATTTCGAGGGAGCTTAATTTCTATTTTTTTGCTTAATACTGAATCGTTTAATATCGCTTGAGCAATCGCAGCCGTCTGTTTTGCAGATAAGCAATCAA
Source organism: Kiritimatiellaceae bacterium (assembly GCA_013141415.1). NCBI lineage: Bacteria > Pseudomonadati > Kiritimatiellota > Kiritimatiellia > Kiritimatiellales > Kiritimatiellaceae > Kiritimatiellaceae bacterium. Next base: position 348,898 of record JABFQY010000003.1, read on the forward strand.
GCAGATATCTTGCAGTCCCATCACTGCCATCCGCTGCCTCTAAACGATCTTTCAGATACTGGATTGCGACTTTTCCGATTAATTCGTCATTCGTCATAGTAGCTCCTGAAGCTTTTAATCCAGCGTTGAGAAAGGGTTGAGAACGTAAGCGCATCCGTCAGACAGCCGCTTTAGCAACCCGATACTTGAAAGGCGCTGCTCGAGGCGTTCAGAGTTGTTTTTGAATTCTTTTTTATCAAAATCGCATTTCACCACTTCGGCATAGTACTCCGCTTCATTACTGCCCAATACGATGCCATATTTATTGAGCACCTCGCTCAAGAACAGCTCTAACTCCATGCGTTTCCCAACCGTGCTTAATACGATGCTCTTAAGAAAAGCATCCGTTGGAGCATAACGAAGTCTATTGGTACCCCGCTTTGAAATCAGGCCTATTTCGCGGCCATACACCCTGTGAATATTTGCGAAATGCTGGGAGTGCCTCTGGCGTGCCGCATCGCGAAAGGCCTGTAGTAGATCGTCAGGGTGAGGAACGCCGACATAATCCATCTTTTCTCGAGGCCACAGGACAGTGTTTTTCAGAATCTCAAGGCATTCGTTATAGGGGTCGCTACCGCCCAGCGCTTCCCTCCAAATCTCGCTTTTTTCGATATCCGCGATATATGACTCAACCGCCTTAGCCGAAAGAACGTTGTTGTCCTGATATGATTCAACAGAGAGCTCTCGCACCATTGTTTTTTTAGGGGCAACAATTTCGGAAATAAACAAACTGGGGCGGTCATCGCCAATGATTTCTCGAGCAACCTGCTGCTGATAGCGCAAAATATGAAACCCAGCGACTCGAACCAGATGAGGAATAAGATCATACGAAGGTGCGTCCAGCTTCAATATCGTGATCCAATCTTTGGTTACTGCATCAAATACCGGATGTGAACGATAGGGAAGAAATCCGCCTGCCTTTTCTTTTGGCAGAGGTTCGGATGGCGGCTGTAGGCACTTAATTACAGTGTTCCATATCGTCTCGTGCTGAAACAGGCGCTGTTCCAAAAGAGCAGAGAGCTCTGTCTTGTCGGCAGCCCGACAAAACATCAAATAAAGCAGCTCCCCCGTACGCCCAAAAAATCGTCGATCATTCGATCTAGCGGTCTTGTCCAGATCCTCAAACAGGGCTTCGGGGCAATAAGGGAAAACAAATTTCGAAGTCCAGCGCTTATTGCTATTCACTTCCAGGCAGGTGGAGTGGATCACCTTTATGACTTCAACAAACTCGGCGAAGCTTTCAAAATGATTCTTCAGGTATGAGAAGTCGGGATTAACCAATCCCTGCTGCGATTCCTCCATCTCTTTCAACCACAACTGCCACTGCTGGGCATCTCCCGAGGTTTTTTTACACAGCTGCTCCATTTTGGTCAGCGGATAGTTAAACAGGATATTACGCAAATACAGCCGATGGGCTGGCACGTAAGACAATGTGTTGTATTCCTGCTCATCAAATATTTTCCCGCTCGAACGCACATAGGCGTAAACATTCATGAATTCCAGGTACACAAACCAGGGTGTTTGCTCATCATAGAGCCGATGCCCCCAGATGGCCTCATCTACCCACATAGACGGTTCAGGATTTTTGTTTTTTGGCTCCAGTCGTTCCATGGCTACCTTTTTATCGTAATAGTTTTGTGTTCAAGCTTCCCGTTGTCCGAGTTCAATATCTGCAACTCAACACAATTATCGCCGATAGAAACCTCGCTTGATTGCAGGTCATTGGCCTTCGCAATCAAGCGGCTTTTGAATGCCTGGATGTCTTCGTAACATTCTTTTGAAAAACTTGTCGGGAGCGCCCCCTCTGAGGCCACACGCGAAAGGAACTCAAATCGCACGAGATTCAACTCGAGAGAGATGAAGTCATGTAGAGAAAAATACACCTGAAGATCTATCCGTTTAGTTTGGTCGTTAAGCGCAATCGAAATTCGCTCTCCTTTGCTCGGTTGTACGGATATGTGTCCCAAGTACACCCGGCTGATTTTCGCTTGAGAGTGGCTTCCGCTGGTCGCGAGATAAAGCCTCCGTTCATCATCAACCAGCATTCCGGTAAAGACGCGGTTGAGACCCTTAATCAATCGGCCAAGAATGCGGCGATCTACCCCGCCACCTGACATAAGCAATTCACATACATCTGAAACATATTCGCCTGCGTGTTTGAAGACAGTGAGCTCCCAAAACTTAAACTCCTTCTCTTGTTCTCTAGGAATCTTAAAGAAAATCCCCCGTCGCTGCCGCACAAGCATCTCGAGAAAAGCATTCGCAGAATCTTCGTCCTCATCACCGGCTTCGACATATTGCTTTCGAGCCATCTGATAACTGGCGTCGGCACCATAGAATGAGTCAGACCCGATCAAAGAGTCGTATTCGCGTTTTACAAACTCGTCGTACTCGCCATAGATAAGGATATTGTCGATCCGATTATTGGTCTCATAACCGATCTGGAGCCGGTTAAAGTAGTTAAATATGGTGATCGAACTTCTACTGCGCTCCGAAAGGTTGCCGCCAAAAATGTTGTTGTATATTGCCCCTTTAGAAATCTCGCCTGATGCTATGATTTTAGGAACATCAATAGCCCGCATGAGATTTTCATGAGCAGACGGGTGTCCCAAAACAGCATTTGTAAGAAGAAGCAGGATTTGTCGAATAGGCAGGTGCAAATTGTTATAGTCACATAGTTCAAAGAGAAGATGGATGCGTTGCTGCATCAAGGGCTGTTGGAGCAATTCATAATTTCTCCGTACAGGGCACTGATTCCCAAAAAATTCATCTGGCCCGGCGTTGAGCGCATAGCACTCTTTCCATCCAGGATGATCTAAAAAAGCCTTAACAGCCCGGTCAAACAGCTCTGCAGAACTTCCGCGACTCAGGTTGAAGAAATCAAGCTCGACACCTTTTAATAATTGAAGATCCTCTACCAGTAACTCTTCAATCGCATCCCGAGCCTTAACCACCACATCAGATGAATCAAGCCGACGAAGCGCCTCAATCAACTGTCCATCATTTCCCGCAATCATAAATACATCTGATGGTTTTTTTGCGAACAACGATTCACAAAAAACCCCCATGAGTTTCTTTTTGTGCGGCACGTCACTCCAGGACGTCCCCTGTGGAGGCGCCCAGCCGCTCAAGTCCCGAATGAAATGGAGATTTAGAGATCTCGATACGGGAAGTAAAAGATACGGATCATCGGAGGCCCACAGAGCAGCATCTCCGCCGAGACTGTTCCAAACCTCTCGGCAAAGATGTGTTTTGCCGTCTCCGGCAGTCCCTGTGAGAATTATCGAGCGAAGCTGTTCGCGCTTGAAACATTCAAAAACGCGTTGCTGAAATGGATGCTCAAATAGGATTGGATCAATTTTATTCCGTTGAGCCGACCGCTGGATCGTCTCGTCGAACATGTTGTCATTACGAGGTATTGGCCCATATTTGCGGAGAAAGTTAATCCATTTCATTTAAGCACATTCCCTATAAGTGGCAGATCAAGCAGCCGGGACTCGAAGTATCTTCAACTTCAATCTCCCCAAAAGTTTCAACCAATCGTTTATTGCCCTTTCGAGATTTTAACCACTGCTGCCGTTCAGCATATTTTCGCTTAATCTCTTCCTGTAATTTAGGATCGCGCAATGCTGAAATCGGCATGTCATCCATCCAGGTAAACAGCGTGCCGGTCTTCTGATCTTTGCGCTCGTACTTCTCTGCTTCGGCAAATTGTTCAGGGTACTGTTCTAGCAGGCGTACCCATTCATACTTCGATTGGTAGAAGCAGAAGAAGCAGCCGGAATGAGACCTTCCCCAACTTAGATAAGGCGGCATGCCAATGCCACTTTCTGTCAGAATGCGCATCACGCCATCAAAATCGATGCCATCTTCTTTGAAGGGAAATACGGTTGTTAGATTTGGCTTAGCGCTAATGAGCCCAGTACGATCTTCATCGGCACGAATACCGATATAGCTAATCACAGGGTCATTACCGATATATTCTTCGTAGGGCTTGAGCTTGAGAAGCTTGGTGCACCAGCGGGCTTTTGGGGATGGGAGGTAATTGCCGAACACATCCAGCCAGTGGTCAAAATCTCTCTTGGCATTAAGATAAACGATTTTTTTACCGAGAAATGCCTCTACAAGAGCCAGGTACTCATAGGTTTCCTGCAGTTCTTTGCCGGTATCACAGAAAACATATTCCATTCCCGGAACCTTGTCCCTCATGTACAAGGCCAGCGCCGTGCTGTCCTTTCCCCCGGATAGGCCGCAAATATGTCGTACTTGATGGTTCATCCAATACTTAGCCCTTCAGATTGTCCCACACTGCCTTAGATGCGGCGACTAGCGCAAGATCGCCGTGCTCTTTTATGAGCTTTTGTATTGTCTCTTGCAGGGCCGAAATTGCACCGCGATCACTTACCGCCGCTGTAAGAACCTGCTTCTTTTCGGTTCCGTCAGGCAGGGTGACGCATAGCCGCATAGATCCGCTTTCGTAATTACCTTTTTTGTCAAAGGCAACGCCTTCCGTGCGGACAAAACGGCCAGTTAGCTCCGAAAGGTGCTCATTGAATATCTGCTCATCCTGATCTGCCCATTTTTCGGGCGGCTTGGCGGCAATCATACTGGCCACAGAATCCAGCCAGTCGTTGTCGGATAACAACGAGTCTTTTAGTCGAAAACAAAACGCTTTTAGCCGGGCTTCTGCAACAAAGGACGATAATGCGTCTGCCCGTGCTCCGATTTCCTTTCGGAAGTCGCCAGCTTTCTTTTTTGAATAACCAAAATTTTCGATCAACGCATTTTTCATTCGTTCCTGCAACGCCAAGTAACACCCCCTCAGCTCATCGATGGCCTGTGAAAGCGATCGGGCGTACTGCTTCGCGGTGTGCCCATTTTTGTCGTCTGGCCCAATCGGCTCATAGCCACAAGCAATAGGTAGCAACTCGAATAGTAGCTTCAAGGGGTCTCTTGCGTCCATAAGAGCGTTTCGAACCGCTACAGCACTCGGTGAAAGTTGTTTTGTTTTCTGAGCGTATGGGCACAGTCGCGCCACGATGACGCACAAGGGACGAACTACATCCAGGAGGTCTGGCTGCTCCCTGCTGGCATTAACGTTAAGTACCCGGGCAAGTTGTTCGAACGCAACAATGCGAAGGCCTTCGACATTGCAGTATTGAAACTCAAACGTTTCGGGTCTTTTAGTTAAACGTAAAAATTCGGCTCCGGAAAGCTCGCTAAGAAAGGTGCCGTTCTCATAACAAGCAATATTCCGCCTGTGTATTACGTAGAAGACTGCAAGCAACAGGGGAGCCAAGCCTTCCCGAATGCCGAACGGAATCGCTGCTAACTCATTTAAAAGAAGGCTTACACGAATAGGTCTGTCAGGTTCGCCCTTCAGTCGTGATTCAATGTGAGTAAAGGTGGGCAACAATTTTAAGCGGTCATTCGGTTCGCTTGGAAGAACAAATCGACTCATCGTCTCAGTTTCTACATGAAGCCCTCCGTGCTGAAGGACGGACATGTACATCGACATTTCCGGCGGCTTTTTCTCGGGATCCATTCCTAACAATCGCTCGTTAGGTGCTTCCAAGACGCGCTCTATTAGGCGCATTCTTGCGGCCGCCGCTGCAGAACTGATATTGCGGCGATTAATTAACTCATTATGAACAATGGGCGCGGTCCTAAATAAACGGTCGCAGATGTCCGAAAGCGTGGATAACAGTTCGCGACCAGATGCAATCTCTAGAGGTTTTCCCTTCCAAAAGAATTTTAGAGAAAAAGATTCGCCTAGATTGTCGAGGCCGATAACTTGACTGATCGCCTCATCCATGGCCTGTTGCGCTGTCGCCATTTTCCTGGAAACGGTTTCTCTTCCATACCTGTCGCCGTTCAATTCTGGAGTGTTTGTTGCTATCCAATTCCAAACCTGAACTTCTCGAATAAATGGCGACAGACTCTGCAGTTGCCCGGGAATAGCCACCAAATATTCGCTGCGCGCCTTAAACCCAGCTGACTGGGCCATCTTGATCGCATCAGCAACAGCTTTTTGGTTTAAGCACAGGGGCGTCAGTATAATTCCATCGCCGTCTTCCTTGGGTAAATTAACGGGATCTTCCAAGTCCTTTGGATTACAGAAAACGACCGAAAAGTATCTTAGATTCCCGGTCTTGATGTAGTGCCTCCTTGCCACCAAATTTGTGTTGTCGAGATGCGCTCGGATAAAGTCTGCCGGGCTTTTGATCGGGCCGATCATGGACTCTGCTGTTTTCTGAGCACGTTCAATATCTACGCTGATATGAGGCCACAAACACAACCCGCCAGAAGCGCCCCGATCGAATAAGACCCGCTTCCCAACGTCCGACTTTAGAAGGCTGATGGCCTTATGGACATTAGCATCGTCTTTTCTGCCGGTTAAACAAAGTGAAACCGATTCCACCGTGGGGGTCAGGTCGCTGCTATTCAGCAGATTTAAAACACCGACTGTTTTGACAATCTGGGTGTGCAAAAGGTTGTCTGAGATAAACGAGCTAACCATCGAATTAATTGTGGTCCAATGGGTAGAGGTATACACCGAAGCTAGGTGATGGCCTAAGTTCGAATGGATGTAGTCATAAAGATGATGAATTCGGTAGAACTGACCGTCACATTCTTTCAGAAAAGCAAGCAACGCAAACGGCTCGCTTCCAAATAAAAAACTGAAAATAGACCTCTGATTTTGCCCAAAACGATGCAAAATTCGGCTCATGATGGGCAACACGCATGGATCAAGGGGAGAAATTCGAGGCGCCTGCTTTTCCAGTGAGGTATAACTTGCAGTAGATCCATACCAGCCAAGCTGAATAGCTTGTTTCATGGTTTGCTTGGAAGAGGCCATATCTGTTTGCTTAAGCTCGCCGACCGGAACATTGAGCGCCTCAGCGACCAACGCTGCTGTTTGTTCCATCGGGTGCTGAAAAACGATTTCATCATATCGCCCGGCAACTTTGTCCCACTCGCGCTTAGCGGTTAATCCCAGCGCGGCGGCATACGCCCCAAACCCCTGATGCAGGATACCTATAACAAAAAGCGGCGTCTCCCCGCTGCGGGACGCTTCTTCAGCCAGTCGTTGCATTAAAAAAACATCACTTTCGCCGGCGGCTGAGGCGGCGTGCTCTAAGGATTTCCCGAGTTCGTCAATAATGAGTAACAGTCCTCGACCCTTGTTATCTGCAGATATCCGGGATTTAACCAATGCGATCAACTTAAGCACATCCCCGTCGTTTATTTTCTCCTGTTTCAACAGGGCGTTGATTTTGCAGGGTCCTTTACCTAACCCGGACGGATAGTGATGCTCTAATGCGCTACTTATGCCTCGACGGATTGTTTCTCCTAATGCCTCTCTTGCTCCTGTTACGAGAACGGGTAAAAGCCGAGGCGTCGAGACCCCAATCGTTGTGTAGGCCAAACGGGATGAAAGGCCTTTGGGGATTTTTTTTGCATCTCCGGAAAACCAATGGGCCAACAAGAGAGCGAAGCTTGATTTCCCAGAACCATAGTCCCCTATGATGCGCCAGCATCTCTGACCGGATCCCTTCTTCAGCCCATTTGCTATTCGCCGAAGACAGTCCGTCGCAACATCCGTTAACACATATGAGCTCAACGCCTCTGGATCATAAAAGTCCCGTTCCAGGTTGGTGGACCTTAAAAAACGAAGCGGGGGTTTGATAAATTGTTGCTGCTTCTTCATTTATAAATCCTTTTCAGCAGCTTCCCAGAAATTTGTTCAAAATCGGTAAACTTTCTTTTCAAAGACCGACTAGTCGATGAGTCCGTGAATACAAAATACTCACTGTCATCAGTCAAGCCTGCCAAACGCGCCTGTATGTCATCATCGGTGAGTTTGAAAACCTGTCCGGGGCTCCCCTCGCTACTGGTAATCTGACTGAAAGATAGGGTCGTTTCGTCAGGGGAGGTCTTCCGCCAATAGTCGTTCAGGCAATAAAGAAAAAGCGCCTGGCTAATCTCGGGTTTTTCGCCTCTGCGAAAGGCATAAATTGGCTCTTTTCTACCAGAAGACAAATCTCGCTCTCCGCCATATTCGATCAACCGAAGCTGAACGAGGGGGCAGTCCAAATTATCTTCGACCACTTTGTTTTTGTGACCGCGAGTTGGAACGTATGTGTGAAAGAAAACCTTCACAAGACTGTCGAGTGAGTTCGCAGATAGCTTATGTTCCTCCCCTAACTCTCTCCGTATCATAGGAACAATGACCGCGCCCGCCATCTCTGACTCCTGCCAGCGATTGAGAAGGTAATGCCAGACATAAAGAGGCTCTGCGGCCGCCGAAAGACGCCAATGAAGCAACCACAGCGTCTGGATGTCCTCAAGATATGGATCCAATCCGCGATCTGGGTCTAGCAGCATTGTGCTAAACGGAGTCACCTGAAGTGAGTTTTCGCCGTCTGGCTCAATTATCCCGAGAAGAGTTGCCCAAAATCGGATGGAGCGAACCATGTTTTTCCCAACGCCCAACTCAACCATAGCCCGATCTTCGTCGGAAAATATTTTATCGTCAAATTTCACCGCCTGATATGCTTTTGGAAGCCACGCATATCGAAAGGCAAATGTTTCATGTCCTGAAAACTTATAATTCACCTTTTGCCTTTGTTTTAAATTCCACCTCAGGGCGCACCACTTCGCTTCGCGCTCAATTGCTAAACATTTCTATAGATTTCTTCCAATCATTGGAAGCGCGGGGTGAAACATTCTGAACAGTTGACCCTTGCCCGTCTTGGGGGCATAAGAAGCCCATGAAACTGAAAGAGCTGGCGGAGAAAGTCGGGCAGAGCGTCCCGACGGTGATGAATTACCAGAAAAAGTTTGAACTGCCCGTTGCCAAGGATTATTCGGACGGGTATGCCGTATTGCTCGGCAAGCTGATCCACCTGTCGGTCTGCGGAGTCCCCCAAAAAGATATTACCGCCATGCTTTCTCGCGAGCGTAAACTTCTGGAACTGCTCAAGGTGGATTCTTTGTACAACTCCCCGCTCTGGTTTGAGAATCTCTGCGTGGACAAATTCGGGCACTCCCGCCTTCTGCTTTCCGGTTACGATCTGGGTCACATGCTGAACCGATCTGCCGTACAGACGGGTCTGGATTTCGCCGAACGGGACAGTGAATTGTTCGGTAGCAGGGAAATGGGCGACAATGCGCTCCGAGCCCTGCAGAAATGCTTAGACAGCCAGGAAGTTGTTCTTGCCCGCCTGCGGCAGGAAATCCCTACCGTTTCCGATGCTCTAAAATGGGCGCGGAGAGTCACCGATTGAGTCTGCGCTCCAAATAGTTTCCAATACCACTGGCTTAAAAGCATGTTTTCTTGTCAGCCGCTTTGCCCCGTTGTAGCTTGCCTGCAAATGCCGATTATAAAAATAGTCTCGGGCGGGCAAACCGGCGTAGATCAAGCGGCACTGGCTACCGCCATCCATTGCAGTATTCCACATGGTGGGTGGTGCCCAAAGGGGCGAAAGTCTGAATACGGCGTTATTCCCGCACAATACCACCTCAAAGAGACGGGTTCCGCTGATTATCTGGTTCGCACGGAGGCAAACGTGGTGGATTCAGATGCCACTTTAATCATCACGCCGAAACGACTGACCGGCGGCTCCCTGAGAACCCTTGAGTTCTGCATGAAGCATAGGAAGCCGTGGCATCATATTGCTTTTGAAACTGTTTCTTCTCGTCAGGCCGCCGAAGAGGTCAAGGTGTGGCTCAACGGTGATCCGGAAATGAACGATTATGAGGATTACGAAGCATGCCCGCCCAAGCAGTGTGTTCTGAATGTTGCGGGCACTAGAGGTTCGAAGCTGACTGTTCACGAAAACTTAATCATAAACCTGCTTCTCGACGTGATATGGAAGGTGAATGGGACAATGTTTTATCCGCTGACCGTTCCGCACCCTGATTGTATTGATTGAGGCTATTATGAAAAAGACGCTTTGTTTTCTACTGCCGCTTTTATTCACCCTCGTAGCATTCGGATACCCCGCCAAGGTGGTCGGCATCTCAGACGGGGATACCTGCACGGTGCTGACCGCAGACAACCAGCAGGTAAAAATCCGGCTGGCCGGCATAGACACCCCGGAAAAGTCTCAAGCGTTTGGCACTAAAGCCAAGCAGGCTCTTTCCGACAAGGTGTTCGGGCAAACCGTAGAGGTCAAAGAGCAGTCCAAAGACCGCTATGGTCGAACGGTGGCCGATCTGTACCTTGGCGCACGCTGGATCAATCTGGAAATGGTGGCCGAAGGCTGGGCGTGGCATTACAAAGCCTATTCAAAGGATTCCCGGCTGTCCGATGCGGAACAGGCGGCGCGTTCGCGGAGTCTGGGGCTGTGGGCTGACAAGGCTCCTCAGCCTCCGTGGGAGTTCCGCGCCGATGGCAAGGCTGAGACTCGGGCGCAGCCCCAAACTTCGCTGCAACAGCCCGTAGAAGGCGGCTATTGGCTGAATACGAACGGCAATACCCGGCACAACAGCCGGTGCAAGTATTTCAATAACACGAAGAACGGACGGCCTTGCTCCAAGGATGAAGGCAAGGCGTGCGGGACATGCGGCGGCTGATTATTTTTCAGCGAGCGTCAGTTTGTTTCCCGAAGCAATCCACCGACGCAGGACGATTTCGCAGTATTGGCTCTTCGAAATGTTCATTGAGGCCGCACGCATTTCGATCTCAGCGACCATTTTTACACCAAAATTGACGCCGATCGTCTTGGTGCCTTTTCCTATTGGCATGGGTGCGATCCTTCTACTTCTCGCCGAGGGTCAGCTTCTTGCCGGACTTTATCCATTCGCCGAGTACGATCTTGCAGTATTTGCTTTTGGAAATGTGCATTGAGTCGGCGCGACGTTCCAGTTCTTCCGCCATTTTCTTGGGCATGTTGATTCCGATGGTCTGCGTGCCTTTTCCGATTGGGTTGGTAGCCATAGATGACCTCCTTTTTTATAAAGGTATTTTAAGATGTTGCGGCATGCAACTATTTTCCGCTTTTGTGGTGAAAACGCCTACGAAAGATTTTTTCACTTTTTTTTCAAAAAGTTTGATATATCAAACTGGGCTCTGCTCACCTTGTTTCACCACCCCACTCAGGCGGCGAGGACGGCGGCGGCTTTTTGGGCTTTCGTCATGCGGGCAACCTTCTTTGCCAGCGCCTTGAGTTTTTTGACGACCTCTTCCGGTTTCAATGATTTCGCCTCTTTGTCGAGTTTCAATATTTCCTCGGGCAGGTCGAGGCTTTCTTCTTCCTCTCCGCCGGTGAGCAGTTTGGGCAGGGCCTTACCCAGCGAGGCCCGGAAGGCTTCGCGACCGGGGCGGAAGTAGTGTTTTAAAACTACCTCAACCGTTGAATGGCCGGTGACGCGGCGGACCAGTTCCATCGGTACGCCCGCCGACAGCGCCATGGTGATCCACGTCGTCCGTAATGAGTGGAAGTCCTTCAAGCTGGATCGCTGACTGGCGTTCTCGTTAGCTATGTGGGTGTTTTTAATGCCCGCAGCAGTCAAGGCCTTCTGAAACCGCCACGTGAGACCGTGTATGTTTTCCCGGAGCATTTCTTCGGCTTCCGGAAAAACGTACTCGCTGGTGCGGGGGAGTTTTTCCAGTTCCGCCCGTAGAACAGGAAACAGCGGTATTTCGGCCATTTCACCCGTTTTGGATGTTTTTACCATTACAAACCCGACATCAAAATCCACCGATTCCCATTTGAGCCGACAACAGTCCCCCCGGCGCATGGCCGTGCACATGCCCGTCAGCACTACCGGTCGGATAATGGCATCACAGTGATTCAGAATCTTTGTCAATTCTTCCTGAGTGAACGGCTGCCGATGTACGGTCTTTTTAACCTTCGCTAAACAGCCGGCAAAAGGATTCCTGATCACCCCGGCCTCAGAACCAACACGCTCGAAAAACCCTTTGAGGACATACATTTTGTCGTTGTAGGTTCGCGCGGAATTCTTCTGAGCCTCCAAGGAAGACAACCAGCCCTGTGCCATGATTCTGTTGACCTGGGACACAAACGTTACCGCCGGATAGTTTTCCTGCATAAAGGAAATAAAGTCGCGCATGACAACGAGCTGCGCTTCGTCTCGGGCAGAAGACCGCCCTCGCCGATCCGGAGGCAAAAATTTTGCATGGGCAATATCTGAAATTGATATCTGAGTGAGCGACTCTCCAGCTTTGAGCTCGTAAAGCTCCTGCAGGTGCTTCTCGGCCGCCTTGTGACTATGCGCCTCAGCGATCAGCTCTTTCAATTTGGCGGAAGCCAATGTTCTTGAACACTCAAAGGCCATGTCACCCTTCTTGCGTATGTTTTTCGGCACATTCCCGTTTACCTCCACATTCAGATTTGTGAAGTATCGTTTGCCGTTAATCATGTATCTGCCGTACCACCATTTTGAGCGGAGGTTGTGCTTTTTATCTCTTCTCAGTTCCAGTCCCATGACTCGTCTCCTTGTTGTAAACGCAATGCGTTGCTTTGCTACAAGGCGGGAAATCAAATGGGCCAAAGCCACACTTTTGGCCACATTTCCCGCGAGTCAGAGAAATTCTAGAAAATAAAAAATCTCCATGGTACTGAATACCAAGGAGATAGATGGTACCCCGGACAGGATTCGAACCTGTGACCGTCGGATTAGAAATCCGATGCTCTATCCAGCTGAGCTACCGGGGTAATTGCACTTAAATTGTTTGTTTTAAACGATTTATAACTTTTTATCTTTAGACTTATAACCCTAAGTAGTTACCCGTTAAATTTTTTGTATTCCTACAACGTCAAACAACCCTGACATACAACGCGTTGGAGAATGTCTCCACCGCTCGCAAACGTCAAAAATATACTATGCAATTATCAGGCGTAGCGACAAGCAAATCAAACGCTCGCTAAAGACTACTGATTAGGCCTTAGCAAGCGGCGAACTTCAGCCCGGTCTGGAAGTAGCGTCCGTGATTCACTTTCAACGAACCAGCGAGCTTTTCGGCTGAAACAGCCTCTTACATTTTAGAAATGTAAAATCCGCCGAGATTCGTGGCATCCTCCAGAACTTGGATTAAGAAGTCCTACTAATCCAAGATAATGCACCTTATTGAATTAACGGCAACCCGGGGAATTTCTCTGGCTGCTCTGGCCGAACGCTATCAGCCGTTTATCTTTCCCGCTGAGCGCCTTGCCTCCGGGGGGAACGGCAATTCCGCGACCATCGCCACCCCGTTTGGCGCTTCCCTGTGGCGAAATGGAAACCATTCTCCATCCGATCCGGCGTCTGACTCTAGAAATTATGCTTCCCGACAAATTACTCGACACCCAATGTTTCTAAAACAGTCTGAGCGTAAACTCGCACTAAAAAGTCGTTCGGGTGATTGACGTGGTTGCCGGTCATGTCCCAGTAGGTTTTGTGCTGGAGAAGATAGCCATGCATCGACCACATATCTGCAACCGCGACACCAGGACCTTCCAATTTCTTAAAGGCTGCAAGGTATTCGGTCATCAGATCTAAACTGCGCCATTTGCTGTTCGGCTGAAAAGACATCAGCAAAATGAATTCCGCCGACGGGTTCTGTTTACGGACGGAGTCCATCATAGCCTGCGTATTGGCGACAAACTGTTCTACGGCAAAGGGACTCCCTGCGTCATTCATGCCGAACCCCAGAATAACCAAATCGGGCTTTTGGAAAGAGACCAACCCATCCACCGTATCTTTTCCCCAATCCGCACGCATGCCGCCCAGCGACGGATTCATTAAGTCAACAGTCGAACCATAAACGCGCCCCAGCTCATCTGCCACCAGATCAGCCCAGATCGGCATCCACGGGGCGCGGTTACCTTTCCCACTGGCGCTGGCTCCAATCGAAATACTGTCACCAAAAACAACCAGCTTGAGCGGTTGCTTGGCCTTTAGCTTCGCAAAAGTTTTGGAAAGGTTCTTTTCGGCTGACAGGGGAACCGGCCCGGCCCACGGCTCGGCATGTTCATAAGTGACCGCCAGCTGTTTGTCGTTAAAATAGGCAGATTCGCTGAAAGTTAAATAGCCGCCATCCACCGTTTTCATAGCACCCGGCTTGGCTTGCGGGTCATTGTGATACAAATCGCTGTAGTTAAAAAATGGAATGGCACTTCCGGGAACCAACCGAATGGTACGCCCCTCAACAGTGTAGTCTTTTCCTGCCTCATACGTCTTGTCCAGCGCGTAGTTTTTCACGCTGATAATTTTTGAAGGAATAAAGGCCAGATTCGCTTCCGCAGGTTTACCGTCATACGACGTGGGTGCGGCCGTTTCATTCACCATACGAAGACCTTTCCAAACCGGCTGTAGCAAATCGGCAAGTTGATAGGCCGGGGTCTGCGCTTTAGCTACGGTCAAAGACGGCGTTTCGGAAAACTCAACTGCCTGAGAAAAACCGGGAGCACTGTACATTTCAATCAGAAAAGAGACCTTGCCGTCTTTGATGTGCTGCCTCACATAGCTGCTGACTGGAAATGGAATCGGGCCGTTCACATTCGGCTTAACGGTTACTTCGGCAATCCGTTCGATTTTTCGCGGCAGTGTATTCATGCAGACAGCATTGGCATCCCAATCATTATCGACGCCATAAATCGCAAACGAAGGATTTGATCCGGGGCCTGAAGCTTTTCCCTTGTACCAAATGACACTGTTCAGCGATGTCTCCAGCGGCATTTCAGACAAATCATACCGGATCAGTATGGCGCTACACTCATCTGCAGTCGCCCCGCGCTGAACAACCAGCGGTTCGCCTGATGATAAGTTCTTACCGGCAGAAACACCGCCGCGCACGACCGTACGCGCCGTTGGCTGAACGATATAACGCCAACCGTCATCACGAACCTGTCCCCATACAACACTTGCTACAAACCAAACGCTTAGTAGGATTTTCTTCATTTCTGTCTCTCTATTAATGTTTCAAAATAGTCGCGATATAACCGCGTTTCCAGCTCCAGCTGAGCCGGACGAACCGGTTTGCGCGCACCGCATCCGGCCTGCCATTTAGCAAGTTCGGCCTTTAATTCTGCGGCAACTTCCGGGTATTCACCCGTTCTGTTGCGCTTCTCTGACAAATCGTCGGCCAGCGAAAAAAGAAAGTCACCGCTGGTCTGTGTGGTAATCATTTTCCAATTCCCCTTACGAACCACAGACTGCCCGCCGAATGCCCAGAAAAGGTATTCGCGAGGCAACTCGTTTGTCCGGCCAGTCAGCAATGGCATCAGATTAACTCCGTCGAGGCTTTGCGTATCCGAACCGGCCAACGTCAGCGCTGTTGCAGCGATATCGAGCGTAATGACCGGTGTGCCGATAACCTGCCCGGCAGGAATAACTTTTGGCCAGCAGGCAATGAATGGAACATGAACGCCGCCTTCGGCGAGCATAACTTTCTCGCCCGTCATGGGCGTATTGAGAGATCCGTTCCATTCCGACAGGTTCAGCTGGCTGACCGGAAGATTCCGATCGCGGCATTTCAGCGGCGCACCGTTGTCACTAACGAAAAAGATCAGCGTATTTTCGTCCAGCTCAAGCGCCTTCAAACGATCCGTTATCCGTCCGACTCCGTCATCGATCGCGGAGATCATCGCCAGTGCATAACGACGAGCTTCAGGTTTGGCATCTGGAAAACGATCCAAATATTTCTGCGGCGCCTCCAGCGGGGTGTGCGGAGCGAGATAGGCCAGATAGAGAAAAAACGGTTCCGCTTTATTGCGGTCAATAAACTGAAGTGCCGCTTCGGTGTGGTTGTCCGTACGATACCCTTCGACCTCAATCCATTTAGCTTCCGGGAAAAACTCCCCCGTCAACGAATGGGTGGCCAGTATCCGTTTCGGAGCATTAACGAAATCTCCGTGCTTCATAAAAAATTCATCAAATCCCCAAGACTTGGGATTATCGCCATTATCGCCGTTAATCGGGAGATGAAGTTTACCAACCATGCCGGTTCGGTACCCAGACGCACGAAGGCGTTGCGGCAAAGAGGGCCCTTTGTAATTAAACGGCAGGTCGGCATTATCATAGACTCCGAACCGCTCTTGGTATTGCCCGGACAACAGGCCGGCCCGTGACGGCCCGCAAACCGGTGCTGTAGAATAGCCGTGCGTAAAGCGCACCCCTTCCCGCGCCAGCCGGTCAATATTCGGAGTTTGAATATCTTTAAGAATTCCTTGTGCCCCTAGATCAGCAAAACCCTGATCATCCGTAAGGATCACGACGACATTCGGCTGGCGAACCGCCACCGCGTCGCCGGCCTGTACCTGTCCAACCCCGAGCAGGGTCGAAAAAATCGGGCCCATCACTTTCAATGGATGTGCGCTGCATCTCATTTCAAAGTCCTCACTTAACGGGGTTAAACGTCATCAGCTCAATTTTTCGGACTTCAATATAATCAGGCTGTGTTGCCGGATCATAATGGCCAGTTTCGCGCAGGTGAGTCGGCCCGGCCAGCCGGAGTTCCGCCAGCGGTAAATCGCTTTGGAAAACAGCGGTATAGGTATGCCATTCGCCATCGCGTTGCGGGAAAAATTCGACAATTCCAGGCTTTCCGTCCGACCCTTTCCACGAAAAACGGATACGTCCGCTGGTAGCCACGCGAAGATCCATCTGCACAACATAACTTCCGCTGGATAACCCGGCCACATCCGTGGTAACGATTTCAGGATAAACTCCGTCGGCATGCATTTGCAGCGCACCGTTCTTCACTTCGGTTTTTATCATCCGGCCGACTCGCCACATTCCGATTCCAGAATCAAAAGTCCACGAACGAACTTCCTTCGTGTTGGCTGGCATTTCACTTTTTTCAATCTGTCGGGGAATGACATAATCCGGATTATAAGCGGGATTGGGTTGTGGCTGTGCAATTCCGGTTCCAGTCAGCCAGCCATCAATCAACGCTTCAAACGTCTTTGCACGCTCAGGCTCCTGCTCCGCCAGATTTTTCAACTCCGACGGATCGGCATCCAAATTGTAGAGTTCAAGGGGGCGACCAAAAAATTTGATCATCTTCCACGAACCTTTACGAACAGCCGCGCCGGGCAGAATCAGACTTCCATTTTCCATGGCACTGCTTTTCATCTCATACCAGAAAAGAGCCCGCTCCCGCAGCGCCGTCTGATCCCCAGATGTTAAGAGCGGAACCAGGCTAAGCCCGTCGACCAGCTGATTCGTTGGCAGCGCCGCCCCAGCGATATCAAGAATCGTCGGATAGAAATCAATCAGACTGACCGGTTGATCTGATGACGATCCCGTTCGGGTATGTCCTGGCCAAAACACCACCATCGGCTCACGAACCCCGCCTTCATTCATATATTCTTTTTCTCCGCGCAGCGGAGCAACCGAAGTAATCGGCACAGACCCCAGCGTGGCCTGAGCACCGTTATCCGACGTCAGCAGAATCACCGTGTTATCACTCAGGCCCAGCGATTCCAATTCCTGACGAATACGTCCGACGCCCTGATCCACCACGTCAATCATCGCGGCATATGTTGGATTGAGAGAATAGTCGCCCATCTGTTGCCGTTTTTTCCGATACTTGGAAGCGACAGCCTCTGGTGCCATGATCGGTGTATGCGGGGCATAATGCCAGAGCTGGACGTAAAACGGACGGTCTTTGTTCTGCCGGATAAACTTTATCGTTTCATCAGTCAGACGGTCGGTCAGGTATTCACCCGGCGGCGCAGTCACGTTGCCGGGCAATCCTTCATAAGGCGCGAAAAAGTTTTTGACGGCACCGACATGGGTGCTGCCGCCAAAATTTACATCAAACCCCTCGCTCTCAGGGGTAATCTCACCGACTTCGAAATGCCACTTGCCAATATGCCCCGTCGCATACCCCTTTGATTTCAGAGCCTCCGCTATACTGGTAAACTCCGGACGACGTTGCGTCCACGCCGGAGCTCCATAAGGAGAAAAAGGCGATACGATGCGGGGTGCGTCAGGGCTTTTCATTTCGGAGCGCTGCATCCAGGCCGTGCGGGCCGGCCACTGACCCGTCATCAGACTCTGCCGACTGGGAGCGGAAAACGGATGGGCGGAATACGCCGTGGAAAAGCGCATCCCCTGAGCCGCAAGACAATCCATATTGGGGGTTTCAATAAACGAATTCCCGGCAAACCCCAAATCCCGCCAGCCTGCATCATCCAGCAGAATGACGAGAAAATTAAACGGCTTCTCCGCCGCATCCGCAACAGAAACGGCCGCGCCCAAACACGTTCCGGCAGCGACACAGCCACTCATCCAGCGCTTCATGCCTTTTCTCCCAGTTCTTTTTTGATCTGATCTGCCAGTTCGGCGCTGATTTCATATTTCCGCAACAGCAGATTGGCCGCAATAAACGTGGCGGCAGGAACCAGCGCAATCAGGATGCGCATCCATAAAATGGTTCCGGCATCTTGGCCTGCCCCTGACGACACTTTAAATCCGGTCATTACCAGCACGAGGCCGGAAACCAGTATGGATGCAGATCCGCCGATTTTGGTGAACCATCCGTACGCTGCACCGAACGCTCCTTCGCGCCGCATTCCGGTTTTCCATTCATCATAGTCGCATACATCAGCAATCATGGATGGAGCAATGATCCAAAGGCCAGTTGTGGCCGGACCGCCGAGAAAAAGTCCAAGAACCTGAAGGTACGGATAATTGGGATTAACTAAAATAAAAGACAAAAGGCTGCCGATTGCTCCTACGGTCATAAGGCTGCGCAACGTTCTTTTTTTACCGAAGACCCGGCTGCAATGCGCCACCGCCGGAATAACCAGTAACGAGCTTAAAACATACCCGGTTCCGATCACACCTTGCAACTGACCGGCAAAAGCCTGACTGCCCTTACAGACATAATAAATATTCAGATACATACCAACCTGCATAATCGAAAGCTGACCGACGATAATCAGCACACAAACCGATACAACCCGTACAAACGGACGCACCTTCCAGGCCACCGAGAAACTTTCATAAAAAGAAATCTTCCGCTCAACTGCATCCTTCTTGGCCGGAAGGACCCGTTCTTTACAGAACAGCGCGGTCACCACACTGGTTAAAATGACAAATCCACCGAGGATCAAGCCGATAACCTTCATCCCTTGCACCGTATCCACGAAACAAGGTCGTGTGCATCCCCAGTAGATCCACTGCATGAGAATGCTACCAACGAGACTGAAAAAGCTCCGGTAACTCATAAGGGTTGTGCGTTCGTGATAGTCTGGACTCATTTCAAATCCAAGCGCCAGATACGGCACAATAAACACGGTGAAGCAGGCAAAGAAAATCAGCATATAGAAGAGAAAAAGCCAGAACGTGGCCATTTCGCTCCAGCCGCGCGGCAGCATCCAGATCAGTGCAAAGGCAAGTCCGGATAGAATTCCGCCAACCAGAACAAATGGACGGCGGCGTCCGAAGCGCGATTTGAAATTGTCGCTGATACGCCCCATCAACGGATCGACGAAGGCATCTATGAAGCGAGGCACCATCAATGCGACACTGACCAACACAGGACTGACCCCAAGCCCAATGTTTAGAATTGGATTGGCCATCATACCGGTCGCGTTGTGGAGAATGTTTTCGGATGAGCCACTCGCACCCCAGGCAACTTTTTCAACTTTGCTCAACACGCCGTCTTTTTTTCGGGGAGACCGCCGTGATCTTTCGCGCCATTTATTAATTATACTCATGCTGGTTCCTTTTGGTGGTGGTTGATTCAAATCCCTATTTAATTTCCGGCTGAAAACACAAAGCGGCTGTATTTAAAAAGAGGCTCGGCAGACGGTATCCCAAGATAACAGCCAACACTTCCGCCAAACGTCGCCGAGCCGCCGTCACGCTTTACGCGGCTGACCAATATCTGTCCAGTCGAAGCCTCGCATATTTCAAATTTATAAAGACCATCTACTTTAAACGAACCAGTCCGAACGCCTTGAACTTTAATGCGGTACGATTTCCCGACTTCAAACCGGCCAGACGACTCAGCCCGGTCAAGTACGAGCGGCTTACCATTCCGATAATGGATGAACTGGCTCTCTGTTGTTCCGGCGCAGATTCTCACCACATAAAAGTCGTCCGGGCCAACATAATTAAATGCAATACCGCCCCAGGCCTGCATCCGACAGGCCGCAAAATCTGTTTCGACCGAAAATCGATTCTGCTCTTTTACGGTCGCTGATGGCGGATAAAAAACGACAGGCTTCCCTTCCGAGAAAAACAGCTCAAGCATCTCGCCATTTACAGCCGTATTCAGCGGCAGACTCTTCTGCCAGCCGTCAAGCCGGTCACGACTGAAGTCGGCAGAAAAAGCAGAAGTCGGCTTTGAAATTTCAAAAATCGTGTCATCCAAAGCCGGCACCTGGTCAAACACCGGCATCTCGAAATGATCTGTTCGAAACGGAACAGCAGTCAACCCTGCACCGTTATAGAGATTACAAAGCGAAAAATTGGCCCATCCGTAACGGACAGCAACAGGAGAACGTACGGCATCCGACCAGATGCGGACGGTGTCCGGGCCTATAATTTCAGCCTGAGCCTTTACGAATTTCCGGTCCGCGCCGCAGATCATGAATCCTTCCAGAGTGTCTGCGTCCGCAATAAAAGCTTCTGCATCTTCGCCCTGCTTAAGGCACATGTTTTTGTTCATGACCACCCTCTTTGCAGTAAGGCCTGAACCGACTTCCGAAAAAGTGATGCAGGCTTTTCCCTCTTTAAATTGAACGGATTTAATCATCGGACTGCGGGCGGCGATCTTTTGATCATCTAATGATTCAGCCAGCAACGCCAGCCGCTCGCCGACCGACTTTTTATTCTGCGGATGAATGTCTTTATATTCACCGGAATCAATCAGCACAACCATCCCGGTCTCCGGCAACTTGAGCGCGGAAGCTTGCGCCTCGCGCTGCCATGCCCAGGCCTCTTCGGTATTATCCCATGAAACCGCTCCATAAGAAGGCAACTGAACAAACAGGAACGGGAAGTCATACCCCCAGGCCTTCCTCCAAGTTTCAATCAGGTCTTTGAACATGACCGGATAAGCCGCGATGTCTCGATCATCGGATTCGCCCTGATACCAAATGACCCCGCGAATAGCAAAACGGGTCAATGGATGAATCGTGCCATTGTACAGATAAGATGGCGCCCGGATGGCGCCCGGATTATCCGCCCGAGGCGTCCACTCCGGATTTTTTTTGCTGAGAAATTTTGCATATACGTCACGGCCTGCCATTGCACTCATCGGAAGCCACATATTCACCTGTGTACCGCCACGATTGGCATAAATCAGGCCGATCGGCACACCGGTGTCCTGCTGAAGTTTCCGCCCGAAAAAACAGGCCGTCGCTGAAAACGGCGCGGCAAACCGCGGCGTCATGGACTGCCATGATCCGCTGAAAGCGCCATCTATTGTAACCGTATCGGTCTGGACTGGACTGCCGACCCCCTCATGCTTGCTTTTGAACAGTCTTACCGCCGGGCCCTGCATTAAAGGAATATCGCTTTTCAGTGATGGGTAGGTTTGCATCACACTGGCCATATTCGATTGACCGGCGCACAACCAGATATCGCCGACCAAAACATCTGAAATCTGAAGCTTGAACCCCGGGGTTTGAGAAGTAACGGTCAATACAGACGGTTCGGATGACGCACTCATTGGATCAAGTTTGACCATCCAGTTGCCGTTTTCATCCGCTTCTGCCGTCTTCTTCTGCCCGGCGAATTCGACGGTGACGATCTGTTTTGGCTTAGCCGTTCCGTACACCGGCACCGGCATGTTTCGTTGCAGAATCATGTGATCGGTGAACAGTGCGTTTAAAGCAGGCTCAGAAGATTTTTCTCTCCCCACTTCTGCCAGTGCCGGACTGCCGCCCTGTACGAACATTGCCGTTGATACGCATGTGATAAACAGGCTTCGCCTGAAAAATCCAAACAAACTGTTCCGCAGAGCAATCAGCTGGCGAACAACATTCAGCCCTTCTGAGTGTTTGATCATCGATTTCTCTCCCAGTAAATATATTCCGGAACGCCCGGCTCAAGCTTAAGCTCCACGGACACGGCATTTGTCGCGATCAGACCGCCTTCACCATCAGCCCACCGGTAAATATTTTCTGCTTTTTCAGGCAGACAAATTGTTTTTGCGCCGCCGCTGAAGGACTGCACCATTAAAAAGTTTCCGGACGCTTGAATGAAATCGGGCGCATCAAACTCGTCCGAAACCTGTCCCAAATAGAGGTGACAGCCCGCCTTCTTAAACAAAGCCCGCCAGACATCAACGCTCAGCCGGGATGTGCCGAGATAGACCGAAGTCCAGTCCTCTTTCACCTTCCAAGCACAGGACGGTTCGCCGGTTGCTGTATATTTGGCAAACACAACCGCGTTGGAGTCAGACACCGTCAGATATGGATTCACATCCGCCAGCACCGTGCCGGGACAGGTTGTTATAAAAGAAAGGTCGCAGTTGTCGCCCAGCACTTTTTTGTATTTCCCCGGCAGCAACGTATCGGGTATCAGCCGCGATTCGGGATTAACAGGCTTCCGGTGCAGCTTGAGGTCTATACCGCAGAATCCGGAAAGCTCCGGCGGACGGTTTTCATCGAACAGATCCGGCAGGTAGCAGAAAACCACCATGCGTCCGCCCTTCATAAATTTTGTCTGAAGGGCCGCTTTCTGTTCCGGTGAAATGTGGTATGGCGTTAAAAGGATTACACAGCGAACGGAGTCCGGAATTTTATCCAGATCGCTTTGCAGATAATAGCCGCAGGTGACATCGACCCGCGCAAGCATCAGGCGCGTCTCATAGACCCAGCGGCCAAAAACCGAGCGAGCCGAAACCTGCTGCCAAATTGGATAGGTTTCATCAAGCACCACCGCCACTTGAGGGCGATACGTTTCGTCCAGATGCAGGGCCTGCTGGAAAGCAAACGCTTTGTTGTACCACTCCCAGACACGCTTGTCGTTAAAGCGCCCGTCAGAGAGCAAATCCTGCCAGTGCATGATTTCACCGTGCGCAATCGTCACGCCCATATTCCGTTTCAAAACGGCCATGGTCTGTTCAAAGTTAACCGTACGCTGCGGCCAGCCGGGGGCCCAGTCACAATCCGGAGCCACCGCTAAATGCGTATAGGAATCCTCCTCGAAAAATACCGCCTTGCCATTCAGCCGGG
This sequence comes from Kiritimatiellaceae bacterium, assembly GCA_013141415.1. NCBI lineage: Bacteria > Pseudomonadati > Kiritimatiellota > Kiritimatiellia > Kiritimatiellales > Kiritimatiellaceae > Kiritimatiellaceae bacterium. The sequence goes on from JABFQY010000003.1 coordinate 372,087, forward strand.
CGCTGTCGTGCGGACTGATAAAATCAATGGGCAACCCGAACTTGCGGTTGAACATATTGTAGGAATAGGAACAGCCGTAGAAATCAACGTATGGGGAGGCGAGCAGCTTTGACAAACCGAGATGGCCGCTCTGCTGCGGCCAGGTGTCGTTCCAAGCGTGTTCAAACAGATAGCCGTAAAAATAGCCGACAAGGGAATGCCCGCCGGTTTTTTCTTTGATCGTTTTGGCGATTGAAAGCATCAGCTCCGGACAGCGCGTATTAAAAAAGAGCGCAAAATCAATTTCACGCTGTTGTTGTGACGGGTCTCTGAAAACACCAAAGGTTCCTTTATAGCGCTCGTCTTTGGACGGCAATTTGATTTCCGAGAACTGATGGTGCGCCGAACCCCAGGCCGCATTCAACTGATCAATGGAACCGTATTTCTGCGCGAGCCATTGCTGGAAAGCGGTTGCCATCAGCGGGGAATAGCCGCCGGATTTTTCCAGCTCCCACATGTGCCATTCACCGGTGAAGTAATAGAGAGGAATCACTCCGATAAATCGACTGGCATATTTTGAACCGGCAATCAGATCAAGCAGCTCGCCCATGCGCCCTTCGGTTTCCGTCAGCCATTTTTCTGAAACCGGCGAAGCAATGTCCTTCACCGTGCTGCCGTCCGCGAACATATACAACTGATCCGGATTGTTTTTGTACCAATCGGAGGAAACCCCCATCCAGACGCGCGGAAGGATCAGCGCATCAGGGAACGGCTCACTGAATTTTTCCAAGGTTTGGAGAATCTCATTGGAAGAAGCCGTGCCCGGCAGCAGCAACTGGATTGAAAGCACACGAAACCCGGCATCATACGCCTTGCGCATGCCTTCGAGAGCTAACTCATCGCGCTGATATTGATTGTTGGCATAATAGATCGTGGCTGGAAATTCCTTCCCATTCACAACAAAAAGCGGGCCTTGAGGACTGGACGGAATAACCCTCGTTTCAGGGAAATCCGGCGATGCACAAACGCCTGCGCACCAGCCTATCATGACTAAAAGCGAAACTATTTTCTTCATCATGCTCCCGAACGTAATGATTTAATTTCTCACGCATCTTATAGTCCTTGGCGTTCCGGCTCTATATGTATTTGCGTATGAAATTTAATGTTTTTCGTATTTTAAGGCCGGTGGCTGCAGTTTCCGGTCACCTGTGCGGATAACTTTGGCACATTTTGCCGAGGGAGTTTGGGGCGCGAAGGATTAAAGCAAATTGCTGCCGGATAATTCCGGCAGCAATCTTTAGAGACGGGCCAAAAGCATCTCCCTGACGACCTTTCCAGCGTCTCGAAGCTGATCAATAGATCGTTGAGGCGGATAGCCATATCCCCTTATAGCTCATGCTGAAAGGATATTTACTCCCGTCTTTATTAGGATCTAAGCTGGCTTCAATCCCCACGTTGACCGCACTCAAATAGTAGTCATTTGGATTTGTGGAATACTGACGATGTCCATTAGTCGGATGGGCAGTCAGATAGGCGTTCATGTCATTGATAGCCAAAAGCAACTGTGCGCGGCTGATTGTAACGCCGAAGGATTGAAGCGTAGGCCAAGTTGTTGTTTTTGAATCCGAAGTTCCCAGCCGCGTACAGTATTTTGTACCGCTTCCAAGATAACTGAAAACCGACATCTCACCACTGCCGATTTCACAAACTCTTTCGCTAAACCCTCGCTTATCAAAGTACATGAGGAGGAAGTGCATCGCCTGAGGGGTCACCCCGGCTTTTCTGTCGATTAAAATAACGACCGCTTGCCCAAAACCAATCGCGCGACTTCCCTCAGCTTTACCATAATCATCGTATAACGGCACCGCGGCATTGAACTCAAATGCGAGCTTAGCCGTGGAGCTATTCGTGAACGGTTTAGGTTCCGTGGCCATTGAAAAGGCATAGGCATAACGCAGGCTCGGCTGCAGCCAGCCATCACTGGGAACCTCCCAGTGACGCATGTAACCTCCCCATGCGAAATTTTCTGCCTGCATCGCCGACCTTACAAACGGAGCGGGCCCGCAAGCCACTTGAGAACGATCGCTATCAAGTGCGTAGTTGGCCGGGGCAAAGCCGGTGTACGCGCCCACATTCCAATGGCACGCCGTTGTCGCAATGTTGGTAAGATTCCAGCCCGCCATGTAATACACATTCCGCGGCAACCCCTCAGATACAACCCGTATATCGTCCCGGCTCCGATCAACGAGATTGGTTATCAGGGTTGCCGTTGTCATCTGCGTATGAAGAACTTCGGCTCCCTGCACATGCAGCGCCGCTGCGGTAATAATCACAGCAACGAAAGAGATCGCGGAACACCGGGAGTGAACTGACTTGATCCCGCACAATTGTTTCTCTGCTGAATATTTCTCACAGCTCGCATTCATAGCAGCTCCCTTTCATTTGTTCGTTTTAGACTTACAACTCCTGCTTAGGCTCACTCTATCGCATCCCGTTCATCTCTTTTTCTCGTGTTAAAATTAAAACAGATAATTGCCGGACGAGGCCGGAAGCAATCCTTCGGCATGAAGCCGCTGGTCAACTCCGGCGGAACTGAAAGGCAGTTGGGGTTGTCCTTCACGTACGGCTTCAACCTGATAGTCCTCAATTTCTTTTTTGATCCACTCCGGATCGGCCCGCAGATCGATCAACCGCACAATTAACGCCTGTCGCAAGGACAGCGATTCAACCAAAGCAGGCTGTTCTGCCTGAGGAGTTTTTGTTGAAAGAGCCAAGCGATAACACTGCCCGCCCTGCTCGACAATGGCGGTTCCGGCGGATGGCGATACCGAAACCAGCATAACGCCTTCTTTGGATATCCCAGGCGCGAGCAACAGGCTTCGTCCTGTATCCGAATTCGAGAGACCGGCGCATTCCGTTGCGCCGTCACAAAGCAAAGTTAGATGATACCCGGCCACATGCTCTGCTTCGATCGGGCTGTTACCCAGAGGAATTTGAGCCTCCGCCTGAGTCAGCCAAAAACAAAGCAGAACCTGTGCAGCTTTTTTCATGCCGTGCGTCCTATTTATTGTGCAGATAGATATTCCGCACCTTCATCCCGCAGTTCCGCTCATCGGATTCGCCATTCGGACAAGCCATCTCCATAGCCACATTGACGGACTGTATCCGCCAGTCGTCGGGATTGGTCGAATAACGATAGGTGTTTGTGGTGGTTGCCAGATAGGCATTCAGGTCGTTTGCGATATTAACAATCTGGTTGCGCGAAACGGAAAAACCAAAAGGCTCCCAATTCGTATATACGTTCGTTTTATAGCTGGAGCTGTAACCCATCGTAGTCGAATACCGAGTACCGCCCGGCATCGTCCGAACTGTGGGGGTTGCCGTCATGGCGTCCCACCCGATGTTTTCTCCGACAAATATATAATCACCGCGCGGATCAAAAAACCGCCAGCTCAGCCAGCATGCTTTTGAAATAGACGTATCGACCATATAGTTACAGCATAACGTATATGGGAGCGCACTTCCGGTCGCGCTGAGAGTGTCTACGGAAGAGTCAAAATTCCAAACCAATGTTGCACTGGCGCCATAAGAAGAAGATTTCCAAGCATAGAGATACGGACTGCTGATCCGATAGGTGATGTAACTTGCATAGATATTATTTCCGCCTGCAGGCAGAGGCGGACAAGCCCATGAATTTATAAACACGCCGAATGTTGAAGCCTTGATCTGCAGTGCAGACTTGCCGTAGGTCGCATTGCTATTGGCCGCCTGATAGAGCGTTTTTGTACCCGCTGGATAATAACCGGTAAAGTCGCCAACAGCCCACGAGACTGGATTCGTTACGGTGCCCTGCTTCCAAGTAACAACCTGAAACTGATTATAAACCGCGCCGGTCGTGTCACTGTAAATATTTCCGGCAATGCCGTTAAGCGCCTTTTGATCCGCATCAATGTGCCTGGTTCCCACACTGTTTTTCAGACGGAACTCATCAAAGTCACAAAGGCCGGACGTTCCACAAAATCCCCCATAGCCATCTGAGCTGTTACTTGCGCCGCTATTAACGGCAGTCGTTGCAAAGACAACCGTTTCAGTTACGGTGTCAAAAATTTCGCAGGCATATTGGTTGGCATTTGTGGATGAGACGGTCAGCCGGTACGGCCGGTTTTGGACAGGTGTAAAAGCACTGGGAACACTGAGAAAAGCGGTTCCATTGGGACGCAAAAACCAAACATCACCGATACCGCTGTATCGGAAAACAACCCCCGTTTTCGTGCTGGTTTTATAATTAACAACCAAGCCGATCGATGCGGAGCTAGAGGTTGTATCCAGCATAGTAAGTCCTGTAACCGTAAACTGATTTGTTCCACCGGAATTTAAGGTTGTCAGCCCGGTGTTGTAAATTGTCCCGGCGCCGGTTGTGCTTACGATCTCCAGCTTATTGCCACTGATTTTCCAAGTAGAGGCGGTGTCGGAATTCCAATTTGCACCGATAACCGACGGCACTTGAGCGGCAGAGGCATTCGCGGTGTCGGCCCGGTTGAAGTAGTCTACTGTGATATCTGAATAAACACATTGAACCGTTACGATCAGACCCAGAATCATCCATATACGCTTCATACTATCTCCTTTTTGTCAGGGAACATGAGGACTTATGGCAAGCTGTACATATCATTGATGATTGAGCCTCCTCTATAGACGTTTCCGTATAAATTTTAATGTTTTCCAAACCGGCAGACACAAGCCCCACCTGAAGAGCATGCGGCTTTTTACAGGCTGACGAAAAACATTAAGATTAAAACGGGAAGCATTATAGACGAGCTTCAGATTGAGCGATCTACTGGCGAACAGCGGGTAGAGCTATAGGGTGATACAAACTTAAACATAGCGACGAAAGGTGGATCATGAAAAAAAGGATAGCCGGAGTGATGAGTGTTTGTGCCGCATTCGCAGTCGTACAGGGTGCTGAACTTTTGCACACCGTGATGAGCACCACCACGCAAGTAACCAATATTGTCGGCCGAGCTTATGCTGACACCGGCACCACTCCGCCACCAAAGGGTGTATATTATGTTTATGCATGCAGCCTGGGTTATATAACCAATTCGGTCTGCACCTGGGATGTGGGCCAATATACCGCGTGGCACGCGACGAACTACTTTCCAGGCACCAATTGTCAGGTAGCCATGAACGGAAACAATACACCGAAGTCCGCCATGCAGGCGGCAGGTTTTGGCTGGGGCGGCTACATGCGCCATTACGAGGTTCCTTCTCTGCCGGTATGGCAACAACCCACGATTCGCTATTGCTATGCCTTTACCAACTACGCGGAACCATCACCATTCGCTTACGGAAATACAACAAAACTGGTGGGCGAGTTTGATTGCACTATTCCAACCTACAATTCGAGCACTCTCGTTACCGGCGGAGAAACATTCAAATCGCTGGGGTGGGGATATTTGTCGTTTATTTTGATCGATAGAAAGGCTGGAGTGAGCGCCCAACCTCTAAGTTACTGTGCTTTCTTTTTCGATACACGAGGAAGTTACGTGCCGGGCAGCGGCATTGCAGTACCCGGAGGAATTTCAGAGAGTGCCTATCAAGTGGGAAGCGGAGAAATGATGGTTCGCACCGTTTTTTCACCCGCTACCAAGTATTGCACGCTTGAGACTGGTTCAGTGAGTTTTAAGACCAATACATTTTCAAGTCAGCATTTTGGCATCTCAATCAGCCGGGCGCAGTTACTTCTGGCAATTACAAACCTCAATACATACATGGCGGATTATCGTATTGCACATGGCGGAGCCTCTCCGACAAACAGGCTCGGCATAGCCTATCGTGATTATTCCACAAATCCGGATGACTATCGCTTAGGGGCCGTCAATGTCGCCGTAGAAGCCGCATTGGACTTTGTTAAATCGGACGGAAGTTTAACGCCTACGATTCCTTTCAATATGGGGTTCAGCGGAAAACAGATGAAAGCCAAGTCCGTCTGGTAAACAGGAGCCGCATTGAATGCAGGTGCAATGGAATGCCATTTGCACCTGAAACAGTCACCCGACAGGGAATCATTCTATGCCGGTCAGGTTCTGATTGTTGGCACTCCGATTCAACGCCAGGCTGCCCCCGGATAAATTCGAACCCTGCTCTATATTCATCGTCCCCATTTTTGATTATTCGCTGTAGTAGTAAGCCTCATCGCCATAGAGTTTATCGGCGCCAACCTGAATCCAGTTGATATTCACATTGCCGATGACGCGGATAAACACCCATCGTTTGTAAGTATACCTTGGTGCGATTGCATCAAACCGGGCGCCTGCGTTTATGCTGACGGTCTGATAAAGGTCTGGGGACGCTGTATTGTAAATCGCTCCGGGTATATTGGTTGTTATGATTGTATCAAAGTTCCGATTCCGGAATATAATCCTTGAATCAGATGTAAGCTGGGAGCCCAGTGTGGTGCCGGGCGTAATGGTGAAGACGACATAATTATTTTCCCCCAGCGAATCATCCACCTCGCAAAGGGCCATAATTTTCGCACTGCTATCCCTGAAATATGTGCGGATTTGCAGATTATCCTGATGAGCGTAATGCTTGACCGGAAAAACCATCAAATCATGCATCCACTCTTGCCCGGCAGGGGTCGTAGAACACTGAAGAATTCTATTCGTACCACTTACAACAACTGCCGCATTAGACCACATTTCAACAGGATGTTTTCCGGCGCTGTTAGTCCAGTTAAAGTCAATAAACCTTCCGACCTCATTGAGAGAAAGCTTATCGTCCGTCAGCAATATCCCGGCCCCCGCTGCGAGAGTGACATTGGTATTACTATAGAGATTTCCTGTGCGATCGTATTTCACTCCGGATACATAGTACGTTCTGGGTGTGAGCCCGCTGTCGTGCGGATGAACCAATACGATCCCTTTACTAAAAACTCTTTGATACAGACCTGAAGAAGCCGACGGAGTCATTAGCGTACTGTACGATCCTGCACTGCCTAGATAGTTGGTCTGCATATAAAATTGATCGGCGTACATGTCGAGACCGGCACTTCGTCCGCCTGCTGGTGTTGTCCAGAAGGTGTAGTGGTATTTAAAGGAGTGTCTGCTCGATGCGCCCAGCAGGTAGCAGGAAAACAGATACCTCTGTTTATTATAATTCTGCGCGTAGGTATCGTAAGATTTCGCTCCCCGGGCAAACACCATCAAGTGTTTTCCACGCGCGTTCATATCAATCATCGCATCGACCTGAGTTAAAATCTCCGCGAATGAATTGGTGACTATGATGCCGTTGTCAAAATCACGACATCCGAAAAACTCAATTATCGCACCGTCTGCATAATTGGACAGCAGATGCAACTGAGACTGTTCCCACTTATATTCATCCGGAGCACCTCCCGTTGAGCTTCGTGGATAAAACAGCCCGTTATAAAATGAAATTTTCCCGCTGTTGCGAATATCTCGAGAAGCCTTATCGAAGCCATCGATATAGTTTGCGCGCCACACAGGGTCATTCGTTGCTTTGCTCTTCAGAAGAGTTACATTCGCCGGATCCCGGTTCATGGCGAGATCGAACGCGACTCCGTCCGCGCCCATATTGGTGATCATACTGCGAACTTTGCCGATAAACCATGCAGTGTAATTTGTGTTCGCAAAATCACCGAATGATTCGTCTGAATTGTTGCTAATAACCACTCCTGATGCATCTTTCACTCTTGGCTGACTGTAGAATTGTGTTTTCCCCAATGTGGACCAGGTTATCGAGGACGATGGTCCTGCCATGATTTTGTTACAGTAGTTGAGCGTACGTAGTGATGGTTTTATGGTTCTGATTCGCCCCTGAACAGCGGCCATGCCATATCCATCGCCCGGGTCAACCCCATTGGTGGGAAAGTTGAGCACGATCCAGTCGGATGATGTTTTCGCTATCGTACGAACTGTAGCTTCGTCGAATACGCCTCCAGATCCTCCCGCAATCCAGAATGCTGTTTTTACGGCCACCGCAGGTGGCTCTTCATATAAGCTAAAAAAGAACGCTGACAGCTTTCCACTGAAACAGAAAAAAAAGAAAAATAAATAAATCCAGATTCTATTTTTCATTTTTATGTTCTACCAAACTATCTTAGAATTGATATGAGTTTCACGAATTAGCCTTAAACGACTCCCGGTCATGAATGACCGAACCTTCATTTAGGGAATAAGAGGCTTTAGAACCTTTTCCACCGACCTCGGTTTGAAAGGTAAAATTCGGCAGTTTGATGGATGCATAGTCATAACCCAGATTTCTGAAGCCGAGAATGGTAGTCAGCATTTTTTGAAGTTCTTCCGGGCAGTCCGGTGGAAGCGGGCCGGCGAATTGCTGATAAAGCGGCCAGTTCAAGTAAAACTCAAACAATGTCGGGCGGGCCGGGCGCTTGTTCTGCAGTACGGCGAGAATATTATTAAAATCAGGAGCTGGAACGTATTTTTCAATAGACATACCTATGCTTTTAATTCTTTGTTAAACTGGGTTGTTAAAATTAAATCCTACTGCTCTTTTATCTTCACTATTTCATGAGAACTACGACCTTGAATTCGCCATCCTTTTCATAAGGCAGCAAATTTCCTTCCCACGGCTTTTCGTTCACGATGATTTGAGCAATTCCTGACTGGCTCCGGTTTGGATTGTTCACGGAAATCTCATAACGGCATCCCCGAAAAATCCGGATAACACTGTAGTGCTCCCATTGGCTGTGTATGCAGGGCTGAATCCGAAGCCCCTCAAAAGTTCTCCGGATACCCAGCATATGCTCGGTAAAGGCAAACCATACCCAGCTGACCGTGCCGGTCGCCCAGAACTGGTGCGCCCGGCCCCCTAGATAGGGATGAAACATGGCCGCTCTGGAATTGGTATAGGCATAGGGAGTGCAGTCAGCCTGTGTATTGCTTTGATCTGCCGACCCGCCCGGAATGATTTTCATCAGCGAGTCATGCGCCCTGTCACCGCGTCCGTGCTTCAAGTCGGCAACGATTTTAAATGCGGCAGCATGGCAATAGCAGGAACCGTTTTCAATGTATCCGGGATGAAAGCTTGTGAGGAAGCCGATATTTCTATCCACCTTGGTATAGGGAGGTGTCAACATCAGGGGCCCGACCTCCGAATCCAGCATTTCATCCACCGCCTTGAAGCATTGAGTCAACCGCTCGCCTTGTGCTATTCCTGACATGGCCGCCCATGTCTGCGGATTCAGGAACACCCGGCCTTCCTCATTGCGATAACTGCCAACAACAGATCCATTGTCGTCATAAGCAAAACGATACCACTCTCCATCCCATCCGTTCTTGTTCACTGCATCATAAACGTCAGTCGCCATGCTTCTTATTTCATCAGCCAGAATTTTATTCCCCTGATATTCTACAAGTTCAAGGGTCTCTATCAGGGCGTTGTACAATGCAATATTAAGCCAGACCCCCTCGCCACGCCCTGCTTTTCCTATATTGTTAGCACTGTCACACCAGTCTCCCTCATGAATCAGCGTCAGATTATGCTCGCCCCGATCGCTCCATAAGAAGCGCAAGGCCGCCAGCAGATGCTCGAGAACGGTACCTTCCCCGCCGTCATAATACGGACAAACCACTTCAAGAACGGATAGGTCGCCGGTTTCCTTTATATATTCGTTTACAGCCAAAGGAATCCAGATGGGTCCGTCGGTATAAAATTCATCACTCAGAGCAGTGGAGGCGGCATCCCAGGCTCTCCGGCATCGGCCACTGCCATACACATAAGCCATTGCTTCTAACAAATTTTGCCGCGAAATGCTTGCGTCGATGGAGCAGACACCCATGGTATCCTGCAACACATCTCTGAAACCCCGGCTATATACCCTTGTCCATAATGCGTTCAGCAACAGGTTGTGTTTAGTCCAATAATTGAAAAGCCTGTTCAGGTTTTCATCGGGAGTATTGATTTGGTATTTCCCGAATACTTCGTCCAGATACCCCTGATATTCGCACAAAGCGGCATCCAGACCGCCTGGTTTTAAATACCGGCTGATTGCACTATGGATCTCTGCCTCATCTTGAAAAACAGCCAGAAGCAACTGTATTTCTCTGGTCTCGCCAGGCTCCAGCTCTACATCCAATTGCAAAGCCCCCGTCAGATCGTTATCCACCAGTCGCTCGCCAACAAAGCCTTGATTCAGGATGTTGTCGCATTGACCTCGTATAACCGCCGCGGGTCTTTCCTTATTCCTTTTAGGCCCCAAAAAGAACTCGCCGACTGTAGAAAAAGACGAGATTTTAACATCTGCTGCCAGATATCCGTTAAAGTACGGGTATTTGCAAAATGCATCGTTACCATGATAGACAATCGCATTTCGTGCTGAGTCAAAAGATAACTTTGTCTTCTTCACGAGAAAGGGCGTTGGATAGCCTGCCAAATCCACCTCTGTATAGTTAAAAACCGTTAATTTTCTGGGTGCACCGCCGATATTTTTAACCCGGACGGTATAAGCCTCGCCCTTGAGGTCGGTAGGGACGCTAAGACGCACGGACAGCTCCAGTCCATCCCAAACATCTTTGTAAATACTGTATCCCATACCGTATACTACCTGACTCGAAGCCTCGCTGGTTCCCATTCTATAAAAGGCCCCACTCTCCCTGTCCCGTATATAAAAATATTTCTTTGAGCCATTGCTCAGAGTGGATCGAAGGCCCCCTTTGTGCTTGTAAAAGCTTTTGACGGTGAAATCCTGACCGGCATTGCAATAAAAACTTTTATTCCACATGAGGTTTTCCCATCGTCTGGGAATGTCACCTGGGGCCGTGATTACATATTCTTTCCCGTCAGGGCTGAAGTGTCCGTAGTTTTTCATTCTTACTTTCTCTCTCTAGTTATTTCCAAAATCCCGCTGAAATCAATGACGCTTAGGGCGCCTCCTGCGGCCACGGATAGTCATTCTTTCCCGCATTTTTTTCGAGCGGACCCGCCGGAAGAGTCTGCTGCCACGCAAGCACCTTTTTGCTAAGCCGCACTGCAATCTCCGGCTGATTCGCTACTAAATTACTCTGCTCACTGGGATCACTCTCCATGTCGTAAAGTTCGATCCGATTGCTGTCCGGATTCATCAGCAGCTTCCACTTCCCGTCGCGAATCGCCAAAATCGGACTGCCATTTAACGGGCGATTATATACAGCATCACGCCACTCCCACATCAGAGGTACGGTGCGGAGAAAGGTTTTATCACCTTTAAGTGCGGGCACGACACTCTGTCCGCGCAAAAGCAGCTGTTCTTTTCCCGGAATCGCCGCGTTCGCAAGTTCACAGATCGTTGGCAGCAAATCTGCACCGCTTACCACGGTTTGCGTGTTGACCTGTCCGGCTGGTGCGCCTCCTTGCGGCCAGCGCACTATAAACGGCACACGTGTCCCGCCCTCATACAAACTGCGCTTACGTCCGCGCAAAGGTCCGGCACTTCCGGCCGCCGACCAAGATGCACCAGCATCAGTTATATCCTCTGGCCCGTTATCCGAAGTCAAGATTACGACGGTGTTCTGTGACAGCCCCAGTTTATCCAATTCATTCAGCAACCGCCCGAGCTGGCGATCCATTTCAGTTACTGTAGCAGCATAAACCATGAACGGTGATGTAAATCCGGGCGGCACACCTTTACTGAACGATTTCATCTGCGCTTCCGAAGGTGCCAGCGCCGCATGCGGATCGTTGAGCCAAAGCTGACAGTAAAACGGCGATCCTGCTTGCTTGAGAATGTTTAACTCTGAAATCGTCTCATCGACCAGCACGCGGGATGCACGGGGTCGCTCAGCAAGATCCCAAAGATTGGTCGTTCCGCTTATGCAATCAATCCATTGTGCAACGCCAAACCCGTACACAGAAAGTGATTCGCCCGACTCCGGCGGGCGTCCCAAATGCCACTTACCCACATGCACCGTCGTATACCCCGCCTGTTGCAGCAGTTTCGGCAAAGTCTCCGCCTGAGTACTCAGAAAATTCGGCATGCCTCGATCCGCATTCTTCTGCTCTTTCAGCGCCAAATGCCCGTGGATCCCTAATTCCGACGGCCAGCGACCGGTGAGCAGTGTCGCCCGCGAGGGCGAGCATACTGACCCTCCCTGATAAAACTGCGTGAACAGAGTTCCCTGCTTCGCTAACCGATCAATTGAGGGCGTCTTGAATCTTAGATTTCCGTAACAACTCGGATCACCCCACCCCAAATCGTCGGCGAGAATGAACAGAATATTGGGGCGGGTGCCTGCGGTATGGTTCTGCGTGACGGTTTGCGCACTGGCAGAAAGCACCGCTGGGACCCCCGCCATAGCTACGGCGCCTAGACCAACGCTCCGGAAAACTGATGCTCTTACTTTTTTCATTTCTATTGTCTCCAATTCTTAACAAAGCTCCTGTGCGAGTAACCGCCCTATTTTTTCAGGGGCTCGATATCTAAATAAATAAAACCTGGATTCACCAAGCCGTATCCAACCTTACTTACAGAAGGAACGACCTCGATGAATACATCGAACCGGTGGTCGCCCTTCTTGAAAACAACGGGTGGAATATCGATCCCCTTAGCGGCATCCACCGCTTGTTCGAAAATCAGCTTGCCATCCATATACATCCGGCATAGTCCGTCCGGTTTCCGATACGGCTCCCCTTCGCGCAGACTGATCTTGCAGGTGACATCCTCCGGCGCAAACATGCGCCAGCCGCCAGGCGGGTGCGCACCATTTTCCAACACCAGTTTTTCCGATGAGACCTCGTACGGTAACGGGCCGAAACCCCGTTCACTGCTTACTTCATCGAACCAAAGGGAATATGCTTTGCGCAGAGCGGCAACCCGTTCGGGAAATTCTGCCGAGAGGTCATTTTTTTCCTCCCGGTCGGTATCCATACGGTAGAGCTCTTTACCGTCAACAAGCTTCCAATTCCCCTGCCAAATGCAACCGTTGTTCCAGCGTCTGGGTTTATCGCCTTCGACGGCAGGCCGGCGATCCTGTTGCATACAGATGGTCCGCTCACCGATTGAATCAGCCTGCCCCTGAAGCAAGCTGCGAATATTAACTCCATCCAGAACCCGGTCTGCCGGCAGACTTCCGCCGGAATAATCCGCCAGCGTAGGGAACAAATCCATGACGCAAACAGGCGCTTCTACAACCGTACCGGCCTTAAGTTCGCGCGGATACCGGACAAACATCGGAGAGACGATTCCTCCATTATAAATGGTTCCTTTTTTCCCGCGCAGACCGCAATTGTATCGGTCCCCGTATTTGAGTTTCGGATTGTTCCGCATGGCTCCGTTGTCGGAAAAGAAAACCACAAGGGTCTGATCTTTCTTGCCGGACCGATCCAGTGCATCCAGCAGGCGCCCGATATTAGAATCCAACCGATCCACCATGCCGTATACTTCTGCATCCCCATCACCGAGACACGGGGTGGCGCGAACCGCCTCCAGATATTTCAGACGGTTCTCCTCTGGCACCATCGGCCCTTCGATGTCGTGCGGCAGCTTAGATGCTACATACATAAAAAACGGCTGATTGTTCGTACGGGTCACATAATCAATCGCCCGGTCAAAAATGGCATCGTCCTGAAATCCCTTGATCGGAACATCCCGTCTCCCATCCGGACCGGAATAACAAAACGTTCCGTCAAACCGCTGGTTATTATCAAACCAAACCTCTTGAAATCCTTGATTTTCAGGGCGAAATGGATGTGCATCTCCCAAATGCCATTTCCCGAATAAAGCAGTCCGGTAACCGGCGGCCTTCAACATTTCCGCCAGTGTTATTTCGTCGCTGGCCATAGACTGGCGACCCAGATAGGTATCCCAAACGCCGGTTCGATAACAAAACCGCCCAGTCATTACACAGGCCCGCGTCGGCGAACAAAGCGGAGTGGTAATGAGGGTTTTCACATATACGCTTTGTTCCTTCAGCCGATCAAGATTGGGAGTTTTAAGAATCGGATTTCCAAAGCAACTGAAGTCGCCATAGCCTTGATCGTCCGAAATAATCATTAGAATATTTGGCCGCGCATCTGCCTCCTTCGTTTCCGCCCGGCACAAAAGACCCGCCCATAAAAACAACCCTATTTTAAACCTTCTCATAATCCTTCTTTTCCTTTGACGCCGCACCAAGTTCCACATGATTCAGATAAAAGTAGTGCGGTGTGTTCCCAGACTCATGACAGCAACTATTGCTTCTCTCCATCTCCATTTTCATGGGCTGGATCCAGACAATCCGGCGCAGGCGTTCTTGGTAAAGCATCTCCCCATGCTTTCAGCCGTTTAAGAAGATCGGCTGTTATTTCCGGATACTGTTCAGCAATATTTTTTATCTCATAAGGATCTTTGATGAGATCATACAGCTCCGTGCGTCCGGTAGCGTACTCATAGACAAGCTTCATGGCTCCGTCCCGGATTGATAAGTTCGCCCAGTCATGAGGTTGCCACTTTGCATCCAGCGTGGCTTTCCACGGGATTTCTATTCCCTTAAAATTAACGATATCCGTATAAAGAACGCTGTCAAAAACGGGCTTTGTGCGCAGAATCTCTTTCCCTTCAAGAGCCGGCAGGAGATTTTCCCCATCAGAAACATACCCTTTCGGCAACGATATCCCGGCCGCGGCACAAAGAGTCGGAAGCATGTCCACTGCCGTAAGCAACGTGTTGCGGTTTACGTAGTCCGCCGGAACCTTCCCCGGCCAGCGGATGAAAAACGGAACTCTCACGCCGCCTTCAAATAAACTGCGTTTACGCCCTTTGAACCCTCCCGTTTCGCCGCGCGAACCGAAACGGTCATCTTTCGGATTCGGCACCATAACTTCCGGTCCGTTATCACTCGTGAAAATGACAATCGTGTTGGTGCGCAATCCGTTGTCATCTAAAAATTTAAACAGCTCTCCCAGAAATCGATCTGCATTGCCCAGCGATGCATAATAAGTTTGCTCCGGCTCAGGAATCTCCTTATAGGGCGCCCGATATGATGGAAGCGGATCAAACGGAGCATGTCCCTCACGGATATGCAGATTTACAAAAAACGGCTGCCCTTTATTTTTACTGATGAACTCCATTGTTTTGCGAACCGCCATCTCACTGCGGATTCCCACGGAAGGAAGCCCTTTCCCCCGTGTTTTCCGATATTCTTCCGGCCAGTATTCCTCTCCCAGATCAACGATCTGCGGACCATTACGACTGCTCCATATACATGCGTCATCATACCCATATTGAGTTACAGGCGGCGCAGAAGGCGCGTCTGCACTTGCAAGATGCCACTTGCCATAGTGTGCCGTTGCGTAACCGGCTTCCTTGAAGAGCCGGGGCAGCATCACCGCATTGACATCCAGCCAGTCCGGCGCGGGATATCTCCTGCTCTTTTTCGCATCCAACGCATGCTGTATGAAAAAACGACCGGGGAACTGCCCGGTGATAAAGGCCGCCCGGCTCGGTGAACAGATCGGGCTGTTCACATTAAACTGGAAAAAATCCGTCCCCTCGCGCGCAAAACGATCCAGATTCGGGGTCTTCAACACCGGATGTCCGTGACAGGAAAGATCCCCCCACCCCCAGTCGTCGGCGAGAATAAACAGGACGTTGGGGCGAGTATCCGTATTTGTATTCTGCACAACGGCTTGCGCGCTGGCGGGGAGCAGCGTCGGAAGACCAATAGCCACGGCACCCAACCCAACATTCCTAAGAACTGATATTTCCACTCTTTTCATTTTTGTTTTTCCGCTTTGAACATCAAATACTTTTTTTCTTGCGGCTTAAAAGCGAGCCACACCCGGCGCGTATTTGTTATTGCGTTAACAGGCGCAGTTCCGCGAAGTTCATCGCTTCTGATACCGTCTTACGCAAGCGGACATAGCTGTAGGCTGTCGCATTGGTCACACTGCCGACCCAGGTTGATTCGGATGGGAAGGCTGTACTCCCCTGACTGGCCAACTGTACCCAGACGATGCCGTTAGTGGATCCTTCGATAACAAAATTACGCCGCGCGACGGGCTGATCCCATCCCTGACGGGCCACCAACTCAACCTGCCGGAAACGTATGGGCCGGTTGAACTCAATGCAATATTCCGGCTTGGCTCCGCTCCCCTCGGATCCAGAAGCCCAAATGGTATTGGTGTCGTTATCAACACCACGGTCGGGCAGATAGCTTCCATTGGTAGAACTGGTCGTGGAGCTCGCAGAAACCTTGCGATTGAGCGCGACGTTTAAGATGGTCGGCAAAGGCGCGGCAACCCAGTTTTTTGCACCGATCCACTCGGGCTGAATCCCCGCACGGTCTTTTACCGCCTGATCCTGAATGTCGTTATTCGTTGAAACGGTGTTGTAATACTGTGCCGCCTGCGCCGCTGTAATCGGGAAACTGGGAATAGGCGTACCATCAGGAAACGTCGTTGACGTTCCGTAATTGTGAAAAAATACGGACGGCCAATTTGTGTCAATATTTTCCATTACATTCCGCTGAGCAATCACATCATAAGTGCCGCTATCAAAATACAGGCCGCAAATAGGCTGAATGCTCTCTGCATAAGGGCTCCTTACGATGTCTTTCAAGTAATTCTCGAATATCCACAGATCATCCTGATGATTCCCATAGGTATAAATTCCAGCTCCGTCCTGAACATATTCAAACATGTCATGAATATAGTTAGCCTTGATCTCGTTATCCCATAATGGAGCGTTGGCATAGTCGGCGCGATTAAGCCCCCATCCCCATGAGATGCCGCTGTAAGGACCCCCGTCAATTTCGTTGTGGGTAATCAGATGTCCCGGCCCCATCACACCGACCAGCGCCGGTGTCATTTCGTAAACAGAGCCGGAGTTCTTCATATAGTTGTTTACGATGCGGCAGTCCTGAACGTATTCAGTCGCCTGGTTAAACTGGTTTGTATCGAATGTCGAAGCCGCGCCATAAATCTCAACCGCCGCGCCGCCGACGTCCCTGAAATAACAGCCTTCAATATCACTGCTCGTTACACTCTTATAAAACCCCAGCGCCGTTGTCGCAAGGCGGTAGAACCGGCACCGGACAAAGTCGATCCGATCCGCATTTTCCACCAGAACGGCCAGCGGAATTTTGGCGCGATTTCCGTTTCGATCATAATGGCCGACCGCCTGCGTACCGAGAAAGCCATAGCTGGTCGTTTCATTCCATGTGTTTTCAGAGAAGTTAATTCCCCGGAAGACAATGTCATGAGCGCGGCTAGTCAGGGTTGTGCCTTTGACTTCCATAACCCGGTCTCCGAGCGGAACCGCCACCACCAGATTGTCCGTCGTTTCTCCGGTGCGATGTTTATAGTAAATATATTGACTGCCTTTCCAGAACTCACCCTCTTGATCGATGAACGTCGGCGAATTCTGAAACCGGTAAGAGTACAGTATGTTTTGATTCTGATACCAAACGCCGTAATAATCGGCGGTAAAAGTACCACTCGGATTGTTATTAAACATGCGATTCCGCTCGGAAGTCCGGGGCTTTAAATAAACATAGCCGCCTGACTCATAAGCCGATTCGATCCGAGCGATGGTGTGCGCCCATTTATGATAAAGTTTAATTTCCACCGGGTACCCGGCGGCAAGTGCATTCGTGGCCTGTGTGACCAATGTGCTTTTAGCGACCCGGATCGTATTTGAAATGCTGCTGGATGTGTTGGTTTTGATAAGAGCCGCTCCGCGCGTCACCATATCCGAACGGGCCAGAACGGCGGGGGTGCCGGGGCCGTTTATACCTGTTGAAAGATCCCGGAATAAATTGGTAACCGTCGCGACGGACCACCAATACGAAGGGCCCACATTCCACCCTGTAACAATCTGCTTGCTTCGGCTGATCGCCGGAAAACATCCTTCGTCATTGCGATAGATCACTTTATAGCCGTCTTTACCGGAGTCGCTTTCATTGAACACCAAGATGGAATCCATACAATAAAAGCCGCTGGCTAAGACAACTTCCACGTCTCCATACCAAGTGCCGGTTAAATTCCTTATTTTATCGCGAGCCCCTGTAAGTGTCGTCGCATTGGCCCAGTTAACTCCGCTTGCACTTTCGCTGCCGTCCACTTTGACATAGTAGCTCTTCCATGCCGGCTCCGGAATGCTTTCAATCTGAATATTATCGATATTGAATTTACTGCCCGACTGCCCAAGAGCCCCGCCGGTTCCAAACGTGAACGTATCGAGAAAGGCTACACCACTCATGAAACCGAGGCCGGTCTTGTCAATTACCAATACGCCATTGGTGGTGCTGCCCTGTCCTTCCCAAACCTTTATATCAAAGGTATCGGAGCTGCTGCTCATCCCGTGAACTGCAATGGCCACCCGGTACCAATAACTTGTGGACAATACATAGGAACTCACCGCCACCAGACCGCTTCCATCATTGTATTTCATCGTTCCGTCTCCATTCATGAGATTCACCTGTACGGCGGGAGTGGCTCCAGAGTAGAGAAAGAGTGAGGGATTCTGGCCGTTGGTTCGAACATTGAAATCAAATGAAAAAAGCATGGCATGGTTCTGGGTATCAAATATGTTGGAAATTCGCTGATTCGCCAAAGTGGGTGTCGTGTTGCTGTCATAGATATACAACGATCTGCCGCCACCGCTGAAATAGGATGATATTCCGCCGATACTATTCGTCTGACTGCCCGTCGCGTTGACAGCCGTCCACCCATCCTGTCCAATGATCGGAGCCAATACGTTGTAACTCTCAAAGTCCTCGGAAAACAGGATACCCCCGTGAGCCGATCCGACGGCTGCGAACAAAAGGGAAAACAGAATACTCCCGTAAGCCGCCCCAGCGGTTGCGAGCACAAGAAACCCAGCGATTACTTTCTTAACTAATCTCATGGCCTATCTCCTTTTGCTTGTTTTTCTGACTGTTGAAAAAATTACAGAGCCGTCCGGTGAATCAGCACCAGTTCAGGCCGGGAGTCCTCATACGCTGTATTGCTCAGATAAAAACCGGGGGCATTGGTCGAACGATCATTGACGACAACCATAAAGGTAACGCTGTGATCCGTATCCTGATTGATCATCGCCAGTCCCTTGGCATTCAAAGGAATACTGAAGGCGGTCTGAGACAGGGTTCCCGCCGGAACCGTAACCGATGCGGCGAGCGCGGTGTCGGCTGGCACAAACGGATTCGGATTGGCTGCCGGATTCCATGCCTGCGACGGGACGCTACTCGCATTGTGCGCCGGCGCATTGTTCCACGTCAGCGTGTTTTCTGTCCAGCCGGTCTCCGCCGCCTCATTAGTGATCGCCACAATGCTGTAGCTGTTGCCCTCAGAACAATTGGTGGTAATACCCAGCTTGAGCGCGGCCGAAATCGCTACGGGAACATTGGCCGGCAGGTTAAACCGATAGTAAATAACCCTCTTGAAAGTCCCGGTCCCATTCCATAAACATCTGCCATTATAGGTGGCGCCAGCATAGGTGGTGTCCGGCTGATCTGCGGCAATGTAACCCGATTCAACGGATACAACCGGAAAGGTATGCTCAAGGGTCTTCACCAGTCCCGTCCAGGCCGCCTCTCCGTAAAGTCCGGCGGCGGCATAATTAATGGCCTGGAATCCCAGAGAAAACGCCGGCGAATTGGTCGGAAGAGTAAAATCATCCGTAAGCGGGTTTACAAACAGAGGATCGGCCAGCCGGGAATGCACGTCGTGCCCTGCCGCCTTCCACTGCGTAAATGTATTGGATCCAAACAGGATGTTGGTCGGCGTATTCCAATACAGGTTGTAGTCCATCTGCACAGGATGAGTGGCGTCCACGGCGCGATAAAACTGATTTGTCCCGTTGCAGTAGCTGATATTGCAGTTGATGTAGAAGTTGGTGTGTCCGGACGGAGTATTCGTGCCGGCCAGTCCAGACTGGTAAAGATAGCCGCAGTAAGCAAAAATATTATTCCGTGCCGTGTTGTCCCACCCCATATTCCGCATCAGCCCCACCGATTCAGCCCGGTACACCAGATTGCTTTCAAACAGCATGTCGCAGCCGTACGCGTCGGCATAAAGACCTTCTCCTCCATACTCGTAACAGGTCACGTCGTGAATGATGTTGTTGCGAACCACTGTTCCCGGCGACTTATTCACCAGATAAATGCCCGCCAGATCACTCAGCACATTCCGCCCGATATAACCGATACGGTTATATGCAATCAGGTTGTTAGAGGAAGAACCGGCCGTCGTGCTCCATCCCCAGCCGACCGATATGCCGGTGTAGTCCTGATCGGAAATTTCATTGTGCGAAACCACATTGTTCGCACTGTTTAAAATCCCGATCCCGCAGCCGCCGCGGAAAACACGTCCGCAATCGTGGATCAGGTTGTTATCCACCGTAATCCGCTGTGTCAGTTCGGCGCTCGGAACCGGATCCGGATAGGACATCGTTCCCGCCTTCAGAGCGGAGCCGCCGATGTCATAAAAGTGATTCTTTTGAATCAGTACATCCCGGCAGCCGTCCTCCAGCCAGACGGCATCGGCACCAACATGCCTGAAAACACAGTCCGTGATGGCTGCCTCTTGCAGATAATCACCGTGCACCGCATAGGAGCGCATACTGCGGCCCAACTGGCCATCTGCTGAGTTGGTACGCGGTATATCCCAGCCGCAATGTTCAAACACAATCCCTTTTACGGCCACATGGGTCACGGGCTGGCCAACCGTTCCGGCAAACAGCAGCAGATTGCTGACTGCCGGAGCAACGGCGTTTGTAATCGTCTCCCCCTCTTCCAGTATGTAATAGACCTTGCCGGCCGACTTATCCAAATACCACTCGCCCGGAGCATCCAAAGCGGCGCGGTAGTTTTCGATAATGAACCGGATATCCGATGTAAAACGGGTGATCGGATGATAGGTGTCTGCCGCCAAATAAACCAGATTGGTCGTATAGTCCACATGGGTGATCGCGTGCAAAGAGGTGGTCCAGGCATGAAAAACAGTCATATAAATATTCGTGATATCAGAAGGCGAAGGCACCCCGTCAAGCTGACCCGCTTTGAAATAAAAGCGGTTGTAATTTTCCCGGTAATTCGTATCCGTAACCTTAGCCGGGTTATATGCGCGAGCGCCATGATACCAGCCTTCGTTCGGCGTGCGGGCGCGCGTTTTACGCTCCCCGTTGATAAACAGTTGTCCGAAATCCATCCCCGCCGGAACTGTCGCGCTCCACAGCCCGTTGGACACCTGCTGCCATCCGGCGATCTCCGGACCGCCGCTGATCACGGCATTCCCCGTATGTTCCGCTTTCAGGATAATCCCGGAATGCTGCGCTCCGAAAAAGAGCGGGTTGCTGATCCGGTAGCACCCGTCTTTCAGTACGACGGTGACCGTGCGTTGAGACAGCGCAGCGGCTTTGTCCAGCCCAACCTGAACGGAGGCCACCGGCTGCTCCGCCGTGCCGTTATTCGCATCGCTCCCGGCGGGAGAAACATACACGCTGGTTTCCGTGCCCTGTAACAACAGGAGTAATCCCAGCATTGTATTGAGCGGAGTTCCAAACATCTCAACCTGCATCAAGGCTGTTCGGATAAAGGGGCTATCTGAATATTATCGAGATAAAATTCGCAACCGCCTGTTCCGGCATTAGCAATGGTTCCGAACTGGAAATGAGTAAGGGCTGCGCCCTTGTTCCGAAAAGCAAGCCCCTTTACATTGATCACCTCTGTGCCGTTCGATCCGCCGGCTCCCTCCAGAATCCGCAAGTCATAGGTGTCGGAGCTTCCGCTAAGATCACCCATTGTAATCTCTACATGATACCACAGACCCGTGGATAATTTATAGGAAGCAACGTCTTCCAGTTTTTCGGCACTACGATGCCTCACTGTTCCCGTCACATTAAAAAAATTCAGCGACAGAATTGCTTTCGTTCCAGCAAACAATGTAAGCGAAGGATTTTGCACGTTCGTTAAAACATTATAATCGAATGAAAAAACCACCGGTTCGGACAGCTTTATCGATTTGTTGACCACGAGCAAATTAAGCAAGCTGGGCGCATTATCTTTATCTGAATAAAAAAGAGATTTTGATCCCCCGTTAAAAAATGATCCCGCTTCAACAATTGATTGTTTCTGTTTCGCCGTCTCGTCAACCGTTGTAAAACCATTCTGACGGCTGATGCTGCTCCCCGGCTCATAACTCTCGAAGTTTTCGGAAAATATACTGTTGCCACAGGCTGCTCTGACTACGATGAGCATGATGGCAGCAACTACTGTTGCTTTGGACAATTTCATTTTTCTTTCCTCCTGATTGAATGTTTATTCTGCCCGCCAGCCTATTGACCTGCCGTAACAGCTGGTTCAGTTTGTAATCATAAAGAGTGATAGTTTTGCCGGGCCGGCAGTGCCCCCGACCTGAATATTATCTATGTTGTAAAGAGATGCCGTATTGGTCGACTGCGTTCTGAAGTCAAGCCCGTCAATATAGGAGGCATTAATCCGCATCGCCACATTAGTGAGATCGACAACCAAGGTACCGGCTTGATTATAGCCGCCCGCCGGTGCCGCTTGCCACACCTTCAAGTTATAGGTGTCAGTCGCCGTGCTGAGATCGCCGATTGTCATCTCTATGCGATACCAGTTGGCCGTGCTGACACTAACGCTACTAATAGAGGACGCGTTGGTAACAAAATTTTGAAAATAACGGTTGGTCGTACCGCCCAGATTCAGCGTTGCAACCCACGCATTCCCCGCGCGAAGATCAAACGTGGGAGTCACGCCCGCCGAACCAGGGGCTCCATTTGATCTTATGTTAAAATCAAACGAGATTTTTACGTTCCCGTTATTGGATATCGACGTTGCGCCGCTGTTCGTTGAACTGTATATCAGCGTCTGATTCAGAGGATTAGTGGTGCTGGAATCAAATACATACAAAGACCTTAGAGTGGTGTTTGTCGTGAAAAAAGACCCGACACCGCCAATGCTGTTAGATTGGTTTCCGGCCATGCCTGTGCCTGTCCATCCGTTTCCACTGCCAATAAAGCCAGTAGCTCCGCCTGCGTAACTCTGGAAGTCTTCGGAATATAACCCGGCACCGTAAGCCGCTCCAACGGCTGCGAGCGCGAAAGCACCTGCTACTACTTTTTTAATAACGCACTTCATTTCGTTTCTCCTTTTTTGATTAAAGCCATTACCGGGTCTCATACGGATATAAGAAAAAAGAGTGCTCTCCGCAGAGAGCACTCTTAGCCGTCGCCGGTTCGTTTACCGACCGGCAAGCTGGCGGCGGATGAGCACCAACCCTCCCGCGCCAAAAACCAGCATCCCGATTGTAGCCGGTTCAGGGATGGTCACGACGGATATATTGTCGATGTTATAAAGAGATGCCGTATTGGTCGACTGCGTTCTGAAGTCAAACCCGTCAAAATAGGAGGCATTAACCCGCATCGCCACATTAGTAAGATCGACCACCAAGGTACCGGCTTGATTATAGCCGCCCGCCGGTGCCGCTTGCCACACCTTCAAGTTATAGGTGTCAGTCGCCGTGCTGAGATCGCCGATTGTCATCTCTATGCGATACCAGTTGGCCGTGCTGACACTAACGCTACTAATAGAGGACGCGTTGGTAACAAAATTTTGAAAATAACGGTTGGTCGTACCGCCCAGATTCAGCGTTGCAACCCACGCATTCCCCGCGCGAAGATCAAACGTGGGAGTCACGCCCGCCGAACCAGGGGCTCCATTTGATCTTATGTTAAAATCAAACGAGATTTTTACGTTCCCGTTATTGGATATCGACGTTGCGCCGCTGTTCGTTGAACTGTATATCAGCGTCTGATTCAGAGGATTAGTGGTAATGTTGTCATTTACATACAAGGATCTCAGAGAAGGGGTGTTTGCTGTGAAAAGAGACCCGACACCGCCAATACTGTTGGTCTGGCCTGAAGTCATGCCTGTGCCTGTCCAGCCGTTTCCACTGCCGATGAAGCCGGTAGCTCCGTTTGAGTAACTCTGGAAGTCTTGTTGGTACAATATACCTCCGTAAGAGACTCCGACTGCTGCGAGCACACATGCACCCACCATGATTATTTTGATCCATTTCATTTTCTGCTTCCTTTCATTTTCCGGTTTCTTTCGTCTCAGCGCACGACCACTTCCCGTGCGTATTTTCACTCAACGACTGATGTTATAATAACTATTTCTCGGGATGGCAATTTAAATTTTAATAATTAAATTAATCTATTACAGGCTCTGACGACTCAGCTCAGCCAAAAAGTATCCGGCAGAACGGCCCTGATCGTTTCCGCTAAAAAACAACCAGCTGTTTCCTTTCTACACCTGTTCGATTTCGATTCCGCCGACCAATCGGCGGGCTTCAACCATGGCGTTGGCTCTCACCGTGTATTCCCCGGAATCCAGCGTCTTGCATCCCGCAAGGGATTTCTTTTCCATAGCCACGCGGAGAAGCTGCTCCGCCAGCAGGGCATTGTTCCGCTCTGTTTCACTGCCACCGGTTTTCAGTTTTTCCGCTTTTGTCAGAATCAGTCTGCTCTGCATATCAAGGATTTCTCCCAGCGTAACCGCCACATCAGTGGAAAGGCTGTCAAGCTCAACTCCCCCGACCAGATGATGAGCCGTTAACAGATGCTCAAAACAATAGCTGTAGTTGAACGGGTGAATAATATGGGGCGCGTTCGGAAGCGTAGGCGGCCATTGGCCATCGCTAT
Source organism: Kiritimatiellaceae bacterium (assembly GCA_013141415.1). Classification (NCBI taxonomy): domain Bacteria; kingdom Pseudomonadati; phylum Kiritimatiellota; class Kiritimatiellia; order Kiritimatiellales; family Kiritimatiellaceae; species Kiritimatiellaceae bacterium. The sequence continues at coordinate 396,727 of JABFQY010000003.1, forward strand.
TGTAGCTGTTGGTCAGATGATACCAGCTCTTTTCCGCAACATGCTTCGGAAGCTGCATTTCAATCCGGCTGAGTTTTTCGCGGATAAGATCCTGCCACGGGCGAAGCAGTCTGGCCATCGGTGTGGAGGCCCAGGTGCTGGCCTGAGCTCCATGCCAGGCCGCATCATCATCCCAGGTAATGGGCTGTGTATTAGGCGTCAGCTCGCACGCCTCTGCAAAGGTGGCAAATTCCCCGCGCTGCTGAACTGCTTCAACCAGTGCAATCAGTTTTTCTTTGGCATCCGGAACACGCTCGAATACCCGATCCGGCTCGTTCTGATATTTCAAACGAAACCAGCCGTTCGTACCGATATATTCAGCATCATCCGCAAAAATAACCAAAGCGCCTTCGCCCATTCCTTTGCGATCCCCGCTATAACGGTCAATGGTTGCCAGATATTCCTCGTGGGAATACCCTTTCATCCCCATGAAATAGCGAACGGCATACTGGCACACGCGATCGGATCTCAAAAAGACTCTAAGCTCATCGGGCTCCAGTCCTTGCACATGATTAAAAGGATAGTGCAGAGCGTAGTCATCTGACGGCAGGTCATACTTGAAGTCGAAATTGTAAAAATTCTTTTCCTTGGTGGCTTCCTTCGCATAGATTTCAGGTCGTTGCGGGGTTCCGGACGGGCCGTTTTCGCAACGACTGTAGGATTCAAAGTCCCCGGTCAGATATTTGTATCCCGCATCCCGCACAATCCCGGGAACATAACTCCGCCAGCCGCATTCCGGATTCCAGAAACTGACCGGACGCAGGCCAAGAATCTTCTCATAGATCCGATGAGAAAATTCCAGCGTCCAAAGGCCGTCTTTTTCCGGAAAATTAGGCAACATCGGATGGGCATACGGGGAGCCCATGAACTCGCAAGAGCCGTTCTGGATGGCGGCTTTGAGTTTTTCAACCACATCCGGCGTATATTTTTCCATCATCTCAATGGTGTACCCGCTCGCTTCAAAAACATATTTGGTGCCGGGAAAATTCTTCCTCATGGTATCAATGGTCATCTCATAGGCTTCGCGGATTACAAATTCATACTGATCCGGTGTGAGATAGGCATAGTTCAAATTGGCGTGAAAAATCATTACATACTTCATTCGGCTTCCTTTGTGTTTGGTTGATACTGCATCATCTGTCTGCATTCAGGTTATGACCCGCCCCGGCGAATCGCTCCGGAATTCAGACGTGAAATTCTATTTTAATTCTTTCTCCATCGATCTTCTGCTCATCCATATCTTTTTCAATCAACAGCCTGTTTTCCAATGTCACGGTATTCGGGATCCAGCCCGGCATTCTTGATAATGTCCGGAACCATGGAGGCATCCATGGGAAGGATCCGGATATCCCCCGGTTGATTAAAAAGATACCGCTCCACCCCGCTTCCGGCCGAAGCGCAATTCTGCTGAAAGGTAATGCCCCCGCTGCGTTCGTCCATGTAGTAGCACTTGGGCGACGCTGCACCGACCGCCCATCCGGATGCATTCACATTGGAAACCACATTGCGGAAGATCAGACTGCCCGGCATTTCCGAGAGCGTATAGATTCCCGCTCCGTCGGAAAACAGCTCCATCGGACTATCAATGTGGTTCCACCGGATGAGGTTGTCGTGCATGGCATTCGGGACGGCGGTCCACCCCCACCCCACGCTGATCCCGCTGTAGGCCAGATGCCGCAACTCGTTATGCTCAATTTTCACCGCAACCGGCCAGCCGCTGAGAATGCCGACACTGCCGCCGTATTCATACCCGACCGACTCAATCCAGTTATTGTGAATCCAGTCGTTGACGCATAGATCCCGCTGATCGACCGGATTGTACGGTGTATGGATTTCCACATCCGGATCGGACAGCCGGGTATGAGAAACCGCTGTTCCGGCGATATCATAAAAAACATTTCCCGCCACTTCACAGTCGTGTGTCCCGTAATGCAAATCCAGACCGGTGCTCCCCAGTTTTTTGAACACATTGCGTTTGAAAACCAGATGGCCCGCACAGGCGACATAAACCGCAGACGGAGGCCGTCCGACATATTGAACATCTTTGTCAGTCGGCTCCAGACTGTACTGCCCGGCCTGCACATTGAGATACCCCCGGTCACTCGGCATCGTCCAGCTGGAATGCATGAAAGTCAGCCCTTCAAAACGCAGATACTCCACCGGTTGATCCAGAGTGCCTTTAACGGAAAGTAATGTCTCAAGCTGAGGGACAATCACTTCAGCAGAGTCCATTTTCTCTCCGGCTCTCGGCAGATAGCAGCAGATCCCTTCCCGGCGGCTGAGACTCCATTCCCCCGGTCGGTCGATAAATTCCCGAGCATTTTCAAAGTGAAAGGATTGTCCCGGCAGTTTCATAGGATACCGGCGCCGGAAGACCATATCCCGTTCCGGATTTTTCACGGTCAGCTCAACGCCCTGAGCCTTGACTGAAAAGGTTTCCAGCCGCATAAGAGCAACGCTCCACTGCATCTGGACATACATTTCCACCTCATCAAAATGCTGCCAGTCCCGCACTGTTCCGGGGGGCAAAAGAATCGTCTGATTCTGTTCGTTCCATTCCGCCAGATTCAGATAGCTGCCCGGATTTGGAAACCGAGAACGGGAAGCTTTTCTGCCATTGACATAGAGTTGACGAAAATCCAGTCCGCCGGTGGAAGCCTGATAGAGCAACTTGCCGACTTTTTCCCAGCCATCAAGGTGCCGTCCGCCGCTAAGAACCGGCTGCTCTCCGGGATAAGCCTGATAAACAACCGGATGGGACGCTGTTCCGGAATCCCGCACATCGAATTCGATCGTTCGTTCAAGGGTATACGTGCCGCCGCGCAGATGCACCACCGTTTTCCCCGGCTTGCTTTTATCGGTCTTCCGCGCAGCCCGCTGTGCCCGTTCAACCGTTTTAAAAGGAGAATCCTTGATCCCGTCATTCTGATCGGACCCTTGAGGTGCAACATAAAATTCGTGACAGGAAGCAGGCGTCATCTGTTTTTACTCTGAGGGTTGGTTGATTCCGCGGAAATTATTTTACCGACCGTTCATCCAGCTTCACATTGTCCAGATAGAAACAGGTGCGGTTCGTTCCCGGACTCATGAACCCCAGCCACTGCAACGCTTTCGGACGGCCAGCGGTGTCAATTCCTTGAAAAATGCGGGGCGGCCCCTCCGGCGGCATAACAGTTAAATCAAACTTCCCCGTACTATCCGGCCCGAGAACGTAATCTATCTGAAAATGGATCCATTTATCTGAAGGCAATGTAAGAAGCGTCCGCTGACCTGCAAGGAGATCCCCGTTGCTGCTCACCGTCAATGACGGGCCTGTCCTGTAGAATTTTCCATGATCGCGCGTTTCGATGCTGAATGCCGCGCCGGGATCCAGACGCAAATCAAAAGAAAGGCGAACAGAGCCGTTCCAGAAAGCCCCTTTATAAAAAAGATGCGGACTCCAGGCCGGCGACAGATCCGGAGTATCTGAAAATTTCAGACTGTTCTTCCCCGTTGCAGCGGTCTGATCTGTAACGGTCAGTGCTCCTGATTTTCCAGAACGTAAGGAGTCCAGATCAGGCGGTCTGCCGACCGCCGTATTTTCAAACCCTTCGCCCGCTGACAGAGCAAACCCTTCGCCGGATGGAATTTTAAACGGTACACGAATAATCTGCTTTGGGGCCTGAACCCAGCGGTCATCGCCGTAAAGCCCCGCCTTCCGGCCTGCGTCAACAGGATTAAATCCAAGCTTCAGTGCCGGGGAATTTTCTTTAAGCCGGAAATCAAATTCAGCGGGATTTACAAAGCCGGGATCGGCAATGACAGAATGCCGGTCGTGCCCCCGTGCATGCCAATTTGTGAAGGCTCCTCCGTTGAAGTTCGGCTCGGCAGCTCCGGTACTCCAGTAAAGATTGGAGTCCATGTTGTATGCCTTGTCGTTTGTCCAGTCCCCGAAAAGCATTTCTTTGCCTGAGTGATATACGATGTTCTGTTTGAATGTGAAATAGAACTCTTCATTCTTGGGGGCACAACGGATGCTTTCGTCGCCGGTTAATGCAAAGATATTGTTGCGTAGCGTGTTGTTGCGGGCCCAGTGGGATATATAGCCTTCGCTCTTCGTATTGTAGACAATGTTGCTTTCCAGCACAGTGTACTCACTGCCCTCGTCATTATAGAGTCCCCATCCGCCGTAGCTGTAGGAGTAGATATCATGAATCACATTGTTGGCAATCCGCGTTCCGGGCGATACCCCCAGCGTATAGACACCGCTCATATCACTGAGCACCGCACGGCCCAAATGATGGATATGATTATATTCGATGATGTTGTCGTGCGCAGTAGTGGGATTGAACTGCCATTGCCAGCCGACGGAAATGCCGGAATAATCCAGATCGCTGATTTCATTGTGGGTAATGCGGTTGTAGGAGCTATGAGTCATCCAGATTCCGATGCCGGCATGAAAAATATGGCTGCTGTCATGTATCCAGTTGTTATCAATGATCGTATTTCCAGTCTGCCATGCGTCATTTTCCGGCAGCTTCACCTCACCAATACGCAACCCTCCGGCACCTAGATCATAAATATGGCAGCGTTGTATACGATTGCTTGTGCATCCCCGCTCCAACCACATGGCATACGCGCCGACATGAGCGATCTCACATCCTTCAAAGACGCTGCGGCGCAGGCCACGGGCAAAAACCGCCTGTGACTTCATGTCGCTATGATTCTGTCCGTCCGCGCTGTTATCTTTGGAAAGATCCCATTCGCTGTGCTGAAAAGACAGGCTGCGAAAGACCAGATACTCAATCCATTTTCCGGCATCCGGATCGCCTTCTAAATGCAACACCTCCTTGTGGCGCGGAGCAATACTGACCGCTTTTGTCATGTCCTCGCCCGGCAGAGGAAAATACAGAAGCTGTCCTGTTTTCCGGTTCAAATACCATTCACCCGGCACATCAAGCGCTTCGCGGTAATTCTCAACAATATAACGCTGGCGTGTTTCCCAGTAGCTGGGCGTCCAACGGCTGGGCGCAGTAAAACGGACGGTTTGATTACTCGTATCGAGGTTTTTTATCCAGTGATGAGATGTCGTCCATGAATGAAAAAGAACGATCTGAGCATCATCGAGATTATCCCAATCCTTCAGATCCTGATCCGCGTAACGAAACCCGATACAGGTTTCCAGACTGTAGCGGTCTTCTTTATTATATTTCTTCGATAAAGGGCCTGTTGTTCGCAGATACCCTTCGTTGGGGGTTCGGGCACGGGTGCGCCGTTCACCGTTGATAAACAGTTGGTTAAAATACCAGGATCCTGCACGCACTTCCGGAACATCAACCGCCCAGAGGCCGTTTGTCAAAGGATACCAGCCTGTGATGGCCCGACCCGCACTGAAGACCGGTTTTTCTTCCGGATAGGCGGCATAAATAATCGGCGCCGTCTCGCTGCCGGAATCGGCAGAGGTAAAAGCCAGCGGTTCATTCAGGAAATAGGTGCCACCGCGAATCAGGATGGTAATGGGAGCATTGGTGCCCGCTGCTTTAAATCGGCGTACCGCATCGCGTGCATGGCCCGGCGAGGCGAACGGCCCATCTGTACCGGCTTTGTTGGGCACAGCGAGCGTTCCCGACCAAGCATCATTTCCGTTGGTGGCAACGAAAAAATCCGCTTTTGGGACGACAGTTCCCATCCCATTGACATGAACGGTAAAGACCGAAAGTACAGTAGCGAAAACGACAAATACCGCTGTGGTGTAATTTTTACTTCCTCGCATAATTGTTCCTTTTCTAAATCGTCTCTAGCACGTCAACCTTAACTTATCGGCAGAGGTTAGAGTCCCGACTCCGCCGCTTCTTTTGCCTGCAAACGAAGCCGGATTTCATCCATCTTCTCTTTCGTTAAAGGATAGATATGGACAAAATATATGGCTGATAAGGCCAGTACTCCCGGAAGAACAGCAAACATAATCCGAAGGTTGGATACCGCCTGTTCTGACTGTTGCTGCAAACTCGTATCAATTCCTGCAACAACAAGAAGAAAGCCTGCGACACCGCCAGCAATTGCAACTAATGATTTGAAAACAAATGACTTAACGGCACTGAACACACCTTCCCGGCGCACGCCAGCCTGCAATGCATCATAATCACATATATCGGCTAACCACAGAAATGTAACCGTTTGCATGCCAATAACTCCCGGAGCAGTAAGCAATGTGGTGAGCACCGCCAACATGGGGAAATGTGGATTATAAGCCCACCAGCTCGACGCGGATCCAGCTGTAAGCAATAAAATAGAAAGATACAGAGTTTGCTTATCACCGATTTGTTTAATGATTGTTTTGATAAAAATTGAAAATACGACCGCACTAATCCCCCAAGTCATTCCAATATAGCCCCATAATTTAGCCATAGCGGCACTGTCGCCATTGAATATATGATATGTGCCCACAAATATATTAAATCCGCCCACCAGCGAAAAACCAAGCATGGTCAACGTAGCAACTGCCATCATAATCCAAAAAGGACGGCACTTAAGCGACTCCGTTAAAGCCGTCCGCAGAGGGATATAAGCTTGTTTCATTACCGCCGGGTTTTCTCTGGAGGCGGCCACTGAAACAATGGAAAGAATCACACAAATAACTCCGATAATCAGTCCGACCGTGCGAGCACCCTCAAGTACGTTTCCGCCGAATATCGGACAATAAAACAATTTATAAGCCCATGGCGTCACAAGGGTAACCAGCCCCCATATCAAACTTCTATTACTCATCACGCGCGCGCGGACATCGGGGTCCATCGACAGCTCGTTCCCCAGTGCGTAGTAGGGAACAAAATACAGAGTCGCCCCTACATAAAACAGTGAGTTCATTATAAAAAAGTAAACAAGAATCCCAGTTTCTCCCCAGCTCGGTGAAGGGGTCCAGGTTAACCAGAAAGAAAGACCCATAATCAATCCGCCAAGAAACATCCATGGCCGACGACGCCCCCAGCGGCTTTTGGTATTGTCTGAGACCCACCCCATCGCAATATCAAGAATCGAGTCCAAAAAACGGGGAATCGCAATCGCCGCACCAAGCCAAGCCGGATTAACTTTAAGGTCTATACTATAAAAAGGCATCACAACAATACTCAGTGTACTGATCATGACGATCTCGATAGCTTTTCCCATATTGTAGCCGACAATACGGCCAATACTTAACGGTAGGTCATAACTGCTTGCGGTACTTTTTAAATCCCTCATTTGAACCCTCTCATGATTATTCGTCATTTGAAGCGAGTCTCAACACCCAGCCAGCCTCATGACTACAGAATACTCTGATTCAACCGTCGGAGCAGTCTCCGATTAGTATCCACCCCGCGTATTGTTAACTAAACCCTCCGGGTAGCCCCGGCAGCCCCGGCCTCTTTAAGAATATCCGATATTTTTACAATCGCCTTCGATTGGATCGAACGCTCAGCGGCTTCTCCTACCACCACAGACCAGAATCCGTCGCGTGCAGTCGGATAACACACCGGCTTCCCTGCAATTGCATCGTAAAATGTTTCGTGTTCAAGAAACGTCGATCCGCCATGATTACCGGTTTCTGCTACATGCGGCGGAAATGTTACATGCCCGCAGAAACTGGGCAAATTACCCCGTCGCCAGATTTCCAGTTTATGATCCGGTTTATCCACAACGCGAATCCGTCCGGCCGTGCCGTTAATAATGAGCTCTTCCGAATCGGCAACACCATAGGAAAACATACACTCGTTCAGACAGGCGCGGACTCCATTGTCGTATTCAACCAGAACAAATGCGTGATCCAGAATATCTGATTTTTCCCCGCGGAATTCAAAATCCAGAAAATTCACGGCCGCTCCCCCGCTGGCATAGACACTGACCGGCAAGGCATCCGGTCCGGCACAAACATTAAATAAATCAAAATAATGGCAGCATTTTTCGACTAAAGTTCCGCCGGAATACTTCGAAAATTTATTCCATTGTCCTACTTTATCCAGAAAAGGAAATCTGTTCTCGATCATAGAGATCATACATGGCTTGCCGATCGTTCCTCGATTGTTCAACTCATCAATAGCCAGCATGTATGTACATTTCTGCCTGTATTCCAAACCCACCTGAAAAACAGAAGGATAAGCTTCTGCTATTTTCACCACTTCCCAACCTTCGCGACTCGTCGTCGTCATCGGCTTTTCCAACAAAATCGGTTTACCGCTGGCAGCAACCTCCTGTACCACTTCAAGGTGTGTGTAGTTTGGGGTGGCAATAATGACAGCATCGACCTCTGGGTCGGCTACCGCTTCTGCTATACTGCGGTATTTGATGACACTGGAATAATCCGCGAACCATTTGGCTGCGGATTGCAAACTCAGCTCATTGGGGTCATAGAGTCCGCGGACAACCGCACGCTTTGTCCTCAAGGCGGTCCAGATATGCTCTTGTCCCATAGCACCTGCGCCAATGACCGCTAAACGTATTTTTTTCTCCTCGGCTCCTTTAGTCGCCTGAAGATCCTCTTCTGTAAAAAAATCCAACTTGAGACTGCCTGGAATATGATGTCCGCTCATGATTTATTCTCCCGTTAAACGATCCCGTGTTTTTCATGCCAGCTGAGTGTGATAGTAGAGTTGATTTTTTTGATGGTGGCAAGAAAACTTTAATTTTTATAATAATACAAAATCTCCGCTGGCAGAAATCCCTTGCAAACCACACGCAGATCATCCAGCCGAAGGCTCCTGCCGCACGGAGGCTCGTTCACCTTTATTTTTTTATATCCACCCAGACCGGACTGGACCAGGCCATCTGAGCATCTGCCTGTGTTATCCGAATATAGTACCATTCCCCCCTGCCCAGCTCGTCTGTAACAGACAGCCCGCCGCTTATATCATCACCCGTACCATCCCAAGTTTTAATTACCTCATTATTTCGAAGAAGCTCGACCTTTTTTATGCTACCGGTGCCGATTGCACGAAAGGAAATAGTTCTCTGGTCTTTCGGACTTAGCTTGATTTCACTTCCCATCGGAAATCCGTTTACGGTAAAAAATACAAGGATACGCGCTCCACTGACCGCATAACAATGGCGGTCATACAGAGAGTTAAAAAGGGATTCCCTCGCCAATTCGGAACTGAGGATTACCGCCATTCCCTCACCAATACCGGGCCGACCCCAATGCGTATCCGTTGAACCGATAAACCCCAGCCGGTGGCCCATTGACAGCGCGGTCTGCACACTGGATCCAACATCCTCAGGAAAAACAATACGAAGCTCCGGATTCGGGCCGCCGGGGGCTTCAGAAGATCCTCGGTTTTGATCAATTTCAACGATTCTTTGGTATTTATCATTACTCTTTGACCAATCCAAAGGGCCCCACACATACGACCCATCCGCCTTCAGGCCACCCCGCATGTTAGAATGATGAGGAACAGTGAGAGCTCGCACATGGTGTTCATCAAGAAATTTCCACCAAGGGGCCGTGTTGTCGCCGCCTTTAGGCTGCTCTGGCCCTTTGTCATCAGGATAATAAACATTCCGGTGTCCATAGCGCCCAGAACTCCATTCAAACCCGATCATGGTGGGAAAATGCAAAGGCACGTTATGCCGGTTGCCAGCCGCTATCAACTCCTTATACTTTTCCTCCCGGGGCGAGTGATCTGACAACGCCGCGAAATCCAAGCCGCAAAAATTACGCGCATGTTCATACGCATGATCCGGCGAGCCCACAGCGTCCGTTGAAATCTCACAGTGAACATGAATGTCCCCAAAGAAGATCCCCGGTTCTGTTTTTTCCCGGGGCAATACCGGATTGCTTACACTTTTTATTGATTTATACGACGCGGTAATTCTGGTTACCACATCCGGCTGAAAGATGGCTTCAAAATGTTTAAAGCCCCGATCCGATTCTTTAAACGTATAGGACATGGGAAGGTCGGTTTCCGCACTGCAAGATATTTGAACCGTACCCGAGAAGTTTGTGACCGGATTATCGTATTTATCCGTTACCGCAATGGTAACCCGCCCTTTCTGTCCCTTGACCGGGCGCGCTTCAGCAGTACAGAACAGTTTCCCGGGAGCCCGGCTGCATGCACTGAGACGAATTCTGTTCTTTAGCCGGATTTCCTTGCCATCGGCAGTCAGTATAAAGGCATAAATTCCGCCCTCTAAATTATTCACCTCAGGGAACCGCATGGAAAATGCAATACGGACTTTCTCTCCAGGCAGGATTTTGCAGGCGTCCACTTTCAAAACAGCGAGCGGAGTGTATATAGGCTTGGGCCAGGTTGCATTTTTATAGGGTTCAGCGACACCACTCAGAACCGCGCCGTTCTGCGTTTTAATATCTACTTCAGGCTTGGGTTCAAAGGCGGATGCCGTCCTCCAGTAATCCCATCTCAAACAAATCGACTCACCTATTTTCACCCCTTCGCTACCGGCAGTATACACAAAAGTACATTGTGAAAATTCGCCTGCAGGATTCTCATCGTTCTCCAACAAACAAATGGTTCCGTATTTTTTATCCACATCTTCAGCAACCGCAGACGCATCAGCTTGCACTTGATTTCTTACAGGAACCGTGAGTCCTGACCCTTCTGCAAGAGTGGCGGATCGGAGCGGCTGCAAAGCGATAAACCCCAGCAACAGATAAACAGCCATTGAACTACGCACCATGCACCTCATTTTTAGTTGACCCGCCGACACCATTGATGGATTAATTAATATATTTTTTTAATTTTTAATAACAAGGGGATTGCAAATGAAAATAAAGACGAAGGTTTTTTCCTGCTTGGTTTTATTATTAAACGTCTCAGCTTTTGCGGCTGCAGACTCCTACACATATGACTGTGTCACAGCAGAAGAATTGAGGATGCGAGACGGAATCCCTAACTTTTTTGTAAAAATTCAATCGGAAAAAGAGATCCGGATTGCTTACCTCGGAGGCAGTATCACTGAAGCAAACGGCTGGAGGGTCAAGACCATGGCCTGGTTTAAGCAACAGTATCCAAAGGCCCGTTTTGTGGAAATTAATGCGGCTATCTCAGGAACAGGGTCGGATTTTTCTGCCTGCCGGCTCGATGCCGATGTGTTGCCAAACAAACCGGATCTGGTTTTTCTGGAGTGCCGGGTAAATGGCGGCGGGGGCTTCGAGCGCGAATCTGTTGAAGGCGTCGTGCGGCAAATCTGGAGGGATAACCCTCAAACAGACATCTGCCTCATTTACACAATCTCGCTGCCGATGCTCAAAGATATTCAGGCGGGAAAGACGCCAGGGTTCGGACGAAAAATGGAAACTATAGCTAATCACTACGGCATTCCGAGCATTGATCTGGGAGTCGAAATCGCAAAACTCGAAAAGGAAGGAAAACTGACCTTTAAGGCCGCTGAACCGGAACAAGGCAAGATACTGTTTTCCAAAGACGGAACCCATCCCGGCGATGAAGGACACCAGATATACGGTAAGATCATCGCCCGCTCCATGCTTAAAATGCAGAGCCAAGCGAACGTGATGAAACACACATTGGGTGAACCGTTAGATCAAAACTGCTGGGAAACCGCATCATTGCTTCCAGTCAACGCGACGGAACTTAGTGCCGGCTGGGTTTCTGTGGATGAGGAAGACGTAAATTACAATGTCAAGCGTACCAAAGACATGTTGCGCAAAGCAGTAAAGTGCAATCAAATCGGAGAAACCATAACGGTCAGATGGAACGGAACTACCGTCGGATTTAGCGATATCCCATGCGGCGATGGCATGGTCGTTGAGGCCGTTATAGATGGAAAACAGCCGATTACTATGGAACGCAAGCAAACCGCGGAACGCAAGAACTCGCGCTTCTGGTACCTTCCTGCACAATCACCCGGAGACCATGAAGTTCGCTACACCATTAAACAGTTACCCGCCGGGGAATCCTTCTACGCCGGGCAGTTCCTGATTGTTGGCACTCCGATTAAACGGTAGCCGAGCCGTCCATTGTACCCCGGTCAATCTTTCCGGCTGATCAAGGCCCAGATAATCAGGGGACGGAAATTAATGATGGCGCGAAAACGCGCATCTTCAGTCCATGCCGCCGGAGACTGAAACCACAGCCCGAATTTCTTGTAGGCCGTGTTGTACAGACAATCCAGCAATGCATCCGCCTCCTGTTTCAGCCCGGCATCCAGAAGCTGCCCGGCAAAGGAAAGATTCAGGCCATACAGAATCTCACTGCGTTGACATTCCTTTGTATTGAAGTTGCTCTCCCCGGATTGCCCCGCCTGTCTCCAGCCGGTGATATTGACGGCTCCGACATTTCGTCCGTATTCGACAAAATTACGCTGATAGACCCTGCTGAGATGTGCGCGATAACGGTCGGGAGAAATCAGATTTTTCAACCCGCAGATACCGGCGAACCAGATACCGAACAGCCCGTCGACAAAAAGTGCGTCCGGCGACTCTCCTTCTGTATCCAGCCGATAATTTGTCCCATTCCAAAGCTTCTCCTCGAATGCCTTGCCGGCAGAAGCCGCTATGGGGCGCCATTCCGTTATAAAGGTCTGGTCGCCGATCCGTTCGGCCATTTTGACCGCCGCGCTGATCGCACCGAGCCACAACCCGCCGCAATAGCAGCTTGGCCCCCTCATAGGAATGTTATCCATCGTTTGGTCGGGAGTGCCATCATTCTCGATCAACCCGTCATGATCTGTGTCGAATTTTTTCAGGTACCGCAATGCCGCCCTTACCGCTGGCCAGGTCTCTCGCAACAGTTCGTCATCATTAAGGAAAATAACGTCCCTGTAAATATTCAGAACAAACTGGCAGTTCAGATCTTTCCACTTGTTGGATTCCTGCCAGCTGTAGTTATTGATGGAAAATATGGGATCGTCATTCGGATCGCCAAGATCATGAGGAACGGCGCCAGCTATATTTGACTGAAATAAATGCCCTCTGGACATACAATTCCGCAAATAGTCGTCCTCGCGGAATACACCGGCGGCGAGGCGTCTGATGACGTTCTTTTCCAGTTCCGGCCAATAGTACATAAACAGAAATGAACCGTATATCCAGAGATCCAGCGTGCAATAATACGGATAGTCAGGGCACTCTATAACCGCAAAAATTGAATCCTGACCGGGATTTTCCTTAGTTCCATCTGTCCAGACCGTCAGCCCGTCAACCGCCAGATAGGATTCATTGAAAAGCATCGCGAAAAAGGAATCGGGCATCGTTGGATTCTCGCGAATAACCGTTTGATGCCAATTGTCAATTTCCTGCGCCCATTCCGGAAATTTATTCAACGCTTCCGTAGCAAGCGCAACCGCATTTTCCCCGGATCGGTCAAAATGGCGGGTATACTGCCGCCAATGTTCACGACCATTTCCGAATTCGATCAGCGGCAGATCCCACGACAGCACCATCGGTACAGATTGCGTTTCTTTTGGTTCAAGCCGTAATTTTACGCAGAGGGCGCCCGCCATATCCGCTTCCGGAACAGTCCTGTAGCCGGGTCTGTCGTCCAGATTGCCATCGCTGACGAAATCTTTCCAGATGTCGCTTCCGTCTGTTACGGATGAAGGAAAGGCCAGACGCCTTGTAACATTCCGATTTTCTGCCGGTGCGGTGGCAATACAGAACTGCCCGAGGCCCTCCCGGATATTCAGGCCGTTGCCGGCGCGCTCCATCACAATGCCACAACAGCCGCTATCATCAACAAGCCGGTTGCAGTTTCCGCCGCTTTTGCTGTGCGGTTTATCGCGGGAAAAGTCATTGAACCAGCCAACCATATTGGCAAGGCTGAACATCAGTGACACGTCCACCGGACGGTCATGAGGGTTGGTTATCTTCCAATCAAATACCCCGACAGGCAGGCTGGTCTCACGATATCGCCCGGGAAGAATCGGCGAGAACTGTTCGCACAGCAGCTCAACCGCCAATTCGTCATTTGCCGGATAGTGATACCAGGCCTTCGGATAAAGTGCATAGTATGCGGCCCCCTTGCCGGAGTAGCTCCAGTTCCAGGCGGACAGATCAGCTCCAGAAGAGTTGTCGTCCGGTCTCTGACGCGGATATCCAGGATGCAAGGCCACAGCCTGCGGATCTTCACCGTCAAATTGAGTCCGGACGGAAAACATATTTTCCGGTATACAGAAATTCTTTACCGCCCCGGCCTTGACCGTCCACCGGTTAAAACTTCCGCGATAACTCCGGACGATACCGCCTGTACCAAACCCGCCAAGGGGCGCGCCCTGATATGAACCGCAACTCTGGAGTGTTGGACGTGCCGGTGTTGCATTGACCTCCGGCTGATCCGTCATTCCAATTGACCATGCCTGCCGCGGTATCTTCGTACACACTGTCATATTCAGTCCTTACATTCGATGCCGAGATTTTCCATCAGAGCATAAAGATGTTTCTTCACGTGCCCTTCGGCAATAACCGGATGGTGAGGGAATCCCGCTTTAACCATTCGGATGAAATAATCGTTGATATCGACTGAGTCAAAACAGCCTGTTCCGTTGGTTCCTTTAAGATGACGTTTCGGTTCAACGGTTTCCCCTTCGATTGCTGTGAACAGATACTTTCCGTTCAGGTGCCACAGGCGGAAGAGCGTGATCGGCATGCCGGATTTGAGCGTGGCATCAACCACCGCTGGATTGCGATTGTTGAAGTGGCGGGCGATCTTCGGAGGAACCTTGCTGTCCAGCCCCTGACACATCTGAAACGGCGCGGCACCGCCATGCCACAACGTAATATGGTGTTCGTCATGTTCAAGCCAGTCGGACAAATAGCAGGCTCCGCAGCCAACAGCGTATCCAAGCAGGCAGCTCAGAGCGCCGTCGGTATCGCCTTCGCAGGCGACGGCATAGCCTTCGGAGGAGAGCCGGGCCATGGCCAGATACGGCCATTGAGTGGAAGAAAGTTCAGGCCAATCCCTTACGCTTAGCGCGTTCAGCGGCAGAGTATCCATCATTTCTTTCATGCACAGGTAATACTTCGATGACAGCAGCAGGTCGGCTTCACTGATATCATCCTCACACAGCAACCCGAGCTGTTTCATTTTTTTGAGATCGGCCTTGGCCGCTTCATCGCTGACAGCGTGAATGCTGTCAATAAACTCATGCATGCTGATGTGGAATAACTCGGTATGGAGATTTGCCTTCATTGACGCGGGATCAACGTGCATATCAATAAACCCGGGTGCATGATAACCGACCAGCCCGGCGCTGCCGTTGCGGATAAGTGAATAGGCATAGGCCCGGTAAACCGCGTTGCTGAAATCCCGCACCGTTTGAGCTTCCCCGGGCATGCCATAAACAAACTCAAAAGGATGTCCCGTCTGGGCCAGCGTGGCGGTAAAGGTGTGGGCACCGACCAGTGAGCAGGCGCTGA
Organism: Kiritimatiellaceae bacterium; assembly: GCA_013141415.1. Lineage (NCBI taxonomy): Bacteria > Pseudomonadati > Kiritimatiellota > Kiritimatiellia > Kiritimatiellales > Kiritimatiellaceae > Kiritimatiellaceae bacterium. The sequence goes on from JABFQY010000003.1 coordinate 412,106, forward strand.
TCATGGACCCCTCCTGCTTTTCCGGTGTTGCCCAGAACACAACCGGCGCACGGCTGTGCTGAGCAAGAACCGGAGCCATACGCCCATCGCTCATCGTCGGTTGGAGTGCAATATAGACCTGACAGCCTTTGTCTTCACAGACTTTCATAGCCTGCCGCATTGAGATGCCGTCGACAACTTTCCCTTCCGGAATGAACACGTCGAAGGGGGAGTTCTTCAACTGCCCGCGCACCAACCCTTCAATATGGTCGCCCCATTCCGGCACGAACCCGGCGCGTTTGCGCTTCAGAAACAAAACCCCGATTTTCACTTTCGGCTTTGGATGATCTGTAAAAATATTCATTATGCCTTTCCTTCCGAGCCTACGGCTCTGATGATTTCTTTCATGTCTTTCTTCAGCAGATCTTTTACTTCCCGCATAATCCGCCAGGCGTGCCACAGATGCTCCATGGAATCAGTCAGTTCATTGAAATACTTGATATAGTTAAATCGGAAGGCCTCGCCAAAGTTCACCTTGTTCATGCCATATTGCACCAGCTTGGAAACATCCTCCATCGAAATGCCGCAGGTTCCGTGCTGTACCAGCGGAACATCCAGCGCGCTGCGCAGTTTCTTCAGCAGCTCAAAATCAATCTCGGTCTGCTTCTGATAAACTCCATGTGTCGTACCGACAGAAACCGCCAGCATATCCACATCCACTTCGCTCATAAACCGCCTGGCTTCCGCCAGATCGGTTTTGGCAGGTGTTATCGACGGCTTTTCAGCAACCGCGATCCGGCCGATGCGTTTTTCCCTGGACGGCTCGTTGCCTTTGACATATCCGACTTCCGCCTCAACGGAGCATCCCAGAATCCGGGCCAGCTCGACCACTTTCTTGGTTTTGCAGATATTTTCGTCCAGCGGATCATGTGAAGCATCGAACATAAACGAAGTGAATCCGGCCTGAAACGCCTTCGCTGCGCTGTCGAACGTGTGCCCATGGTCGACGTGCAACGCGACCGGAACGGTGATGTTCAGTTCGTCCATTAGATGGCCGGCCATGATGCAAAAATAATTGAATCCACGATACTCCATATTCGGTTCGTAGGACTGAAGAATCAGGGGGGATTTCATCTCCTGCGCCGCTTCCAGTGCCGCCCGGGCGATATCATACGTTGCTCCGTTGGCATTGAATGCCGGGATCGCATACCCGCCATCTCTTGCGGCTTCGACCATTGCTTTCGCATTAACAAATTTCATCTGGGTTCCTTTTTTAAAGTGTTTCGAGTTCCCTGTTCCGAGCCGGTTCTCCGCGAGCAACCATTTCATCGCGAGCTTCCTTCCAAAAATTCAACACGTCCGGCGAAATGCCGGTCGCATCCTGAAACTTTGCGCCAACGAACGCATCGGCCATTTCACACGCAAGCTGTTCGCTGACGACGGATTCGCCCATGCACAGACAATTCGCACCGTTAACCACCCGGATCATTCTCGCCGTAGCGACCGACTCGCAGGAGCAGGCCAGAACTCCTTTGAATTTTCCGACGCTTATACTGGCCCCGGTTCCACTGCCGCAGCAACTGATTGCGATTTCGGCTGCGCCGGACTGCAACGCTTTTGCGACTCGCTCCCCGACGGAATTATATTTGATGAATTTGTCGGCATTGAAGCATCCGACATCAATGATCTCATGCCCCTGTGATTCAAGATGCTTTTTGATCGCTGTTTTAAGCGCCAGACCTTTTACGGCCGATCCCACAATTATTTTCATGCGTCTCCTTTTTTACTTCTTTAAATCACCATCAAATCCGGCAATAAGGCCGTGGTTCCGTTGCTTGATGTCACCTTCCGAAACGAAAGAGCAGGCGCCAGTTGACTCATATCGAGAATCAATGGCGCAACCCCGTCAGGCCGAACAATTCCTTGTAACTCAACTTTAAACCCCAATAGTGTATCGACGGGATTAATGGCAAATTGAGTCCACGATTCAAGTCGACGGGTGCCAGCGGGATCAATCATACGATCCCGGTTGCCTAGCGGTGAGGTTCCTCCTCCGGGATGATGTAACGTGGCAGACTGAGCGAAGCCACTTAAGCCAGTGTCGTTCTCTATCATTTTAAAACGCTCGACCATCCCCGCATAAATATCGCTCTCTCTCACACTCTCACGGTAAAGGTCGGCATACTCAACCGCAGCCTGTTGCAAAGCCCGATAAACATCCGCCTCACGATCCGACACCGACCCGCCCAGTTTCACCATCAAAGATTGCGACACGATATGTTCGGCATACCGCGCACCAACCACCAGTTTCATCCATTTTTCAGGACGAACCCGATACTGCGCTGAAGCGATCGGATGCAAATGGAGTTCCTGCCCGGCCAGCGCAATCAGAACCAGATTAGCATCCACACCCCGGGCGGCTAAATTATCCAGCAACAGACCGCGCACCATCAGTCCGTTCATGCCCTCTCTGAGTTGCCCGGCCGTCTCTCCCAGCGCCTGCATCGCAGTCCCCGACAACCACTCCAGCTTTTTAAATGAGCTGCCTTCGAGCCCGCCCGGCAATGGGCGGACAATCCGATCCATCACGGCCAAATAATCTTTTGAATCGGCGGTTGCGGTCGATGCTGTCAGCGGAGGAACTGTCTCTGAAAAATTGAATTCAATTCCTGGAAAAAGTTTAAAGACCGATGGAATTTCGTCCTTCAGTCGAGGCATTTCAAACGTCTTTGAAACAACCGTTATCTTGAACGAATCCGTGCTGGAAACCTGCACCAGCGCCTGAACCGGAGAAGCCGCACCCGGCGCAATATCACCCAATTGATGTTTCAGCCCCGTCAACCAGCGCATGGCGCCCTCGCTGGAAAAAACGACGGCGGCGTATCCGCAGTCTGCCAGCACACCAGCCAGATGCCGCAACTTCAGGCGAAGTTCTCCAGCGGTTGTCACAGGCGGAGGACTTGATTTCCCTGACCCCGCCTGACAAGAGAAAATAGCCGGTCCGGCATCTTCCGGTTCTCTCTTTAATTTTACGTCTGTGTTGATCATTTTTTTACCTTTTTTATAACGAAGACACCATCGCACTGATTCCTGTGGCCAGCAGACAGACACAGGTCAAACAATAGAGCCGCTTTCTTGACATGCGATGGCCAAGAGCCAACCCGATCCGGCCTCCACAGTAAATCACCGGCGCAAAAGCCAGTCCGGTCAACACCGACATCCACAGCGGACCGAACCCCGGCAGTACAAACATCATTCCAATCATAATTGGAATGAATGTCAGAAACGTTGCGAAGTAAAATCCCCGGATTTTTTCAGGCGGCCAGTCGTGCGCCATCACCCAAAGCACCAAAGGCGGCCCACCCATCCCGACCATTCCGGCGAGCAAACCGCTGGCCGAGAAAGCCGTCGCCGTATATCCCCAATGGATTTTATCAACCGGCTTCGGTTTCCAGACAGCCTGAATACCCACCAGCAGGCAAATAATCGCGCCTACTGTGAAGCGAATGTACCGGGAATCGAGCGTGATCAGCTTCTTCAAAATCAACAGCCCGGCGAGTAGCCACACAACGCGCAACCCCGTGGCTATCCAGGCCTGCCTCCAGGGAATGGATGCATAAAGACAGCGTACTCCGAAAAAAGACTGAATGAGGGATCCAACCGCAACCATCACGATGACCTGTTGAAGAGGAATGCCTAACCAGACCAGCAGAGGCGTGGCTAACAACGCATAGCCGAACCCGACAGAGCCCTGCACCACGGCCGCAGCTCCCAGCACACATCCTGACAAAATGACGGTTATAAGACTCATAAACCTGATTTCTTTTCATTGTAATACGGCCGGACGCTCGTTTAGAGCGCCGTCCGGCATGATTACAGGAAATCGCAATTTCATTTTTTTGCTTTGGCCATTTCCCTGCAGGCTTTAGCAATATGTGCAGGGCCGAATTCGTGTTTATCAAACAGATATTGTTCTGTAGCGACCTCACCGAACTGGTCAGGGATGCCAAGACGTTTAACTTTTGTCGGACAAACTTCGCTCAATATTTCACAAACCGCACCGCCGAGGCCGCCGATAATATGCTGATTTTCAACCGTTACAACCGCACCGGTTTTTTTTGCAGACCGAATCAACGTGCCTTCATCAAAGGGCTTTACGGAACCGTAATGCAGCAATTCAACCGAAATACCTTCTGCTTTCAGCTGCTCAGCAACTTCAACAGCAAACTGCGTCATATAGCCGGTCGAAACCAGTGTGACATCCGTTCCTGTGCGCAGTACCACAGCACGCTCCGGATCAAAGACATAGTTTTCATCAAAAACTTTTTTAACCTGCGAGCGAACCAACTGCATATAGACCGGCTGCTTAGAAGCCGCCATATGATACATCATCGCACGCAACTCATAGACATCGCAGGGGCTGTACACATGCAGGTTCGGCATCACTCGCATCGTCGCTAAATCCTGAAAATCCATGTGTGTTCCCCCGTTGGGGCCCTGCGTGATTCCCGTGGCCGTTCCGACAATTTTTACGTTCGTGTTGGCATATGCCACACTGAGATAAATCTGGTCGTAAACTCGGCGTGAGGCGAAACAGGAAAAGCTCGCACAAAAAGGGATTTTCCCCTCAATTGCCAAACCCGCTCCGACACCGATCATATTCGCTTCGGCGACACCGGCATTTACATGATTTTTCGGATGAGCCGCAATAACCGCCGGATTGGTGCCGGAGGCTTTTCCTAAATCCGCCTCAAGACACATCACATCAGGATTTTTATCCATCAGCTCGTTCAACACCGCAGCATATACCGCCCGCATTTCCATTTTATGCAAATCACTCATTTATTTTCTCCGTATAATTTCTTTTTAATAAGGAAGTTTGACGTCCTGTACCGCAAGGGATTCTAAATAGCGGTCGTGCGAAGCGCGATCGGGCACCCTGATGTTGTGACTCCCCGCAGTGTTTTCAACCAGCGGACACCCCTTCGCTTTAATCGTGTGGGCAATTACCATGACAGGTTTGCCTTTCACGGCTTTGGCCTTGGAAAGTTTGCTGTAAATGTCATCCCAATCATGCCCATCCATTTCAAACACTTCCCATCCAAAGGCTCGCCATTTGTCTGCAAGCGGTTCAAGACCGAGTACTTCATCGGTAGAGCCGTCGATCTGAAATTTATTGTAATCCGTAATGGCGATCAGGTTGTCCAGCCGGTGATGTGCAGCGAACATGGCTGCTTCCCAGTTCTGGCCCTCGTTACTTTCGCCGTCGCCAATTATGCAAAACACATGGTGCAACTGCTCATTCGTCTTCGCTGCCTTCGCCATTCCGCAAGCAACCGAAAGTCCCTGCCCCAAAGAGCCGGTTGTTGCGTCTATACCGGGAACGCTGCGGGCATCCGCATGACTCGGCAGTCTGGTGCCGTCGGCATTAAGCGTGCCAAGCCAAGCCGCTGGAAAAAATCCTTTATAAGCAAGCGCGACATAAAGCACCGGCGCGGCATGTCCCTTTGACAATACAAGCCGATCTCGACCGGGAGCCGCCGGATTCGAAGGATCGACACGCATGACCCGGTAGTACAAAGTATGCAGAATTTCTACAAGGCTGAGCGCCCCGCCAATATGCCCCGATCCCGCTCGGCAGATCATATCAGTAATTATATAACGCCATTCCGCCGCCATGCGCTCTGCTTTACACTGATCAAATTCTTCACTCACATTCTTCTCCTTATTATTTGCCCATTACTAACCCATAAAAAACAGCCGTTCCTGCCAGAAACAGCACCCCATATACCATCATCCGAAACAATCGTTCATTCACCCGGTGATGAAGCCAGTCGCCCACGGCGATCCCGGCAACAAGAAAAGGAAGTGCTGCCGTGATGGCTTTCATGATCTGAGGATTCCAAACCCCGCCAATCACAGTCCATTTGACAATCAGAATGGTATTTAAAACCGTCCACAGCAGGCAAAGCGTAACCCGGAACAAGGACTTATCGGGCAACGCCCGGCCTGCATAAATAACAACAAAAGGGCCGCCGGTGCCAAAGGCTCCATGAATCACCCCGCCAGTCAAAAGCACCAGCCTCATCCAGACAGAGCGCGTGTCTTTTGCAACCAGCAGTTTGTGACCAGCGCGCCATGTTTTGACAAATCCTCGGAACCCGACCCCCACCATAAAAGTCGCAAGTAATGCTTTAAGTCCTGTTTCCGGCAACTTATCGAACAGTAGCATACCGATCGGCAATCCGATGGCGGCATGCAGAACGATAAACAGAAAGGGCTTCCATTGAATATGCCGCCACGACCTCGCCACGATGTAAATAGCCAGAAGCCAACCCAGCACAACTAGAACCGGCACAGCCGTATGAAGACCCAGCAAGGCCGCAGCGAAGGGCAAAGCCAGCACTGTACAGCCGAATCCTGTGACTCCCTCCAGCATATGCGTAAGGAACACCACCACCCCGAACAGTAAAATGGCAAGTAAAGGATCCATCAGACGGCCAGCTCCTCATACATCTGAAATAAAATCTGCGCAGTCACCGGAACCGGATTATTATTCATCAACGGATGAAAACTCTCCTCGACCAGCCGAGAAACCTCTGCCTTCGGGATCCCGGCGTCTTTCAGAGTGCATGGCAACCCGCCGTTCACTTTGAGATTGCGAATGACGGCAGACATTTCTTCAATGGAAAAAAATCCGCAATACCGGGCAAACGCTTCCATCCGTCCGTCCATAGCTGGAGCATTCAATTTCAGGGCAAATTCCAAGGTGAATGCACAAGCTGTCCCATGCGGCATATGGAACCGGTTTGACAATGGAAACGAACAGGCATGTACCATTGCATTTTTCGGCAGCTGAAAAGCCATGCCGGCCAGCAGTGCGGCATAGGACATCGCCGCACGAGACTCTGCATTGGACGGGTCTGCGTACACCACAGGCAGGCTTTTGAATATCAGGCGGGCAGCTTCCATTGCCATTAGGTCGCAAATCGGCTGGTGATTTTTCGACCAATACCCTTCCATTGCATGCGACAAGGCATCCAGTCCGGTTGCAGCCGTTATTTTTAAGGGAAGCGAATAGGTCAGCTCCGGATCAATGAGGGCTAATCGCGGATAAAATGAATCAGAAGCAATCGGTCCCTTCACACCCTTTTCCCGATCATCAAGCACCGCAAACGGTGTAACTTCGGAACCGGTACCAGCGGTTGTCGGCACGGCAATCAAAGGCACCCGATCCCGACCGAACTTTTTCCCCTCTGTATGAAAGACCCTTACACTGGGTTCTTCGGTACAGGCCAAACAACAGGCCGCCTTTGCACAATCCAGCACACTGCCACCGCCTACCGCAACCACGACGTCCGCATTGACTTCACGAATAACCCCGGCAAGCGCATCCACATTTGCCACCGTTGGATTCGGCTCCACATCAGTAAATACTGTACAGAGGCCGATTCTGTTCTTCATCTCTTTAAAAAAATCGAGCTCCGCCACTCCGGCATCTCCAACCAGAACAACCCGCTCCCCGCACTGCGCGACCACTGCGGTTATTTCCTCCCGTACACCAGAGCCGAACCGCACCCTGACCGGAAGTTTAAAATCCCACTGCTTCTGCATAACGATCCTTTTTATTTAAAAAATAAATTAATATCTCTTCAGACCCATCCGGTCAATTTATTTTTATTTTTTTTTGAATTAATTTGGCTCGCATCAAACAGACCGCTGGCATTAGATGTGCGCTATGCGAAATGGCCTTATAGAAAAGAAACTTTTTATCATCGACTACATCCGGAGGTTTTCTCCGGTTCCCCGCCACATCATTTCGCAACGTTTCAACATGAATCCAGCCACCGTCGGCAACATAATGGAGCGGCTTATAAATGACGGCCTTGTCATGGAAACCCCACTCACTCCCCTCGAGGAACGCCGTACCGCAGGCCGCCCTCCGGTCGGCCTGAAAATAAACCCGCTCGCAGGTTATTTTATAGGGATTGATATTTATGACAGGCGACTGACAGCACTCCTTACCGATTTCGAATGTACCCCTGTCTGCGAATACCAAGCGACATTCAAACAGGGGGCTTCCGTCGACACGATCCTTAAAACACTCGAACAGTCCGTCCGTGCCCTTTTGAAAATATCAGGCAAGCCAAAAATTAAACTCAAAGGAATCGGCCTTGGCCTTCCGGGCCGCATCAACCTGACCGATGGAATTGCGGTCGAGTATTCCCGTATACCGAACTGGAAAAATATTGCCGTCGGGCCTTTCCTCCAAAAAGCATTCAACACACCCGTATTTATAGAACACAATAGCAACACGACAGCCCTTGCTACGGCCTGGCTTAGCTATCCGCACATATCCGGAGTTGTTGCAACCGTTCTGGTACGGACTGGAGTTTCTCTGGGCATCGTTCAAGACCGTCAAATCATCAATAGCGGCAGGTACAGCGCAGGAGAACTAGGCCATACCGTGATCAATTTTAACGGACCTACCTGCCGGTGCGGAAATAAAGGTTGCCTTGAAAACTACGTATCCGGGGCTGCCTTAAGCCGGATCGTGTTGGAAACAGCGGAAAAATACCCCGACTGGTCGGCCTCAAAAGTACTTAAAAAAAATACGATAGATGCCGATCTGATTTGGGAATTGGCCGCCGCCGGTGACCAACGAAGCCATGATATTCTCGAAACCATGTTTGGGCACCTCTGCATTGGAGTTGATACCGTTTTGAAGCTCTACGCCCCGGATGTCATTACAATTAATGGTATTTTTCACAAAGCCGCCCCCTTGCTGCTAAGCGCAATTGACCGGCTCTGTTCACACCCTCTGCGCAAACAAACCCGCATCTGTATTGAGCCGTACGACTTAAAAAACAGTGCCCTGGGGGCTGCTATCCTCGCAGCAACCTACACCTGCAATCCTGTTCACAATCTTCCCGGCCGACACGCCGTATAAAAAAGACCACTATGCATTTCTTCCTCGCTGAGGCGCGGCATCTGATAGAAAACTTTTTCTGCTGACTCAAACAGTTCCGTGTGATTGCAACGCGTTATGACAAAACCGCCCGCAACTTCTGGCAGCAATCCATCTGGTGTCTGCCGTCATCTGGCTTGATTGATGACACGCCCTAATGCAGTTCGCGTACCGCGCGAATCATAGCCAGATAGTTTTCCACCGGAACATATTCAGGAATACTGTTGCCTGTGCCGAGCGCATAACCGCCGCGCTTCGAAGTCTGTGCAACGATGGCCTTCGCCCGCTCATACACAGCTTCCGGCATTGACCGGCAAACAAAATCCAAATCCAGTCCGCCCAGAATGGCAATCCGGCTGCCGTACTTTTCATACGCTTGCTCTATCGGAAGAATGGCGTCTTCATAGGAGTGCTTTGCATCATATTTCATATCGTCGATAATATCATCCCAGACGGCTTCCAACTGGCCGCACGAATGCAAAATCGCCGGACGCCCGGCCGCGTGCGCGGCGGCGGCAATTTTCTTATGCCACGGAAATACAAACCGGCGCAACTGCTCAGGACTGAAAAGCGTTTGTGAGCGGAAGCCCCAATCGTCGTTGGAAATAATGGCTCCAACCGTGTCGTATTTCAGGCATTTTTCATAATACCGCAGGAAACGGGATCCGACCTGATTAAAAATATCCGTCGCCAGCTCTTCATCTTCCATGATCATAAAACAGAGGTTTTCATAACCCACCAGGCTGGTTACATTTTCCAGCACGCCGCCCGGCCCCCAGGCGATCAGCTTCATGCCTTCCGGCATGAACGGTTCAATTTCGGCGAGCTGATCAAACACCACCTTATCGGGATCAGGCCACGCGTAGGCATCGAACGAGGCGCGATCAGAAATGATGCCTTCATTCATTGAACAGGAGGCCTTTGATTCCTTGTTGCTCATCTCAAACGCAAAGTCAGCAAACACGACCGGCGCATAATCATAGCCCAGATTTTTGTAGGCAAGAATAGTGGTCAGCATCCCTTCCAGCTCTGGCGGGCAATCCGCCGGCAAAGAACCGCAAAACTGCTTGTAGAGCGGCCAGTTCATATAGAATTCAAACAGAGTCGGGCGGGATGGGCGCTTGTTCTGCAACACGGCACGAATATTATTAAAGTCAGGGCGCGGACAATACGTTTCAGTGGACATAGATTCTCCTCTACTGTTTTCAAAAGGCTATAGCTCCGCATTTTGACCGTCTATATGCTTTTGCAAATTAAACTTAATAAAATGCGGAAAACGATAAATGAAATACGGAAAGGATTATTCCCAAACTGCTTAAATGGATGTTTGATAATCAAAGCTATTAAAAGTAAATCCAGTTTGAAGCAGGGAAAAAACTATGTCGCGAACCCAGACCCTTGATTTTCTGAACAGGCGTAACAGTGGATATGCTCCAGTCATGCCTATCACCATGATGTTTGCCGCAAATTATATCGGCGTTCCATACAAAGAGTACGCTCTGAATCATGCCGTACTGGTGGAAGGACAAATACAAACAGCCCGACGCTTCGGCTTCGATTTTATTTCCGCCATTTCCGATCCGGCCAGAGAGGCCGAAGACTGCGGAGCAACGGCACATTATTTTGACGACCAACCCCCGGCGCTGGATGAGCATTGCGCCCTGCTTCAGGAAAAAAACCGGCTAAGTACGTTAACGATTCCGGATCCTCTGGCCGGAGGACGCATGACGGATCGGGTAAAGGCTGTCGAGCTGATGAAAAAACAGGCGGGAAACGAGTTTATCGTTGAGGGCTGGGTGGAAGGCCCTTGCGCCGAAGCGGCCGATTTGCGCGGCATCAATACGCTGATGACCGATTTTTTTGATGACGAACAATTTGTGCGCGACCTGCTTACTTTTTCAACCGACATGGCCATCCAATTTGCGAAGGTGCAAATCGATGCCGGAGCCGATGTCATCGGTATCGGCGATGCCGCCTGCTCACTCATCGGCCCGTCACTCTACAGCGAATTTGTTCTTGAGGAAGAAAAACGGCTGATCAAAGCCGTTCATGAGCGAGGCGCCTTTGCACGTTTGCACATCTGCGGAAACATTTCCGGCCTGCTGAACTATATGCCGGAACTGAAGTGCGACATCATTGACCTGGACTCCATGGTGGAGATAGAGACCGCTCGTCGGATTTTAGGATCGGATCAAATTCTGCTTGGACAGATTGATCCGGTACGAATCATCCGCAACGGCACTCCGGATCAAATTCGCAATGCAGTAGCTACCTGCAAAGCCGCAGCGTCCCCTTGGTATATCACCGGTGCCGGTTGCGAAATTCCCCGGGACACGCCTTTCGAAAACCTGCTGGCGCTAACCTCGCGAGCCTAGAGCGTTTTTAGAAGAACTGTAGCCGCGATCCGTGATCGCGGATGAACGGAAACAACACACCCACCGCAAGTTCCGGCGGGGTCACGGCCCCCGCCCTACAAGGCCGGTCAACGGCCACAAAATTTCCTAAAATTAGAGGCCATGCGCTTTTTTAAGGCGCAGCAGTTCCGCCGGATCAAGCAACGGATCACGGGTCTCTTTTTGCCAGTCCTGCAGTAGATTCTGGAGTTTCGTCAACTCCGTTGCGTATTCGGGATGATCCGCCAGATTAACCGTTTCAAACGGATCCTTGCCCAGATTGTATAATTCCCACTCCGGCGGATGCAGATCGGTTGAAAAAGCGTTTTTCAGCGCACTGTCTTTAAGTCCGGATACGTTGTCTGTCCCGCGACGATTCACCGGATTAGCTCGGGATGAATCCATGTTGTGAATTAACTTCAAATCGCCGTCGCGCACTGACCGGCGCGGATAAAAGTGGTTCTCGGCATGGGATGTATATTCGGAATATAAATCCTTACGCCAGTCCGCTGGTGTATTCCCCTGCACGGTCTCACGCAACGAACGGCCCGCCACCGGCGGACATTCTGCACCAACCGCATCCAGCACCGTTGGAACGATATCTACAGCTGACACCAAATCATCGCATTTCAATCCGGCCCGGCTGACTTCGGGCCATTTAACGATTAACGGCACATGCACTCCTGCCTCATAGCTGGTGACCTTGGCGCGGGTGAAATCAGGGCCGTTATCGCTGATAAAAATGACCAGTGTGTTGTCATACTGTCCGGCCTGCTTCAACCGGTCGAACAGCATTCCCAGCCCGACATCCATGCGATTGACGCAGTTGTAATACGCGGCCACATCGGAAAGCGTGGCGGCATCTCCAAGGAATCCGAACGGAATGACATCGGCCGCTGTATAAGGTTTTTCGGGAAGTCCTTTACACTGGTTCGCCTCCGCATCGTAGGGCCGGTGCGGATCAAAATAATTCAAATACAGAAAGAACGGGCGGGAGCCTGCTTTTTTCAAAAACTCCTCGGCTTTATCGGCCACCGTCCGGACGTCGCGGGTAACAATCGGGTTGTTACTGCGAGACCACTCGAAGTCGAAAGGAATCTCATTCGGCCCCACATTGACGTGTTGCTTGCCGATAATCCCGTTATAGAACCCCGCTTTTTTCAACAGGAACGGCAAGGTTGAAATCCCGGGTTTCAGAGCATACTCCGGATGAGCTCCGGCCAGTCCGATATGTCCGTTCTGATGCGGATAAAGGCCGGTCAGGATAGAACTGCGCGACGGACTGCACGAGGCGTGCGTCACATAAGCGCGAGTGAACAGCACCCCTTCGGCGGCGAGCCGATCCAAGTTCGGTGTAATCGCCAGCTTGTCGCCATAACAGCCCGCCTGCATTCCCTGATCGTCCGTCGTGATCAACAGAACATTCATCGGCGGCGCGGAAAAAACTCCCGTCGCAGGCGCGGCCATAACCGCGCTCAGCAATGCGGTTTTCAAACTTTTATTCACTGAGCGACTCCATGTTCTTTTGCCCACAACCGATACTGATCCGGCGGAAGCCACTTGAATTTCGCCGGGGGAAGAGCCGCGCTCCAGCGTTCAAATGCGCTCCGTAATTCATGAACCCGCTCGGGATAGGCTCCCGCCAGATTATTCTTTTCCCCGGCATCCGCCGGAATGTTGTACAGGCCGACCACTTTCAGCCCGCTCATTACCAGCTTCCAGTCGCCTTTGCGAGCCGCCTGCAGACCCAGTGCATCCCAGCAAAGCGTTTCTTCTCCGTGCAGCGGCTCTTGCGAAATCCCTGTCAAAAGCGGCATCAGGTTCTTCGAATCATACGTCCGGTCGGCGGGCAGTTTCCCGCCAGCCGTTTCGATGGATGTTGCAAAAATATCGGTAGCCAGCACCGGATGTGAACAGGATCTGCCGGGTTTTATTTTTCCCGGCCAATAGGCAGCCATCGGCACCCGCATGCCGCCTTCAAGAAGCGAACCTTTGTAGCCGCGCAACAGTCCGTTGTTGTAAGCCCCGGTTCTTTCCGGCCCGCCATTGTCGCTCAGAAAAAAGACCAGCGTGTTTTCTTCCAGCCCGCACGCTTTGAGCTTCTGCATGATGGTGCCGACACCTCGATCCATTCCTTCAACCATGTTCACCAGCATCCGGCGGTTCTCAACCACATCATCCGTTCCATCCAGAGGAATTGACGCATTGCCGGGGTCTTTATCGTACATCAGCGGCGTATGCGGTGCGCTGAAAGGAACATACATAAAAAACGGCCCGTTTTTATGCCGCTCAATAAAATCAGCGCTTTCGCGGGCAAAGGCATCCGTCAGATATTCCTTCTCGACGACCCGCCTGAATCCTCGTTGCATACTGTCCGGAAGTCCCATATTGCCCAGATCAAAATAGCGGTAGAGGGAATTAAGGAACCCGTAAAATTCATCGAAACCGCGATTCATGGGGTGACATTCCGGCTGAGTCCCCAGATGCCACTTGCCGAACATCCCTGTGGCATAACCCTGCTTTTTCAGTAGTTCAGGAAGGGTGATTTCCTCTTTCGGCAGACCCAGCAGATTGCCGGGAGCCGTTGGAACCACCTGATCGGGATTGCCGGAGAAACCGAAACGCAGATGGTGCCGACCGGTCATCAGGCTGGCTCGTGACGGACCGCAGGCCGGATAAGCGACATAGGCCTCTTTAAACTCCATTCCACCTTGGAAAAGCGCGTCAATGTTCGGCGTTTTTATATCCTTCGCGCCATGGATGCTTAGATCGGCATATCCCAAATCATCCGCTAAAATAATCACAATGTTGGGCGGCAGGACGGCGTTGTCGCTGTTTCCTGCAAAAGCTGCCCCCGCCGCAAAGCCAACCGACCACATCGTTTTGCTGAATCTCTTCATGACCAACTCCTTATTATCTGTATCTACACCGGCAGCATTTCCAGCACGAGCAGATTCCAATCCATAAACCCGGCGTGGCTCAACGGGATGCCGGAGTCGGGATGGTAATATTCATGCAGGGTACCGTTCGCCGCAAGATCGCCGGCCAGCAGACGAATCGTCTTTTCCGCCAGAGCGTCCGCTTCGCGTTTATAGCCGTAGGCCTGGAATCCCTTCCACGCAACATAGTTGTTCAAAGACCAAACCGGCCCCAGCCAATTGCTGGGATTACCGCTGAATTCCAGCGAAAACATGGGCTCTTCCGCCGACAGCGAGCGTACGCCGCAAGTTGCATGAAAACTCGCGTCATTCAGATAATGCCGCCGCATAAGAATTTCTGCCTGAGCATCGGTGGAAAGCCCGCACCACAGCGGCATGAACCCGGCAAAGGTCTGGACTTTCAGCGGCAGACACTGCCATGACATCGCCATTCCCATCGGCACATTGGGAATCAGCTCCGCGCGGCGATCCACGCACTGCACATCAACGGCGTAATAAAACCCGTCCCGCCGATCCCAGCAGTATTTTTGAATGCAGGCGCCTAAATCCGCCGCCCGCTGATTCAGCATGTTCCGGTCTGCGACACGGCCTAATCGTCCGGCCAGCTCTGCCGCAGCCAGCAGGTCATTGTAATACAGGCAGTTGAGAATAAGACCGGCGGAAGAAAACGGCGGACGTCCGAAGATCGCCGGATCATTATCCACAGCCACCGCGACATCATTACCCCAAACCAGCAAACCAAGCGGAGCCTGATAGCGGGTAATCCACGAGTCGTAAAACCGAAGCAGACCGTCGAATCGTGATTCCAACCATTGCACATCATTCGATTCATTGGAAATCAGCAGGGCAAGCTGAGCAAAAACCGGTTTGGCCTGATTGATTTCCAGATTCTCTTTTTTTAGGCAGCCAAAAAAGTCTGAGCTATCTGCGTTCATCATAATGGGCAGACGTCCTTCATCGGACTGGTAATCGAAAAAATTGTAAAAACTTCCCTGCGCGTGCTGGCAGATTTTTTGGCATAGCGTTTGATCGCGCAAACGGGCGGCCAGCTCGAAAAGCCCGCGGGCGGTCCAGAGCGTATCCCAGTCCCACAGCTCCGTGCCGTAACATTTCCCCGGGATAGCCGCCGAGATGCTCGGATGGCGCAAGATGCCTTGGGCGGATCGCAACAGAGTCGGTCCTGTTTCGGAAAAATAGTTCAGCAGAGAATTTCCCGCCTGCGACACAGACTGATGCATAGGGACCCTTTGCTTAGTTAAACGTCAAAAATGATCATAAAAAAACGGGGAAGAAACTTCCCCGTTTTCCGCAGTCATCAGATTGTCTTAGCGACGCATGCGACGGATCAACATCACCGCCAGCGCACCAACGCCCAGCATTCCGATGGTGGCCGGTTCAGGAACCGCGTCCAGACTGAAGTTGTCAAACGTGGCAAGACCGGAAGTGGCATACATGCCGCCCAGCCCGTCCTGAAGCTTCTTGAATGTTCCACCTACCGTGACATTATTGGTTGTATAAGCCATTGTGCTAGTCGTCTTATCAAAGACGCTGATATTAAATATGTACGGATCGACGGAAGAGACCGTGTAGGTGTACACGTGATTCGAGACATACGACACTGCACCGGCTTTGTTTACAATCGAACCGGCCTGTTGAACGAAATTTGAAAAGACTAGAAACTGAGCTGCACCGTTCCCTCCAACGCGGAATAAATAGTAACTGCCATTTTCCGCGCCGCCATCCTGATAGTTAAAAACTAATCCGGCATAGGATGTCGAGTTAGTCGAGTATTGGTTAATATCAGCGGACAGTGTGAAGTTTGTTGCAGCTCCGGCATTAATGGTACCTGCAGCGGTATTGAGCAACATCGCCTTGGTAAGAAGGGGTGCCGAAACGACGCCCATATCCACTTCGTTATTAAAAATACGATATTGCGTGTTGGTATCATCCGTTCTGGCCGTCTTCCAGTTTGATCCGATGCTCACGGCGATCTGCGCATTATTGGTCGCAAACGTCGTGTTCGCACGGTTGAAGTTATCCGTTATCAAAACGGCCTGAGCGGCACTGCATACCATACCCATCATCAATGTTATAATTATCTTTTTCATCTTTATTCCTTCCTGCTGTTTACTAACTACGATTCGTTACTCCTTCTTCACATCTTCTGTTTACAACGTATCGCTTGGAACATTTCCCCGCCACGGTCTTTTGCGTATTGTTTTTAATGTTTTCCAAACACCAGAGTTACCGAGAAAAATGAGATTAATTACCGGCGGCAGTCCGTAGCGGCTCACATACGATGTCATCAAAATACGCAACGCCACAGGTTGAATAGACGCCACCGCACCCATCAACATAGCTGTGCTGAGCATCCGCAACCTCTTGAGCAAAGAGAACCTCTCCGCTTTCTGCATTTTCAATCGTCAGCTTGAACGCGTAAGGTGCCACCGACCGGATTGTCAGCTTATAGGATGTTCCTGCAACCTGCTTGAATGCATTTGCCTTGTTAAAAACCAGCTCCTTGCTGTTCTGGCGTAAAAACTGAACTCTTCCATCGCCGCTGAAACGAAAAACATACTGCTTTTCGCTGTCCTGATAATTACAGCACAGGCCGGCAAACGCACTCGCACTCTCCGTTTTGAGCATCACAGTTCCGGAAAGCTTAAATCCGGCTTTGTCCGTATTTTTGGTAACCATGGCTGCATGATAAAGAACCGGGAATGGCGGTGTTGCAGAGCCCTGTGTGTTTAGCCGGTTTTCCGTAATTCTCCATTTACTGCCAGCGTCGGTTTTCCACCCTTCACCAAGCTGTTCCGATGCTTCTTTTCCGACGAAAGCGGTAGATTTGCGGTCAAAATGGTCGGTTACGGTTCCAGCCGCCACCGGGGTGTCTGTCACGGCGGAGGCCGGACGTTCCGCAGTTTTCTTCGGCTGCCCGCCCCGCTGAATCATCAATGGACTTTCTGCATCGAACTGCTTGCGCAGGTCTTTTACGACGGGTTCATATTCGGGATTCGAAATCAGATTGCGGGTTTCGTGCGCATCCTTTTCGTAGTCGTAGAGTTCTTCGGCAATGGTGTCTCCGGTAGGATTAAGCCAACGGACATACCGGTAGCGGTCGGTGCGCATGGAGTATCCGGCATTCGGATGCTGCCAGTTGCGCCGGTTCATGGTGAATGCGGCGGTTTTCCATGGCTGATCTGGTTTGATCAGCAATGGCATCAGGCTCTTTCCGTCACACTGCGGAGGAATCGCAAGTCCCGCCAAGTCGCAAAGCGTGGGGAAAATATCCACCAGCTCGACCAGCCGGTCAGTCCGCTCTGGAGTCAACGACGGAGCACAAACGATCAGCGGGCAGCGGGCCGCGGCCTCATAATCGGTATCTTTTCCAATGATGCCGTTGTCGCCAAGGTGGAATCCATTGTCGCCCCACAGAACAATCACCGTATTGCTCTCCATACCGAGCGTCGTCAGCTCATTCAGAACCTTTCCGACTTGCGCATCGATAAACGAGCAGGCCGCGTAATAGCCGTGCGTTATACGTCGCCGGACTTCATCAGGAATCGGGCCGCTTTTGGGAAGATCGCTGTATGTGCGCGCTTCAAAGGAATCGTGTGCGGCATAGGCTGGCGCGCCCTGCGGGAACGACATATTTTCCGGAACAGGCAGCTGCTCCGGATCATACAAGTCCCAGTATTTTTTGGGAACAATCAGCGGCAGGTGCGGCTTCAGGAATCCGACGGCCAGAAAAAACGGTTCTTCCGAACCTTGGAACCCGCGCAACACGCCGATCGCTTTGGAGGCCAGTTCACCGTCGGGATAGCCTGCTTCATCCGCGTCCGCCGCTTCACTGAATGGTCCAACAGTATAAACGTACTTCTGGTGTTCTGTGAATTTTTCGCCCGCCGCCTCGCGGGCCGCGATCCCCGCCTGCCGTTTTTTCTGATCCTCAATATTCTGAGGAAGGAAATAACCCCGGCCCGGAATGTTTTCCCAGCGGCTCCACGAGGCGGGATCGGTGTTGGCCATGTGATGAAAAATCTTGCCCATGCCGACCGTCTGGTATCCGTTTTCGCGAAAGTACTGCGGCAAGGAAACCGTATCCGGAACCGTCTGCCGGAAATTCAGCACATTATCCTGCACCTTACTGTGTTCAGGATACATTCCCGAAAGAACGCTCGCCCGGGACGGGCCGCAAACCGCGAACTGACAGTATGCGCGCCGGAATAAAACACCCTGTCCGGCCAACCGGTCGATGTTCGGTGTTTTCATCTGTGCGTTACCGTAGCAGCCCAGCTGCGGACGCAGGTCATCCACCGCTATGAATAAAATATTCGGGCGAACCGTTTCTGCCGCCGGTGCAAGACTGGCGGTTAATGCAGAAAACCGGAGCGCATTGAAAAGCAGCTTCCGGTGTGGCTTATGCCTTCGCACGAAAGCTTCGGAATCCTGTTTTCTCTTCACTATCTTCCTTTCAGTAAACATACGAATTAGTACGAAGTGTACACGTTAAAATTATCTCCGATATAGGACATCGAAAACACAGGCTCAGAAGCGATGGGGATACGCGTTGCTTCAACGCCGACGCAGGCCTCTTTCAGCACATAGTTGTTTTGATCGGTGGAATAGTTTGTCGCGCCCATTTCGTAGGTGTTCAGATAGTTATTAACGTCCGTGATCAGATTGGCCAACTGGGTGCGCGACACCGAATAGGCAAAATACGCTTTATTGGTCGACATCACGGTTATCTGACTGTTCGACGACGTCGCCAGTTTGGTGCAGTACTTAGTTCCCGGCCCGAAATGCGTCACTCCGCACATCTCACCTGTGGGAACACGAACAACTCTTTCTCTTGAGATTCCTGCACCAATAGTCTGGGTGCCGTCATACGTCTTGAAACCACGCGTATCAAAAACCTGCGTAATTAATGTCAGCATCTGGCCGGTCGAAACATCCTGAAACAGCATCGTAATCACAGACCAGCCTACCGGACCTACCGTTGGAGAACTGCCGCCGCCGTCATACTTGGTCACGGCGATATTCGCAGCAACGACAAGGCTGGCCGAAGAGCTGTATCCAGAACTAAACACCGCAGGCGGAGTCGAAGGACTATAGCTGTACCGCAAGGTCATCCGATCACCGCTTCCCGTCCATTCCGTACTCTTCATATAGCCGCCCCAGTTCTTCCCTGAAGCTTGCAAAGCGGTTTTGTCGGTGCCGACTGCATTGTTCTCACAAACCTGAGTCTTCGTCTGCCAGTAAGGGCTGGGAGGATTGTATCCGGTTTTCTGCCAAACCGGCCAGCCAGCCACAACCTTCGGTACATTTCCTAAGTTGAAGGCACAGAAGTTATACTGATCTTTGGGCGCACCTGGAGTGTACGCGGTTCCAATATGGGTAACTGTATCGCCGTAAAAAGCTGATTCCGTAAGGTTAGTGATCCCTGCGGTATCCCGGGTGTGGAGATATTGAGCCGCGTAACAAGACACACCGGAAAAACTGAACGCCATAATGGATGCGGTAAAAAACAGCGGAACAGCCAAAACAAACGGCAATTTATTTTTTCTCATAATTCCCCTCCTGTTACGGTTATTTTCACATCCTGCATGGACTCCCTTGCCCCGCATTGTGACTGGAAAATAAACCGGCGAGACGGGTTTCACCATATCGGTTTCCGTATAATTATTAATGAATTCAACACCTTGGAAACCACTGGAACAAAAAAGCCACCAAAAAAAGGTGGCTTAATCTGTCCGCAACGCCGGACGGAGTGAATTGATAACGCTCTAATTCGAAATAAGATACAGTCCAAGCGTCCGGATCTGGATCGTCATATCCAGACTGAAGTTGTCGAACGTGGTAAGTCCGGAAGTGCCATACATGCCGCCAATCCCGTCCTGAAGCTTCTTGAAGGTGCCGCCTACGGTAAGATTGTTGGTTGTATAAACCGTCGTGCTGGTCGTCTTATCGACGACACTGCAATTATATACGTATGGACTGACTGAGGCGACCGTGTAGGTATACACATGATTCGAGACATATGAAAACGCACCGACTTTGTTCAAAACCGAACCGGCCTGCTGAGTGAAATTCGAATAGACCAAAAACTGAGCGGTACCGTTCCCTCCAATGCGGAATAAATAGTAACTGCCATTGTCCGCGCCGCCATCCTGATAGTTTAAAACCAATCCGCCATAGGATGTCGCGTTAGCTGAGTATTGGTTAATATCAGCGGACAGCGTGAAGTTCGTCCCTGTTCCGGCATTCAGGGTGGCCGCCGTCGTATTGAGAAGCATAGCCTTGGTAAGAAGGTTTGGCGCAACGGTACCCATATCCACTTCGTTATTAAAAATGCGGTATTGTGTGTTGGTACCACTGGCATCATCCGTTCTTGCCGTCTTCCAGTTCGATCCGATGCTCACGGCGATCTGCGCATTATTGGTCGCAAACGCCGTGTTTGCGCGGTTGAAATCGTCGGTAACTGTCAATGCTTGAGTCGCGCAACAAAGCATCGTTGATATCAAAATCATTGTCACAAGCTTCATATTCATCTCCTTTATTGTCCGTTATTGAGCTTCAGAAGGCGTCATTTTAACGCGGTAAAATCGATTTGAGAATCCATTTCTCTCCGAAACGATATTCTTCCATGACCCATCGCCGGTCATATTGTAAAAAACAGGCACCCAAGCTGAGTCCTTGAGATTATCCGTTGTTTCCAGCCGATAGCGGCGCCCCGTTGCAGATGGAAAGCCAATCTGTACAGTGGTTCCGGCCCCATTCAGCAGACCGACCCGGAAAACCGACCCGCCATTCAACGGAGCAGTGCCTGCCAGATATTCCTGCAAATTGTTAGCACCGTCGCCATCTGGATCAGCTCCGGACGCCGACTCACTGTTGGTGGTTGTTCCATCGCCGCCAAAAGACGCGGCCCTCCAGCTATCCGGAACTCCATCGCCGATGCTGTCTATCGTCCGGTAAACGGCGGTTACCGTTACGTTTTGCGTTGGCATACCCAATGTAGTGACGGGTGCAGAGGCATCAACCAACTGCTGGGTTGAACCTGACCAGTGATCAAAAACCTGACCGGACGGCGCGGGATTTGCCTCGATCATAAGAATCGATCCGGCCTGCGAGGTGCCGCTGCCATAGCCGTTGTTGACCGTCAAAACGTATGTCGCATCGTTTGTGTTACGGTAGGTGGCAAGCAGATAAAGGGCATGATCCGGCATGGTGACGGTTGCGTTGGACGCATTCGGATTATTAATTTCTGATGCCGCACCGATCCAGCGGTCAAACACTTTGCCAGTAGCCGGCGCATTGGCTGTAATAAGTTGTGTCGCGCCGGGAACCAGTTTAGTCGCGCTGCCGCTGCCGGACAGAATATCCAGCCGGTACGCCTCATCGGTATAAAAAGGCACTGCGGGCAGTCCGGCTGCGTTGTAAAGCTTGTTGGATCCGGAAGGTGCGGCGGCGTAGCAGTAGCGGACATACACCGGTGAGGCCACCGTCGAATTAGAAACGACCACAGTATCTGCCTCGATGACTGCCGTGGCATTCGTGAATACCTTATCGGCTCCCGCAATTTCAAAATTCTCCAGCGGCCCGCTCACCGTTACGACCGGATTTGTGCTGGCTTTGAATCCGGTAATCAACCCGGGCTCTGCGCAGTCAAACACCACCCGGATGGACGATCCCTCCTGTAGTAACCGCTGATAAATCGGTCCGCTATAAACAACACTCTGGTTAAACTCTTTTTTCAGAGCCCACTGCGCCAGACGAAAACCTACATCCTGTTTGTTGAAAGGATGAATATTCACTGCACCGTCGTTTCCAGTATCAATCGTTACGGCCATACCGGTATTTGTTTCAGAAAGAAATCTCCGCTGCGCAGAACGCATACCCGGCCAGTCAACACCCGTCGTCCATGTTGAAAGCTGGACATAATAAAACGGGAAATCACCCTGCCCCCAAGCCTGCCGCCAGCCGCGCACCAAGGCCATCATTTTAAAGCGATAGAAATCAGCTTCGCTGCTGTTTGCTTCGCCTTGATACCAAATGGCTCCGCGAACGCCGTAAGGAATCAGCGGAGCAATCATGGCGTTGTAGATGTCGTGGAATCCGGTCAGTCCGCCTTGTCCCAAATTCTGTCGAAGGCCGGCAACTTCCGGAACCATTGTCAACCCGTCGGGAGCAATGAACCGCTCGATTTTTTGTCCGCCCCATGCACAGGCCAGCAGTCCAACCGGCACTCCTGTATTCAGATACATGCTGCGCGCAAAAAAGTATCCGACAGCCGAAAAATCAGAAACTGTGGCCGGACTGCAAAGCCTCCACCCATATTGAATGATTGGCTCGTCCAGTTTCGTGACAACGGCATTCGTTCGTACTTGGAGATACCGGATCAGCGGGTAGTTGGCCGCAGCAACCTCCTCGGCTCTGGCGGTTATGCCCCCGCTTATAGGCAGATACATGTTGGACTGGCCAGAGGCCAGATATACGTCGCCAAAAAGAACATCACTAAACAGAATATCCCGCTCACCCGGTGACGAAATCCTCAGCGTATGCGACTGTCCGCCGTCATGAGCATGAGAACCAATCCAAGCCTGCCAGCGTCCGGTTTGATCCGCCGTGGCGGTGCCGACTTCGACGTCATCCAGCTGAACGGTCACAACGGCTCCAGACGCGGCGAGACCCCAAACAGGAACATTCATATCCCTTTGTAACACCATGTGATCCTGAAATAACGAATGGGCGAAAAGCTGGACATTGGCCAGCGGCGCGGTGATTTCCGCCCACGTTGCAGCGGTTCGTATATTGTCAATGGTGGCTTGATCGTCTGATCCTGCCGGACGGAAGTCGCCGGTCGCCTGAATACGCAATTTGCCGACTGAGGCGAGCTTAACGGAAACTCCGGACAACGATGGATTGGTTTCCGAAAAGCTGTTTGAACCGGTCAGGTCGTACCATGCATCCATTTTCCCGGCGCCGGTATCAATCCGCATGATGACTGAAACGGCACCGGTTAAGGAGATACTCCCAGCCATCAGTGTTTCGGTGAGTCCGTCCGGCGCAGAAACTCCGTTTTGGTCATGGAAAAATATACCGGCGACATTGGTTCCTGTTTCATCCAGAAAAGCCATACCCAAAAGGGCTCCACTGTCATTTCTGTAATCAGACAGATCGTAGTTGAAATCATACCGCAGGTACTGAATGCCCGATAGCGGGTGAGCCGCAACGGCATCCAGTATGGTTCCGTCGGTCCACATTCCGCCGCTTCCGGCAACACTGCCGACGCTTACCAGTCCGCCGACCCCGTCCGCCGCCAATACACCCAGCCCGCCGGATGAAAACTGTGCGGACTCGGTGCCTGAATTAATGGCTTCAGACAGTGTCTTCCCGGCGGGATCCACCTCAAAAGTCCACTCATTCAGAGAACCGGACGCAACAACTGCCGCCCCTCCAGTCAGAAGATAGAACAAGGATAAAATGGCAACATGATTTTTCATCAAATTCCTCTGGAATAATATCTACACGAACCAACCCAATCGACCATCAACCGCCGAATGGGAATCGATTCCTCAGTCTAAATTACGGGTTTTACTTCAATTATCTCGAATGAGATGTCATCAAAAATCGCCGCCCCGCAGGAGGAGTAAAATCCGCCGTAGCCATCGGTATAGACTTTCTTATTGTCGGTAACCTCTTGCGAAAAAACGGTTTCGCCGGTACCGGCATTTTGGATGGTTAGTTTGAAAGCATACGGCTTTTCACACAGCACGGTCAGACGATACGCAGTACCCGGCACATGCTTAAACGCATCAACCTTGTTGAGTACAGCGTCGGCGCTGTTTTTACGGAGAAACTGTACAAGCCCCGCTGCACTGTAACGAAAAACGTACTGTTCGTTGCTGTTTTGATAGTTGCAAACGAGTCCGGCTAACGCCGTTCTGTTCTCTGTTTTCATCGTAACAGTTCCGGAAAGCATAAACCCACTGCCATTCCCGGGCTTAGTGACCATCGCTGTATTGTAAATAATCGGCTTTGGAATTTCTGCGGGAACTTTGGAGGTCAACTGCTGGTTCAGAATGCGCCACGCTCCTCCCGGCGATTCGGTTTTCCAGCCTTCGCCGATCTGTGCCGCTTCATCCTGAGTGACAAATGGTGTGGACGTCCGGTTGAAGTCATCACTAAACTGCGCCGCTGAAACACAAGCAGCTACTAAAACAACAGATAAACATAATATCTTCGTTCTCACTTTAACCTCCCGTGATGTTTGATTTAAATTTAAAATTCGAGTCTCTGTATATTGTCACTTCCCCACTGATGACGACTACGTGATTTCTCGTATATAATTTAATGATTTCCAAACAGGCTCCATCCTATTGCTTTTATTTTAAGTGATTACGACCCATTGCACTCACGAACAGCGTTCAGCATGGCAATGATATTTTCCAACGGGGTTTTCGCCTGTACGTTATGAATGGCATCGAAAATAAAACCGCCGTCCCGCGAAAATATTTTGCAGCGCTCCAAAACCTGCGCGCGAACTTCTGCCGGCGTTCCGAAGGGCAGCACATGCTGAGTATCCACGCCGCCGCCCCAGAAGACGAGCTTGTCGCCGTAACGATCTTTAAGTGTCTGAGGATCCATGCCGGTGGCGGAACATTGCACCGGATTGATGATATCGAATCCGGCATCAATGAAGCGCTCCATGAAATTTTCGACCGCGCCGCAGGAATGTTTAAAGGTTTTCCAGTTGGTGTTGGCGTGAATCCAGTCGTTCATGCGGCGGTAATACGGCAACCACAGCTCATCAAAAGCCGCCGGAGAACAGAATGAGCCGGTCTGGGTTCCAAAGTCCGTGCCGCACATAAAAATCACATCCATCAAACCGTCCAGTACCGGCGCGGCGCGTTTCAGATTTTCCAGCGCAATATCCGTCTGCCGGTTGAACACCTCGTGTACGTAATCCTGCCGCGCAGCGGTGGAAATATACCATTCCGAAATATCACGGATTCCTTTCGGTGCTTTGAGAAACGGCGCCGGAACCAGCGCGATGTCGCCAAGAGCTGTTCCGCCGATTCCACCAACCACGGCGCGGCCAGTCGCGGCGGATTTTTCAGCGGCGGTTTTAAGTGTGAAGATCTGTTTATCCGTGAGCAGAGTAAACTCTTCAAGGTTGTCATCAGGATTCAAGTTGTCGTCATCAATTTCCGGCTGGCGGATAATGCTGTCAAAAAAGTATCCGCCGTTCGGCAAATGGCCGGACGGCCCGGCCGACCGGTCGCCCTGCGGATAGATATAGAGCCCCTTTTCGTTCTGCGTTACCTGAAAGCCGCCGGGAACCAGCACCTCCTGCCCCCATGGCGTCCGCCACTCTTTCCAGTCGGTGGCAGGAAAGCCAAATAACGTCGAAAGGGACTCCATGCCGACGACATCGACACCGATTGCATCAAGCAAATCATCCTCGATCAGGCCGAGCATTTGACAGGGCTCATGAATTTTGACCGGCTGTTTTTTCAATCCGTAGTAGTCCCGCAACTCCGCCACGCAGGTACAGTGCATTCCGGTTACTGCCGTTGAACCGAAGTCCACCGATACGGGCCCGTTTTCGTGATTCAGAGCTTTGAGTACTTTTTCGCGCGATGTCATCTTTTTCTTCCTTTAATTAAATTATTTTTTACAGATCAGCTGCCACCCAATACGGTTTTCAGCCGCCGTTACAACCCGGGTTCCGCATCCAAAACAAAGTTGTCAAACGAAGCAAGACCGGACGTGGCGTACATTCCGCCCAGTCCGTCCTGATGCTTAACTACATTGGCGGCCAACGTAATATTTTTCGAATAAACGGTGGTGCTGCTCACCGTGTCGAAGATGTTGATATCAAAGGTATACGGGTCGGCTGAGGCGACAGTAATCGTATACGGACGGTTCTGGACAGCGGTAAAAGCCCCCACTGTATTGATCGGGCTCGCCTGCTGAACGCCATTTGAATAGCAGAGCATCTGCACGGTTCCGTTTCCAGCCGCACGGAATAAATAGTAATTACCCGCATCCTGATAATTAAAAACTAAACCCATAAAGGCGGTCGAAAGAGAAGAATCTTGCTGCAACGTGGCAGACAGCGTGAAGTTGGTTCCCGCCCCGGCATTCAAAGTACCCGTAGCCGTATTGATCAGCATCGCTTTTGTAATGAGTGCTGGCGAAACGATACCGATATCCACTTGGTTATTATAAATGCGGTATTGCGTGGCTTCATCCGCCGAATTTCCGCGCTTCCAGTTTGTACCGATCTGTGCGGCAATTTGCACGTCATTGGTCGCCCATGTACCCTGATTTGCACCGGTAAAACTGTCCGTTACCACTGAGGTCTGAGAGGTACTGTCGGATTGATTATAGAACATCACATGATCCAGCTCGAACGCTCCGTTAGTCGAATTCAGCAAACTGAGTTGCAACTGCCTCACCACGCCGCTCCAGTTGGTAAATGAAGTCGCCATATTAATTTCATACGTTTGGAAAGCCGTATCATTTGATGAAATTGCAAAGCTTTTCGAGTTGGTGACGCTGTCTGTATAAAAGCGAACCGTCAGGTATTTAGTGTCACTTTGATTCTTCATCCGGACAGAAAGACACGGATAGTTGGAGGCCTCCATAAACATCGGCGTCCAGGAACTGGTAATAATGTAATTGGGCCAGTTCGTAAACGTTGAGCGTAAAACGCCGTTGGTTATCTCCAAAGAAGTCACATTCCCGCCGGGCCGCCATGCAATTCCGGGCGAAAAATTATTAAAATTCCAGCCGTATGTACGGGCTGCGTTATCGACTCTGGCGCTAACTCGGTAAAAATCGGCTTGTGAGACCCCGGTCGGTATAAACGTGTTATAGGAAGGGTTCCCAGTTTGGTTGGTATAAATATCGGCCCAGCTGTTGGCTAGCAAGTTGGAAGTCCACTGCACACGGTAACGCCGCCCCCAGTCACCTGACCAGAACAGGGAACGATCCGGTAAATCTGAAAGATATAATCCTTCCAAAACATCCTTCGGGTCTGTTCCGGCCACGAATTCATTATAATCGGTCAGCCCATCAGAATCATAATCGGAAGTGTTGCTGGCTGTGTCCAACGAGCTGAACTGTTCATATTCCCATGAATCTTCCATGCCGTCGTTGTCGGAATCATATCCGTTGGCATGAATGTCATAAAAAGCCTGACGAATGGCAACGTCTGTTCCGATTGCCAAAAATGTGTCGTATTCCACTGAACAACCAGCGGTTAATGTAAATTGCCGGGTCGGTGCAAAATAGGAACAGCTGGGAGCAGACGGGCCGGTTGCCGATCCGGCGTTATATCGGTACGCAACCATTTTCCATGAATCAGGCGTGTAAATTCCTATCCCTGACCGGGACGCCGTATTCACATAGGCGGCCCAGTGCTCCGTCCGGTCATGATATTCTAAGGCCGGTGGATTGGCCGGGGCCACTGTAACGCTCGTCAGAGCTTCGTTTTCCCACGGATGAGCTCCTTCGTAAAAAACCAGATCGGCCAAAGCATAATCGACAAAAACGGCAGGCATTTCCTGTGACTTAAACGTGACCTGTGAACTGCCGGAATATTTCATCCGGTTATGGATATGAGCCATATTCCCCTTGAGCGTAATCCACTCCTCCATTTCCACTTCAGGAAGCGAAGCCCCCGTCGCCCAATGACAGGGACGGATCTTGGCATAAATACGGCCCCCGGAGTTGGTAAAGGCCAGCAAGGTCGCCGGCCACTGATTGAGATATCCGCCACCTTGCACCGGATTGTACGCCCAGTCCTGCCCTGCCCAGGAAGAGCCGTCGCTGTCACCGTAATAGGATTGCTGAATAAACCGTCCGTTGTCGTAATTATTCAGCAGATTGGCTCCACTGGATAATGAGAAATATCCGATGCAAGCACCGCGATCCTTATCTACACCAATTTGAACGGTTCCGTTCGTCAGATACGACCAAGTGACCGCCGACGTGTCCATCACGCAACACACACAACAAAAAATCAATACCGACAGACTTCTCATATCTTCACCTGATTTATTTTCATAGTTACGACCCCGGCATCACGAGCACACGGAAAAACCCGCTTCCTGACCGATTCGTCTGCGCGATGGAATACTGCATAACCGAATCATCCGGCTGCATTGATGAAAAGCCCGGCACATCCGTCCAGACCGCGTTCACCAGCGTCGTCGAAGTTTGCATCGTGTACATTTCATACGGTCGACTCTTCCAGAAAATCGTATCTGGCGCTCCACCCAAAGCCAAGGTCAGCGACGGCGCATTGGTGGCAGAAACCGAATCCGTTACCGGGCGGATATAATCCACGCCGACGGAATGGCCGTCGCCATAAAGCACCGGATCAAAGCGCAACTGGATGATTTCGCCCGACCAGTTGGTGTTGCCGCTCACGTCGAATAGATATTCCTTCCATCCGCCGCCAGCGGCAACGGCCAGCGATACGGATCGGTCGTCGCTGAATTCAGCGTCTCCGCTTCGTTTCCAGTAAAGCTGTGCGATGCTGGCGGCAACAGGATTCCCCGCGTTAGCCGTCCGGATCAGAATCCGCTGGTATAATGAAGCATTCAGCCTCATCGGCGGGCCGATTAATTGAGGATCATTGGTCGCCGCCGTCAGCACCCAGGTTCCGTTCGTTGCTCCGGGAGCACCTTGATCCGTCAGATTGGTATAACCCCATCCATCCGCTTCACCGGAGGTATTGAATTCATACGGTCTGGCAAAATTCAGCCCGTAGGCCTGCAATCCGAAATTCCTGACCTGCATCGCAACACGGCTTAATCCGGGAACTTCCCAGCCCATGTTCATACCGCCGATTTTGTAATCGGCGTAGTTAAACGAATTGGTCAAATACCCGAGCGCCCACGCTTCCTGCAATCCGGCCTTGATGTGTGGCAGAATGTCTCCGGTAACTCTTTTCCATTCTCCGGTTCGGAGCCCGGTCGTGCAGAACGGAGCGATACCAATGTTATACATCAGCTTGCCGGTACCCGCCGTCACCCCGTCACCATCCTGTGCCACAGCGAGTCCGGGAAGAGGATATCGGTCATCATACAGCGCCAATCCGAACCAGTAATAATTCCCGTAATCCGCGGTTTTCGGATTGGTCTGTAAATTTTGAACCGTGAAATAAATTAAAAAATGTGCGGCATGAAGACCGGAGGAATATCCGTTGGTGTAAATGTTCTGCGCATATAAAAGGCGGGCTTCAATGTCGATGATCAGCTCATTCAGGTCGGCAATAGACGGAGCATAGTTTTTGAACCACCCCTGCGGGTTGCTAATCCGCTGAGAAATCAAAAATGCAGGCCAGGATTCTCCACTTTTCCGGTACACTCCGCCGTACTCATTGACGGAATCAACAGCCAGAATCAGATCTCCATCTACGCTGTCTTGCGGACCTAACGCCACGGTCTTGAAGGAATTGCTCCACTGTATCGACCCGGAAGCAAGAGCCGCCGGGGACACTCCATAAATTGACTGCGTACTCCCCCACTGCGCCAGTCTCCACCATGTCTCACCATACGGTTGTTTATGCTGAATAAGCCCCTCATCCGCACCGCCAACCGGCGCAAGAATGATCACACCGTCTTGAAAATGCCGGTCAGCGATCAGTTGAACCGCCGAAGCGGACAATCCAACAATCATCCAGCCGGTCAGCCAAGCAGCCCGCAGAAAGCTGTGGTTCATTTTCATTACCACATCCTGTCACGATCATGCCTTACACAAGCACAGCTACATCAAATGAGGAATAGTCCGTCAAACAAAGATTCGCCGCGCCAAGACGCTCCTGCGGTCCGACACCGACACATTTCATGCCGGCGGCCAATGCCGCCGCGACGCCGGACTCCGCATCTTCAAAAACTACACACTCTTCCGGACTTAGGCCGATCCGCCCTGCACCGGTCAGAAAAATTTCCGGATGGGGTTTCGGGTTTTCAATGTCATTTCCGCCAATCACCGCATCGAAATATTTGCTGAGATCCAGCGCATCGAGAACCGTCTGCGCATTTTTACTTGAAGAACAGATCGCCAGCTTCAGCCCGTCCTGCTTAAGCTTCTTCAGCAAATCAATCACGCCGGGATAAAGATCCCCGTCATTGATATCCATCAGCAGTTTTTTGTAGTACTCGTTTTTTACATCGGCCAGCTGCTCTTTTTCCTTCAGCGGCATATCCACCTTATTATGATCCAGAATAACCTGAAGCGATGCGAGGCGCGGCACACCGCGACAGCCGTCATTGATCTCTTCATCAAAGGCCCAGCCTTTTTCATCCGCCAGCTTTTTCCAGCCCAGATAATGATATTTGTCCGTAAACACCACCACTCCATCGAGATCAAACAGCACACCTTTAATCTCCGGCGGCGGCGTCACCGTTGCTTGTCCGTCAGCAACCTTGACGCGCAATGTCTCGCCACGGAAAGAAAGGTTAAACGAGAGTGATTTCCAGTTTTCCGGCAGGTGCGGATTAAAGCGCAGGGTATCGCCATGCAGTTCAAGTCCGGCAAACCCATAGACCAACGCCTGCCACAATCCGCCAAAATTGCCGATATGAATCCCTGCATAGGTGTCTTTGTTGTAATCAACAAAATCAAAATTGGCAGAGAGATCAAAATAGTGCATCGCACGATCCAGCATTCCCAGCTTTGCCGCGACCAGCGCATGGATTGAAGGGCTGAGCGAAGAGCCGTGCAGGATAAACCGCTCGTAATAGTCCCAGTTTGCCTGCAAATGCTTACGCTCAAACTTCTCCGGCATCAGCGTCAGCAACAGAATCACATCGGGCTGCTTCATCCCCTTGCACTCATGATACTCAGCACCGGGACCGCCCCACTCGCCGCCGGTCACATTCCAAGTGTCTTTCAAATCATAAAAACCGTCACACTGCGGAATCAGTCCGGTCTTTTCATCCACCGGACAGTACATTTTCTCTGAGATCTCCAGCCATTTTTTTGCTTCCACCGGATGGTCGTTCAGCTTGGCGGCTCGGCACAGAACATACGCAGTCAGATAATTGGTGTAGGCATTGTTATCGGTCACCGGATGATATTCGTCCGGCCCGCCGACCCCATGAATTTCATAACGATCCTCGGCTGCATTAAAAATCACGCGCTCTGCCATGTAGCGAGCGCATTCGGTCACCACCTCTTTGCCTTTGGTTTCCAACCATTGGAAATCGCCGGAAATATCAGCATAACGCAATGCACAGTACGCCACATCGACCGTCACATGAATCTGGGTGCGGCTGCAGGTGATGGCGACCGGTGCATGCTCAAACCCTTCGATAGAGGTTTGCCACGGATAACGTGCGCCGGGACGCCCTTCCGATTTCGCATAGGCCTTGGCTCCGTCCAGCATCCGGCGGCGGTAACGGCAGTGCGCCCCCCCCCATGCTGGAAAAACCCACTGATAAAACGGCGCAAGATTGATGTCGGTATCCCAGAAAACATGCCCGCTGTACCCTTGGCCGCTTAACGCTTTGGCGCCGATACTGACACGCGAGTCGGTCTGCGGCGATGCGATGATCAGATGGAACAGTGCAAACCGTATCCGCTGCTGTGCTTTTACATCGCCTTCAATCTGAATATCCGCCTGCTCCCATAATTTTTCCCACGCTCTGGAACTTTCGGCATGACAGACATCAAACCCGGCCTCAGCACTCTTTTGAGCGAGTTCCACCGCAGACTGCTCAGGGTTTTCATCCTGTGTTGAATAGAGGGTGCTGAATTTTTCAAGCGTCAGCGTTTCGCCCTGCTTTACTTGAATCACGGCAATTTTTTTGTACCGGCGCAACTGCAGTTCATTTTCCCAGACATTGAAAAGCTTTCCGTTCACCGACAGCCGGTTTTCCAAACATTGGAAAACGTCCGTACCACTACTAACGACCACTGACTTCATCAATAGGCCGGACGATGAATTCTGAAGAACCGACTCGACGTATTCGATATTCAGCGATGCATCAATGCCGCTTTCAATCCGTACTTCGCCTGACCAGTTCTCCGGAGTAATGCTGATTTCCTGAGCGATCAGATGCCGCTGAGCCATGCTGCAAAAACGGCGGAAATGAAGCGAGGTGATCTTCCCTTCGCCATTGTCCCAGCGAACTGTGCGATGCAACGTTCCTGTTTTTAAATCAAGCGTTCGGTTGTATTCCAGCAAGGAGCCGTCCCACATGCGAAACGGTTTACCGTCAATCCAGATTTTGCAATAGAGCGGATCCGGCAGATTCTGGATGAGATAAATCTCTTCTGGTGTCGGCATCAGCTCTTCGTTAAAAATATATTTTTTACGGCAGAAGGTGTCCGCTGTGCAGAATTGTCTTTCAATCGACTTCCGGAATACCCCTGCGGCAAAGAGCCCCTGAACCTCTTTAGTTCCCAGCTCTTCATAACTGCCGCGCAGTCCCATCAAACCATTGCCGATGCAAAACTGAGTTCCACCAACCCGTTCATTAGCCGGGTGATAGACAGATTCGCAAATGAGCCACTCCGCCCCGCCATTTCTCTCAATCATACGCGCCATAAAATCCTTTATTGGGTGATTTATAAAAGGATTATTGCGCTATTCGATGCGGACGTGAATATCGTTCCGCGTATTTGATTTAATGAATTCCAAACATCAGAACCCATGTATTGATGAAGGGGTTTTCACTTCTTTGCGGAATTCAGACGGCGAAATGCCTGCGATCTCTTTAAACACCGTGCTGAGCCGGACGTCACTGCCGAACCCGCACAGGACGGCTATTTCAGTAATGGAAAAATTCGTATCCGCCAGCATCTGTTTGACCCGCTGTATCCGTTGCCGGCGGATTTCCTCCAGCGGAGTCCGGCCTAGCTCAGTCCGGAATTTACGTTCCAGCAAAGTGCGGGAAATGAAAACGCACTTCAGCATGTCTTCGACTTTAATCGGCTCAGAAACATGCTCCTGAATAAATTGAAGCGCCTTGATCACTACCGGGTCGGAAACCTGCAATACATCGGTAGATTGCCTGCTGACCAGCCCCATCGGCGGAAGAAAATGCTTTTTCTGTGCTACTTTCTTTCCATTCAGTATCTGCTCCAGAAGTTCAGCGGCATCATAACCGACCCGCTCAAACGGGGCACGGATACTCGACAGCGGCGGGTTGGAGATGTTGCACAGCAGCTCATCATTTCCAACGCCCATCACCGACACCTCTTCAGGCACTCGGAAATCGTACTGCCGGCAGAACTGAATAAACAGAAAGGCCTCCCAGTCATTGCAGGCGAAAACCGCCACTGGTTTCGGCAGATTTTTCAGCCATTTTAACTTATTGCGGTCAATGGCCTCGCACGTCCGTTTATCAATGTTATGCACCTTGGTCGGATACAGGTGAACAGAACATTCATATCCGGCCTCCTCCACCGCATAACGGAAGGCCTCCGCCCGCTGAACAGAAAATTCATGCATATCATTACCGAGAAACGCAAAGTGTTTAAATTTCCGTTCCAAAAAGTAATTGGCGGCCATGCGGCTTATCGCGTCTTCGTCCACGGTTACAAAAGGAACCGCAGGGTCATCCGGTTGCATCAGAATCGCCACCCAAGGCCGCTTGTAATTGCAGCTCTGCTCAGAAGTCGAGGCCTCTGTATCAACCACTCCGGAAATAATGCCGTCAGGGTTCCATTGGCGAAGATCCTGTTCAAGCACTGGTGAATCCGATTGCACCAGATGCAGCGTCCATAACGGGTGTTTTTGCGCAAATTTTGAAACGCCCAGTAAAATATTTTGCCCGTGCCCGTGCCACGGAACTGCGACAGCTATCTTACGCATCTTGCCCATACGAATTCAGAAGTACACCTATGACTAATCGGATGCAAAACCAAAATACCGAAACCATTAAACCAAATACGGAAACCAATATGGTTTTTCATAACCGCGTATGTTTTATTTGATCTCGATTTAACCCATATAGGAGATATTTATGAGAAAAGAATTTTCTGGCGGTCAGCCGTACTGGATATGGTCCTCTGAACAGAGCCACACAAAGCCGCTGGAACAGTCCCCTTCGCATTATGAAGTTCGTCGCTTTCGTCGCTCGTTTACACTGGATCAGACTGAAGGACTGAATCTTAACGTCGCCGTATCTGCGGACAGCCGCTATAAACTTTTTATCAATGGTATAGTGGTCGGGCGCAGTGTCGGCAAAGGCGATGTCCAGCGCCAGTTCTATGAAACGTACGACCTCACCAACTATCTGCGCCGGGGAACGAATATTCTATCCGCGCTGGTACTGGATTTTTCACCCGTAACCTGTCATCCACCGGAACTTGGCGCGCCTTGCTCCATTATAAGTCACTCCGGCGGGTTCATCCTCGACGGGGCCATACAAGATCGCGCTGGCAACTGCCTGCAAGATCTCGGCACGGACAGCCGCTGGAAAATCAGTATCGACACCAGCATGTATTTTCACAACCGGGGTTGCCCGCACGGCGGATTCGTCGGTTATTTTGAGGAACTTCATGTCGCTCATGCGCCGGAAAAATGGACCGAGCCTGATTTCAACGACTCCGACTGGCATACCGCGACTCAGCTATATCCCGCCACACGACTCGAAGATTATCGTGATGCGCCCTCCCCCTACGGACTGACCAAAACATTGATTCCACCGATGAAAGAAAGTGCGCCACGCCCGTTTACCGATATCTTTCTTCCCGGCGGAGCTGAAGCACCGGCAAACTGGAAAAACTGGCTGAACGGACAATCTGTCACGATAGAGCGCAACAGCTCCATCGAAATCATGCTGGATGCCGGTGCACTGCAAAGCGGGTTTCCAATGCTTGGAATCTCCGGCGGAAAAAATTCACAAATTACAATCATGTATGCCGAAGGGCTGCGTCTGCCGTGGTCGGTGGAAGACGCCAACATTCTCGGACGGGGTCTGGACACATCCAACATTACCTGCATGAGCAGTGGCAGTGAGAAAGCAGGCTGGACGTTGGATCGGAGAGGATCCCTTGCCGGATGGTATGATGAAATTCATCCGGACGGACGCGATTTTATTTATGAACCGTTCCATTGGCGGACGTTCCAATTTGTCAAACTGACAGTCAAAACAGCCGACACGCCGGTGACGCTGCAACCGCTGGTTTACCGCTTCGCCTCTTATCCGTTCGAGCCGTTGTATAACTTTCAATGCTCCGCCCGGTTTTTCGAACAGCTAAACAAAATATCCTGGCGCACGTTCCAGCTCTGCACACACGAAACCTTCGAGGATTGCCCTTACTACGAACAGATGCAGTATTCCGGCGACAGCCAGATTACCTCACTGCTCGCCCTCGCCGCCACAGGCGACGCCCGGCTGACCAAACAGGCTCTCTATCAGTTTTCATGGTCTCTGCGAGCCGAAGGCATCACCGAATGCCGGTTCCCGGCCACCCTGCCGGTCGTCATCCCGTCCTGGAGTCTTCATTACATCTTCATGATCGCCGACTTCTTCGATTACACCGGCGACATGGAAACGGTTCGCGATCTGCTCCCTTGCATCCGTTCCATTCTCGACTGGTTCGACCGCCACAAAGATGAGAGCGGTCTGCCCGCAAAACTGCCGCACTGGAACACCGTTGACTGGTCGCCGCGCTGGGATCGCGGTCAGCCGCCAGGCTGGGAACGCGGGCCGACCTGTATTATCAGTTCGCAATATCTGCACGCGCTGCGCGTTGCTGCGAAACTGGAAAAAGCCGCCGGACGTAAAAATTTGTATGCGGAAGAAGCGGATACCATCGCACAGAAAATCAACACGCTGTTCTGGAACGAAGAGCGCGGTCTCTACGAAGACTGCCCCGGCGGCCCTGATGCCAGCCAGTACGGCAACGCCTGGGCCATCCACGCTGGTGTTGCAACACCTGAAAAAGCTGGTCGAGCCATAACCGCCATTTTCGAAAACAAAGAACTCGATCCGGCCTCTTTCTTCGGAATTTATTTTATGGTTCGCGCACTGGAAGACGCCGAACAGTATCACCGCTTCCCGGAACTGCTCGGACGTTGGCAGGAAATGATCGACGGTGGCTTCAGCACCTGGGCCGAAGACATTGTCTATTGGCGCTCGCTCTGCCATGCATGGAGTGCTTTCCCGACGATTGAATTTCTGCGCGGTGTTCTCGGCGTCAAACCGGGCAAACCCGGCTTTGAAGAAATAGTCATTCAGCCGCAGCCGCTTGACCTCCAATACGCCAACGGTTCTGTTCCAACGCTCAAAGGAAAAGTTTCCGTCGAGTGGAAAATTGAAAATAATGAATTCAAATTATCCGTTAATGCACCAGCCGGCATTCCTCTACGGATTATTCTGCCCAGCGGAAAAACGGAAGTTACCAAGCAGGGCAAAATCACCCTGACCGAAAAAATATAAAGAGATTATCCATGAGCCTGTATTTTAAAGAGGACTGGGATTCCGCAAAAGCCATGCTGGACGGCTGGTGGAAGGGTGAAGTTCAGGATCGCTGGGCGTTGGGTGTCTGGGCTTCGAGGGAAACTGCACTGCCGGTGCCCGACGCTCCCACGGCTCCTGCGAACCACCGGGAACGCTGGCTTGATTTTCAAGGTAATGTTGCCCGGCGTGAAAAATGGTTTTCGGAAACATGGTTCGGCGGCTGTGTCTATCCGGATATAACCCCGTGTTTGGGTCCAGGCTGTTTAAATGTATTTCTGGGAACCCCGGTTGATTTTGAAGTCGAAACGGTGTGGTATCACGCAAAGCATAATGATCCGGAAAAAATTGCCGGCCTCCGTCTGGATAAAAACGATTTTTACTGGCAGTGGATGATGGAAGCTTTGGCCTGTCAGAAACAGCGCTCTGAAGGGCGGTTTGTCGTCTCAATCCCCGATCTGATCGAAGGCGCGGATACGCTCGCTGCACTTTGCGGCCCTCAGGATATGTTGATGCACCTGATTGATTATCCGGAAGCTTTGCACCGGTTGCTAAATCAGCTCGATGAGATTTATTTTGACGCCTACGATCCGATTTTTGATTTGTTAAAACTGGAAGACGGCAGCAGTTCATACTGGGCATTCAATGCCTGGGGGCCGGGCCGCACAGCAAAACTCCAATGTGATTTTTCAGCCATGATTTCCCCTGATATGTTTGCTGAATTCGTTACGCCGCATCTGCGGAAGCAGGCCGCCAGAGTGGACAATGCAGTTTACCACTTAGATGGCCCGGATGCGGTTCGTCACCTGCCGGAGGTTCTCTCCATCAAGGAAATCAAGGCCGTGCAATGGAGTTCCGGCGCAGGACAGCCTCATCCTGCCGATCGCGTATGGTGGAAAAGTGTTTGGGAACCGGTATATGCGGCCGGGAAATCCGCCATGCTTCATCATGTTCCGGCCGATGAAATAGAGCCCTTTGTTAAAGAGTTCGGGCAAGCCGGAACCATGATTACAACGACCATTGATACGGAATCAACGGCCAGGAAATTTTTGGACGAATCTTTAAACTGGAAATAAATTGATGAAAAAAACGCCCCGCGCCTTAACTGCTCTGCTGATATGCTCAGGGTGCAATGCAGCCAGTATACCGCTTTCCAACGATTGGATCATACAAGGGCTGCCATCGTCTGCCGCACACGTTGACAATCAGACTGTAAAACTGACGCCCGAACGCTGTTCGCCTTCCGCGCACGCCGCCCAGAAGATTAACGGCCCGTTTAAAGAAGGCGAACTGTTGCTTTTCTCAGCCGATGTACAGACCTTAGGTGTTAAAGATGATGCGGGAAAAAACGCGCTGAAACCATTCGACCTTAACTTAAACGCTCAAAATGTCTGTCTGGCGATCGCTCAACTGGATGAAAAAGGCCGGCTGTTAAGCCTCTGTGGATCGGCCCGGATGCTGGGAACAGAACAAACCCGCTTAGAGCTCGAAATTCCTGTCCAACAGAATGTCGCCAGCCTTGAGTTGCGACTGCTCGCCACATCGGTTACCGGAGAGATCAGTTATCGGAACATGCTTCTTGAACGCGTAATGGATACACCTCTACAGGCAACGTCCGAAGCAAAAGTTCTGACGAACAGCGTCGGCGGATGCTTCTGGCAAATCAATGGGAAAACCCAGCCGTTAGCGATGTATTTTGGCAACAACCAGTTTAATCGCGACGACCATATCCTCGAAGAAATGGACAAAGTCGTTGCTGCCGGCATTCCGGTTCTCTCCTTTAACCTCTATCTGCCGTCCATGATATCCAATACGGAACAACTCAAGGTGATTGAGCGGTTCATGAAAAAATTTCCTGACGCCTACTTTATGCCGCGTGTCTGGATCGGCCCGGGCAATGCCTACCAACAAAGCTTTCCTGAAGAAATGATGCAATACGCTGACGGACAGATCGGCGGATTCGCATCCGAGTCTTCCGAACATTGGAAGAAATTCACCGACCACAACCTGCGGGAACTCGTCAAATTCATCCGGCGCTCACCCTATGCAAAACAATTTGTCGGGCTCGCATTAATCTATCATCAAACCGGCGAATGGGTTTACTGGGATCCGCAAACCTCTGCCGGATACAGCGAAGTGACCCGGCAGGGCTTCATTCGCTGGCTGAAAGAAAAATATACTTCTCTCGAAAACATCAACACGGCGTGGAACCAATCACTCAAAAGCTATGAGGACATCCTGATTCCATCCGAAGCAGAGCGCAACACGGGTACTTTCGGGGCATTTCGCGATCCAAAAACTCAGCAACGGGAAATCGATTTCTCCCTCTTTTACAATACGGCCAATGCCGACAACATCATCCGGTTCGCCAAAACGGTCAAGGAATCTACAGAAAACAAGAGTCTTGTCGCCTCCTTCTACGGCTACCTTTTCGAACTCGCCTGGGATGAAAACTGGCCACAGCAGGCAGGCCATCTGGGTCTGGAAAAACTCTATCGCTCCCCATACGTCGACATCATTGGCGCGCCTTATTCCTATAGCCCGATCGGACGCGGCTTCGGCCTGCCAGTCGATTTGCATGCGCCGTTCGACGGCATCAATCGTCACGGAAAAATTGCCATGCTTGAGGAAGATACCTTTACACATCTCGCCAACGATCCCAAAGGGGTAGACGGATGGGTTCCTGTGATCGCTCCCGGCTATGCCAGCCGCACGACCAACATGACCGAAACGCTCGCCGTGCTACGCCGCAATCTTGGTTTAGCGATCACGCATAATCAGCTGGTCGTATGGCAGAATCTTTTCAGCGAAGGCCGTTTCAACGATCAAAAAATATGGGATATGTACAAGCCGTATCTGGAGTGGATGCAACAGCGAACAAAAACCGCAGCCCCGTTTCAGCCGCAAGTCGCTGTCATCGTGGATCCTGACAACATAACCCTTCTAAAAACCAAAGCCTACGGCATCACCGAACGCTGGCTCTACCAAATCCGCTTTTTCCTGAATCGGGTCGACGCATCCATCGGCTACTACATTCAATCAGATCTGGACAAACTTCCCGACAGCGTACGATGCGTCGTTCTGCTTAACCCGTACCGGATAACTTCCGAGAAGCAGGCTGCTCTCAAAGAACGTTTTATGCGCGATGGGAAAATGATCATTTTCTGCTATACACTCAATATCTATGACCCGACAGGAATCAACCCGGACGGAACAGGATTTTGCGGAATTAACCTTGAGCTGAAAAAAGATCCATTTACACCTGAATCACGATTTAACGGCGCATTACGGGCGGATTTGCGCGGACAAACCTTCGGTGGAAAACAGTTTGGCCTTCAGCCGGCACAACCGTACGCCCCATGGCTAGCCGTGAACGATCCGCAGGCAAGCGTATTTGCTTCGTATACCTCCGGCGGAAAAGCATCCTGCGCCCTCAAAGAAATGAACGGCTGGACATCGGTCTATCTGGGATCACCCGGACTGCCTCCATTGGCGTGGCGGGAACTTTTTAAAAAAGCAGGGTGTCACCTCTATCTGGATGATAAAGAATTTTCCACTGACTTCAAAAATCCTGACTTTATTCAGGCCAGCGGAGACTTTCTGATGATCCAATCCGCAACTGGCGGAACAAAGAAAATTCATCTGCCATCGAAAACAAGTAAAGTCTATCGGTTCGACGATTCCTCCCCGCAACTGACCGCAGAAGACTGCACTGATTTTAGCGCGAATTTCAAACCGGGTATCCCTGCCTTTTTCCTATGCCAGTAACTGCCGATTGAAAATCGGCTACGGTAGAAGTCAAAAAATGTGCAAGCGGGAGTTTCTATTGTTTGGAGGCTTTCCGTCTTACCAGTTATCGGTTCTGAAAGGCGATGCCGGAAGTCCTTCCTTATTGAAGAAGTTACCGATCGGGTTGTTGGCCCAGTTGTAGCGCACCGCCGCCGGCACCTTCACCTCCGGCGAACTGACGACCACTGTGTCAGCGGCAATCTGCGCGTCAGCCCAATGCCATTGCCTGTCTTCACCGGCAATTGCAAAGCCGGTCAATTTGTCGCCTTTGGCCGCAAGTCCACTACCGACATGATCCAAGCGAACAATCGCTTTATCCCCTTTGATTTCCAAGCCTTGGCAAAGCGGTCCGGAATAGACAATTTTTTCACCGTATGCTTTGACTCGTGCGGCCAGTGCCAGCCGCTCTCCAACCGTTTTTTTATCTCTCGGATGAATGTCGTTCGCATCACCAACATCGGTAATTACAACCATAGCCGTATTCGTCAGGCTCAGAGTCTTTGTCTGGGCTTCCCGCAGGTATGGCCATTTCGATGACGGGCCTTCAACCGGCCCGGTTTGCACCTTCATGAAATTGGCGAGCTGAACGTACAGGAACGGGAAGTCTCCTTGTCCCCAGACATCACGCCAGTTCTGAATCATCGCAGAAAAGAGTTCGCGATACTGCTCATGCCGACCGGCGTTGGATTCGCCCTGATACCAGATGACACCACGCATCGCGGCCGGA
Source organism: Kiritimatiellaceae bacterium (assembly GCA_013141415.1). NCBI lineage: Bacteria > Pseudomonadati > Kiritimatiellota > Kiritimatiellia > Kiritimatiellales > Kiritimatiellaceae > Kiritimatiellaceae bacterium. The sequence goes on from JABFQY010000003.1 coordinate 453,337, forward strand.
ATCAGCGGAGCGATCATACCGTTGTAGAGCGATGCCGGATACCACGGGTCAATATTCGGATTCCATAATTTCGGCTTTTGACCAACCTTTTCGCCAGCGGCAGTTTTCTGCTGCCACTCGGCCAGTTTCTTATCGAAATCAGCCTGAGCCGATTCAGGTGTATAATTTTTCAGTCTCTTCAATGAATCACGCAGGTTGTCCTCCATGAAAGGAAGCTGTTCGAGCTTTTTCCAACTCGTCCATGATTCTGCCGGCGTACCGCCCCATGCACAATGAATCAAGCCGACCGGAACGCCAAGCTCACGGCAAAGCGCCCGCCCGAAATAGGTTCCTGTTCCGGAAAACTCACCGGCTGTTTCAGCGGTTGACGCAGTCCACGTCCCTTTAACGGATGCTTCAGGATGTTCGGGATTGGTTTTGTGTTCCACTTTGAAAAGACGGAGAAGCGGATAGTTCGTTGCAGCCTGAAGCTCCTCCTCGGTCTGCTTGAGCATACGCATCGTGTGATCCATGTTTGACTGGCCGGAACAAAGCCATACTTCCCCGACCAGCACATTGGTGCATTTGATCGAAGAATTTGCGCCGGTAATAACCAACTCGGCAGGTTGTGCAGAAGTGTTCAGCGGAGCCAGATCAACCCGCCAGTTTCCTGCGGTGTCTGCAACCGCTTCAACCGACTGACTGGCAAACTTTACAGCGACCTTCTCACCCGGTGCAGCGGTTCCCCATACAGGAACCTTCATTTCGCGCTGAAGCACCATATTGTCTGTAAAAACCGACGCTGGGTTAACGCCTGCCAGAGCCAACAGGGTTGAGAAAACTAACCACATCAACAACACCCATCGCTTCATAACAACCCTCCATTTGAATTAAAGACCGCTGAACTTTGACCGCTGAATTATCTAAAAGCGAAATATTTTTAAATATCCTTTGCAAACCCATATCTCAGCCGATCTGATGACTGCGATAGGCTCTTGGGCTTTGATTCATCATCACACGGAATTGCCGACTGAAATAATTACTGTCTTCAAATCCGCAACTGAAGGCAATCTCCGTGATGCTTTGAGCTGTGGATTCGATCAGTGACGCCGCATGCGCGATGCGAATCTGTAGAATGTACTGGCTCGGCGGAATGCCGATGGTCGCCAGAAAAACACGTCGAAGATTTCTCTCCGACATGTGGCCGGTTCCCGCCAGTTCCGCCAGCGTGATTTTTTTATAATAGTTCTGCTCAATATAAGCCAAGACCCTTCCGATGCGCAGAAGCTCCTCAGACGACTTTCCGGGGGTCTCTTCATACCGGCGCGAAAGAAAAATGACCAGCTGGGTGAAATATGCTACTGCCATCCGCTGGAACCCGACCGGCTTGGCCGTCAGCTCATCTGCAATCTGTTGAATCATGCGTTTGGCCTTTTCCATCTGGTGCGGCAGAAGATGCTGATGCCCGGCCAGACGCGCCTTATCACTGCTCCGCCCGATTTCCAGATTGAACATGGCATGAAAGCCGGGAATTTTTCCGATATCTCCGGCGCTGAGGCCCAGGCTGTATGGATCGAACAGAATATTAATCAGCGCCAGATCGTTGCGATTCACATATTCATGCTCCTGAGAATCCGGAATCACAAATACGTCGCCAGCCCGGATTGGACTGCTGGAGTCGCCGACCTGATGCGTACCGGAACCGCGAGTAATGAAAACCAGCTCGTGGAACTGGTGGCTATGACGAGGAAATTCCGGCTGAGGATCCCGTATGTTTACAGCCAGAGGAAAATCTTCGTCCCGGAAATAGCTTCTGTTTGTCAAAATCTTCATGGCCGAATAATCCTATTAATTGGCCTCTCATTCAAGGCGCTAATCATTCATGAGGTATATTGTTTGTCCCTAGATATGCAAGGAAAGGAACCCCGCCCCATGAAAAACATTTCATCCTCCGCTTACGAAACGGCCCGGTCTCAATACAATGAATGGGGCATCGATACTGAAAAGGCTATTCAAGCCTCACTTAAAACTCCGATTTCTCTGCACTGCTGGCAGGTCGATGACAACGTAGGTTTCGAATCGCAGGAAGGCATCAGCGGCGGCGGAATTCTGGCGACTGGAAATTACCCCGGCCGGGCGCGTAACGGTGCCGAAGCCCGGGCGGATTTAGAAAAAGCCATTTCGTTGATCCCCGGCATCCAGCGGGTCAATGTGCATTCCTACTACGCGGAATTCGAAGACGGATTCGTCGATCGCGACCGGCTGGAACCAAAGCACTTTCAGCGCTGGATGGACTGGGCGAAAAAACAGGGCATCAGTCTGGACTTCAATCCCAGTTTTCATGCGCACCCCAAAGCCAATGACGGCTACACGCTGTCCCATCAGGACAAAGATATCCGGAATTTCTGGATCGAACACGGCAAGCGCGCCCGCAAAATCGCCGAAGCCATGGCCAAAGCTCAAGGAACTCCCTGCAGCCTCAACTTCTGGGTTCCGGACGGGTGCAAAGATATTCCGGCCGACCGCTGGTCTCCGCGCCGCCGTCTGGCAGAATCCTACGATGCCATTTTTTCCGACACGTCGATTGATAACAATCTCTGCGTCGATTTCGTCGAAAGCAAACTCTTCGGCATCGGCAGCGAAGAATATGTAGTCGGCTCCAGCGAGTTTTACACCCTGTACGCACAAAGCCGTGGAAAAGGTCTGTGCATGGACATGGGCCACTACCACCCGACCGAAGGCATTCACGATAAGATTTCAAGCCAGCTGATGGCGCAGAAGAGACTGCTCCTGCATGTGAGCCGTCCGATCCGCTGGGATTCCGACCATGTGGTCATTTTCAACGATGATCTGAAGAGCGTCTTCCTTGAAATCCAGCGCGGCGATGCTTGGGATAAAGTCACCGTCGCACTCGACTTCTTCGACGCCAGCATTAATCGGGTCGGAGCCTACGTCATCGGAACCCGCGCCACCCGCAAAGCGATCCTGTATGCACAACTTGACCCGTCATCCAAATTGAATGAGTACGAGGCCTGCGGTCGGAATACCGAACGTCTGGCTTTAATGGAAGAATTTAAAACCATGCCGTTCGCAGCGGTCTGGGATGAACTCTGCCGCCGCGCAAACGTTCCGGTCGGAACCGCATGGATTCAGGAAATGGTGTCCTATGAAAAAACGGTTCAGTCAAAACGGGGATAATCTAAAAAGATAAACGGCCATGAATGACTGGTTAAATTTAGAAGATAAAGTCGTCATCGTTACCGGCGGAGCCTCAGGAATCGGTAAAGCCTGCTGTGAAGAATTCGCCGCCTGCGGCGCTCATGTCGTCATTGCCGACGTCACCGAAGAGTCCGGTAAAAAAGCCGCAGCCTCCCTGCCCGGCAATACGCTGTTCGTCAAAACCGACGTCACATCCAAAGCCAGCGTGGATGCTCTGGTCGCCGCAGTAGTCGCCAAATACGGCAGGCTCGACATTCTCGTCAACAACGCCGGAATCAACATTCCGCGCCTGCTGGTCGATCCGGCCGGTAAAGAAGAACTAACCGAAGCCGTCTGGGACAAAGTTGTCGCGATCAATATGAAAGGCATCTTTTTTTGTGCGCAGGCCGCCGCCCGCGTCATGCTCAAGCAGGAAAGCAAAGGTGTGATCATCAACATGGCGTCTGAATCCGGATCCGAAGGTTCGGAAGGCCAGAGCGTTTACGCCGCCACCAAAGGCGCAACCTACAACATGACCCGCTCGTGGGCCAAAGAACTTGGCAAACTCGGCGTACGCGTCGTCGGTGTGGCGCCCGGCATTCTCGAAGCAACCGGTCTGCGTTCCGAAGAATATGAACGTGCCCTCGCCTATACCCGCGGACAAACTGTCGAACAAATGCGCGCCAACTATTCCGAGAAATCGATTCCGCTTCAGCGCTCCGGAAAACTGAGCGAAGTTGCCAACACCGTCTGCTTCCTCGCCTCGGAGCGCGGCGGCTACATCCACGGCACCGTTGTCAACGTCTCCGGCGGAAAATCCCGCGCTTAATACAGAAAGGTTTTTTCATCATGAGTTTCCAAGCCTTGGAAAAACAACTCGACTCCTTTGATCCGGCGAAACGTCTTGAAGCACTAAAAACACTGATCACTACCGGGCCTGCGCCCGCTGCCACCGGTGAGAATGTCAACATGCACATTCACACCTTCTTTTCTTACAATGCCGAAAACTGGTCGCCCTCGCACGTTGCCTGGGGCTGCCGCCAAAAAGGCCTTTATTCTGCCGGTATCATTGACTTCGATGTCATCGACGGCATGGATGAGTTCTTTCACGCAGGTGAACTGCTCGGGCTGCGCACCAACGTCGGCGTCGAAACCCGCGTTTTTTACCGCGAGTACGCTGACAAGGAGATCGACTCTCCCGGCGAACCCGGTGTGCATTACATCGACGCCGTCGGCTTCACCAAACATTTTCCGAAAGGTTCGCCGCAGGCCGTCACGCTGGCCGCTTACCGGCAGAATGCGCAGAACCGCAATATCGCGCTTGTCGGACGCATCAATCCGCATGTTCCGGATATCGCGATTAACTACACTACCGATGTTCTCCCGCTGGTTCCGACCGGTAGCGCGACGGAGCGCCACATCATCGCCGCCTACGTCAATAAATCGCTTCAGAAATTTGCCGGCGAACAACTCATCGCCTACTGGGCCGAACTGCTCGGTATGGACAAAGAAAAAGCCGCCGCTCTGATCAAAGACCGCCCAACGATGGAAGATAAAGTCCGCTCCAAACTGGCCAAGCGCGGCGGCTTCGGCTACGAGCAGCCGAGCGAAAAAACGTTCCCGCTGATGGAAGATTTCTGTGCGTGGGTCAAATCGTGTGACGCCATCCCGATGGAATCATGGCTCGATGGAACCAGCGCTGGTGAAAAAGATGCCAAAGCAATTCTAGAATGTTCCGTTTCAAAAGGCACACAGTGCTTCAGCATTGTGCCGGATCGCAACTGGAACATTAAGGATGCGGATCAGAAGGCCGTAAAAGTCGCCAACCTCCGGAAAGTGGTGCAGCTCTGCGACGCAATGGATCTGCCGATCAACATCGGCACCGAAATGAACAAAGGCGGGCTCCCCTTCGTGGACGATCTGTCCGGCCCAGTGCTGAGCGAATTCAAGCAAAGCTTCATCCGTGGCGCACAGATTCTCGTCGGTCACGCTATCTGCGCCCGTTTCGCCGATTTCGCCTACGTCAGCGATTCCGCAGTCAGCGAATTTAAAACCCGCAAAGCGCGTAATGACTTCTTCGCCGCCGTCGGCGCGCTGCCGCCGGTTGACGCACGAATCGGCAACGCGTTACGCGCACTCGGAACCAAAGCCGCACACGGCATTATTTTTGATTCAGTCAAAACCGGCTCATGGAAAATTTAAAAGGAGAACAATGAAAGCTGCATTGGTTAAAGGAAAAGGGATTGTTGAAGTCGGCGAAGTTCCGACGCCGTCGCCCAAAGCGGGTGAAGTTCTATTGAAAGTCGATGCCTGCGCGCTGTGCGGCACCGACCAGCGCGTACTGCGCGGCGAAAAAGCGATTTCTGTTCAAATCATCGGGCACGAAATTGCCGGAACGGTCGTCGAACTCGGCGCGGGAGTTACCGGCGTTAAGGTCGGCGGACGTTACGCAATTCAGGCGGTCATCGGATGCGGCCACTGCCCGCCCTGCAAAGCGAACCGTCAGAACCTGTGTGACAACACATTTAAAGCAATCGGCTATGCATTTAACGGCGGCTTTGCCGAATACATGATTATGCCAAAAGCCGGCGTTGATCAGGGCTGCCTGATTCCGATTCCTGACAGCATGTCCGCCGAAGTCGGCACTCTGCTTGAACCGCTCAGCTGCTCAGTCAACGGTCTGCGCTGCATGCCGATTGAAGAAATGGACACTGTTGTCATTTTCGGCGCGGGCGTCATCGGCGTTCTCAACGCGCTGGTAGCTCATGCGCGCGGCGCCAAGGAAGTGATTGTGATGAACCGCACTCAGCCGCGACTCGATATCATCAAAAAACTCGGCCTGCCGGTTGACCACATCGTCAATCTGGAAGAAAACGATCCGGTCGAATGGATTCGCAAGCACACTAACGGCGTCGGTGCCGGTGCGGTAATTCTTTCCGCTTCGGAAAAAGCGCTCGTACCGATCGGTATGCAAATGCTCCGCCGCGACGGACATCTTTCGCTCTTTGCCGGAATGAATAAAGAAGCTCCGATGGAGCCTCTCAATGTCAATCTGATCCACTACGATGAACTCCACCTGCATGGTGCCAACAGCTCCGTCCGGCGCGACTATATCGAAGCGGCGGAAATGCTCACCGACGGACGGGTTGACGGTAATTCGCTGATCACTCATACATTCAAACTGGCTGACTTCAAAGAAGCGATGGCCACCCAGCTCGACCGCGCGTCCGGCTCGATGAAAATTATTATCAAACCGTAATCTGTTAAGGAGAATCCTATGTCCCTGCTGAAAAAATACGAAGCCGAAGTCGGAAAGTTCCTCAAGGTCTGCCACAAACTGGCCGCCAACATGTACGTCACCGGTTTCGGTGGAAACGCCGCATGGAAGCTTGAAAAAGACCTCATCCTGATCACGCCAACCATGATGAATAAAGGCGACATTCAGAAAGAAGATGTTGTTTTTATTAACGGCAAAGGTGAAACAGTCGAAGGCAAACGCCGTCCGACCGGTGAACGTCCGATGTATCTCAAATTTTTTGAAGAACGCCCGGACATCGTCTCTGTGATTCATTGTCACGCGCCCAACGTCGGCTCGTTTGCAATTATGGACGGCCCGAACCTGTTGATGAGACCCTTTTTCCCGGAAACGACCCACGAAGTCGGTCCGGTGCCGGTTGTTCCGTACGCCGAACCGCTGACACAAAAACTGGCTGACAACTTCAGTCCGGTAATCCAAAAATATAACAGCTTTCTGATGGAAAATCATGGACTGGTAACCATGAGTCCCGAACCGATCGACTACACCATGATGAACGTCGAACTGCTGGAAATGTCTGCGTACTCCATCCTTCAAGCGCTTGCGACCGGCGGGAAGTTAAAAGAGCTTACACACGAAGCCGTCAAGGGACTCGGAAATGTAATGCGGGCTCGTAATTGCCCCATGTTCGGCGCGCCTGGCGTGCATAAAACACTTGAAGGAATGTACTTCGAATAAGAGCATGACTGGGGCGTTTGCTCCTGAAACTGGAAGTCTATTTCATCTGATTGGAGCGGTAAGATTCCACTTCCCAGTTTTCAATAAACTCGCGTGCGCCGGTTGTCATAAACTGAAGTCCGCCGAAAGCCTCAGCCAGTTGCTGAACCAGCGCACCGTCCTGTGCCAAAACCAGCGCAAGATCAGCCGACTTCTGCGAAGCGCCTGCGCCGAATACGGCACCGTCCGCCACAATAACGCGCGGAGAATATCCGTGTTTCTTTTTGAAAGCGGCGATGTGTTCTTCTGTCAGCGTTCCAGTGAACGGATAGGACTTTGAATAGACGATGTGATCCGGCGTCACCGGGCCATCCGCCACAGCAAACCGACCGGAAAAGGCAATACTGACACTTTCGCCGTCCAGCAGACGTTTCACGTTTTCAATCCCGCAGGCAGTCGGCTTGCCCACGAGCAGTTCGGTTGGAACACCTGCGTTGGCATACGCCGCTTTCAAGGTTCCGATGACGTTTGCGTAAAGCCCGCGAATTTCACCGGCTGTATCGGCCGCAACAAAAACACCATGATTTTCGAGAAAAAGAACGGACGGCTCGCGATTATGAGCGGCACGATACGTTTCAATTTCGGTGCGAACGTGCATACAAAGTGTATAACCGGGGTCGATGTAACCAATCCAAAGCGCTTCCGGAAAAAGTTTGGCGCAAACTGTTTTTCCGTTTTTTGCACACGTCATGCCGTTGACGAGCGCCGGATGGGTATGCACCACAAACGTTGCATTGAACACATTGTGCAGGGGCGCTTCAACAGATGGACGTCCAGATGAACCGGACATCACGGCATCGGCCATCACATTTTTCACCAGATCTTCGCGTGAGGCTTTATCGGCGGGCGTTTTCACCGCATAGAGCGCATTGATTTTATGGCGGTTCATTGCAACAAACGTTTCGGGTTGCAGTCCGCTCAGCGTGGTGCCGGAAGGTTTAATCCAAAGCGTCTCCGCATTTTTACAAGAGGTGTTTCCGCCTCCGCCCTTCACATAATCAGCGCCACCGAATTCATGCGAGAGTTCCGTTATCGTCGTTAGACTGTCCATCGTGTTCTCCTAAATCAGTTGAGTTCATTTGAAATAATTTCCGCAACACGGCCGGCAGGACGTCCGGAGCCAAGCATTTTTTCCAAGGCTTGGAATTTTTCAATCATCGCTGCGCGCACCGGTGTACTGTTCATCAGCGGATCAATGGTTGCGACCAGTTCAATCGGACGCATGTGCTGCTGGAGCCTCTCCGGCATAATTTCTTTGCCGGAAACAATGTTGGCGATACCGAGCCACGGAATGCGGATCAGCGCACGGGCAAACAGATAGTTCAAAAAACCTCCGCGATAAACCAGCACAGTCGGACAGCGCAACAGCGCGGCTTCCAGCGTCGCTGTGCCGGAGGCGACAAAGGCGGCGTCGGCCTGTTTGAGCACTTCGCGCGCCTTGCCGGACAGAATGGAAATATTGCGCGGTGCTTTACCCGTTTTTTGCAAGATGGATTCGACCAGTGCAAGGCGGCGCTCCGGAACCGGAATCAAAAACGACACGTCGGAACGCGACTGTTCCAAAAGTTGCGCCGCTTCGAGCAGCGGAGGCAGAATGTAAATAATTTCCTGTTTCCGGCTTCCGGGCAGCAGAGCGATTTTCTTTTTACCGTTCCATGGCAGCGGCTCCGGATCTTTCGTCCGGAACTCGCGCAGTTCATCCACCATCGGATGTCCGACGAAATCGACTTTCAGATCAACGCCCTTAAACACATCGACTTCAAACGGAAAAATAACCATCAGCCGGTCAATAATCTTCGCCATCTTCGGAATACGTCCGCGGTTCCACGCCCAGACCTGCGGGCAGACATAGTAAAGAACTTTGATGCCGCGCCGTTTGAGCTCGCCAGCAAGGCGCAGGTTAAAGCCCGGATAGTCAACCAGCAGAGCGGCAACCGGTTTGCGCCGATCCGCTTCAGCCAGTATTTCTGAAAATGTCCGCTTGAAGAACGGATAGCGTTTCAGCACTTCGGCAATGCCGAGCACATCCATTTCCCTCGTGTCATGCAACAGTTCGACGCCTTCGGAACGAAGTTTGTCGCCGCCGATTCCCCAGAACGTCAGATCGGGCCGTTTTTCCCGAAGCGCACGGATCACATCCGCCGCATGCATGTCACCGGAATCTTCGCCTGCTATGACCAGAATGGATTTCACATTTTCTGACATTCTTTTTACCAACCGGTTATCTCGCGAACCTTCGCTGCCAGCTCGTCCGCCATTTCGCGATGTTTTTTAACGCTGGGGTGAAAACTTTTTCCACCCTGATCATCTGAGCCAGCATACTTGGAATAGATCAATACGGATACGTTGTCGAACTGCGCGGCAATCTCAGACAACCAACTCTGCACAGGGTCATACCTCATAGGACCGATACTCAGAATAATCTTTGAACCCGGAGCATCCGCGCGAAGTCGTTTGATTAAGCGACAGGCTGCATCGACATAATCCTCCTTCTTGAGAGGTTCTTTGCCGCTATTCGTGCCGGCGTCGTTCGTGCCCAGATTAATGGCGATGACATCCGGAACAAACTGCGAATGGTTCCAGGCCGGAGTGGCTGAAGCCGGCAGAGTCCGATCGAAAAGATCCGGGATCGTATCTTCCAGATAATTCTCCGCACCAATATTCCTGTACATACCTTTTCCGGACCAGCAGACCATCATCAGATCCGCATCGAGAGACCGGGCCGCGATGGCCGCATAGGACAGATAGCCGTTTTCGTTTTCAACTGTATTATTTGCCTGTTGAGCTGCGGCTTCGTTGGCGTACCCGCAGGTGATCGAGTCGCCGAGAACCAGCAGCTTGTGCTGACGGGGCGCAGGCGCGGAAAAAGCGCCATCCGTCGACGCACCAAAACCACCGAAACGAACGACTCCTTTCCCGCTAAGAGCACCTTCACTGCGCCGGAATAAGAGAATGTGATGTTTTTCTCCAGCGGCTAACCCTGAAGCAATCGGATAGGTGCTTTTCTCCGGGATCACGAGGATGAAGTTTTCTTTACCGTCTACTACGGCGGTAATTCCAACTTTACTGCCGCCTGAGAGTTCCAATGTGGCAGAAATTTCTGAGCCGGTGAAAATGGTTTCGATCTGGCTCCCGCTCCAGCCAAATTGATAGTCATCGGTAAAACGGCCGACGTAGCGGATTGCCGGATCGGCTGGCGATAACACCTTCAGGTCTTCTGCTGACACCCGGCAAACCAGAACAGCAACAACCAACAACACACCAAACAGCTTTTTCATTGTTGTCATTTCCTCACTCAATTCTCTTTAATACAACAATACTTATTCCTGCGGCATTTGCTTTTTTTACCACGGCCTCTTTTTCAATCAGAATAGCGCCACTCTCTTCCAAAGCCAGACAGGTTGCCCCGCTTTTTATCATTGAGCGCAAGGTTTTCATTCCGATGATCGGAATGTCGAAGCGCATATCGTGTCCGGCCTTTGGAACCTTAACGACAACTGCGCCGCGTCCGCCGAGCTTCCCGCCGCGCCGAATCGCTTTATTAGTGCCTTCAAATGCTTCAATAGCAAGAACCGTCCCTTCTCTCACAACGACCGTCTGCCCGATATCCAGATGGCTGGTGTCTTTGATAACGCGGCGACCGATCTGGATATCGTTAAGCTCACGCGCATCCGGTGAACGGGCTGTAAGCAGTCCGGCTGCCGGCATATAGTCCTGCATGAAAGAGCTGGCCGGCAGCACCTTTACCCCGGTCTTTTCGATTTCGGCGGTAATACCGCCGAGAACCGTGTGTGCATTTTTGACCGGCAGGCTTTTGAGAAGTTCAAGAAGTGCCCTATCCAGTCCAAGACGAAAAATGTTAGCAGGGCTGATTTGACCGGCCATGACCGCGTGCCGGGCACCGCACGTCTTCAGCACGTCCAGCATCGGCCCCAGACCGACGCGCAGCCAAATGACTTCGTCGGCAACTTGCGCGATCCCGCGACTGGTTTCTCCTTTGAAAGCAATGGCAATAATACGTTTTACGCCGCGGGAGCGGGCGGCGCAGGCAAGCCGTAACGGGTAGTCGTCCCGTCCGGCAATCAGAGCCAGTGTTTCGGGTGTTTCATTCATGACAGGGAAAATGGCAGAAGTTTACGTTCCTTGAAACTTTTTTCTCCAGGGTTTGGAAACCATCGGCTTGCTGAAAGGCCTGCCGCTTCTATAATGCGCGGTTTATGAGTTACCCGCCGGAAATAAGAAAGGCCCTGCGTAACATTACAATCGGACAGTGCGCCGGACTGCTTGGTCCGCTTCTTTTCGGCAACGGGTTCATGCTGGCCTATTTCCTACGGCTGGGCGTCCCCTCCTACCGCATCCTGTTTCTTTTTGCACTACTGCCGCTGATCAATATGGCGCTGACCCTGCCCTTCGCCTGGACATCAGACCGTTCCGGTAAAAAGAAAATCGGCGGCACCGGTCTTGCGGTTTCTATCATCGGTTTTTTCATGCTTCCGCTGGCCGCTTTTACTTCACACGATGCTCTGTGGTGGCTGACGGCAGGCATCCTGATTTTTTCCGTCGGCAACGCGGCCAATGGAGCCAGCTGGTTTGCACTACTGAGTCCACTTGTCCCAGAAGGAATCCGCGGAAGATGGTTTGGACAAATGCGAATGTCCTGGCAGACCACCTCCATTCTTTTTTCATTGGGACTGACTGTTCTATTGCGCCACAACCCAGAGTTATACATTTTCCAGTTTCTACTGGCGGCGACAGGCATCCTCATGATTGTGCGATTGGCCTTTTACTCACAAATACCGGAACTGGAACCGGTCAACCCGCATCGCGAAGGGTTCCTTCAGACCGCCGGATCATTGCTGAAAATACAGGACTACACGCGATTCTGCATTTACGGATTTCTGCTGGCATTTATCAACGGCGTAGCGGGTCTTTTCGGGCTGCTGGAAAAGGAAGTCCTTGGGTTCAGTGACAGCCAGCTGATCATGATGGGAAACCTGCTTTCCATCGGCACGATCGCCGGATTTTTTATCGGCGGAAAAATTGTCGACCACTTCGGAACAAAACCCGTTTTCCTCGCGGGTCATATCGGTCTTGCCCTCTCGCTAACCGGGATTTTGCTGCGCAACTTTTCACCCTTGGCAATGATCCCGACAATCGGGACGATTTTATTATTATGCGGGGCGACACAAGGTGCTGTCGGTATTGCCGGCACATCAGAACTGCTGGCGCTGATCCCGTCCAAAAACAAATCGCTCTCAACCGGATTCAACATGACACTTGCGGCAGCAGGCGCCTCCTTGGCCGGTTTTTTGAACGGACACCTTCTAAAAATAAAATTGCTTCCCGACTCCTGGATACTTTTCGGAAAGTCAATGAGCGCCTACGACATACTCTTCATCGGCTTTTTAGCGATGACGGCTCTGATGGCTGTAACACTGGGGCTCGTGCCGACCATCCGGCAGATACGCAGTCAGTGGATACCTCAAAACAACTGAGCTGAAAATTATGCTGTGAGGTGCATGTGAGAGCGATAATAGGCGAGTTCGGCGGCAGAAGCTACGATATCGAAATAGGCGTCGTGCTGGCGCAGGCGGCGCAGATCCGCTTCCGGGAAATATTTTTTGACGGTTTTCAAATCGTCCTTCTGAAACTCCTCACCTTCCGTCAAATCAAGCCACTGGATTTTCAGCGCGGAAACGTCCAGCAGGCGATAGTGCAGCCGTGAAGTGAATACCGGCAGAAATTTCCGGGCGAGTATCCAGTCGGTATGAACACTGTTGCCAGCCATAAGCGGACGCTTCTGGATGGTTTTGGTCGGCGTGCCGCACCAGCGGTCAACAAAGGCGGTCAGTTTTGAATCAATTTCTTCAACCGGCACAGCAGCGTTTGACCGGCATTTTTTCACAAGCTCCGGAAGATTTTTTTCCACCCACGGGCTGAGTGGAACGGTTTCGGAAAGCCGGACGTGGAAATTCAGATCCTCTTCCGGCGGCGTAATGCGTTTGAGGTCTTTATCCGTCAGCATAACGGCGACCTGCAGCAACTGCGCCTCGTCGAGTTCAAGCGACGTAAACTCGGTATCAAACCAGACGTAGGCGGTTGACGCTTTCCCTGTCATTTCTTTTTCGCTTTGAGAATTTCGAAGGTGTCGGAGGCGATCACCTTCTCTTCGTCAGTGTGAATAACCAATGCCTTCACCTTGGAGATTTTCGAGGTGATAACGGTTTTGTGAACCTTGTTGGCGCGCTTATCGAGCTTGAGGCCGAGGTAGCCGAAGTTTTCCAGAACCTTCTCGCGAACCTGCGGAACATTTTCTCCGATGCCAGCTGTAAAAACGATCGCGTTCACGCCGTTCATCACAGCGGCGTAAGCACCGATGTACTTTTGAATGGCGTACACAAAAATATCAAGTGCTTCGATACAGCCTTCGTAGCCTTTCTCGCACCCGTCAATCACATCACGCATGTCGCGCTGCCCGCAAAGACCCAGCAGCCCGCCCTGCTTGTTCATCATGGCGCTGACCTGCTCAGCGCTGAGCCCCTGAGTTTCCATAAGGTGCAAAGGAATGTAGGGATCGAGATCACCGGATCGAGTGCCCATCAGAATCCCGGCCAGCGGTGTGAGACCCATGGAGGTGTCCACCGATTTTCCGCCGTCGAACGCAGCGATGGATCCGCCGTTACCAAGATGGCAGGTTATAATCTTCAGCTTTTCAATCGGACGCTTCAGTTCTTTCGCCGCCTGTTTGGCAACATAACCGTGCGAGGTGCCGTGAAATCCGTAACGGCGTATTTTATGGACGGTGTACTGATCCTTCGGCAGTCCGTATAAATAGGCTTTGGGCGGCATAGTTTGATGAATGGCCGTGTCGAACACCGCGATTTGAGGCATGTCGGGATACAGCTCATAAATGGCCTGGATGCCCATCAGATTCGGCGGATTGTGCAACGGTGCCAGCACGGAATTTTTACGGATCGCGGAAACAACATCGCCGGTGATCAGAACAGAGCCGGTGAAATCTTCACCGCCATGCACCACCCGGTGCCCGACGCCGGACAACTCGCTCAAACTTTTTAACACACCTTTTTCAGCATCCGTCAGCAACTGGAAAATGGCATTGATCGCCTTTTTGTGATCGGGCAGATCCAGATACTGATGCTCTTTTTCACAGCCTGGTTTTTTGCAATCCACGCTGGAGCCGGAAATACCGATGCGCTCCGCCCCGCCCTGCGCCAGTACGGCAAAGTCATGGTCAGTGCCGACAGACTCGTAGAGTTTATATTTGATAGAGGATGAGCCTGAATTAATGACTAGAATTTTCATTTGCTACCTGTTCGCGTTTGTTATTTGAGAGACTGAACCGCCGTGATGGCTACAACACCGACAATATCTTCAGCACTGCATCCGCGCGACAAATCATTCACCGGTTTTTTCAAACCTTGGAGAACCGGACCGTAGGCTTCGGCTCCGCCGAGGCGCTGCACCAGCTTGTAAGCCATATTACCGGCGTTGAGGTCAGGAAAAATCAGCACACGCGCCTCGCCAGCCAGTTCACTCTGCGGGGCTTTGCTTTTGGCAACCTTTGGGACAATTGCCGCATCGACCTGCAATTCGCCGTCGAGTTTAACCGGCGCGCCGGGAAGTTTGGCCGCCAGCAGTTCTTTGGCTTTGACGGTGGCTTCGATCACTTTGTCAACCAGCGGGCTGGAAGCTGAACCTTTGGTGGAATAGGAAAGCAGTGCGACGTTAGCGGGAACACCGAATTGCAAAGCGGTCTTTGCGCTTTGCACTGCAATCTGTGCCAGCTGAGCGGCATCCGGATTTTCGACCAGACCGCAGTCCGAGAAAATATAAGGAACGTTATTCACACACATGAAAAATACGCTCGAAATAATTTCGCCCTTTTCCGCAGACTTAATGATCTGAAGCGCAGGCCGGACGGTGTCGGCGGTTGAATGAGCCGCGCCGGAAACCAGCCCATCGGCCTCACCGTTCTGCACCATCATCATACCGAAATAGTTGACGTCCTTGACGGTTTCTCGCGCCTGATCCAACGTGATTCCTTTGCTCTTGCGGATTTCATAAAAAGCAGCAGCGTAGCCTTCCAGCTTATCGGAAGTTTGCGGATTGATAACCGTTATGCCTGCGCTGACGCGAGCCGCGGCTTTTTCATCGCCCAGCACAATCACCTTTGCAATTCCCTCATCGGCAATCATATTGGCCGCAGTCGTCACCCGTTCATCCGCCCCTTCCGGGAGAACGATGGTGCGCTGGTTTGCTTTCGCCTTATTAATCACCGTCTGAATAAACTCACTGCGACTCATTTTCTGAATCCTTTCCATTAAATAAAAATCTGCTGAATGAAATTAAAAAGCCTCCTAAGCGTTTGCTTAAGAGGCTTTTTTCATAGGGATTCTCCTGCTGAACTTACTTTTTACTTTCGGCCGGTTCAGAAGCTTCCACCCATTCCAGAATAACCATCTCAGACGCATCGCTCATCCGCGGACCGAGTTTGGTAATCCGTGTATAACCGCCAGCGCGACCGGCAAAGCCGGGGGCGATCTTTTCAAACAACGCCTTAACCTGTTCGGGCTGTTTGATCGTAGCGAGCGCCTGACGGCGGGCAGCCAGTGTGCCTGCCTTACCAAGCGTTACCATTTTTTCGGCCAGAGAACGGGTCGCTTTGGCTTTAGCAAGGGTAGTTTTGATTCGGCTCTCGACAATCAGACTGCACACCTGATTAGCCAGCATCGAGTCGCGATGGGCGCCGGTGCGGCCCAGCTTCACTGTTTTCTTAAGATGTCTCATGATAAATCCTCGGTTTATAAACTATTCAATATCTTTGGCGGGCGGCTTGAGCAGGTCGGCGTCAAATGTCATGCCGAGTGACAGGCCCATATCTACAATCTTCTGCTTGATCTCATTCAGCGACTTTTTACCGAAGTTGCGATACTTGAGCATTTCGGCTTCCGTCTTCTGTGCCAGTTCGCCGACCGTCGTGATGTTGGCGTTGTTGAGACAGTTGGCGGCACGAACGCTCAGTTCAATTTCGTTCACACTGATATTGAGTTTGCGGCGCAGATCTTCTTTTTCGATATCAATCTGTTTTTCGCTGGCTTCGAACTCGATCAGGTCTTTGTCATAGCTGACGAAGATGTCGAGGTGATGGCGCAGGATCGCGGCGGACATAGTGAGTGCATCGTCCGGAGTCACACGTCCATCGGTCCAAATCTCGATAACGAGCTGGTCGTAGTCGGTGCGGCGGCCGACGCGGCAGGAACCGACATCGTACTTCACGCGGGAAACCGGGGAAAAGAGCGAGTCGATCGGAATCACACCGATTTCCTGTTCGTCCTTCTTATTGCCTTCAGCCGGGCAGTAGCCGCGACCGACGCGGGTTTCGATTTCGACTTCAAATTTTCCATTGGTGTCCAGTGTGGCAATGTGATGGTCAGGGTTCAGAACCTGAACGCTGTCATTGCACTGAATGTCGCCAGCGGTCACTTCGCCCGGACCTTTAACGCTGATTTTCAGGCGCTGGGGTTCGCGAGTGTAGGACTTCAGCAGAACTTTTTTCAGGTTGAGAACGATGTCGGTGACATCTTCCACAACACCGGGAAGGTTACAGAATTCGTGTGCAGCACCCTGAATTTTGACGGATGAAATTGCGGTGCCTTCCAGCGAGGAAAGCAGTACGCGGCGCATGGAGTTACCGATGGTTCGGCCATAGCCGGCTTCAAACGGTTCGGCAACAAATTTGCCGTAGGTTGCGGTGGATGCGGTTTCGTCTTTGACGACCCGCTTGGGCATTTCGAAACGACCTAATCTGATTGGCATTGTCTTTTTCTCCCAGAACCGGGCATTAACCGGCTCATATGGTTTAGTTGTCTTTGCTGATTTCGCTTAAACGCGCCGCTGTTTTCTCGGGCGGCAGCCGTTATGCGGAACCGGCGTGGTATCTTTAATTGCTGAAACGCGAAGTCCTGCAGCCTGAATCGCACGCACAGCCGACTCGCGGCCTGCGCCCGGTCCCTGCACCCGGACTTCGACTTCATTCATTCCGTGAGCCATCGCGGCGCGTGCAGCTTCCTGAGCCACCGTGGTGGCGGCAAAAGCCGTACTCTTACGCGAACCTTTGAACGCACAGCGTCCGGCGCTGCTCCAGGAAATCACCTGCCCGCGCATGTCGGTAATCGACACGATGCAGTTGTTAAAAGTGGTTTTGATGAAGACGATACCGTACGGCACGTTCTTGGCGCCCTTCATGCGGCGCTTCGGTTTGCCGTCATCGGCCGCAGGAGCTTCTTCAATCTGAGCAAAAATATCTTTCTGTCTCGGCTTTTTAGTTTCTTCCGCAACGGCGGGTGCTGCCGTTTCGATAGTTTCTTCTACAGGTTTGGTTTCTTCAGCCATGAATCGATTTCCTCGGTTAAATTATTTTTTCGGAGCGGGAGCCGTCACTTTGGCGGCTGAACGGGCGTCTTTACCGCGAACTGCGCCAACCGTGCGGCGGGCACCTTTACGGGTACGGGCATTGGTCTTGGTACGCTGGCCGCGAACCGGCAGGCCGCGGCGGTGGCGGGTGCCACGATAGGAGTTGATCGAAATCAGACGGCGGATATTCTGTCC
This sequence comes from Kiritimatiellaceae bacterium, assembly GCA_013141415.1. Taxonomy (NCBI): domain Bacteria; kingdom Pseudomonadati; phylum Kiritimatiellota; class Kiritimatiellia; order Kiritimatiellales; family Kiritimatiellaceae; species Kiritimatiellaceae bacterium. The sequence continues at coordinate 471,176 of JABFQY010000003.1, forward strand.
GATTTCACGGCGAAGGTCGCCTTCGATCGTGTAGTCGGCGCGAACCGCAGCGGTCAGTTTGGTAATATCTTCGTCGGTCAAATCATCCGCTTTCTTAGCGGGATCCAGACCGGCTTTAGCAATCACTTCGCGGGAAGTGGTCAGGCCGAGGCCGTAAACGTAAGTTAAAGCGTATTCGAGACGCTTTTTTCCGGGAATATCAACACCAAGTATACGAGGCATATAAAACTTGCTCCTTAAAATTAACCCTGACGCTGTTTGTGACGCGGGTTGCGTTTGTTGATTACATAAACGCGCCCTTTACGACGCACAATCTTGTCGTCAGCGCTGATCTTTTTAACTGATGCCTTAACCTTCATAGTTCACCTAAATAATTATCCGCCCGACATTCATACTGTAAGGCGACATTTCCACCTTCACAAAACCGCCCGTTTCCGGCCCTTTTCTCTCCCAGTCTTCCGTCGCAATGTAAGCCGTAAACCGGTGTCCATTACCTAGTACTGCGCGAAAAGCGTGACTATCTATCACGGCCTCCAACTGAGCGTCCAGTAAAATAGTCTCACATTCGTCCATTTTTAAGAGCGGCTCATCATACAGACCGGTCTTTCACGTACAAGCTTCATTTCCAGAAAATTTGAGCTTGGGATGTTCGCTTTGTTTTCCGGCCATCGGCACCGTACCCGGCAACCAATTGTGCTACAGATTTGCGGGCACGCTCAGGCGGTAACCAATACCCTGCTCGGTGATAATGGTGTCGGGTTCGCATCCCGCCTGAGTCAGTTTTTTGCGCAGGTGCGTCATGTAAACACGCGTGTACTGAGCCCTGTCTTCGGCTTGCGGCCCCCATACATCGCGCAACAACTGCCGCTGAGTCACAACCCGGCCCGCATAACGCGCCAATATACCCAGCAATGAAAATTCGGTAGGCGTCAAAGAAATCGTCTTCCCAGCGTACTGTGCTTCATGGGCTGCCAAATCAACACAAAGTTTTCCCAGTGACAGCACCGGCGATTCCGCGCCGGCATGAGCCCGGCGCTGAAGAGCCCGAAGCCGGGCCAGTACTTCGCCGGCTTCAAAAGGTTTGGTTACAAAGTCATCGGCACCGCAATCCAGCGCGGCGATTTTATCATCAGGCGTTTCGCGGACGGAAAGAATTAAAACGGGTGTGGATGACCATTCTCTCAGACGTTTCAAGACTGCGATGCCATCCAGATCGGGCAAGCCAAGATCCAAGATGATAAGATCGGGGTGCTGGTGTGCGGCGGTCTGCAGACCGAGATTACCGTTTTCCGCTTCAATCACCTTATAGCCCGCACCTTCAAGTACAAGGCGGAGAAGTCGGCGTATTTGAGGCTCATCATCAATAATCAGCGTAACGGGCTGAGCGGAAGCCGAGTGTTTCATTCCTTCATGTCCTTTCTGGTTTCAACCGGTATGCGGATGATGAATTCGGCCCCACCGTGATCACGGTTACGCGCCTCAACATCCCCTTTCAATGCATGAAGCAGACCGCGACTGATAGACAGCCCCAGACCAAGTCCGCCGGTTTTGCCGGGCGAGCCGCGATGAAATTTTTCAAAGATACGAACGGTATCAGTCAGTCCGGGGCCTCGATCCATTACCCGGATCACAAGGCTGTTGTTGTGAATAGCGGCAGACAGTTCGATTGCGGTGCCGGCAGGAGTATGGACAGCAGCGTTGGTGAGCAGGTGGCTGATAGCTTGTGCGCACAGGTTGGCGTCCGTTCTGACATAGGAAATGTCTTCTGCAATGTCTGTATTCAAGGAATGTCCGGAAAGACATGCCCCGCAGTTTTGCTGTGCAAGCATCAGTATCTCACCAACTTCACACCATTCGGGCCGTGGCTGTACCATTCCGGTTTCAATGCGGGCAGAATCCACCAGAAGAGCAACAACACGTTCAAGACGGATCGAAGCTTCTTCAATTTCTCCGAGCATGGCATTCACGGCAGAGGATGCCTGTTGCTGTTTTGCGTTGGACAACGCCGTACGAATAATCGCCACCGGTGTTTTCAGTTCATGCGACACATTATCAAGTAGCGTTTTGCGCAGCTTCTCAGACTGCTGAATCAGCTCAGCGCGTTGGAAAGCGTCACGAAAATGCTCCTTCTCCAGTGCCAGACCGATCTGAGCGGCAAACGCTTCCAGCAGTTCCCGCTCCGGCAAAGTCAGGAGTTTACTGTCCGGCAGCCGCAACCCCAATACCCCCATGACGGAAGTGCGCGTTTGCAGCGGCAGAAAGATTCCCTCCGCCTGCGGCAGCGTATCCGTCCCCTTGCCTGTCGCCTGCCGATGGTCATACGTCCACAGCGCAACGCCGTACTCTTTTTCGGTCGGAATCCAGGAGCTTACCGGATCCGGCTGTCTGGATAAGCTGCGGTTTTTATCCCTAAGATGAAGAACCGTCGTCGAGCCAAAGAGACCGTCGACCTGACGCAGAGCGGCTCGGAGACCATTTTCGAGCGATTCTTCCAGCGTGCAATATTCGGTCAGCTGAAGCAGAGCCTCGGTGCGAAGTTGCCGTTCCCGACCCGCCCGTTCCCGCTCGCGCAGGCGGCTCGTGAGATGCCCGGAAACCAGCCCCACGATCAACAGCGTGAAAAACATCATCGCGTCATGAAATGTCTGGATATTGAAAGTGAAGATCGGCGGAACAAAGAGAAAATTCCAGCATAGCGCACTGAGTCCCGCCATGAACAGAACGGCACCGCGACCGAGAAAAACTGCGGAAATAATCACGGCGCAAAGATAAAACAGCGATACGGACCAATAGCCCGCCAACGGCAGTGCGACCCACCCGGTCGCGGTAACCGCAGTCAGAATCATTGCGGCAGTCAGGAATTCCCGCGCATGCAGAACTGGACGAAGCCGTCGTGCAGGTCCGGGTTGATCGGAGTTTTTCTCCGGACGAACAATATAGAGATCAATGTCTCCGGCATGACGCAGAAGATAGTCCACCAGATCGCCGCCGTGAAACAGCCTCCGCCACAAAGGCTCCTGCGGTTTACCGACGATAATCTGGCTCACGTTATGTTCCCGGGCAAGACGCAGCATGGCGATACCAACGTGCGGATCGCTGAGGGTCTCGACCTCCGCCCCCAGCTCACGCGCCAGCGCGAGATTTTTTGTAACCCGGTTCTTCTCCTCTTCCGACAGAACAAGACCTGTATCAATAAAGACAGCAATCCAGGAAGCATCTTGAGCTGCGGCAATCCGGCGCGTCCAGCGGACAAGGCTGGCGGAGTACGGGCTGGGGCCGACCCCTACGAGCAACCGTTCTGAAGATTTCCAAGGTCCGCCGATGTCGCGCTCACGCATAAAATCACGCACCTGCCGATCCACACGTTCGGCGGTATAGCGCAGCGCCATTTCACGCAAGGCAATCAAATTGCCTTCGCGGAAAAAATTATTAGAGGCAGTCGCCGCGCGTTCTCCCATGTACACCCGACCCTCGGCCAGACGCTTACGGAGCTGTTCAGGCGAAATGTCAATCAACTGGACTTCATCCGCCCGGTCGAACGCCGAATCCGGCACCGTTTCTTTCACCGAAATGCCGGTGATCTGCTGAACGACATCCACGCGGCTTTCGATGTGCTGAATATTGACGGTGGTAAAAACTGAGATGCCTTCATCCAGCAGTTCCAGAACATCCTGATAACGCTTAAGGTGACGGCTGCCCGGTGCATTGGTATGCGCCAATTCATCGACTAAAACAACGGCAGGACGACGCGCCAGCAAGGCATCAATATCCATCTCCTCCAGCACGATACTTTTATGCGGAACCTTTTTGCGCGGCAGAATTTCAAGCCCCGCAAGCAACGCCTCGGTTTCAGTCCGCCCATGAGTCTCCACAAGGCCGATAACGACATCAATCCCCGCCTGCTTCTGTTGCTGGGCGGCCTGAAGCATGGCGTAGGTCTTGCCGGCGCCTGCGCACATTCCCACAAATATTTTAAGCCGTCCGCGTTGCGCCGCCTGAGATTCCCGCTGAATTTCCGCGAGCAGCGCGTCCGGATCAGGTCGTTGCAGGTCGGTCATGGTTTGAGCCTATCATAACAGAGTTGTTTCGCCACATTTTCTATTGCTGCTGATTGAGCGCCAGATTCAGCATCAAAACATTCACCCGCGGCTCGCCGAGGAAACCGAGCTGCGGCAGTTCAATAGATCTTTCTACCAGCGCCAGCACCGTGTCCGCCGGAATACCGCGCGCGGCGGCGACACGGGAAATCTGTATCCGTGCCGCTGCGGGGCTGATGTGCGGATCAAGGCCGCTAGCAGACGTGAAGACCATATCGGACGGCACCGGCACATCAGCGGCCAGATGGTGCGCATCGCGAAACGCCTTGGCGTTGGCGACGACATTGGATTGCAGTGCGGCGCTGGTCGGGCCGAGGTTGCTGGCGCCCGAAGGTACGGCTGCGTAACCGCCGGCAGAAGGCCGCGGCCAGAAATATCTGGCGTCCGTGAACGGCTGAGCGAGTAATTCGGAGCCGATCATTTTCCCGTCGCGCTCGATCAGACTGCCGTTGGCCTTGTCACGGAAGGCAAGTTGCGCCACGCCCGTGACGGCGAGCGGATAAAGCAGACCAGTCAGTACGGTAAAAACGAGTGTCAGCCGCAGCGATTGAAAGATGAGTTTGAGCATAGTGTGATCCTTTCTTATTTCGCGAAGTGCGTGGCGACCAGGAAGAGGTCGAGCAGTTTGATGAAAATGAACGGCACAATGATTCCGCCCGCGCCGTAGATCAGCATGTTCTTGCGCAGAATGGCCGCAGCGCCGATCGGCGTATATTTCACGCCGCGCAGCGACAGCGGAATCAGCGCGACAATAATCAGCGCGTTGAAAATCACCGCGCTCAGAATCGCGCTTTCCGGCGAATGCAGGTGCATGATGTTCAGCTTCTCAAGCGGGCCGTGACCGCCGGGGCTGGCGGCGTAGAGCAGGCTGAACATCGCAGGCAGGATGGCGAAATATTTGGAGACGTCGTTGGAGATGCTGAAAGTTGTCAGCGCGCCGCGCGTTATCAACAGCTGTTTGCCGATCTCGACCACCTCGATGAGTTTGGTCGGATTGCTGTCGAGATCCACCATGTTGCCGGCTTCCCGTGCGGCCTGCGTGCCGGTGTTCATCGCAACGCCGACATCGGCCTGCGCCAGCGCGGGAGCGTCGTTCGTGCCATCACCGATCATGGCGATAAGCCGTCCGTCAGATTGTTCCTGACGGATGCGCGCCAGTTTGTCTTCCGGTGTAGCTTCGGCAATAAAGTCATCCACGCCCGCCTCGGCGGCAATGGCGGCGGCGGTGAGCGGATTGTCGCCGGTGATCATCACCGTGCGCACGCCCATCTTGCGCAACTGGGCAAAGCGTTCGCGGATGCCGCCCTTGACGACATCCTTGAGGCGGATGACGCCGAGTACGCGAGCTCCTTCGACCACGACCAGCGGCGTACCGCCCGCGCGGGAAACCTCATTCACCGCTTCCTCGACGGCCTTCGGATAGAGCCCGCCCTGCTCTTCGACGAAACGGCGCACCGCCTCGGCGGCACCTTTCCGGATGCGGCGCGGCGCGGCACCGGTTTCCGCATCCAAGTCCAAACCGCTCATGCGCGTCTGTGCCGTGAACGGAATAAACCGCGCATGCGGCTCGGCAACTTCGCGTCCGCGCAACCCGTATTTTTCCTTGGCCAGCACGACGATGGAACGGCCCTCCGGCGTTTCGTCAGCCAGAGAGGAAAGTTGCGCGGCGTCAGCGACCTCCTCAATTTTGACGCCGGGAGCCGGAATGAATTCTGTCGCCATCCGGTTACCCAGCGTGATGGTGCCGGTTTTGTCGAGCAGCAACACATCCACATCACCGGCGGCTTCGACGGCGCGTCCGCTGGTGGCGAGTACATTGCGGCGCATCAGCCGGTCGATACCGGCAATGCCGATGGCGCTGAGCAGTCCGCCGATGGTCGTGGGAATCAGGCAGACGATCAGTGCCATCAGCACCGGCAGGGTTGTGAGCACGACATCTTTTTGTCCGGCGGAGGCCTCGTTGTAGCGGGCATAAACCGGAAGCGTCAGAACCACCAGAATGAACAACGCGGTCAGGCTGACCAGTACGATGTTCAGCGCGATTTCGTTCGGCGTCTTCTGCCGTCGCGCGCCCTCGATCATCGAGATCATCCGGTCGAGAAAGGAGTGTCCCGCTTCAGCCGTGACACGCACAACGATGCGGTCGCTGATAACCCGTGTGCCGCCGGTGACGGCGCTGCGATCGCCGCCGCTCTCGCGGATCACCGGCGCGGATTCGCCTGTGATCGCTGATTCATCCACCGTGGCGATGCCTTCGACAATCTCACCGTCGGCCGGAAGTATATCGCCGGTCTCGCAGACGAATAAATCGCCGATTTTTAAATCCGGCCCGGCTGCGGCAACCTCTTTGCCGCCGACCAGCTTACGCGCCAGCGTTTTGGTTCGCATCTTGCGCAGTGCATCGGCGTGCGCCTTTCCGCGGCCTTCTGCCATTGCTTCGGCGAAATTGGCGAACAGGCAGGTGAACCAGAGCCACAGGCAGATTTGCAGATTGAATGAAGAGCATTCGCGGAACAGGAACAGCGTGCTCAGAATCGCTCCAACCCAGACAACCAGCATGACCAGATTCTTGACCTCATCGCGCGGATGCAATTTTTTGAAGGCATCCAGGACGGCCCGCCGCACCAGTGCGGAGTATTGGATTTCTACTTTTGTACTCATGACAGCTCCTTAAAATGCGCGGCCCGTTAACATCAACCCATGCTCGACGATCGGCCCCAGACAGAGCGCCGGGAAAAATGTCAGTGCGCCGATGATCATAATTACACCGAGCAGTACGCAGGCAAACGTCAGCCCGTTGGTCGGAAAGGTGCCGGGCGATGCCGGCACGGTTTTCTTGGCGGCCAGATGACCGGCGATGGCCAGAACGGCGAAGATCACGCCGAAGCGGCCCAGCAGCATCGCCGCGCCGAGTGTGAGATTGTAAAAATACGTATTGGCATTGAGCCCTGCGAAAGCGCTGCCGTTATTGTTCGATGCCGAAGCAAAGGCGTAAAAGATTTCGCTCAGGCCGTGCGGCCCGCCGTTGGTCAGGCTCGACAGCCCGGCCGCCGCGTTGCACGCGACCGCCGAGCCGAGCAGAATCAGCGTGTTCGGAATGAGAATCGCCGCTACCGCCCAGGTGGCTTCCCACGCCTGGATTTTTTTGCCGAGGTATTCCGGCGTACGGCCGACCATCAGCCCGGCGATAAAGACCGCAATCAGCACATGCATCAGCATACCGTAGAGCCCGGCGCCAACGCCGCCGAAGGCGATGCATCCGAGCATGATATTCCACAGCGGCATCATCCCCGCCAGCGGCATAAAGCTGTCGTGCATCGCGTTGACCGCGCCGCAGGAGGTGCCCGTTGTCGCAACGGCAAACAGCACGCTGTTCATTACGCCAAACCTCGTCTCTTTCCCTTCAAGCAGCGGGCCGGTTTGACTAAGCACCGGATTCGGCTGAGACTCTGCCCACCACGCCACGGCAACACTTCCTGCCAGCAGCACCAGCATCACGCCGAAAAGACACCACGCGTGCCGCCGGTCACCGATCAGCAGACCGAACGCAAAAACCAGCGAAGCCGGAACGATCAGCAGGCCGAACATTTCGAGAAAATTAGATACCGGCGTGGGATTTTCGAACGGATGCGCGCTGTTCTGGCCGAAGAACCCGCCGCCGTTTGTGCCGATGTGCTTGATGGCAATCTGCGATGCCGCAGGTCCGAGCGGGATCACCATCTCTGCGCCTGACAGCGCGGTCGCATTCGCATAGGGCTTGAGATTCTGCACTACGCCCTGACTGGTCAGCGCAACGGCGAGAAGCATCGCCAGCGGCAGCAGCACATAAACCGTTGCGCGGGTAACGTCCACCCAGAAACTGCCAAGCGTCTTTGCCGAGGCGCGCTTCAGCCCGCGCGCCAGAGCCACCAGCACCGCGATGCCGGTCGCAGCGCTGAGGAAATTATGCACCGCCAGTCCGACCATCTGCGTGAAATAGCTCATCGTGCTTTCGCCTGCATACGCCTGCCAGTTCGTGTTCGTGATAAAACTGATTGCCGTGTTAAGCGCCAGCGCCCACGGGACATTCGGCAGCTTTTGCGGATTCAGCGGTAGCCACGCCTGTGCCATCTGGAGTGCCATCAGCGTGACGAGGCCGATGAGGTTGAAAATCAGCACCGCCCAAAAGTAGCGTTGCCACGGCATTTCCTCATCCGCGCGCACGCCGCCGAGTTTATAAATCCACTTCTCCAGCGGACGCAGCCAACCCGCGAAACGCGGCGGGCGACCATCCAGTACCTTAGACAGATAGATGCCGAGGAGCGGAGAGAGCGCGAGCAGCGCGCCGAAAAATGCGATCACCTGCAACCATTCAGTTGTTTTCATGTCACAAGATTAAAGGTGGGACCTCAGACAGCCTAATTAAAAGACCGCGCCGGTATGTTAAAAAAACATTAAAACAACCAACCTGATTCATTGGAAAAAAGTTAGCGCCTGTTATTCTCCGCCCGTGAAAGTTTATCTTCCTATCCTCTGCGCCATCCTGTTCTGTGCCGGATGTTCCACCACCGGGCGGCAGCTGGCCTATGACAACACCGTACAGGTGGCCAAGCGCCCGTTCAGCGATACGGCCGAACTGGGCTGGCGCGTTAAAACCTTCTGGACGGAAGAAACCTCCGCCGTCTGGCGGCGCTACATTAGTTTTCCGCTACTCAGCCTGCACGATATTCCGGACGTAAAACCGGTACCGGCGCCAATGAAGCGTACGGTGATGTCCAAATGGCTCCGGCGAAAAACCGGCCCACCGGCTGAAGGCACCGCCCGACTGCTGCTCAACGGCGAAAACTTTTTTCCGCAGTTTGAAGAATCAATCCGTACCGCCACCAACCGCATCGATCTGAAAACCTACATCTTCGACAACGACGACGTCGCCAAGCAAACCGCCGACCTGCTCAAAGCCCGCAGCCATGAAATCAACGTACGGATTCTCTACGACTCATTCGGAACCCGTCACGCATGGGACGTCAACGCGCCGTCACTGCCGACCAACACGGTTTATGAAGTGGATGACATGATCCGGTATCTGGAAAAGGATTCCGGTATTGAACTGCGCCGTGCCTGCCATACGTTGCTCACCTCCGAGCACTCAAAATATTTTCTCATTGACCGGCGGATCGCCTATTTCGGCGGCATGAATATCGGCCGCGAATACCGCTATGACTGGCGCGACGCCATGTTCGAACTTTCCGGCCCCGTCGTCGGCGCACTCGAAACCAACTTTGAGCGCTCATGGACGCTTGCCAGCGGCGACACCTTCACGCTGTTTAAACTGCCGAAGCCGCACGCGCCGGACTATTCCGGAACCAACGAACTTTATCTGACACCCACCACGCCGATGAAAGCGTATCTCTACCGCGGACAATTGCGCGCCATCGAACACGCCAAACAGAGTATCTACCTCGAAAATCCTTACCTGTGGAACTCGTCCATCGTTTACCAGCTCTGCGCGGCGCGCAAACGCGGCGTTGACGTTCGCGTCACCATTCCGCGCGACGTCAACCACGGTATCGGCATCGCCGCCAACAAACTGACCGTCAAACGGCTGCTCGATAACGGCGTACGCGTTTTTGTTTATCCGGGGATGACGCACGTCAAAGCCGCCGTCTATGACCAGTGGGCCTGCTTCGGCTCAGCCAACTTCGACGACCTCAGCCTGCACAAAAACTACGAGCTGAATATCTTCACCGACAATCCGGCAATTGTCTGTCAGGTTAAAAAGGACTTGCTCGAAGGCGGACAGAGACTTTCAACCGAAATTCACGATGCCGGCGAAATCAGCTGGATGGATACGTTCACCGCCAGTCTCTCCCAGTATTTGTAGTGGCTAGCAGGAAAACACGCTGAAGCGTGGACTACGAACACCGCAAGGTGCGCGAATTCTGTTTGTAGTACAGGCTTCAGCCTGCTCATCCCTTCCGTCGCAAGACGGCGTTAAAAGACCAGATCGACTGCGGTCAAGTATAAGTCAACTTATCGGTCAAGTGGGTTTCTTTTGGATTTCCGAGTCCAAATAATTCCCGCAACAACGCCAACCAAAATCCATTGTACGAAAAAAAAGATAGGAATAAGAATAAACCCTGAACACCCGTACGGCGGAAGTCTCATCATAACCCACGCGTAGATCATGACCCATGCCGGTATATGGATGCATCGGATCACAACATTGCAATCATCCCAAATCCCAAAATTACCTGACAAAAACATTGCGGACACCACGAAGATGCCAATAAGAAATCCAATGAATGTTGTTAAAGCCAATTTCATATCAATACCCCTGACAGTTTACTGGAAAAGATTGCCGCCGAATCCTGGAGTGCATTCTTTTCTCCTCCCTCATTTCTTTCGGTCTCATCCCTTCCGGCGCAGGACGGCGTTGAAGACCTGCGCGGCTTCGCGGCGGCAGAGCAGGATTATCCTTTCAGCACATACCGTCCGTTTTTCGGCGTACCTACCCGTTTAATAAGCCCGGCTTTAATCAGCGGATTCAACGCATCCATTGCTCCCTGTTTGGAAATGCCAAGGCCGTCCCAGATTTCGCGCGGACTGAGGCTGCCCTTCGCCCGGAGCAGGTGCAGCAACTGTTCCTGCTTCGGTCGCAACACCAGTTTCGAAGCGCTTTTGGACGCCGCAAACTGCTGAATGCGCTGCCACACCCGTTCCAGTGTCTGCTGCAATCCTTCGGCGTTGTATTCCAGCCACGAGGTCAAATCTTCTCCCTGCTGACGCACCGCCTGCAATGCCGCGTAGTAACGCGGACGATCTTCCCAGTAATATTCATCCACCGAAAAAATATGGTGTGAGTCAAAACCCCGCCGATACAGTTCCCATAAAGCCAAAGCCCGGCCGGTACGGCCATTGCCGTCGGCAAAAGGATGAATATCTTCAAAACGGTAATGCAAGATGGCGGAGCTCAACACCGGCGACATATCCGTCGAGTTTTTGTTCCACCACTCCAGCAATTCAAACATCAAACCCGACACATCATCCGGCGGCGGCGGAACGTGCGGCCCGACCCGCACCCGGATTGTACGATAAGTTCCTGCCTCGCCTTGATCCATAACCTGTCCGGCCATGATGGCATGGAGCCGGAACAGATCCTCGTGCGTGAGCTTCTTCTTGGTCGCATTCTTTTCGATATGGCGAAGCGCGGCGAAATAGTTCAGCACTTCGCGACGGTCACGTGAAGGTACAGGTACCGGTTCTTCCTGAGCTTCCACCGCCCTCACCTGTTCCAGCGTGAGCGGGTTACCCTCAATTGCCGTGGAAGAATGGGCGTTCCGGGCGCGTGAATCCTTCTGCAAAGCAGGAATCCAAGAGACCTGTACCGTCGCACTTTGAATCTGTTCGCGTAAGGCCGCGATGGACTCCACGCGGGAAAGTAACGCCGGTGAAATAGTAAACTTCGGCTGATAACTCATGGAGGGACTCTACTCGTCGGTCAAGTATGGGTCAAGCAATTGGTCAAGTGATTTTCTATCGAAATTTTAATCGGTACTGATCAATGTAGGACAGGCTTCCAGCCTGTCTGGACAGGCAGGATGCCTGTCCTACTTTTTCCGCCGGACGACGGCGTTGAAGACCTGGGCGGCTTCGCGGCGGCAAAGCAGGACAGAGGCGAGCAGATAAACGATCATGCCGCCGGCGATGGCGCCGCCGACAGAAATAAACTGCGTCAGTTTTCCGGCGAGGTGATTATTCAGTGCCTGAAAAATCCAGCCGTGAACGAAGATTACCGTCGCGCCCATAATCACGGCGGCGATCAGCGCGCGTCCGGCTCCGGCCAGTACCGACAGCCAGCCGGGCGATCCGATGCGACGTCCGAGCCGCCAGCCGAGCGTCAGTCCGTTGAAGGCTTCCGATACGACCGCTGAACCGGCGAGGCTCATGGCTTTGTATTCGGTCGGCAACGATAGCGTGAAAATCAGGTTGAGCGAAAAGTTGATGCCGACGCTGTAGAGTCCGTTGCGATACGGCGTGCGGGTGTCGCCCAGTCCGTAGAAGGCCGGAACAAAAACTTTGGCCAGTCCGAAAAAGAAAAGGCCCGGCGCATAAACGCGCAGTACCGATGCCGTTCGATCCACGGAATCGACATCAAAATTGCCCCACCCCAAAAGCATTTCAGTGACCGGACGGGCCAGCGCCATCAGGCCGACCGCCGCCGGTATCATGACAAACAAAAGCATCCGCAGGGCGCGGTTGATGGTCAGGCGGATACGTTCCTCTTCGCCGACGGCGGCGTGGTTGGAGAATACCGGAAGCAAAACGGTGCTCATGGCGGTGGCAAGAATGCCCTGCGGAAAGTAGAGCAGGCGTTCAGCGAAATACATGGTAGCGGCGGCCCACGGCGTCGCCCAGCGCGCCATGATGCTGTTGATGGTCATGTTAACTTGCGAAACGGACTGGCCGAGCGCGGTCGGCGCCATCAGGCCGATGAAGCGGGTGACCTGCGGATCCTTTGCATTCAGATCGACGCCCGGCCGCCAGCCGAGCCGGTACATGGCGGGAATTTGCGCCGCCAGCTGTACCGCGCCCGCCACTAGCACGCCGAACGCGACGCCGGCGATTTGATCTTCCGGTGTTGCACCCATCCGCGGGCAAACGAAAATCACAAAGGCGATCCAGGTAATGTTCAGCAGGCAGGGGGTAAAGGAAGCCAGCGCGAATTTGCCGAAGCTGTTGAGGATTCCCTGAGACAGCGCGGTCAGGCAGATGAAAAAGAGGTACGGAAGCATGATGCGCAGAAGCGGCAACGTCTGCGTTCCTTTGCGGAAGGCTTCGACCAGCGGCGGAAAAAAGGTGATGCCGATGCCGATCAGAACAATGACGATCAGAATCGCGCCGATCAGCGTCAATACCCGGCGGGCGAACCGCCAGGCCGCCGTCTCGCCTTCTTTGGCACGAACCGCTGAAAAAACCGGCACAAAGGCAGAGGAAAGCGCCCCTTCGCCGAATAGCGCACGAAACATGTTCGGGATGCGAAAGGCGACGACAAAGTCGGACATCACCGCACTGGTGCCGAAGGCGGCGGCGGTGACGGTTTCGCGCAGCAGACCGAGAAGACGGCTCAGCATGGTGAACAGGCTGACGGTTCCAACCGAGCGGAATAATTTACGGTGTTCCATAAAGTTTGTCTGATTTTCCAAAGTTTGGAACTCGCAAGACTATAGAGGCTTTCGTATCTTACAACACGAAATTTAATGATCTAACCACGGACTGAACCTATGAGTAAAACTCCAGGCCGCCTGCTGGCGGGCAATGAAGAAATCCTTGCCGCTTCCTATGAGGAGTTCAACCGGATTCCGGTTGATCTCGACCTGACCGACCAGCCAAGTCACCCTCCCCGCACCCAGCAGAAGACCATCGCTGAAGCGGTCAGCGTTTCCGGGCCGGGAACTTTCGCGGGAAAATCCACCACGACGATCACGTTCGCGCCGACCGACCGCGAAGGCTGGTGGCTGGATCGCACCGACCTGCCCAACTCTCTGCCGATTCGCGTGGCGATTGACAACGTCTGGACGACCGGTTCCATCGTCAGCAACATCGTGCTGCGCGCCGGCGGACCGCATAACTATGTCCGCATGGTGGAACATATCATTTCGCTTCGCATGGGCATGGATATCGACAATCTGATGATCAAAATTGATTCCGGCGATCCGCCGCTGTTTGCACGCGGCAGTCTTGATTTGATTGAAGCGCTCGACCGTGCCGGGCGGCGGACGGTGAACCGTCCGGTGAATTATGTGACCGTTAAAGAGCCGGTCACGCTCTGCTGGGATCACGGACAGTTCCTGACCATCGCACCGCATACCGGATCCGTACCGAAGCTGACGGTGGATGCCGCTGTTAACTTTCCGAACGCCATCGGACAGCAACGCATCCAGTTCCCGGTTAACTTCACCAATATTCAAACCGGCGCGGAGGCGCGCACCAACACGCCGTACGGAAAAACGCTTTACTGCAAAACCATCGGCAAAATTTTCGCCGACGTTCGCAATCTCGGCTACACCGACCAGAATATCCTGATTGCCGGAAAAACCCGTTATCACAATCAGCCGCGCCTGATTCGTAACGGAAAGTCTCTGGAGCCGGTTTGGCACCGGGGCGTACTCGATCTGCTGGCGGCGGTTGCACTGATCCCCGACGCTCGGTTCGCCGGAGAAATCACTTCCTACAAGGCCGGACATCGCCTGGACTGCGATATGATCACGCAACTCTACCTCAACGATCTTCTGGTTTCAGTCAGCGGCAAATGAATCCGTTCAGAGAAAAAACCGAATACGCACTGGTTAAAGGACTCATCGTCTGTCTGAAGCCCCTGCCGACAAAAATCATCACGTCGGCCTTCCGGTTGTTCGGTGATCTTTTTTTTCTGCTCGGCTTCCGCCGGCGCAACCTGACGCTGAAGAATCTGGCGATCGCTTTCCCGGAGAAAAGCCGGAAGGAACGCGTCCGGATTGCGCGGCGGGCGTTTTTGAATATGGCCGAGTTCACCGGCGATAGTTTTCTTCTAATGGCCGGAAAGCTCAGCCCCGAAGAGATCCTTTCCATGGTGGACGATGCACAACTGGAAAAATACAAAACGATGCGAAACGCGTCCGGCAAAGGCGCCCTCCACATCACCGGGCATCTCGGCAACTGGGAACTGATGGCACAGTACGGCGCACTCCAAGGATTGGAATCGCATGTGGTCGCCCGCAAGGGAAGCAATCAGCTGATTGATGACCGGATTGTAACGCCGCTGCGGACGCGGTACGGCAACAAGGTTTTCTACAAAGAAAACGCCATGATCAATACGGTCAAAGCCCTGAAGCGCAACGAAGCGGTTTCGTTTCTGATCGACCAGAGAATCGGGCCGAAAGAAGGCGTTCCTGTTCAATTTTTCGGGCAGAGCGTTCTGGCGGTGGCCTCCTGTGCGGCACTGCAAATCCGGTTTGATCCGCTGGTTATTCCGGTTTTTCTGATGAAGACATCGCGCCGCCGCTATAAGCTGATTATCGGCGATGCCATCCAGTGGAACGATGACGGGTCTCCGCAGGAAGAACAGATTCAAAAACTGACTCAGCACTATCAGCGTGTCATTGAGGAAACGATCCGGCAGTATCCCGACCAGTGGTTCTGGATGCATAACCGCTGGAGGCTGTGATGAAGGCATTGCTTTTAACCGATGGTAAACCCGGTCACGAAAATCAGTCCATTGCTCTCTGTCGACACTTGGGATTGACGTATGAGATTGTCACGGTTTCCTATTCTAGGAAATCCGCCAAAGCGCTCTCCTATCTCTTCGACCGCCTCGGAATCTACACGGAAAAGATATTTCAGATTGCCGATTTCAGATTGCCGACTGCTGACTTTGACTTTGTAATTTCGACCGGCTCGACGACTTTCTATCCGAACAAGGTTCTCGCCCGGAAGCTGGGTCTTCCAAACATCGCCATTCTGAATCCAAAAGGCTATCGCCCAAATTTCACATGGATTCTCTGTCCGGCTTACGACCATCCGCCAAAACGGAAAAACATCATCGAACTGCCGCTCAATCTTTGCGCCGCTGACCCATCGTTCTTCGTCGAAAAAGCGGATGAGTTTAAAAAATTATATAAACCGGCCAAGCCGGCGGCGGTTGGATTTATCATCGGCGGACCGAACGCGATATCGACGATTGACGCCGCCGCGCTCAAGCAACAGCTGGAAAAAACGTTTGCCCTCACCGAAGGTTGCGAACGCTGGGTGACCACGTCGCGCCGCACTCCGGCGGATGTCGAAGCCGTGATTGAATCCCTGCCGTTCGACTACCGGCTGATCAACTCGCGCGATCCGTACAATCCGGTTCCGGCATTCATTCAGCTCTGCGACCGGCTGTTCGTCACCAGCGATTCCGCCTCCATGGTCAGCGAATGTGCCAGCTTCGGTACGGCCTCTGTAGAAATCCTGATGAACCGGCAAACCAAAACGCCGAACAAGTTTCAGGAACTCATCCGCGGATTGGAAAACCTCAACGCAGTCCATGTTTTTGATGAAACTCTTGGTGCGGCGAGCCGCAAAATCCACCTCTCCGCTCTACTGAAAGAACACCTCAAACCGCTAATAAAAATTAAGCAGAATCATTAACAGCATAATCATTCAGGAGCAGCCTCCTTATGCCTATAACCTGCAAATTCACGCCGCGAATCCTGTCACAGGATGAGTTTCATGCTGTTGATAAAATAGTAATGAGACATGCCTTTGACATCCAAAACGAGATGGGTCGGCTATTTGACGAGACGATTTATCAAAACGAACTGGCATTCCGCTGTAGAGTTCATGGATTAGAAGTTCTTACTGAGGGCGTAATCAGCGTCGAATACAGAGATTTCCGCAAACTGTATTTTCTGGATATGCTCGCGAACAACGGTGGGATATACGAACTCAAAGCAACCACAGCACTGAACAATAATAATGACCTCCAACTGATCAACTACCTCCTTCTCGCGGGACTGCATCACGGTAAACTAATCAATTTCGGACCTACTTCTGTTGAACACCGGTTTATTTCTACATCGCTCACACCAGAAGATAGAAAAAACGTCTCTCTCGACACTCGACGTTGGAAGGGCTCTGACTCAGAAGATATTATTCTCAGCGATGTACTTAGCAGCATGCTTGAAGACTGGGGTCTTTTCCTGAGTGTTGATCTCTACACGGAAGCCATAAAACATTTTCTCGGCAGCAACCGTAAACTCTGCTCAGTTGCAGTCTCCTCCGAAGGAAGATTGTTGGGCCACCAAAAACTCGCTTTGTTAAACGAGGGCACAGGCCTTCACATCTCCGCCATCGCGAAACACCACCCCTCCTACGAAATACATCTTGAAAAACTCTTTTCATACACCCCTCTGAGGAGGATTCAATGGCTGAATTTCAACAAAAACATAGTTCAAATGATCACTCTCCAGAAATGATTCTGCTGTCAATGGTTCTACCAACACTCTATTCCCTGACCCTCAAAAAAAATGATTCTGCTGTCAATTGTTCTGCTGAAACATGCTAACTTCCCCCCATGCACATTGTCCAAATACTTCCGGAACTGAATCAGGGCGGCGTCGAACGCGGCGCCGTCGAACTGAACCGCGAACTGGTCAGGCGCGGACACCGAAGTACCGTCATTTCCGCAGGCGGCAGTCAGGTTGCACAAATTGAAAAAGATGGCGGACGGCACATCACCCTCGATGTCTGCTCCAAGAATCCACTCACCGTTCCAAAAAGAGTTTCTGATCTCCGTCGTCTGATCTCCGACCTCTCGCCTGATATTCTCCATGCCCGCAGCCGCGTTCCGGCCTGGCTGTGTTTCTTTGCTAATAAGAAACTGAACATTCCCTTCGTCACCACCGTGCATGGATTCAATAGCATCAGCAAATACAGCAAAATCATGACCCAAGGCGACGCCGTCATCTGCGTCAGTAATCCGGTCAAAAAGTTTATTCAGGGAAACTACGGCACGCCGGAAGAAAAGATCACCGTCATCCACCGAGGAATCGATCCGGCAGAATTTGACCCCGCGAAGCTCGATCAAAGCTGGATCGACGCGTTCAAAACGAAATACGACCTGAACGGAAAATTCATTATTACCGCTGTCGGGCGCATCACGGAACTGAAAGATTACGAAACCTTCATCCGCGCCGTCGCCGCCTGCGCGCAGAAAATTCCGGAACTCCGCGGACTGATCGTCGGCGGCGTGCGGCACGATAAGCAGGCCTATTACGAACGGCTTCTTGCACTGGTTAAAGAGTTGCACGCGGAAAAGCAGATCGTCTTCGCCGGCAGTCACAGTCAAATGCCGGAAATCTACGCTCTGAGCGACATCCTGGTTTCCTGCTCCAAAAAGCCGGAAAGTTTCGGCCGCACACTGATTGAGGCCATGGCCATGAACACTCCGGTAATCGCCACCCGTCACGGCGGCGCACTGGATATCATCGAAGAAGGGCTTAACGGATTTCTTGTGTCGCCCGGCAATGTGAACGAACTGGCCGAGGCGATCCGCAGGCAGAAAGAAATTCCGCGCACCGGCCTGCGGGAATATGTCCTCGGCCATTTCACTCTGGAAAAAATGGTTGAAACAACAATCGATGTGTATAAAAAGGCTTTTGAGCAACACGCCCAAGGCTAGTCTGCAATTTGTGATATATGAGGTATAAATGAATAATCAACTGGTAAATGTAATCTGTTTCAAATGGGGAACGCGCTACGGCGTTCACTACGTCAATAATCTGTATGCCGGAGTCAAGAAACACCTTCATCGCCCGTTCCGCTTTGTGTGTGTTACAGATAATCCGGAGGGGCTGGCGCAGGGAATAGAGACGGCACCGATTCCAGAAAACCCCGGTCTGCCCGCATGGCCGAATGTGTTTCTGAAAATGCTGATCACAGCAGATGGATTTGCAAACCTGAAGGGCCCTACGCTCTTTTGCGATATCGACATCGCCATCATTGATGACATCGACTGTTTTTTCGATTACATGCCGGGTAAAAACATCATAATCCACAACTGGATTGAGGCTCGGAAACAAATATTCCGCAAACGTCCGGCTATCGGCAACTCATCCGCATTCCGCTTTGAGGCCGGAAAATCACAGTATATCTGCGATACATTCCTGCGGGAAAAAGAACGTGCCATTGACCGGAGTATTTTCTGCACCGAACAGGCTTTTCTAACCTATGCCATGAAAGAGCGAACCTGGTGGCCTGAAAAATGGGTTCGCAGTTTCAAGCGCCACAGCATGCGTATCTTCCCGTTCAACCTGATTCTTCAGCCCGTCCTGCCCAAACAGACACGCATTCTCGTTTTCCACGGCAAACCGGATCCGGATGAAGCGATACAGGGCTACAAAGGAAAGCGCCCGCATCATCACACCTGCCCCGCTCCATGGATCACAGAATACTGGCCGCAAGAGAAATTCTGAAACATGAACAGTACGACACTCATCCGGGTCAAGCTGGCGGCCAGAGGCAGAAGTCTTGAAGGCGGCACCAATTTGGCAGCCCAATGTCCTGGGAATCAGCCTCAATGGGGAACCTGCCGGTTTAATGCCGCCCCGTTCAGCCGCGAATATGACTGGCTGGTTGTCATGGATGATCTATCGCCCATTCTGCCCGGCCTGAAAGAAGAACTGGCCTGTCCGCGAGAGAACACCATTCTAATCACATCAGAGCCTTCTTCCGTTGCCCGGTACGGCAAGGCCTTCGCCGCACAGTTCGGCCATATTCTGACCAGTCAGGAGGAATGGGCGCTGCCGCACCGGAATGCCATCCGCTCGCAAACCGGCAATCTCTGGTTCTACGGAAAATCCTATGATGAAGTCTGTCAGGAATCTCCGATATCCAAAACCGGGCTGATCTCCACGGTCTGCTCATCCAAACGGCAGGCCCACACGATGCATGCCCGGCGTTATGACTTCACGCAACGCCTCAAAGCCGAACTGCCGGCTCTCGAAATTTTCGGACACGGCGTCCGGTTTATTGAGAAAAAAGCAGACGCATTGGATCCTTATAAATTTCATCTGGCCGTTGAAAACCATATTGCAAAGCACCACTGGACCGAAAAACTGGCCGACGCCTTTCTCGGCTATACCGTACCGATCTACTGCGGCTGCCCGAACGTTTTTGACTATTTTCCAAAAGAGAGCGTCATCCAGATCGACATCAACGACTTCGAAGGATCCCTCAAAACCATTCGCCGGATACTGACTACCGATGGGGAATACGAACGCCGCCTTGAAGCCGTCAAGGAAGCCCGGCAACTTGTCATCGAAAAATATAACCTTCCGGCCATGCTCAGCCGGATCATTGAAAATGCGGTGCCTCCGCCGGCAGACGCGGAAAAAGGAGAAATCTACAACCGGCGCATCATGCGGGTGCGCCATCCTGCCGAATTTGTCCGCTTTGCTGTCTGGCGCGGCCGGAACTTTCTGCGAAGCATCAGGAAATATTCCTAAAGAATATACGGCCCGATAAATTCGAATATCCAGAGAACTTTTTCACTAGTGCTGAAAACGTAGACCGGGATATTCAGGCAAATGTACTTTAAAGGGGCTATGCATTCATTAATACACATTACATATACAGCAGAAGGCTCAACGGGCAATTTGAGCTTGCGCAGCCGTATTGGAGTCTCTACTTTACGGTCGTTGGCAGATGAGAAATTGACCTTCGATTTCGACACCCTGAGATGACAAGGTTCAGTTAACCGGAGTTTCCCTATATGGGTAGTTATCACACAAAACAGGTTCTAACAAAAATCGGTATTTTCCCGGGGGATACCACGCCCGTTGCCGACCTGAGATCACTGGTACAGGCGTTGCGTGTTACTGCGATTAAAAAAGATATGATTCGGATAGGTCCCGATAAAGACGGGGGATATCTGCTGCCTGACGATCTTGATGGGGTTCTACATTGTTTTTCACCGGGAGTTGCAGACTGCAGTGACTTCGAACTGGATATGGTGAATCGGGGAATGCTGGCTTTTTTGGCAGACCGGTCCGTGGATGGCCCTGCAGTCGAACATCCCCGGTTCCGATTCATCAAAAAGTTTCTCGCTTCTATCGACGATCCGGCAGACGGGTTGATCACTCTGGATACGTGGTATCATGAAGAGCTGGGATCCCTTTCTAACAACTCGCCCGATGCCATACTTCAGATGGACATTGAAGGATGCGAGTATGAAGTGATCCACAATATGTCCGAATCGTTGCTCAACAAATTTCGTGTACTTGTCATTGAATTCCATAAGTTGCATCAACTGACCGACGAGTACTCCTTTAAGTGGATGAGCCGGGCATTTTTTAAGTTACTGAGAACCCATGCGGTTGTTCATCTGCACCCGAACAACAATCGTCGCGCAATTTCTTACGGCGGACTGGCAATCCCGTCTACGATGGAATTTACGTTCCTGCGGCGAGATCGAATTCAGCCGGCCAATCATACCCCCGTATTTCCGAATCAACTGGATCGAAAAACCATAAAAACAAAGCCCGACCTGGCTCTACCGACTTGCTGGTACGCATAACGGTCATAGCAGCAAGCCATCCGCCATGGAGCGCCTAAATGAAAGATGAAAAACTTAGCGTCCGTATTGCGGCAGTTGATTTTGGTTCAGAAAAATTCATGCTCGGAATGGTTCTTAAGCTTGCCGAATACCGTTATACGTTCGAAATCACTACCGACCGCGATGCGGATTATGTATTCCACTCTAACTCCGGCCATGATGTTTTAAAATACAGTGGCGTGCGCATCTTCATTACTGGTGAAAATGTGACGCCTAATTTCGCCGTCAGTGACTATGCGATGGCTTTTGATCAACTGACATTCGGCGACCGCTACATCTGGCTTCCACTTATCCGGCTTTACCATGAAGCCTATCCTGTACTGACCGCTCCACGGCCGTCGGTCGACGAAATTTTTCGTAACAAAACAGATTTCTGTGCCTATGTTATGTCCAACACAACAAACAGCGCGGAGGAACGCATCCGGATCTTCGATCTGCTCTCCGCCTACAAACCCGTCAACTCCGGCGGACGCTGGCGCAATAATGTTGGTGGACGGGTCGCGGATAAACTGGCATTTCAGTCAAAGCATAAATTTGTGATAGCTTTTGAAAACTGCTCGCACCCTGGCTACCTGACCGAAAAATTCGCCGAGGCCGCAGCGGCAAATGCCGTTCCGGTCTACTGGGGAGATCCAACCATCGGAAAGCTGTTCAACGCAAAAGCCTTTATCAACTGCCATGATTTCCAAACTCTGGAGGAAGCGGTTGAACAGGTTAAACGGATTGATCAGGACGATAACCTCTACCGGCAGATGCTGGCAGAGCCATGGTTCCCGGGAGGAATCGAGCCGGAATGCCTGCGCGACAAAGCCTTCGCGGACTTCCTCTCAAATATTTTTGATCAGGATCCAAAGACCGCCTTCCGCCGCAACCGCGGACGCTGGGGTCTGAAAAATGAACAGAATCTGTACGATATGTGCCACCGCCCGTATATTCACGGCTATAAACTTTTCCGCAAAGGCTGGCGAAACTTCTGCCACACATTTCTACCCCGCCGCAAAATGCATTAAGAAAGATCTCCGTATGAAAATCCACGCCTACATAATCAATCTGCAACATGCGACCAAGCGCTGGGAGCACATGCGCAATAATCTGGAATCCCTGGGCATTCCCTACACCCGGATTGAAGCGGTTTATGGCGACCAGCTTGCCGATCCAGTTGAGGGGTATAACGAACATAAGTACAATGTCCTCACCGGAAAAGTTACCAACAAACGCGAAATCGGATGCTACTTCAGCCACATGAAGGCAATGGAAGAATTTCTCAAGAGCGATCAACCTTATGCATTGATTCTTGAGGACGACGTCACCCTTCCCAAAGAAATCGAACAACTGCTTGCCAGCGCCATTCAACATGGGAAACACTGGGAGATGATTCGGCTGACCTCATCGAGAAACAGCACCTTTCTTCCTTTTGCCCGGCTATCGGAAAATCATGAGCTGGCTTATAATCTCCGGGTATTGAAAAACACCGGAGCCTACTTTGTGAACCGCCATGCCGCACGCTGTTGCACGACAAAAATGCTTCCCATGTGCCTCCCGTATGACGTGGCACTGGATCGCGACTGGGATTACGGCTTTAAAACCGCATGTATTGCGCCGCTGCCGGTTAAACTCGAAGCAGAATTCCCCGGACAGATTCCCAGAGCAAAACGAATCTACTTCTACCGTGCCACAACCTTCCACCTTTTCCACCTGCTTACATGGTTTGAACGGCGCTTCCATAGATACCGCTATTTACGGGATGCACGGACGCGCAGGAGATAAATGATGATTGTGGTCCGAATAACTGGAGGACTGGGTAATCAGATGTTCCAATACGCATTTGCACGAGCACTGCAATCCCGGGGAAAAAAGGTAATTGCCCAATGGCACGGAAGTCGCACCATATTACGGCATTGGGAACTTGATGCCGCATTTGACTTGCCTTTATCGAAAAAAATCACCGTCACCAACACCCATTCTCTGCTGAATATTTATGCGTGGGCTTTGCGCAAAACCAGCCGACAGCGCGAACCTGCCGATATGAGTTTCAATCCGCGCTTTCTGGAAATAAATGGCGGCTATATTGACGGCTATTGGCAGACAGAAAAATATTTTGCCGATATCGCAGAAACGATTCGGAACGATTTCCAATTCAAACCTCTCTCAGGGACTGAAAATCTCCGGTTGCAGACAATCATCGCCGCCCGCCCCTGCGTCTCGGTACATGTCCGCAGAAGCGACTATGTGGGACATTCTGGACTGGGCGATATCTGCACCCCAGATTATTATCGCCGGGCTCTCGGAAAACTTAATTCCATTTATCCCGGTTGCACCCCGATCATTTTTTCTGACGACATACCGTACTGCCGCGGCCTTTTCGCCGGACAGGAGGCCGTTTATACCGGATGGAATTGCGGGGCAAACAGCTGGATGGATATGGCACTCATGTCGCAGTGTACCCACCACATTATCGCCAACAGCTCGTTTAGCTGGTGGGGTGCATGGCTCAGCTCAAAAAATAACAAGCTCACTATAGCGCCTAATCGATGGTTCACCGAAACCTCAGAATCAACCAATAGGGATATCTACCCTGACCAGTGGATTTTAATTGAATAAAGCAGTGCTGCAGAACCATAGACATTCCTGAGGAATAAATATGATGACTAGATTATTAAAAAAAATTAGGAAAAAATATTGGAACATAAAACGAAAGCATTCTGTGAAGTGTGAAGTAGCAACAGGAACTTGTTTCGGTCGAGGATGCTTTGTCGATGCCAAGTCGCAAGTGGGCTCATATACATCAATCAACACCTATTCAATCGTAACCAAAACTTCAATCGGAAATTACTGCTCCATCGGAAACTTCGTCACAATAGGCCCGGGCGAACACGATATGGGGAGAATAAGTACGAGTTCTATATTTTATAAAAATCCCTACGAGGAACTGACACAAAAAAGGTGCGTCATTGGGAACGATGTATGGATCGGGAATTTTGCTTTTATTCGAAGAGGTGTAACCATTGGCGATGGTGCCGTTATTGGAGCGCATGCGGTAGTCACGCAAGACGTCCCCCCGTTTGCAATCGTCGCAGGAGTTCCTGCAAGAATGATAAGAATGCGTTTTGATGAAGAAAAGATGCACCGCATTATGGCATCACAATGGTGGAACTTACCCATTAATGAAGCTTCGCGCGCAGTGGAGCTATTAAAATGATAAATGCATAAATGTACGACGGAATATGAACCGCTGGGTTTAGTGCAATGATGATAAGAATCTTGATTCGGCCTACTTACTGCGGGCAATAAAGATATCATGTTCGATGTGCCAGCGCAGATTATTCCTGCGCGCCCAGTCAACTAAGCAGTCAATATCGGGATAATCGGCATATGCAGGGATTGAAGGATCGAAGCAACGGATGTCATCAATCAGCACCGTCACAGATTCGAAGCGTGATAGATTTTTTTCGATATTTTCCAGCTCATCACGTACAGGACAATCACTCGGCCCCTGATGCGTACTGCCGCCGGAATAATGTCCATCAAGCCAGAAGTTCACTTTACCGCTCAACGTCGGCAGCAACGTCGGGAACACTCCCTCCGACAACCCGTGAATGACGCGGATGCGAGAGTCATTATGAAACCGTTTCTCGGCTCGTTCGAACAATGTTCGTTCCGGTTCAATGGTGTAGACCATTTTTGATACAGATGCCAATAATGCAGCAGTATCACCAAGAAAAGTGCCGGTCTCAACCCATGTAGCGTTCCTGGCCCCCAGCCGCAATAAAATGCTCCGTTTAATCCATGTGGGGCTCGGAGACTCATAGCCGCGCGCCATCCACTTCCTGTATTCCCGTCGCGTCCTCAATTTTTCATTTAGATTGCCAAGGATGCCCATAATCTTCCCCACTTATTCCAACAATCACCGGCGAGCCGCACAAGGCCGCCTGTCATGGAAATAGGTTTTAGCATTACGCCTGATAGTGTCCACGATTTTTGTATATTTATTTCAATATCATTAAAATCCGGGATTCAATCATAGACACGGATCCATGATTGCGATGTGTTCTGTACGAAGATTACGGCTCAACGGCACGGCTCTATCAGCACCCGGAGCTGAAAATCTGATTGACTGTTCTATCTTGCTGCACGATAGATAACACATTGATTTGCAGGATAATCAGCATCCGCGCTGAATCCCTTTGCGACTTATTCCGCCCACAATGTAGTAATGGTATTATGACGTCTGACATTTTCAATAAACTGCGGTCTCTTGAAGACGCCCTTCGTGATTACACCGGAAGTTCCCGCCCGCTTCCGGCGGTACTAAATCAACGTCGGTTGAATATTTTAGCGACACACCTCGGATATCACCCCGCGACTCCTTGTCCTGCAGTATATGTGGTCGGAGACAGTCACAGCGCTTTCTTCTCCGGAGCTGAAGCTCTGCTGTTCCACAAGGCGTATCGTGTTTTTACAGGATTTTTCCGGGTCACGCATATCAATGTGTGTACCGAACTGCTTCCGGTTTTCCGTGTTTTTCATCTTGGTGCAGCAACAGCCTGGCAGGCCGCCTCAAAAGGCTCATCTGAACGTGCCTGTGAAAAATTGAATGTACTGCTGAGAAAAAAGGTCATTCCGAAAGGCGCAACGATTCTGCTCGTTTTCGGAGAAATTGATATCCGGTGCCACATCCCCAAGGCGATCCTGTCCGGAAAAAAATCCACAGAAGAAGCGGTTAACTCAACCGTTGATCGCTTCCTTAAACTGCCCCTTGATTTAAAGGAACGGGGATACCGCCCTGTTATATGGCTACCCGCTTTAAACGCCAAACTCCCTCCCACTGAAGATATTGAAAACACTGCATCCCTGCCGGCCATCGGGCCTCAATCGCTGCGTGATGAACTCACCCGGCTCTATTGCAGCATCCTGAAAGAAAAAGCTTCCTCATGCGGACTGAAAACCAGCGGATTATCCACTGATGTTTCAGTTCCTGAAGAAGATCGTTATCTGGACTCGGTGCATCTTTCGCAAAACCTGATGCCAAAAGCGCTGGAAGTTCTAATTGATGACGGCGTGCTGCCAATCATTCCAGCATAAGAATGATCCATCGCTTCCATTTATTCTATAAACTGCTTGTCATAAAGGCTCTTATAGAGTGCATCCGCAACGTAAAGTTCCGCATGCGTTCCGGAAGCGCGCACCATCCCGTTCTCCATCACAATAATGCGGTCGGCCATTCGGATCGTGCTGAACCGGTGAGCAATCAGGATGACGGTTTTCCCCTGTACCAACTCATTCAGCGCCAGCTGTACCTTCTCTTCGCTTTCGGAGTCCAGTGACGAGGTGGCTTCGTCCATAATCAGCACCGGCGCGTTTTTAAGAAACGCCCTGGCAATCGCAATCCGCTGCTTCTGACCGCCGGAGAGCCTCGCACCACGTTCACCGACCATCGTTTCGTAGCCTTCTTCAAACTGTGTGACAAAATCGTGTACAAAAGCGTGACGCGCGGCGGTTTCAACTTCTGCATCCGTCGCATTCTGCCGTCCCAGCCGGATGTTGTTGCGAATCGTATCGTTGAAAAGCACTGTATCCTGAGAAACGATTGAAACATGGGCACGCAAATCATTCTTCGAATAAGACCGTACATCTGTTCCGCCGATCCGTATACGGCCTTCATCCACATCGTAAAACCGCGGGATCAGGTTTACAAAAGTCGACTTGCCGGCACCGCTCGGGCCGACCAGCGCCACGGTGGTACCCGCCGGAATCGTCAGGTCAATATTCTTAAGCACCGGTTCATCTGCGTAGGCGAACGTGACATTCTCAAACCCGATTCCGGCTTTCCCCGGAAGAAACGGCACAGGGTTCTTTGCATTCAGCACAGTGTCTTCGGCGTGAAGTATATATTCGATACGTTTCACAGAAGCTTCCCCGACTTTGAGCAACCGGTGAATGGCACCCAGTTTTTTGATCGGGTCATAGGTCATGTACAGCGCTGTCAGCAACGGAAGAATATCCTGAATTCCCATGTTGGCTCGTGCCACATAGAAAATAGCCCCCGACACCCCGCAGGCGGAAATCCACTCAATCGTCGGAGCCAGCATATTGCCGTACTTTGCGGTCTTGATAGTATATACAGCCATCCGGTTCAGTAGCGCCGAAAAACGGGTGTTCTCCCGTTCCTGGAGATTGAAAGCCCGCACCTCACGCACCGCGCTGAGATTTTCATTCAGTGCGGTTGCAATATTTCCGGCGCTGTCCTGCAGCTGGCAGGCGCGGGCCAGCAGGCGCTTACCTACATAGCGGATCGGCAACACGCAAAGCGGAATAATGGCCAGCGCGAAAAGAATAAAGAGCATCTCTTTTTTCTGCACGGCCATATAAATCAAAGCTCCGATTGCCCCGATAAAGGCAATCGGCTGTTTCAGCAGCTCGTTCGAGAACTGGGTCACCACAATCTGCACCGTTGTCGCATCGCCATTGACCCGTGCCATCAGATCGCCAATTCGTGATTTCCCAAAAAAGGCCAGCGGCAGTTCCTGAAGTTTCCGGTAGAGCCGTTCCTGCAACTGAACCAGCACCCGCGCACCGCAGAAAGCAGCCAGATACTGATTAAAAAATTGACTGACTCCTTTTAATAGAAATGCCAAGGGAAGCATTCCGACCACTCCAGCCAGCATCCAACCCGTGGGCGGAGTTTCTCCGAACACCTTCGGCAGAATTTTATAGGCCATAAACGGAAACCCGAATCCGCCGACCGCGCCTGTAATCGTCCCGAAAATTAATGCCCCAGCAAAGTGCCACTTAACCGGTTTAAGCAGAACGAAATAAGGGGCAAACATCCGGAACAGTTGCGGAACTTTAAGATCAGCTTTTTTCATGGGGCAGGTTGTACCACGGAACTCGCTGAGGCTCCAAGCCTTTCACCTCACGCTTTTCCGGTGCGCATGCGGGCTTCGGCAGATACGGTGGTTCACCCGCCAGTAATGAATGAGAGCCGTTTTCATCATTTATAGGGCCACGATGAAGTTAAAGAAGAAACTGGAAGTGTACTCACCCGCTCGGCCAGCAGATAGGATTTTTCGCCGGGATAAACCACCCAGAGGTGAGCCATATCCAAGTCTGTAGTTGCACTTTTCATAGACGGGGTCAGCCGGGGTGCACTGCCATACTTCACCTCGACGGCCCAGTTTTGTCCCTTTGCCTGCCAAAAAAGACCCACCTCCGCACCGGAGTGTGTCGCCAAAAAAGACAGTTCCTCATTTCGTTTACCAATAGCGCGAGCCACCGATTCAAAGGAAAACCCTTCCCAGGATGCCCCCAGCTTAACGATTGGAACGTCATGTTTCTTTATGGTTGTAGGACGCGCTTCCCGTACTCGGGAGCGTGTGGTAACCCTTTTCAAACTGCATTACAAAATCATGTACAAAGGCGTGGCGTGCGGCGGTCTCGGCCTTAAGAAGTTATTTGAAACAGATGCGGTCGATCCAGTCATGGAAGGCATCGGAGCCGGAAAGCATTTCAATTTCCACGCGCAGGAAGATAACCGGAAGATCGCAACGGTCGAGGAGCGGAAACCGCACGGCATCTTTTTCGGTGGTGACAATCAGTTCGGCTCCGGCTTCGACGGCCTGGTTGATCGTCTCGATGATCTCCTGCTGGGTGTAGCGGTGATGGTCGGCATACTGCGCGCTATGGACGATTTCCGCACCGAGCTTACGCACTCCGTTTTCAAAACTCTCCGGCACCGCAATCCCGGAAACCGCCGCCACTTTTTTGCCCTGCAGAAAATCGAGCCCGGTCTGTTCGCGGGTATAAAGGTTTTCCAGATATTTTGAACTGTGGCGGCACTCGGAAATTTCGGCGTGCTGGTTCAGTTCCCGAAGTTTCGCCTTCAGCTCCGGCGCCCCTTCCGGCGGACATTTTGTAATAAAAATAAAACCCGCCCGTTTCAAATTGCGCATCGGCTCACGCAGCAGTCCGCGCGGCAGAACGCGGTCATAGCCGAACGGATTGGTATAATCGACCAGCACAATATCCAGCCGGTGCTGGAGTTTCAGATACTGGAAGCCATCGTCGAGCACCAGAGTATCGCAGCCGAAATGCTTAATCGCATATTTGCCGGACTTCACGCGGTCTTTATCCACCAGCACGACGACGTCCGGCAGGTTGGACGCCAGCATGTACGGCTCGTCACCGGCGAGATCGGAGTTCAGCAAGAGCCGTTCTCCATCGGACACGACGCGCGGCAGCTGCTTTTCTTTTTTCAGAAGCTTTTCCCACAGCGGCGTCTTCCGGCTCTTATAACCGCGGCTCAGAATGGCGACTTTGCGCCCTTTCTGCTGAAGCGAGCGGGCAAACGTTTCCACAATCGGCGTTTTACCGGTTCCGCCGACCGTCACGTTACCGACGCTGATCACCTGACAGCCCAGCGTATTGGCGCGGATGATCCGGTGCCGGTACAGCAGTAGCCGCACCTGCACGATCACAGAAAAAAGCCATGAAAGCGTTTTGAGGAAGCCGCGCAGACAGGCGGCGCGCTTGCCGCGCACCTCCTTGGAGATCACTTTCAGTAATCTCTGTTCCAGCCTTTCGTTCGAGCGGTTCGGCATAAAATCCTATCCTTCTAAAATCAGCAACTCACTGACGCCGTCGGCGCCGGTCAGCCGCACCGTGACATGCGTATGCCCGGCCTCGGCCAGCAGAGTTTCAAAGGCCGTTCGGGCGTGATGCGGACTGTTACAATCTGAACTCAGGTGCGCAAGAAAAAGATGCTGCAACCCTTCACCGGCGATTTCAGCCATCAGCCCCGCCGCCGCCCGGTTAGAAAGATGCCCTTGATTGCCCCGAATGCGCTGTTTAAGGCTCCACGGGCGATCCGCTTCGTGCAGCAGCGTCTCGTCGTGGTTGGCCTCGATCACCACCGCGTCGCATTTACGCAGCCGTTCGCGCAGGGCATTGGTCACCATTCCGATGTCGGTCGCAATGCCGACCTTCCGGCTTCCCGCCGAAAAAACGAAGCCGACAGGATCGTTGGCATCGTGCGGCACCGGAAAAGGATGAATGGAAAAGTTGCCGATGGTGAACGGCGATCCGGTGATAAACCGGGATCCTTTTATATCGCCGCCGATCACTTCGAAGGTTCCGGCATTGGCATAAACCGGAATGCCGTGGCTTTTCTGGAGTACGCGGATACCGGTAATATGGTCGCCGTGTTCATGGCTCACGCAGATCGCATCAATATTCTCGATCCGCTCGCCGATCTGCGCCAGCCGCTCAGCCGTTTTACGCGCTGAAAGCCCCGCATCCACCAGAATGCGCGTCGTTTCAGTGCCGATAAACGTGCAGTTGCCGGAACTGCCGCTGGCCAATACACAAAGTTTCAATGTCATAAGCGTTAAATTGGATGTTACAGCCGGAGCTGTTGTGTGTTATTTATCAGCCGGTAATTGTCAGACAGGACAGGAAGTTTGTAAACCCAAATGGCGGAACAGTATCTAGGTCAAATTCAGGTGCAGCGGATGGAGCAGTCGCTCACTCCGCAGATGCTCCAATCCCTGAAAATTCTGCAAGTCCCGATTCTCGACCTCCAAACCATGATCCGCGAGGAAATGGATCAAAACCCCACCCTCGAGCGCGAAGCCCCCGAAGTGGAACAGTCCACCGATTTCGACGAGGCCGCCCGCGAAGAACTGCGCGAGGAGCGGGAAATCGGCGAACTGACCGAGCTGGCCGAGTGGGACGCCGACTTCCGCAGTAACCGCGAAGTCGCCCGCTCTCAGGGCGACGACGAACGCTATCAGTTCATGATGGATTCCATCGAAGGCGCCGCCTCGCTTCAGGAACATCTCCTTCAGCAGCTCACCCTCGCCGGACTCGATGCCCGCGAACGCGGCATTGCCGAAGTCATCATCGGCAGTATTGACGACGACGGCTACCTCCAGCTCGATCTCGACGGCATTATCGGCTCCACGCCCGAATTTCCCGAAGAACTGTTCGAACGCATCATCACCGTCATTCAAGGTTTCGACCCCGTCGGCGTCGGCGCACGCGACCTGAAAGAGTGCCTTCTGCTCCAGCTTCGCCACCAAGGCCGGGGCGAATCGCTGGAAGCCATCCTTGTGCGCGACCATCTCGACAAACTCGGCGCCCACCAGTACGAGCAGATTGCCCGCGCCATGCGCCTGCCGATTGAAAAAATCAAAGAACTCTCCGCCGCCATCGCCGACCTCGACCCGAAACCCGGCCGCAACTACACCGCCGACAAAACCGAATACGTCATTCCGGAAATTTCGGTCGAGAAAAAAGGCGGCGTCTGGACCGTCACCCAGAATAAAAGTCCCTACCCGCGCCTGTTCATCAGCCAGAAATATCTCGAGCTGCTGAAGGACAAAGCCGTTGCCGCCGACACCCGCAAATATATCCGCGAAAAAATCGCTAAGAGTAAATTTTTCATCCGCAGCATCGACCAGCGGCAGGACACCATCTACCGCCTTGCCTGCGAGATTGTCCGCGTTCAGGAGGACTTTCTCGAAGAAGGCATTTCCGGCCTGAAACCGCTCACCATGAAACAGGTCGCCGAAATTCTGGAAGTCCACGAAACCACCGTCAGCCGCGCCTGCAACGGAAAATATATGGCCACGCCGCAGGGCACCTTCGAGTTCAAATACTTCTTCACCACCGGCGTTGCCCAGGCCGACGGACGGATCATCTCCAACGCGTCCATCAAAAGCGCGCTGGCCGCCATCGTCCGCACTGAAAGCAAGCGCCACCCGCTTTCCGACCAACGGATCGCCGACGAACTTTCCAAGCAGGGATTCGATATCGCCCGCCGCACCGTCGTCAAATACCGCGAACAGCTCAAAATCCTCCCCGCCCGCCTCCGCCGACAAACTTGATGAAACATTTAAAATTGTAGGACGCGCTTCCCGTATTCGGGAGCGTGTGCTGAACACAGGCTCTCTGGATACAGAGAAGCCTGTCCTACAAGTAAAAAAATACTACGCCCCGCCATGACAAACCTTCACATCACCAAAGACGAAATCAACCGCCTGCCGATGAAGCAGTATGAAGGCCCGATTCACCTGATCCGCACGCCGGACGACGCGGAGCGCGCCGCCGTAAGGCTGAAGAAAGAGACTCTGCTGGGATTCGACACCGAAACCCGACCGACCTTCCGCGTCGGCGAATATTACCAGCCGTCCCTTCTGCAACTGGCGACCGGAACCGAAGTCTTCCTGTTTCAGATCAAACTCACCGGTCTGACCAGCGGACTGTGCGAAGTACTTTCCAGCCTGGACATCATCAAAACCGGCGTGTCCATCCGCTCCGACGTCAGCGAACTGCGCAAACTGACCGCCTTTGAACCGGCCGGATTTGTCGAACTGGCGGAACACGCCAAAAGAGCGCACATCAAAAACCTCGGACTGCGCGGACTGGCCGCCCTGCTGCTGGGCTTCCGCGTTTCAAAACGGGAACAGACTTCCAACTGGGCGAAAAACGAACTGACCGAATCCCAGATCCGCTACGCCGCCACCGACGCCTGGCTCGGCCGCGAAATCTACCGGCACATGGACGGACTTGGGCTGATCAAAAGTTAAACGGCGGAAATTTTAACCGGCGCGCCGTTGAGCAAATTGAAAGAAACCGGGCAGCGGGCATCGACTTCGTGAATGAAGGCTTCTTTTTCTTCCGCCGTCAGGTCGGCGTCAACATCTACCAATATCCGAAATTCCTTAAAGCCGACCGGATCGTCCGTCGGTTTGCCGAGCAGGCCATCCGTGTTGATGTCGCCTTCGACGGTGATTTTCATGCCGCGCAGCGCAATCCGCTTCTGCATCGCAACGATCCGTCCGATGGTGCCGATGCATCCGGCCAGCGAAACCAGTAGGTAATCGAGCGGCGTCGGTCCGGCATCCGTTCCGCCCGCGTTCGCCGGCTGATCGACAATCACCTTGTGCCCGTGCACCGAACTCTCCAGCTTAAACTTCGCATCCAGCACCGATTCCACTTTTACCGTTTTTATCGCCACAGCTTTCTCCTTTTAAACCCCATTATGGACTGCGGCGGCTTGCCGCCGCTTTCACAGGCGAAGCTTGCTTCGCCCGCTCACCGAAGCAAGCTTCGGTAACCAAAGCGCAGGCAAGCCTGCGCACTCCAAACCTTTTTCACAATAACGAAGTTGCATCCACATCCACCGTCACCTTAACCGTCTTCGGCAGTTTCATCATTCCGAACGCCGCGCGGATGGCGTCATTCATCGTTTTCGTCCGCGCCGCCCGCAACAGAATCTGCCAGCGGTATTCGCCGCGCATCCGGGAAATCGGCGCAGGGATGGCCGGTGAAAGTACAATTCCACCCGCCGCCGTTTTTTCTAAACATTGGAAAAGCTTCTCCGCCGTCGCTTCCACCTCGGCCTCGTTTTTGCCGCGCAGTGTAATGCAGGTCAAATGAGTATAAGGCGGATAACCCAGCTCTTTGCGGAAGGCCATCTCCTGTTCGCAGAAACCTTCAAAATCCATTCGCCGCGCGGCCTGTACCGCCGGATGGTGCGGCGTGTAGGTTTGCACGATCACCTCGCCAGCCGCCTCGCCGCGCCCGGCGCGGCCCGCTACCTGCGTCAGCAGTTGAAATACCCGCTCCCCGGCGCGGAAGTCGGCCATGTGCAACGCGTGGTCAGGATTCACCACGCCGACCAGCGTGACGTTCGGAAAATCCAATCCTTTGGCGATCATCTGCGTGCCGATCAGAATATCGATTTTGCCGGTGCGGAATTTTGCCAGTACATCGCGGTGCGCATTCTTGCGGCGCATCGTGTCGGAATCCATCCGCTCGATCCGCGCTTTCGGAAACAGCTTTAACATCACTTCTTCAATTTTTTCCGTACCGGCGCCGCCGTGGCGGAACTTGTCGGACTTACACTCCGGACAGCGCACCGGCACCGGTTTTTCTTCGCCGCAGATGTGGCAGACCAGCTTTGCCCGCGCCTTATGAAACGTCATGCCGACACTGCAATGCTCGCATTCCGCCACATAGCCGCAGTCAGGACAGATCAGCGACGAAGCGAATCCGCGCCGGTTCAGGAAAATCATCGTCTGTTCGGCGCGGTCAATCCGGATGCGGATGGCTTCGACCAGCTCGCGAGAAAACAGCACCGGCTTACCTTCCCGCTCTGCCGCAATGCGCATGTCCACAATATGGATCGGCGGCATCCGGCGGTCGTCCACGCGGATCGGCAGTTCGACGTAGCGGTATTTGCCGCTCTTCGCATTGGCGTAGGATTCCAGCGCGGGCGTCGCCGTACCCAGCACGACGGCGCACTTTTCCATTCTGCCGCGCATCACGGCGGTGTCGCGGGCGCTGTAGCGCGGCACTTCGTCCTGCTTGTAGGTCGGCTCGTGCTCTTCGTCCACCACGATCAGGCCGAGATTATGAACCGGCGCAAACAGCGCCGAACGTGCGCCGACCACAATCTGCGCTTCGCCGGAGCGGATGCGGTGCCACTCGTCGTAGCGTTCGCCGTCGGACAGCGAGCTGTGCAGAACGGCCACCCGCTCCGGCTTATCGGCAAAGCGCGAGCGGAAACGGTCAACGGTCTGCGGCGTCAGCGCGATTTCAGGCACCAGTACAATCGCGCCTTTGCCCTGCTCCAGCGCATGGGAAATCGCCTGTAAATAAACTTCCGTCTTGCCGGAACCGGTCACGCCGTGAAGAAGCAATACCGGCGGATCGGTTTCGTCCATCGCTTCGACAATCTGTTTCAGTGCCACGGACTGCTGTTCCATCAGCGCCAGCGGTTCGGTCTTGAGCAGTTCAACGCCTTCGTGCGGATCGCGGTAAACCGACTCGTTGGAAATCGTCACCAGGCCCTTTTTCTCCAGCGTTTTGATGGTTGCCGCAGAAACTTCCGCCGCAACCGTCAGCTCCATTAGGAGCATCGAACCGGCGCGTTGAAGAAGATCAATTATTTTTTGCTGTTTGGGAGTTAACGTAGACGCGACGCCCCCGTCGCGTTCTTCTCTCTTAAAAATGCTGTATGTCCCTGATGCAAGCCCTTTGGGGTTTTCTTCAATATACCGCCTGAACTTTTCCAGACTCTCCGGACTGCGCACGATATGGTCAAATGACCCCTTCTGCCAAACCGACTCAGACTGTCCTGTCAGTTTCTTGATCTTCCGGGCAGATATTGATTTCCACGCCTGAACAATCGCGGAAAGAGTGTGGTCTCCAAGAGGAGAGACCAAAACATGGACATGATTCGGCATAACAATATAACTTCGGAGATCATACTGCACACCCTGCTTTGCATACAGTGCATCAACAACAGGCTTGCGTAGTTCCGGTCTTTGAAAAACGCAGAAACCAGATCCCTGATCAAGCCAGCGCTCGAAGCGTTCTGTAAAACAAGTTCGGTATGTCTGTTGCCACTCAGCTAAATGCGACGAGGGCGTCGCATCTACGTTGTCTTCTGTAGACACGACGCCCTCGTCGCGTCCTGCCGCTGGTTTAGGGTTTTCAGCAAGCCATTCATCCCGTTCCTTCTGCCACTGCTTCAGCTTTTCCTGCGGCAAAGAGTCAGCCAGCCGGAAAGTCACGAAATAGGTAGTGCCGTCCTGCCGCCAGTGCGAAAGGCTGCCGCCAGAAGAATGAGAAACAGCCAAGGATAAATCAAAACTGTTAAAACGCGACGAGGGCGTCGCGTCTACATTCAGAGAAACCGTCAGCTGTTTCTTGCCGCCACTTTCTTTGTTGCGGACAACGGCGGGAAGCAGAGTCCGCACGCAGGTTTCGAATGGTGCCAAATAGTAAGAAGACATCCAGCGCGCTAACTCCATGACCGATTCGGTAACCAGCGACTTTTCGCCCAGTACTTTACCGATGGGTTTGAGATCACCAAAAGCCGACTTATCCGCAAAACCGACCACGAAGCCGGTCACCGTCCGCGACCGGAACGGCACTTCGACCCGCGAGCCGATCTCGACCAGCGGACGGAGCGGCTCGGGAATCAGATAGTCGAACTCACGGTCCAGCGAGAGGTCAACAGCGACTTTGGCAATGCGGTTCATTGGGAACAGAGAGTAGCCACGAAGAGCACGAAAAGACACAAAAAATAAGCGGCCAAAGCCGCTTAATCTCCAATGATTTTCACGAGGACGCGCTTGTCGCGCAGGCCGTCGAATTCGCCGTAGAAAATCTGCTCCCACGGGCCGAAGTCGAGCTTTCCGCCGGTGACGGCGCAGACGACTTCGCGCCCCATGATCTGTCGTTTCAGGTGGGCATCGGCGTTGTCCTCAAACCCGTTGTGCGCGTACTGGCTATGTGGTTTTTCCGGCGCCAGCTTTTCGAGCCATTTGTCGAAATCCTGATGCAATCCGCCTTCGTCGTCGTTGATGAAAACGCTGGCGGTGATATGCATGGCATTGACGAGACAAAGTCCTTCTTTGATTCCGCTTTCGCGCAGACACCCGTTCACTTCAGGAGTGATGTTGATAAAGGCGCGCCGACGCGGCGCTTTAAACCAGAGTTCTTTGCGATAGGATTTCACTGGCCGCTCCTGTCAACGGTTCAGGCTTTCGGCAGCGCGATACGCTTAGCGTCGTTCCAAAGTTTTTCGAGGTCGTATAGATTGCGCATCTCAAAACTGAAAACGTGAATCATCACGCCGTCGTAGTCCACGATGACCCAGCCGCTGTCGCCGGTTCCGGCGGCGCGGTAGCCTTCGTACTGCTCGTTTTTGCAGAGGCGCTGAAGACCGTCGCTCAACGCCTTGAGGTGCGGAGCATTGGCGGCGGTGGCGATGATGAAATAATCATACAGACTGGACAACGGACGCATGTCGAGTATGGCGATATTCTCGGCCTTTCTGTCGTCCAGGAACTTGACCGCCTTCTGCACAACCTCCGACAATGGCCCCGCTTTGGGAGCCGCCTTCTTCGGCACGGCCTTGGCGGGTTTTACGACTGGCTTCGCCTTGGGGGCGGCCTTGGCAGCTTTTTTGACCGGTTTCGAGGCGACAGCTTTTTTAACCACCTTTTTCTTCGTCACTTTTTTCTCAGCCATATAATCCATGCTCCGCAATATACATTTCCACTTCTGGCGGCACAAGGTAGCGGATACTCAGCCCTTCCGCCAGCCTCATCCGGATATCAGAGGCGGAAATTTCGATCTCGTGAATCCGGATCAAACGCTCCATCAGCCGGGTTTTCCAAGGCTCGGAAAGCTTAATCTTTGCCGCAATCTGCGCCGAATCCTCACCGCCACGCGCAAACGGTACGATGGTACACATTTCGAGCAGTTGATCCACATTCCGCCACGCATGGAGAATGGTCAGCGAATCAAGCCCGACAATGAAAAACAGCTCCGCGCCGGGATGCTCGGACTGGACCTGCGTCATCGTATCGAAGGTGTAGGAAACCCCGCCGCGCTGAAGCTCCATATCCGAAACCTCAAAGCTCAGATTTCCCTCCGTGGCCAATTGAAGCATTTCGAACCGGTGACGCCCTTCGGCCAGCGCCTTGCCCTGCTTATGCGGCGGCACGGCGGCGGGCACAAAAATCAGACGGTCGAGCTCCAGCTGTTCTACGGCGTCCTGTGCAATCGTCAGATGTCCCATGTGCACCGGATCAAACGATCCGCCGAACACCCCGATCCGCTCTCTGTTTTTTCCAGACATTGGAAAATTTTTACCACAGAAAACACAGAAAACACGGAAAATCTAATGTTTGGAAACGTAGACGCGACGCCCTCGTCGCGTTTCTTAACTGGAACAACGCGACGAGGGCGTCGCGTCTACATTCGGGAAAATCTTTACCAGCCTGCCGCGCCGTAGCCATACGAAGGCGGGCCGCCGCACTTGCCGCCGCGCCTGTCAACTGCTACAAGTCAGAGATTCTCAGAAAAGGAGCCAGCTCATGCGGAAATTCATACTGCTGTTCATCCTGCTCGCCGCATCAGTTCACGCTGGGTCTTATCCCGGACTCAAAGTACAGGGGCGGTACCTTTACGACCCTGCCGGTGATCGGATTACCCTGCGCGGCGCCAATGCCATGATTGTCTTCTGGGACCGCTACGGAGAAAACAATTATGCCGAACTCGCAAAGACCGGCGCCAACTGCTGCCGCATTTTCTGGTCGACGGGACACGAGTCGGAACCCGTCATGCCGGCATCGGATCTGGACAAGACGCTGAGTAATTGCATCAAAAACAAAATGATCCCGATCGTGAGCGTATGGGATGCTACCGGTGACTGGAGCAAATTCCAGAAGTGCGTGGATTACTGGACCCGCCCGGACGTTTCGGCGGTTTTGAAAAAACATGAAAAATATCTTCTGCTGAACATTGGCAATGAAGTCGGCACGGTCGTCAGCAATGAAGTGTTCCGCGAAAATTATAAAACCGCCGTAAACCAAATCCGGAAAGCCGGCATTCACGTTCCGCTGATCATTGATGCCGACGGCTACGGCCGTAATGCAAAAACCCTGCTGGAAAACGGACCGTATCTGCTGGCCGAAGACCCCGATCAAAACCTCATTTTCTCGTGGCACCTGTGGGATCCGATGAAGTACGGCGGCGGCTCCACCGATTCAATCCGCAAGTTCATCGACGGCTCAATTGAAAAAGACATCTGCTTCATCGTCGGCGAGTTTGGCCCCACCGAATTCGGCGACCAGCCCGCCTCCGGCAAAGTGAACTGGGAATACCTGATTGAATACGCCGACAAAAAAGATATCGGCTGGCTGGCCTGGGTATGGAACTTTTCGGACCGCCACTCCATCGTCAACCCGGCCACCGGAAAATTCGGCGACTGGACCAACTCGCCCTGGGGCGAACAGGTCGCCGTCGCCAGTCCTTACAGCATAAAAAACACAGCCAAGAAAACACAGTGGCTGGAGAACGGCGTCAAAGGCGCGAAATGAATTCCTTCTAGCGTGGAAGCGGCTTCCACTTTGAGCTCTTGGCGGCTTTGCGCAAGGACTTCAGGCGTCCAGCTTCTTCTTCAGCATGGCGATGACGGTTGGCGGATTGGCTTTGCCTTTGCTCTGTTTCATGACGTAGCCCATGAGGGAATTAATAGAAGCCGGATTGCCCGCTTTATAATCCGCGACGGCTTTGGCGTTTCCGGCGATGGCTTCTTCGGCCCATTTTTCGAGCGCGCTGTCGTCGTTGACCTGCGCCATGCATTTGGCTTCGACCACTGCTTTCGGGTCGCCGCCTTCGGCAAAAAGAATTTCAATCAGCTCATTGGCCGCACTGGAACTAATGGTTCCGCCGCCGACCAGATCAGCGACCTGCGCCAGCGTTTCCGGTGTCAACTGGCTTTCGTCAACGCTGATGCTTTTCTCGGTAGCGAGGCTGGCGACTTTTCCCATCATGTAGTTTGAAACCAGCTTGTACTGCTTGGTTTTGTGGCAGGCGGCGTCGAAGAAATCCGAGATGTGTTTTTCGGCGGTGAGGACTTTGGCGTCGTAGTCGGGCAGGCCAAGTTCTTTGACGTAGCGTTCGCGCCGCTGAACCGGCAGTTCCGGCAGTTCGGATTTCCACTGAGCAATCTGCGCGGCGGAAATTTCGACGGGAAGCAGATCGGGCTCGGGGAAATAGCGGTAGTCGTGCGCGTCTTCTTTGGTGCGCTGGGAAAACGTTTCGCCGCGGTCGGAGTCGTAGCCGCGCGTTTCCTGAACCACTTTGCCGCCATTTTCGATCAATTCGATCTGGCGCGCGATTTCATACTTGATAGCCTCGACGATGAAACTGGGCGAATTCATGTTTTTAATTTCGACCTTGGCGCCGAGCTTTTCCTGTCCGACCGGACGGACACTGACGTTGACGTCGGAGCGCATGTGCCCTTTTTCGAGGTCGCAGTCGGAAATGCCACCGTATTCCATGATCAGCTTGAGGGCCTGAATATAAGCGAAAGCGTCGTCAGCCGAATGCATGCACGGCGTGGAGACAATTTCCATCAACGCGGTACCGGCACGGTTATAGTCGATCAGACTGCCGCTGGCGGCGTGCGTATTCTTGGCGGCGTTTTCTTCCTGATGAATCCGCTCCAAGGTGAAAGTTTTCAGCTCGCCGTTCACTTCCGTCACAATCTTTCCGCCGAGGCAGAGCGGCCGGTCGGCCTGCGTGATCTGGTAGTTTTTGGACATGTCGGGATAAAAATAGTTTTTGCGATCCCACTTGGAGTGCGGATTGATTTCGCAACCGAGCAGCAGTCCCGCCTTGCAGCAGAGTTCGATGGCTCTGGCGTTGAGCACCGGAAGCGCGCCAGGATAGCCGAGGCAGACCGGACACACATTAGTGTTCGGTTCCGCGCCGTACTCGTGCTTACAGCCGCAGAACATTTTCGTCCGCGTCTTCTGCATCACATGGGTCTCAAGTCCAATACAGGCTTCGTATTTCATAATCAATTTTCTAAAATTTCGGTTTCTGGCGGTGCCATTCCGTCGTCTGTTCGTAGGCGTGGCCGACCTTGAGGATGCTCGGCTCCATAAACGAGTCGCCGAGAATCTGGAGCCCGATCGGCAGACCCGCTTTGGAAAATCCGCACGGGACGCTCAGCCCGCAGATACCCGCAAGATTGACCGGCGTGGTCAGAATATCGTCGAGATACATCTTGAGCGGATCGCTGGTCTTCTCGCCGATTTTATACGCCGGTGTCGGAGTGACCGGCGCGAGAATCGCGTCGCAATGAGCAGATGCGGCTCTAAAATCATTATGAATCAGCGTACGGACTTTCTGGGCGCGCAGGTAATAGGCATCGTAGTAGCCGCTCGACAGCACATAGGTGCCGAGAATGATGCGGCGTTTGACCTCGGGGCCGAAACCGGCGGCGCGGGTTTTGCCGTAGAGTTCAATCGGATCGGCCCCGTCTTTGCGCAGTCCGTAACGGATGCCGTCGAAGCGCGCGAGGTTGGCGGAAGCTTCCGCTGTGGCGATGATGTAATAGACCGCAATCGCATACTTCGAGTGCGGCAGGCTGATGTCCACAATCTTCGCGCCAAGCTTTTTACAATGTTCGATCGCGTTGCGGACCGCTGTTTCGACTTCCGGATCCATCCCTTCGACGAAATATTCCTTCGGCAGGCCGAGCTGCATCCCCTTCAAACTGTGGTCATCGGTCAGATCTTTTGAATAGTCTGGAACGGGCAAATCGACCGTGGTGGAATCCATAGGATCTTTACCGGCCATTGCGGTGAGCAGAATGGCGGCATCCCTGACCGTCTTGGTGATCGGACCGATCTGGTCGAGCGATGAGGCGAAAGCGGTCAGGCCATAGCGGGAAATCATGCCGTAGGTCGGCTTAAGGCCGACGCATCCGCAGAAGGCGGCGGGCTGGCGGATCGATCCGCCGGTATCGGAGCCGAGTGCGGCAATCGCTTCATCCGCGGCGACGCTGGCGGCCGAACCGCCGGAGGAACCGCCGGGAACGTGGTCGGTATTCCACGGATTACGGGTCTTTTTGAAAGCCGAGCTTTCCGTGCTCGAACCCATGGCGAACTCGTCCATGTTGACGCGACCGAGAAAAACAGCGCCCGCTTCGCGCAGTTTGGCGATGGCCGTGGCGTCGTACGGCGCAACGTAACCCTCGATAATCTTCGACGAACAGGTGCAAGGCTGACCTTTGACGTTCAGCAAGTCTTTGATCGCCAGCGGAATGCCAAGTAGCGCGCCCTTTTTACCAGCGGCACGCGCCTTGTCGGCGGCTTCGGCCTGTGCCAGTGCGGCGGCGCGGTCGATGGTCAGGTAGGCACCGATCTTTCCGTCATGCGCGTCAATCGCGGCCAGCACGTCGTTGACGATTTGCACCGAAGTGCATTTTCCCTGCTCCAGCAGGTCGGAAAGTTCAGAAATAGTTTTTGTGTTTAGTCCGGCCATGATTATTCCATAATTTTCGGGACGAGAATCTGCCCGTCGCGGGCGGCGGGGGCGTTGGCGATAACGGCGTCGTGATCAAGTGAAGTCCGGGGAGTATCTTCGCGAAGCACATTGACCAGCGCCATGGCGTGCGCCGTCGGCTCGACGTTCGACACGTCGAGTTCGCCAAGCTGCTCGACGTAGGTGAGCACTTGATCGAGCTGTCCCTGAAACAGTTCCGCCTCGCCGTCGGCAAGGTGAATCCGCGCCAGATGCGCGATATAGGAAACGTCCATATGTGTTGAGTCGGCCATGCTTTTCTCCAAATGAGGCCGAACTATAGACAGGCCGCCGAAACGGGGCAAGCGGCAACTGCGTTGCGGCCTGCTTGATCCGAAGGACTGGCAAACTTTGAGAAATACACAAACAAGAAGTAAAGCCGGAACTTAGGGCGTACTCGCCCGTAGATCCGGCTTGTAAGCCTGAAAGCCGGACCCACGGCTTCGCCTGAGTTCCGGCTATACCGACAGCTCAATCGCGAAATGCCCCAACAATTCATCCGCAACGCTGTTGCCTGCGTTGGGGCTTGCTGTTTTTTCCAATCCTTGAAAAACTCCCCGCCCAATTCAGAGAGGACTCCATGAACAAAACATCGAAACAATTTCTCGCGGATATGATCAACGCCATCAGCCCGTCCGGCTATGAACACTGCGCGGCGGCCGTCTGGAAAGAATACGCCAAGCCATTCGCCGACCGGGTTGAAACCGACGTTCACGGCAATTCACATGCGGTGATCAATTCCGGCGGAAAAGTCAAAGTGATGCTGGCCGGTCACTACGACGAAATCGGCTTCCTGATTTCCCATATCGACGACAAAGGGTTTCTCTGGATTGCCCCGATCGGCGGCTGGGATCCGCAGATCGCGCAGGGCCAGCGGGTGGATATCATCGGCAACGGCGGCAAAGTGGTGCGCGGAGCGGTCGGCAAAATCGCCATTCACCTGCAGGAAGCTGAACAGCGCAAAAAGGTTTCCGAAATCAAAGACCTCTGGGTCGATATCGGCGTGAAGAACAAAAAAGAAGCAGAAGCGCTGGTCAGTATCGGCGACCCTCTGGTCATCCAATACGGCTTTGAAGAACTGCAAAACGGCCGCGCCGTCGGTCGCGCCTTTGACGACCGGGCCGGAGCCTTCGCGATTCTGGAGGCGGGCCGCCTGCTCGCCAAAATGAGCACACAGTGCGAAGTGCATGTCGTGGCGACCGTTCAGGAAGAAATCGGCCTGCGCGGGGCGCGGACGGCGGCGTTCGGTATCGAACCGGATGTCGGTATTGCTGTGGATGTCACCTTCGCCACCGACCATCCGAACATCGGCAACGTACTGCATCAGGAAGGTAAAGTGGAACTCGACGGCGGACCGGTCGTCACCCGCGGCCCGAACATCAATCACAAGCTGTTCGACCTGATTATTAAAACCGCCAAAGAAGAAAAAATCCCGGTGCAGATCGTCGCTGAAGCGCGCGGCACCGGAACCGACGCCAACGCCATTCAACTTAACCGTGCCGGTGTCGCCACCGCGCTCATCAGCATTCCGCTGCGCTACATGCACAGTCCGTGCGAACTGCTGAGTCTCGCCGATCTGGAAGCTGTTTCTAAACTGCTGGCCGCCGTGGTCGCTAAAATCACTCCGCGCACCAACTTCATTCCGTTCTAAAATGAGCGCCCCCGACACTCTGCGTATTTTTCCGGAACAGTGGCTAAACCCGATTGATTTCCGGAACAGCT
The DNA here is from genome assembly GCA_013141415.1 of Kiritimatiellaceae bacterium. Lineage (NCBI taxonomy): Bacteria > Pseudomonadati > Kiritimatiellota > Kiritimatiellia > Kiritimatiellales > Kiritimatiellaceae > Kiritimatiellaceae bacterium. The sequence goes on from JABFQY010000003.1 coordinate 515,003, forward strand.
TCGATCAGCCGGAACGCCCGTTCGAAATCGACCTCGGCTGCGGCAAAGGCCGGTTCCTGCTGGCGCGCGCGCGCAAGTTTACGGAAACCAATATTCTCGGAATCGACCGCCTGATGAATCGTATCAAGCGGCTTGATAAAAAAATCGTGCGGCACGGTCTGTTCAACGCCCGCGTCCTGCGCGGCGACGGTTATTACACCGTCACGTATCTCGTGCCGCCGGAAAGCGTGGACACCTATTACGTTTTCTATCCCGATCCGTGGCCGAAAGGAAAGCACCACCACAACCGCATCTTCAACGAACTGTTCATGGATGCCATCGCACGCACGCTGAAGCCCGGCGGAAAACTCCACGCCTCAACCGACCACCTGCCCTACTTTCAGGAAATCTGCAAACTGATTAAAGCCGACAGCCGCTTCGAAGAAACTGAAACCTTCGTTCCGTCCGAGGATGAAGTGTCCGATTTTGAACTGATCTTCGCCCACAAAACACCCGGCCGCTGTTCGTTCGTCCGGAAATGACGAAGGAAAGCGTTAATAATGCGGCGGGCGGTCGTGGCCGCCGATGTCGTTTGATTCGGAGCTGGCGGCGAGTTTTTCTTCGAGGAGTTCAACCCGGGCCGTTAGCCGCTTGACCTCAAGTTGTTGCTGGTACATCTCCGCGCTAAGATCCTCCAGCATCCGGCTCTGATCCGAATAAAGCATTTCCAACTTGGTCAGCCGATTTTCCATACGATCAGCCGCCGTAGGTTTCTTCGTAGTCGGCCTGCGCGGCTTTGATCACTTCTTTGGCCCGATCGGCACCATAGAGTTCGATCACCTGCACATTGGCTTCGCCGCCAGCGGGACGTTTGTAGGTTTCAAAATAGTGGAGCAGGCGGTCGAGCAGAACCTTGCGAACCTGATCGACACTGTTGACGTGCGACCAGAACTGATCTTCGTGCAGGACAGCAATGATTTTATCGTCAGCCTCGCCGTGATCGACCATCTGGACTCCGCCAATGACGCGGGCGTGCAGGATGACTTCGCCACGGTTAATCGGCCGTTCGGTGATAACACAGACATCCAGCGGGTCGCCGTCGCCGCGCTCTGAGGTGGGGGACAGTTTTTTCACCCGCGCGCCGCAATAGGTTTTCGGAATGAAGCCGTAAAGGGTCGGCGGCATCGACGAAGTCAGCTGAGGGCGGTCAACCAGAAGATAGCCGGTGGTTTTGTCCACTTCGTACTTCACCGAGTCAAACGGCGTCATTTCGATATAGGCATTGACGACATCGGGGGCCTGTTCGCCAATATCAAGACCATGCCACGGATGCGGGCGCCAGCGGTAGAAAGTTTGTGGAAAGCTCATGGTTTAGACATTCGTAAATCCACCTGTTTTTGGCGAGTACATAGTTACAGGATAAAAATAAAGTGCCCCTGTCCGCCTCTTATGGCATGGTGTGCGCATGAAAATCCTCTTTACAGGCGATATGGTCGGCAGTGCGGGTCGGCAGGTTTTTCAGCGTGTGACCGACCGGCTGCGCGCCGAAGGCCGGATCGATCTCGTGATCGCTAACGCCGAGAATGCCGCCGGAGGACGCGGGCCTTCGCCGGAAATCGTCGAGGCGCTTTTCGCCGCCGGAGCCGCCGCGCTAACGCTCGGCGACCACGCATGGGACGATAAAAACCTGACCAGCCTACTGGAAACCGAAACACGACTGATCCGTCCGGCGAATTTTCCGCCCGCCGCCGCAGGCCGCGGAATGACAACCATCGAAACCGACGAAGGGCCGATCTGCATTATCTCGCTGATCGGGCGCGTTTTTCTAGATCCGGCCGACTGCCCGTTCCGCGCCGCCGACCGGCTGATCGGCATGAGCAAAGCCAAAACCATTCTGATTGATTTCCACGCCGAGGCGACCTCGGAAAAAATCGCGCTGGGCCGCTACCTCGACGGACGCGTCACCGCCCTGCTCGGAACGCACACTCACGTTCAGACGTCGGACGAAAACATCCTGCCGAACGGCACGGCTTATATCACCGACCTCGGTATGACCGGCCCGAAAGATTCCGTGATCGGCCGCGAAGTGGAGCCGGTTATTCAGCGCTTTATCACCGGCATGCCGCAAAAGTTTGATACGTCAAATAAAGATCCGGCGCTCGAAGGCGTCATTCTGGATATCGATATCAAAACCGGCAAGGCCCGCTCGATTGAACGGATTCGCGAAAGAGCCTGATGGAAGAAACGCGGAAAATTTACAGCGTCGCCGAACTCAACCGCGCCGCGCGGTTTACGCTCGAAAACGGCATCGGCGAAGTGTGGGTCGAGGGCGAAATCTCGCGCCTGACACGCCAGTCGAGCGGTCATTGGTATTTCACTCTCAAGGACGAAGCCGCCGCCGTTTCCTGCGCCATGTTTAAACAGAATAACGCCGCCGCGACGTTCGAGCCGAAGGACGGACTTAAGGTGCGTGTTCTCGCACAAGCCAGCCTCTACGAGCCGCGCGGAAGTTATCAGCTCATTGTCCGCAAGATGGAAGAAGCCGGTAAAGGCTCGCTTCAGGAGCAGTTCGAAAAACTGAAAGCCAAGCTGTCCGCCGAAGGGCTGTTCGACGCCAGCCGTAAAAAACCGCTACCGCTTCTGCCGCAAAAAATCGGCGTGGTCACCTCGCCCACCGGCGCGGCGATCCGCGATATCATCAACGTGCTGACACGGCGGTTTCCGAATATTGAAATCCTGCTCGCGCCGGTTACCGTGCAAGGCGAAGGCGCGGCGGAAAAAATTGCCGCCGCAATTGATTATTTGAATACATACAACAGGAAAGTAGGACAGGCTTCCAGCCTGTCCACAGAGAGTGAGAAGTTCTTCACCCCATGGCTCCCTGTCGATATAGAAAAGCGTCATCTACCGCATTGGAATCAGGACAATGCCTCCTACTTTGTCACCTTCCGGCTGGCTGATTCACTGCCGCATGAAAAACTCCAGCTCTGGCAACAGGAGCGCATCCAATGGCTAAAGTCGCATGACGAACCTTATTCTAAAAACGAACTAACGGAATATTCGAAACTGTTCAGCGAACGGATTAATCAATGGCTGGACGTCGGTTCGGGATCCTGTCTGTTGGCCGAGAAGCAAAACGCGTCCGTTGTAGAAGCCGCAATGCAACATTTCGACGGCAATCGCTACCGGCTGGGCTCATACGTGATAATGGCCAACCATGTTCACGTCCTTGTCTCACCACTGCCCGGCAATAACTTGGCAGATATTCTTCATTCGTGGAAATCGTTCACAGCAAATCGGATTAATGAACAAACCGGGCGACGCGGTGCCGTATGGCAGGATGAATCATACGACCACATTGTGCGAAGCCCGGAACAACTGTCTTTTTATAACGACTACATTCGGAAAAATCTCAATCAGTCGAAAGAAACGGCTGTGGCACGAATAGACAGGCTGGAAGCCTGTCCTACTTTGCCGATCGATCTCATTATTGTCGGGCGCGGCGGCGGAAGTATTGAAGACCTTTGGGCGTTCAACGAAGAAGTCGTGGCGCGAGCCATCGCCGCATCGCGGATTCCGGTCATCTCGGCGGTCGGCCACGAAATTGATTTTACGATCAGCGATTTCGTCGCCGATGTGCGCGCGCCAACACCATCAGCGGCGGCCGAGCTGGCCGTGCCGGTCAAAGCCGAACTGGAAATGCAGATTGTGCGGTTGGCCGCGCGGCTCGGCGGTTCACTGCAAAATCAGGTTCATATTCTGCGTGAGCGGATTCCCGGATTTCGTCAGACCATGGTTCATGCACTGACGGACGGGCTCCGGTTACGACAGCAAAAGGTGGATGAAACCAGCCGAACGCTTGCCGAGTGTTTGAAGAATGCGGTAACAATTCAAAAACAACGCCTGCCCGGATTGCAACAGACTATGGATCACCGGATGGAAAGTGCGGTGGCAGAACGGAAACAGAATCTGCGCAGGCTGGAATCTCAACTGCGTGCATTAAGCCCGCTGGCCGTGCTGGATCGCGGTTACAGCCTGACACAGACGGAAGACGGCACCGTTGTGCGTGATATCGCGCAGATCAGAGCAGGCGGAACAGTTCGTACGCGATTGGCAAAAGGGACGTTCATTTCAGAAGTCAAAAAGAAGGAGGCATGAGTATGGCCGAAAAAACGGTAGATTTTGAAAAATCGCTCGAACGGCTCGAAGCCATTGTTGAAGAAATGGAAGGCGGTGACCTTTCGCTTGAACAGATGATCAAGCATTTCGAGGAAGGCTCTAAGCTGGTTACACTTTGCTCCGGCAAACTCAACGAGGTGGAGCAGAAGATCGAGAAGCTGGTGAAAAAAGGCGGCGTATTATCTGCCGAACCGTTCGACCCGGATAAATAAAAAAGGTTTCCGGACTCCGGACCTGAGCTATTGCGAAAGTGCTTTTGGTATCCAAAAAGAAGCGCCCCAGCTAAGGGGCGCGATAAACCTTTTCCCTGAACCTCGAAACAATTTTTACATGCCGGGGCCGGCAATGTAGCTTTGCAGGTTTTTGATCACGAATTCTTTTTCCTGAATCATGAATTTGACAATATCACCGATGGAAATCACCCCGACAACCTGATCGCCATCCAGCACGGGCAGGTGGCGAATGCGCTTGTCTGTCATCAGCTCCATACAGCTTTCCAGCGTAGTATCGGCCTTCACCGTAGTCAGCTTGGTGGACATGATTTCACTGACTTTAGTGCCCTTGCCGCATTTGTCCTTTAGATAGACTTTGCGGATTACGTCACGCTCAGAAAAAATTCCGACCAGTTTATTCCCGTCCATAACCAGCGCAGTTCCGGCCGACTTTTCAGCCATTTTGGAAATCGCGTCGCGAATAGCGGTTTCGGGAGATACGGAAATCAGTTCTTTGCCCTTTTTCTCAAGCAGTTTAGCAACGTTAGCCATGTCATTATCCTTTCTGTTGAAAATCGCTGTCTTCAGTTTTTATTATACGGGGCGCGCCGCCTCCATACAAGGTTTAGTCGTTTATAGAACGCCCGCTGACACCATCGCCTTCTGCAAAGTTTCCTTATCTGTCGCGCTCATCTCGCAAAGCGGCAGGCGGTAAACCTCTTCGATTTTACCCATCATGGCCAGCGCGGCCTTGACCGGAATCGGATTGGTGTCAACGAACATGGCATCAAAAAGCTTCACGTACTGGTTATGGAGAAGTTGAGCGGCATCCCAGTTGCCTTCCAGAGCGGTGTGGATGAGCGAAGCCACCACACCCGGCACCACGTTTGAGGCCACGCTGATTACGCCGATCGCGCCGTCACGCATCATCGGTAGCGCCAGAGCGTCGTCGCCGGAAAGCACTTCAAGGTCACAGACATCCAGTGTCTGGCGAACCCGTTCCACCTTGCCGCCCGCCTCTTTGACCGCCACCACGTTCGGATGAGTCGCCAGCCGTGCTACGGTTTCGATGGCAATTTCGCGGCTCGTACGGCCCGGAACGTTATAAAGTACCACCGGCAAACCGATATCGGCGACCATTGAAAAATGGCGGAAAAGCCCTTCCTGATTCGGCTTGTTGTAATACGGCGTTACCTGAAGCGTGGCATCCACGCCCAGCTCCTTGGCCAGCGTCGTCAGTTCGACCGCCTCGGCGGTTGAATTGGCGCCCGTTCCGGCAATCACCAGCACACGGCCATGAACCGCTTTGACGGTTTCTTCGATCACCTTCATGTGCTCGTCGTTGTTGAGAGTCGGCGACTCGCCGGTCGTACCGACCGGCACAATTCCGTCAATTCCGTTTTCGATCTGAAATTCGATCAGCTCGCGATAGCGGACGAAGTCAACTGATCCGTCCGCGTTGAACGGAGTGACAATCGCTGTATGGGCTCCTTGTAGCATGATGTTCTCCTTAGGCACGAGACTATGCGCTATACCTTAAATTTATTCAAACCAGCAAAATCAAGCGTGGCAAAATAATCCTGAACCGTTTCGGCGCGACGGATCTGGACGACCTCGCCGTTTTCGCGCAACAACAGTTCGGCGGAGCGCAATTTGCCGTTGTAGTTAAAGCCCATCGCATGTCCGTGTGCACCGGCATCGTGAATCACCACGAGGTCGCCGATTTCAACCGGCGGCAGCGCACGGTTGATGGCGAACTTATCGTTGTTTTCGCAAAGCGATCCGGTTACATCACAGACGAAGTCATGCGGCAGGTTTTCTTTCCCAGGCACGGTAATGTGGTGGTAAGCACCATAGAGTGCCGGACGCATCAAGTTCGCCATGCAGGCATCGAGACCGACGTACTGCTTATAGGTGTTCTTTTTGTGAAGCACGCGGCTGACCAGCCAGCCGAAGGGGCCGGTCACCATCCGCCCGCATTCCAGCCGCACGTCGAGCGGGCCGAGCCCGGCTTTTTCAATTTTCTCGGTATAAAGCTTGCGGATGCCTTCGCCAACAAGCGCCAGATCGACCGGCTTTTGCTCCGGCTTGTACGGAATGCCGATTCCTCCGCCAATGTTGACGAATTCAAATTCAATTCCCAGTTCGGCGGAAAGTTCGCCAACCAGATCAAACAGCAGATGCGCTGTTTCGATGAAATAGGTCGCGTCGAGTTCGTTCGAAGCCACCATCGTGTGCAGGCCGAAACGTTTCACACCTTTGTCGCGCAGAATCCGGTAGCCTTCAAAAAGCTGCGGGCGGGTGAAGCCGTACTTCGCCTCTTCAGGATGGCCGATAATCGCGTTGCCGCCTTTCAGCGGGCCGGGATTGTAGCGGAAGCAGACCAGTTCCGGCAGTCCGGCGCACTGTTCGATAAATTCAATATGCGTGATGTCGTCGAGATTGATAATCGCACCGAGCTGTACGGCCTTCACATATTCATCGGCGGGCGTGTCGTTGGAAGTGAAAATGACTTCTTCGCCGGAAAGACCGATCGATTCCGCCAGCATCAGCTCCGGAAGCGACGAGCAGTCCGCGCCGAACCCTTCGGTTTTCAGAACTTTCATCAGGTACGGATTGGGCGTGGCCTTGACGGCGAAATATTCCTTGAAGCCCGGGTTCCACGCAAACGCGGCTTTCAGGGCGCGGGCATTGGCGCGGATGGCCGCCTCATCATAAAGATGGAAAGGCGTCGGAAATTTTTTCGTCAGCGCTTCAAGCTGTTCACGGTTTAAAGGACATTTCTTTTGCGGCATTATTCGCTCCGGTTTTCAGACGATAGGAACATGGAGCTGCTTATTTGGTTTTCACCGGCTTGGCGAGCTCTTCTTGACTTAGAAATCCATCCCCATTCGTGTCCGTGGCATTAAAAAAGGCTTCCGCCGCCTTCTGGTCAAACTCTTTCCCGGCTTTTTGGGCCAGCTTGGTGCGTGCAGCATAGCACTCTTCCCGGCTGACCAATCCGTCGTGATTTACATCTGCCGAGCCAAACGCCTGAAATACACAAAGCGTCATCATAACCAGTGTTCCGCATAATATTTTCCGCATACGCCCTCCTTGATCCTTTAAACATGCCTGCGACCGGATTTTTGTAATCTCTTCCCGATCGACTCTCAATACAAATCCAGCAGGAACGCTTGGTTCTCTAAAGACAACTCATCCGCTCTGTAATCAATCGTACCGACGGCCTAAAAAACAGCTGTCCTAAAATTTGGTTGCGGGACAATACAGAGAAGCGTAAACAGGCGGGCAGTCTCTCATGTGGGAGGCATGTTTATCAGAGGTAAAAGACCGGGAGGTTGATATGAACCGTTTATTTTTCGGCACGATAATGGTGACGGCGTTCGTTGCGATACAGGCATCGGCGCAGAACGCTCCTAAGTTTCACGCGGCAGATGCGGATAAAGACGGAATCGTCACAAAGCAGGAATTTCTGAACAAGCAGGCCGAATGGGCCAAGATCCAAAAGAGAGAGTGGAGCAACGCCGACGGCGAAAAGAAATTTTCAGAAAAAGATATTAACGGTGATGGGGTTATGTCTGGCGACGAACTCCTGCCTCCGCAGAAAAAATAGAAATAATCAGAATTACTTTTCATAAAGACCCGCCGGATTTCCCCGGCGGGTTTTTGTTTGAAAGCGCGAAGCTGAATTGACTCCGAACAACCCGCCACTCTATTTCCGCGGACCGTCAATGCGGTTGATGATGGAGCGAATGACGGTGAGGTAAAGTTCGTCTTTGAGGACAAGGTCTTCGACGCCGTAATCGATGCTGGGGTTATCGTTGACTTCGATCACAACAACCTTATCCCCGATCTGCTTGAGATCCACGCCGTAAAAACCGTCGCCAATCAGGTTGGCGGCTTTCAGCGCAGTCTGCACAACCGCAGGCGGCGCGTCTTCGACCCGCAAGGTTTCGCTGTCCCCGTCAAGATTTCCGGGTTCGCCGGCCCAGTTGCGAATCTGCCAATGACCGTCCGCCATATAATACTTGCAGACATAAAGCGGCTTGCGATCGAGGATGCCGACGCGCCAGTCGAAATCCGACGCCATAAATTCCTGTGCGATGATCAGGTCTGATTTTTCAAACAGCTCGTCCAGCTGAGTGCGGAACTGTGCTTCGTCTTCCGCCTTAACCACGCCCTGCGAGAAGGCGCTGTCAGGCTGTTTAAGTACACACGGGAAGGTGATCCCCAGACTCGCCGGCGAACTTTTCAACGATTCTTTCTGAAGGATGACGGTGCGCGGTGCGGGCAGCTTGGCCTGCGCCAGCCGTTCCGCGAGGTACACCTTGTTGGCGCAGCGCATGATAGACCACGGATCATCAATGACAACCAGACCTTCGGCGTGGGCCTTGCGCGAAAAGCGGTACGTATGGTGATTCACCGAAGTGGTTTCTCGGATGAACAGTGCGTCGAATTCGGGCAGACGGCTATAGTCTTCCCGCGTGATAAATTCGGTATAGACGTTGAGTTCGTCGGCGGCTTCCTCAAACTGCCGGAGAGCCCGAGCGCAGGACGGCGCATTTTTTTCTCCCGGATTAACCAGAATGGCGAGGTCGTAGGCGTACTGCTGAATCCGTGTGTCATGGAAACGCTTGCGCGAAAAATAAGTGCGGGCGAATTCGGCGATGTGCGCCTGATCAACTTCCGGAATTAACCCGAGCGAAAGCGGCGTAATCTGCTGAATCAGCCACTTTTTCGTGAATTCAAAACTGACTTTGAGCAGCGGTGCTTGAAATAGATTATAGAGAGAGCGCCCGATGTAGCGGTGTTCAGGCAGAACAGTCTGACCGAAATAAATGTAAAGGGTGATTTCTTTTTCCGCCACCTTGGCGAAGGTTTTCTGAATCAGCTCATCGATATCTTCCGCAATGGTGCGAATGATGGTCTGCGAACGGAAATCCTGCATGGTGGTCACGCTGGGAATAGCGCGGTGATCGCGGGCAGCGGCCAGCAGAGAAACGTAATACCCGACGGACTGATACCGGTACGAACGGCAGAGATTGAACACCCGCGCGTTTTTCATTTCCGCATAACGGCTTTCGGTCAGATAGGCCTTAGCCGAAACCACTTCGACTTCCTCGATATCAAACGTCCAATGCGCTGGATTGTTTAGAATAATCAGATTACGAACGGCCACGAACGCGCCCTCCTTTGAGCGCAGATTTTAATTCCAGTCGCATGCGGACAGCGTGACGGCCCGATGCATGATAATCCTGAAGTATTTTTTTGATTTCAAAACCGAAACTCTCATACCATTTGATGAGGGCGGGTTTGCTGTGTTCCGCCTCGAGCGTCACAGCCGTACGGTCGGCGCGCCGAGCCAGACTCAACGCCATTTCCATCATCTGCCGACCCGTCCCGCTGCCGCGAAAAGCAGGCAGAACGGCGATGGAGAAAATTCGCAGGGAGCGCGGGTGATGGTAGAGCACCATGGCGCCAACGGTTTCGCGGCCGGCAACGGCAACCCAGACGCTTTGGATCGGACTTTTTAGACTATGCCGCAAGGCGCGTGGACTGGCGCGCAAGTCGTCATGAAAACAGGTTTTTTCTATAACCTCAATCGCCGGAAGATCGTCCCGTGTCGCGGCCCGGATGTGGATGGTACTCATGCGCCTTTCTTGTAATTTGGAGTCCGCTTACTACCACCGTTTGAAACGGCACACCAGCAGGAATCATCAGGAAAATATTTTCCATGCTGTCGGGATTTCCGGTTGGGCATTCCCGCCCCGCCGGAATAGCCTTTCACGGAATCGAAAACGGTTAAGCAGGGCCAAAATCTCAGCTGACGAAATAACCCGTCCCGCGGGAAAATTACCCCGCAGGACGCACCTCAACGGCAGGTTATTTCTTCTGCATCGCGGCGCGAACACGCAGACGAAGAGCGTTCAGCTTGATAAAGCCGGTCGCGTCAGTCTGGTCGTAGCCGCCCGCTTCGTCAAAGCTGACAACCTTCGAGTCGTAGAGCGAATACGGCGAACGGCGTCCGCAGATATGCACGCCACCCTTGAAGAGCTTCACGCGCACATCGCCGGTGACCATTTTCTGACTTTCCAGAATCGCCGCCTGAAGCATTTCGCGCTCCGGTGCGAACCAAAAGCCGTTATAAACCAGCGTGGCATACTTCGGAATCAGCGAGTCGCGCAGATGCATCACTTCGCGATCCATGGTGATGGATTCCATGGCGCGATGCGCGTGGTGCAGAATCGTTCCGCCGGGAGTTTCGTAGATGCCGCGATCTTTCATGCCGGTGAAGCGGTTTTCGACGATGTCGATGCGTCCGATGGCGTGTTCGCAACCGATAGCGTTTAGTTTACGGATCAGCGCGGCAGGCGAAAGTTTTTTGCCGTTAACAGCAACCGGGATGCCCTTTTCGAAACTGATTTCGACATACTCCGGCTTGTCAGCGGCCTGTGACAGCGGCTTGGTCATGCACCACATATTTTCATCCGCCTCATTCCACGGATCTTCCAGAATGCCGCCTTCAAAACTGATGTGCAGCAGGTTGCGGTCGGTGCTGTATGGCTTCTTGGCGGAAACCTGACAAGGAATACCCTTCTCCTCCAGATAGTTGATCATGTCCGGGCGGCCCTTGAACTTAAAGACTTCCGGCATGCGCCACGGAGCGATGATTTTGATGTCGGGCTTCATCGAATAAGCGGTCAGCTCAAAGCGAACTTGATCGTTGCCCTTGCCGGTCGCGCCGTGACAGATGGCTTCCGCGCCCTCGGCGATGGCAATATCCATCATACGCTTGGCGATCAGCGGGCGGGCAATCGAAGTGCCCAGCAGATAAGTGCCTTCATAGATGGCGTTCGCCTGCATCATCGGAAAAACGAAATCCTTCGCGAACTCTTCGCAGACATCGTCCACGATACATTTAACCGCGCCGTGCTTGAGCGCTTTGGCTTCCAGCCCGTCGAGCTCTTCCTCCTGCCCGACGTTTGAGCAGTAGCAGATCACTTGCGCGTTAAACTGTTCCTGAAGCCAGGTCAGAAGCACCGTCGTGTCCAGACCGCCTGAATATGCCAATACAACTTTCATCATTTTCTCCTGAATGTAGGACAGCCATCTTGGCTGTCCAGACAGGCTGGAAGCCTGTCCTACCTTTGTTTAAAACGGAATATCGTCATCAAATTCACCGGGAGCCTGAGCGTCGTCCGGAACCGGCGGACGGTCGTCATCAGCGGGAGCGCCGCCGTCTTCAGCCTTAATGCGCCACGCCTGCAGGTTATTAAAATAGCGTCCGTTATATTCTCGACCGCGGATATCAAATGTCACGGTCACCACCTGACCCTCTTTCAGCCCGTCGAGCATCGTGACCTTATCCTGAACGCACTCCAGCGCAATGTCCTGCGGATATTTTCCGTCCTCGACCGTCACCACGAACTCGCGCTTGGTAAAGCCCTTTGTTCCGAAGGTCTGAGCCTCCTTAACAACCTTAATTTTCCCTGTTAAATCATACGCCATAGTTTTCTCCCTGAATTAGTGGATCGCACTATTCAACAGACCGCAGAGAATTTCAACCCTTCTCCGCCTTTCATGTTCGCGGATATGTTGCCAACGCCAGTGTACCTCGGGAATTGACTTCACCTGAGCCCTGACCTAGAAGTGCTGTGGACTCGAAAACACTTCAATAGAAAGGGTTGTATGTTAAAAAAGCTCATTGCTGTTATCGCCGGTTTCGCGGCACTCGCCGGAGCCGTTCCGGCCGAAAAGTCGGCTCTACCCATTCAGGGCGGCGAACGAATTCTATTCATCGGAAACAGTTTGACGGCAAAGTTGCCGGAAGATCTCAATGCATTTTTTAAGGCTAACGGACTTCCGGCGTTTGAAGGGTATCGGTTGCAGATTTGGAACCAAACCTTTGAAACACACTGGACCATCTCAAGAGAAACGCATCCCGATCTCTTTCAAAACCCAATCCCGGCAACCGCCAACGGCTATGCAGTCAAAGGCGATTGCACCCTTTGGAAAAAAGGCCAGTACAACGATCCGAAGTATATTGATCGCGGCTACATTCTGGCGGCGGAAGCCATTCGCAACGGAACGCCGGACGGCAAGCCGTGGGATATTGTGGTGCTCCAAAGTTACCGCTCTTTCCTTGAGACAAATAAAATGACCCCCGGCCCGAACGGCAAACCTGTCTTTGAAGGACCGTTCATGAAGTACGGAGCACTGTTGCTTGATGAGATCAAAAAAATCGGCGCGCAACCGCTATTTTACGAGCCTTGGGTAATAAACCCGGAAAAAGGTGGCGATCTAAATGACCCGAAAAGTTACTTCAACGCCAGTTCCGCCCGTGTCGTCACAAACCACAAAATACTGAGCGATGCGTATGGCAAAGTGCCCGTCATCCCCGTCGGGCCGGCAATGTGCATTCTATCGAAAGAACGCCGCCCCGCCGAAGCCCCCGTCGGCTGGTTAATCACGGACAATGTTCACCCAAGCGCCTTCGGCGCAGCCCTGAGAATCTACACGATCGGCTCCGCGCTGAGCGGCAAACCGGCAACGGAGCTGCACTACGAATGCACCACCAAAAGCGAAAGTGATCGTTACGCCATCGGTGGGAAATCGATTATGAATAAAGGCCGCAAGGACACGATGGTTCTCACGGCGGAAATCGATAACCTGATCAAAGAGGTGGCCGCTGAACAGTTGAAACTGTCCGGATTTTAACTCTTTCCGGCCAGATATGGTTCACAGCGCGGAATGAGCGGCGCGGGAACGCGGACAAACAGTTCGGCGAATTCGCCTTCGTACTTTTCCTCCAGCACGGTTGCCGACTGTTTCAACTGCGCCAGCAGGCGGCCTTCACTCATCGGGATCGCCAGCTTCATCAGCTGGCTGTCGCCTTTAAGATTATCGGCCACCCCGTTCAGCAGATCTTCAACCCCTTCGCCGGTAATAGCTGAAACGGCGGCGGAGCGGCGCAACGTATAAGCCAACTGCCGCGCAACATTCCGTCCGGCATCCTTATCAATCTTGTTCAGCACATAGAGCACTGGTTTATCTTCCGCGCCGATTTCTTTCAGCACCGTATTCACCGCCGCGATCTGCTGTTCGACCTGCGGATGAGAGCAATCAATTACATGCAGAATCAAATCGGCTTCGACCACTTCTTCGAGCGTCGCCTTGAACGAATCGACCAGATGGTGCGGCAGTTTACGAATAAAACCCACCGTATCGGTCATCAGACATGGCTCGCGGTTCGGCAGTTCGACCTGCCGCGTCGTCGGGTCGAGCGTCGCGAAAAGCTGATCTTCCGCATAAATATCGGCGTCCGCCAGCCGGTTCAGCAATGTGGATTTTCCGGCGTTGGTGTAACCGACAATCGAAACCAGCGCCCAGCCGTGGCGCTGACGTCCGCGCCGCTGTTCGGCGCGGCGTGTGCGCACCAGTTCCAGCTCCTTCGTCAGTGTGCGGATTAAATTCTGAATACTGCGGCGGTCCATTTCGATCTGCGTTTCGCCCGGCCCTTTAAGACCGATACCGCCCGCCTGCCGTTCCAGATGCGTCCACATGCGGCGAAGACGGGGAAGCAGATAGCGGTGCTGCGCCAGCTGAACCTGTAAACATCCTTCTTTGGTTCGCGCCCGCTGAGCAAAAATATCGAGAATCAGCTGAGTCCGGTCGAGCACGCGCACCGCCAGCGTCTCTTCCAGATTACGGCCCTGTGCGGGAGAAAGATCTTCGTCGAAAACCACCAGATTAGCGCCGCTTTCCTTCACCATCTGCGCCAATTCATCCACCTTGCCTTTGCCGATAAAATGCGCGGCGTGAACCTTGGACTGTTTGCAGAGCATCTGGCCGAGCACTTCTGCGCCCGCGCTCTCCGTCAGCTGCACCAGCTCGGCGAGCGTATCGAACGCATCCTGTTCGCTGTTCCGTCCGCGCACCTGCACGCCGACCAGCACGGCTCGCTCCTGAGCATGAGGTATCGTTGTCTTCATCTCTTTCATAAATGGACTCCTGCCGTCAGGAAACTATGGCAAATAATACGTCCGGTAACCGAGCTTCCCGTCGTGGTATTCATAAACCCGGAAAGCCGCCTGCCGCCCCAGCCAGCTGGACAGCGGCGGCCCGGCATACAGCGGGATATTGCCGACCCAGTGCAATTCGTCCCGATGAAAATGTCCGGCAATGACCGCCTTAACCGGATAGCGGTTAAGCAACTCAGTCCACCGCAGACCTTCTTTTGAATCCCCCCAGCCGCTGTGCGAACTGTTTCCGTAAAAATCATCCACCGATGGCGCATGATTAAAAATTACCGCAGGCTGTCCGGCGTGCGCCTGAAGCAGCTTATCCAGACTGCTCACTGGATCGTATCCCTGAATTTTGATTCCGTTCGAAAGCGGTTCGGTGCAGACAAACACGAATTCGACGCCGCCGTATTCCGCCGACGAAATCAGCGGGCCGAACCGGTTGGTGAAAACCGCGACCGTTTCCTCCGGCGATTTTTTCAGCAGGTCATGGTTGCCCGGAACATAATGTACCGGCGCTTTCAGCCCGCTGAAAATGGTCAGCGCTTCGCTGACGACGTTGGAGTCCATGATGCAGTCGTGCATGATATCGCCGGTCACGGCAACGAACGCAATCTTCACCGGCAGAGCATTAATTGTTTTAACCGCCGCGCGCGCCCTATCGGCATGTTCCTGTAAACCGAAATGCGTATCGGTTATCTGTACAAAAAAAACAGGTTCACCGGCGAAAACCGGAAGGTGTGTCAGCAGAATCGCAAAAAGAAAAAACGTCCGTTTCATACCGGAGCTTATACGCCCTTCACCGGAACGGCTCCACCCTTTTCCCACACGCCGGCAACCTTATCCGCCAGACTTTTTTCGTCCGGATAATCCGCCGTTTTGACCCACTCTACGTTGAGCTGATGGCGAAACCAGGTCATCTGGCGTTTCGAAAGCTGGCGGGTGCGGATGACGGTTTTTTCTTTGGCTTCGGCGACGGCCATTTCTCCGCGCAGGACGGCGAAGGCTTCGGCATAACCGATGGCGTGCTGCGCGGTCGAAGAAAGTTTGAGTTCCATTAATCCACGCGCTTCTTCGAGCAGTCCGCCCGCGTACATTTTTCCGACCCGTTCCGCGATTCGCCGATGAAGATCGTCGCGTTCAACGTGCAGTCCAATAACCGTCGGCATTTCGCTCTTCCAGCTTTCGGAAGTTTTCTTTCCTTCCAAAAGCCGGATGAGGCGGCGCGGATTTTCTTTATCGGCGAGTGCTTCGTAAGCTTCCGGTGCGGCGGTGCGCGCCTCGGCCTGCAATTCGGCGAGCGTCATTTTTTCCGTCCGTTCGCGCAGCGCCACGTCGGCGGTTGGCAGATCGTCGAGTCCTTGCAGAAGACATTTCACATAAAGCCCGGTGCCGCCCGCAACAATCGGCGGAGTTTCCGATGACTGGAAAGCCGGACGAACCGCATTGAGCCAGTCGCCGACACTGAAGGGTTCGGTCGGGTCAGCTAGGTCGATACCGAACGTTTTAACCCGCGCCCGCTCTTCCGGCGACGGCTTGGCCGTGCCGATATCCATGCCGCAATAGATATTCATCGAGTCGGCGGAAACGATGGCCGTGCCGGTTCGCTCAGCCAGAATCTGGGCGACGGCGCTTTTGCCCGATGCCGTCGGACCGACGAGCACGAACGCGCTGGGTTTATTCAGAGTCATTGGAGTCGTTTTTCAGCGGATGGCGGGTGTGCCAGAGCGATGAAAGCATATACAGACCCACGGCGATGCAGATGGCGGAATCGGCGACGTTGAAAGACGGCCAGTGGTACGGGCCGATATAAAAGTCGAGAAAGTCGGTGACATAGCCGACACGAATACGGTCGATCAGGTTGCCGCAGATTCCGCCGACCATCAGGCCGAGCGCAATGCGGTGGTCGAGCGTCGGATTGAGCACCTTGCGGTGATAGACCGCCAGCAGAACAAGCACCACGATGGAAAGGAGAATGAGTATCGGCATCTGCCCGCCGAGTATGCCCCACGCCGCGCCTTCGTTGCGGACATAAACCAGATTGAAAAATCCGGGAATGACGGACTGCGGGTCGCCGCCATAAATGAAGTCAGCGCGTACCCACAGCTTGGTCCATTGATCGAACAGAACAACGATCAGGCCCAGAATGAGTACCAGCATGGAGTTCTCCTAGCTGCGCATGGTACCGCCGAAGGGGCGGTAATGAGCGCGGCCTTTTTCGAGTTCGGACTGGGCGCGAACGGTGTAGCGGACATACGGAAGCGCCTGAAGGCGTTCGATATTGATCGGCTGACCGGTCAGTTCACAAATTCCAAAAGTGCCTTTTTCAATCCGGCGAAGCGCCGCGTCGATTTCGAAAATCACTTCCTGCTCGCTGCCCATCATGTTGAGCTCCATTTCACGGTCAAACGTGTCGGTTCCTTGGTCGGACAGCGACGGATCGCGCTGGTTGGCTTCGAGATTATCGCGGGACAGCGTGCTGTATTCGCCGGAAACGCGTTCGCGGAGCGTCAGCAGAACATCCTTGAATTCACGGGCTTCCTTGGCGGTCAGCTTCTTAGCGGCAGGCCCGGCAAGCACTGGAGCAGCCGGTTTATGCACGGGAATCGGAATGATTTTTTTGACGGCCTTCTTCGCGGCGGGCTTTGCCTTGGCGGGGGCCTTCTTAACCACAACCTTTTTGGCCGCTTCTTTTTTAGCCGGGGTCTTCTTGGCAATTGTTTTTTTGACCGCCGGTTTAGCCGGTGTCTTTTTCACGACTTTTTTAGCCGTTTTCTTATTCAAAACTTTTTTAACAGCCATTCGCAAAGCCCTTCCCGTTATCCAAAATCAATGTCCCGCATCAAAAATGAGGGGTGCTTTTAGCACGGCACCAGCAGGGTGTCAATCGACATCCCGCCGGATTTCAGGAAACCGTCAATCCATCCCACGGGACCTCAATGCCGGCGGGCAAAACAGCCTGAAGTTCGTCGTGATCGGAATTGTGCGTTAGGTGCGTCAGGAACGACCGCTTCGCGCCGATCCGCTGTAAATGCTCCACGCACTCCTCAATCGAAAAGTGCGTGGCGTGCTTTCCGGGACGCAGGCCATCCAAAATCATCACATCCAGACGTTCCAACATCCGGAAGCTTTGATCAGGAATGCCGGAACAGTCAGGAATATACGCCAGCCGTTTGCCGTCCGCTTCGACCTGGAATCCGTAAACCGCTTCCTCGCCGTGCATCACCGGAATCGGCGTCACCGTCGCGCCGCCGACATCAACCGTCGCGGCCATTTCCGTAAAGACCACGCGCGGCACACCGCCGAACGAGTGGCTTGTTCTATCGACATAATCAAACTTCACACGCATCGAGACGATAGTTTCCGGCGAACCGTAAACGTGAATGTGCGCCTTCTGCATGTCGCTGAAGCGACGGATGTCGTCGAAACCGAAAATATGGTCGGCGTGCGGATGGGTGATAAAAACCGCATCGACCCGCTCGACACCGAACGTCAGCACCTGATCGCGCATATCCGGCGGCGTATCAAACAGCAGATGCTTTCCGCCCGCCTGAACGTATAGACTGCACCGGCGGCGCTTGTTCTTCGGATTATCCGACCGGCAGACCGCGCAACCGCATCCAATCATCGGAACGCCGTGCGAAGTTCCCGTACCAAGGAAGGTGATTTTCATGACAGTCGTTTAACTTCCAAGGCCCTCGATTGCACGTCAAATCGCGGCCCTCGTCAAAAATCGATCTTAATCATCCCACCCTTTACCTGTTTCACCAACCGGATAGTCCTTCCACAGCTCCAGCGCCCGTTCGCGTCCTTCTTTTTCGATGAATTCCGCCGCGCTTGAAAACGGCCACTCCTCCCACCGGCGGACATAGCCGTGCTTAACGGGATTGTGATGAATGTAGTTCATCACCGCCAGACGATGGGCATCCGAACGGATCCGCCGGTCGGAGCACCGGTGCCAGCATTTTCGTCCGGCCCGGTTTTCTTCCCGGTTCCACTCAAATGACATTCTCCCGTGTAATTTCCCGATGTCTGAAATCAGTGATGCAAGGTCTTTTGTGCAGACCAGCGCGTGCCAGTGGTTCGGCAGAACACACCATGCCGCCAGCCGGTTTTCGTTTTCGATTAAAACCGTACGCAACCGGAATTCGAAGTCCGCCATCCGCCCGGGAGTATGGCCGAGAATCGGAGCATGCTCATAACACGCACCGGCAAGGTGATAATGATGAATGCCAGGCTCTGTATAATGCGGCGGGCTGTGCCACGGTACGCGGCTTTGACGGCGAAGGCGCAAAACCTCCTCGCGTTTCTCCGGTGTCATCTCGCGCCATTCATACATTTCATCGCCCTCAAAGACCGGCTGAAGCCGGAACTACTTGCCTGACCGTGCGCTCACTGCATCATAAATTCTTTGTCAGATCAATCCGCCTGAAGGCGGAACTACATACCTGTCCATAGCCATTCAGCTCACAAGGCATTTAGTCCCGTCAGTGTAAAAGTCATGTAGTTCCGGCTTTAGCCGGTCGGTGTAAAGGGTACGTAGTTCCGGCTTTAGCCGGTTCAGGCGTGGCGGTAGGTGATGCGGCCCTTGGTCAGGTCGTAGGCGGAGATTTCAACGGTCACTTTGTCGCCGATGGAAATGCGGATGAAATTTTTGCGGATCTTGCCGGAGACGTGCGCCAGCACCGTGTGTCCGTTATCGAACTTCACGCGATACATCGTGCCGGGAAGCACCTCGATCACCGTCCCGTCCAATGAAACCAAACTGCCTTCATCTTTCGCCATACAGTCTCCTGACCGATTTGAAGCGCTGTATATTCTTTCCCCGATATTGAAAACAAGCCGAAAATCAGCCGTTTTAAACAACGGCTTCAGTACGGCGCAATCTGCCAAGGCCGGTGCTGACAACACCGCCCGACCAGCCTATGATAGCGATCATGAAGATTGTTCAGCATGCCGAGCAGAGCGAGTCACGGACGGGCCTGAGGGCCGAGGATATCCATAAATGGATTGACGGTTTTTTTGACGCAGAGAGTTATAACGACTTTCAGAAAGCCGGACACAAGCCATCCTATGATCCTTATAACCACCGCAAATACCGCCACTGCGCGGAAGCTCTTGAGGAGGCGTACAAGGAATTTGAAGGCCGTTATACCCGTGAGCAGATCAAGGCTGTTTTTGAAAGCCACCTGAAAGACGATTACGACGGGTACATACCCAATCAGGAAGATTTTGAAAACGGCACGTTCACTGAAAAGTATCATGAGCATGGAACCCGGGAAGCCATTCTGAGTGAGGCGGAGCTGGCAGAATACTTTAAAGGCACAGCCGATCCAAAAAAACAGACCCCACAGCTGTCGCCCGGCTTCTACTGGCGGATTGTCTGGCCGACCGTTTTCGCCGCCATTCTGTTCGCCGCCTCGTCATTCGCTCTGATCGTTCCGCTCTTCCGCCAGAACATGATGGAGCAGAAAAAAGGAATGATCCGCGAACTGACACAGACGGCCTCCAGCGCAATTGCCTTTTATGTGAATCAGGAGAAAAGCGGACAGATCACGCGCGCGGCGGCGCAGGCTGAAGCCGCTGCGGAGGTCGCGCAGCTGCGCTACGGGGATGACCGCAAAGATTATTTCTGGATCACCGACATGCATCCGACCATGGTGATGCATCCCTACCGCCCCGATCTGAACGGAAAAGATCTGACCGACTACACCGACCGGGAAGACAAGAGCAGAAAAAAACTGTTTGCGGAGTTTGTCCGGCTCGTGAAAAACAACGGCGAGGGCTATCTGGAATACCGCTGGCAATGGAAAGATGATCCGACACGCACCGCGCCGAAACTCTCCTACGTGCTTCAAATCCCCGAGTGGAACTGGATCATCGGAACCGGAATTTACATTCACGACGTTGAGGCCGAAATGGCGCGCCTTTCCAGAAAACTGCTGATTGCTGACGGCATCATCACACTGGTTCTCTTTGCCATTCTCGGCAATCTGGTTTTCCAGAGTCGCCGGATCGAACACGACCGCACACACGCTGAAAGCGGCCTGCGCGAGGCCAAAGACCGCTACCGGGCACTGGTCGAAGCCTCCGGCGAAGGCTCCATTCTTGAAGTCGACGGAAAAACCGTTTACTCCAACCACGCCATCCACCGCATGACCGGATACAGTGAAAAGGAACTGGCGGCTATGGATATCTGCTCTCTGCTGGCTCCGGGCGCAGAGGTCAACTTCTTTGCCGCCGATCACTTGCGAAAACTCTTCGCCGGATCCGCCTCTTCCGCCGGCTTTGCCGCCGTGCTGCAAACCAAAGACAGCCGTCTGCTGGATGTCTGGATTTCCACATCACGGCTGTTCTTTTCACAAAAACACGGCCACGTCATTTTGTTTTCAACCCTGGCGCGCGGTCCGGAAGAAACCCTGCGCGGATTTCACCATACCGCTCCGTCCGCCCCCGCCGGACAACCACTGAACACCCTGCCGGATGAAATTGAACAGGCCCGGACCGCCGGCGAAGTGGTTCATATTTTAAAAAAACTTCCCGCGCAAATCCGCCTGCTAACGGATCGGGGAACCCGTACCGAAATTCTGCGGCAGATGATCGGTGAATCCTTCGATGCCGCCATCCGCCGCTTCATCCAGTTTTCACTGGATGCCTCCCCCTCGCCCGTTCCGTTCGCCTTTCTTTCGCTCGGAAGCAATGCACGCCACGACATGACTCTGTTTTCCGACCAAGACAATGCGCTGGTCTTCGCCGATGTTCCGGAGGATCGTTTGATTGAAACTCGGTGTCAGTTTCTCCTCATCGGCGATGAAGTCTGCGGGCGGCTGAGGCAGGCGGGATGCCCCTACTGCCACGGCGGCCTGATGGCGGCCAACCCGAAATGGTGTCTCTCCCTGTCGGAGTGGAAAGATCATTTCCGCACATGGATCGTGCAGGCCACCCCGCAGTCCATTCGCGATGTGAATGTCTTTTTTGACCTCCGCTGCGCCTTCGGCAGCGACGAACTCGTGCAGGAACTTAAAGAGTATGTCCAGGCACTGACGCAGAAGAACCCCGAATTTTTCATGCACTACGCCAACAACTGCCTGCAATACAAAGCGCCGCTGACCCTGTTCGGCCATCTGAAAACCCGGAAACAGGACGGCAAAAAAACAATCAACATCAAAGAAAGTCTCAAACCGATTGAAACCTTCGCCCGCATCTATGCGCTCAAACACAATCTTCCAGAGATTGGAACACTCGAACGGATCCGGCGGTTGCAGGAGCTGGAAATTCTGCAGCCGCAAACCGGACTCGAGATGAGCTATGTCTTTGATTATCTCTGGCACATGCGCTTCTACACCCCGCTCATCGCCATGGAAGGAACCTCATCCGCGAATGACCAGGTGGACATCGAAGCCATGACAGAAATCGAACGGCAAAACCTGCAAAACGTGCTGGCAAAAATCTCCACCTTCCAGACCAAACTCAGCTACGACTTCCTCGGTACCGCCGCCGGGCAGTAGGAGAGTGCCGGGGGGTGGGAGGTGGGTATGGGAGTATGTGAGTGTGGGTGTGTGGGAGTATCGGAGTGTTGGAGTATGGGAAAATTTACGGGTTGTCGACATTCACCCGCCGCGCTACATTCCAAGCGTTGTGAATCAACCCCGTTAAAAAACTGAAGTAAGGCTAATAACACTGTTCGAATAAAAACAATTGGATTACTTATGTGGTTCCTAATTTTAGCTCTAGTAATACTCCCAATAATCTGGATGATGATCACTAGACTCCTAGAAAGCAGGAATATTGATCCAACCGACCCCCTTCGAATATTAACGGTTATTATTGTTGGATTTACTGGATTGTTTTTCGAAAGCGAACTCGGTCTTTTCGAAAAGATTTTTGGCCTGATTTTTTCTGCTTTGATAGGGGGCTTCTTTCTGGCTGTTATGGAAGAAACTCTTATCGTTCCGTGGTGGGAAAGTCTTCTGGAATGGATGAAAAGTAAATTTGGGGGCATGGACAAAGGTTGAACAAAAAAAGGGTTCGAACCACCGCTCTCCCTCTATCGCTGGCTCCGTCCGTTCAGAGTTACGAGAAACGTTCGGTATAAATAATGGATATACCACCTCAAATAACTGAAAAGTTTAGAAAGAACGAAAGCGAAGCCTTCTCAATCCTCGAGGAGGCGAATGAAATTGTCTCCGCCTTTGATGCATCTTCCGTTCAGTTCAGGGTTAGCTCAACAGCTCCTCTCCCGTTACTAACGATTAATGAACAGGCGCAATCAATGGCGTTTATTGTCAGATACGACCACTTACCCGTTCTAAACAGTTTTGTTGCGGGGAGACACCCAGATGGACGCAGATATTTTTTAAATGAGATCGATCAAGTGCGCGCAGCACTAAATGAATACCGAACAATATTTTTCAACAATCGGGACGGTATTCATTACGGAGCAATCACCAACCTTTACCAAAGCGCCTTCAACCGGAAGAGCCCTCACCCATCAATGAAGTATGAGGCCATATCGTCTGAAGGAACTGATGTATCTGACGACTATCTCAACCACTTGAAAACAAGAAAGAAGGCAATCCAGCACGCAATAGGAAGATCAGATTTCGATTACATTTTTAATGGAGTCCTTCAACATTCCGATGGTCAATACTCCAAAAGAATGGTGAAAGAATATACTGATGGATCATTACAATATACCCTATTGAAAAACCTCTTAATTGCCCAAGGCTTGAAAGATTTACTGCGTGAACACTACAAGGTAATCAATGTGATGAATTTCCCAAAAATGGGAGCACTATAAAAAACACCGAACCAGAGCGTTCAGCCTAATTCCATTTTTTCAACCACCGCTTCGGAAATACGCAGGCCGTCGATGCCGGAGCTGACGATGCCGCCGGCGTAGCCCGCCCCTTCGCCGCAGGGATAGAGTCCGCGAATCGCCGACTGTCCGTCTTCGCCGCGAACAATCCGTACCGGACTGGAGCTACGCGTTTCAGATGCGTAAAGCAGTGCTTCGTCCAAAACCACGCCGTGCATACTGCGAAGCATTTTCGGCACGGCACTGCGTAAGGTGTGTTCGACAAATTCCGGCAGCAGTCCGCGCAGTTGCGCCGGACGGGCCATCGTGCAGGATCGTTCCGCCGGAAGATCGGACGGTGCCGCGCCTTCCAAAAAATCCACCAACCGCTGGGCAGGCAGAGAATAATCCGATCCGCCCGCCGCGAACGCCGCAGCTTCCAGTTTTTTCTGAAATTCGATTCCAGCTAAAACATTGTAGCCGAGGTCCGTGACCTCGGATTTTTTACCGCCCTCACGGCGGGCGGCTACAATTGGGAAATCTTCTGTCATCACGGGAACGAGAAAAGCGGCATTTCCCATCGGCTTGTCGCGTCTGGACAGACTCATGCCATTGGTGGTCATCAGACCGGCCGACGAAGCGCAGGCAATAACCAGTCCGCCGGGACACATGCAAAAGGAATAGCAGGCGCGGGCATTTTCCTCTTCGCGGCGCGTCAGCCGGAAACTTGCTTTTCCAAGCGTTGGAAAACTGCCGCCCCACTGTGCCGTATCAATCCGGTGCTGGGGAATTTCGAGCCGCACGCCGACAGCGAACGGCTTGGCTTCGAGCGGTACGCCCTGCTCTGCCAGCATTTCGTAGATGTCGCGGGCGCTATGGCCGGTCGCCAGCACACAGCAGTCAGTACGGAACTGTTCGCCGGAAATCACCGCGCCGCGCACCGCGCCGTTTTCAATTTCGAGCCGGTCGAGCCGCGCGCCGAAGCGCACTTCGCCACCGAGTTCGATAATCCGGTTGCGCAGCGCCGGAACCAGTTCTTCGAGTACGTCGCTGCCGATGTGCGGTTCGGCGTCGATCAGAATATCGGGCGACGCGCCGCAACTCACCAGCGCTTCGAGAAAGCGGCGGACGCGCGGACGGTCTTTGCTGCGCGATGTCAGCTTGCCATCGGAAAAAAGTCCCGCGCCGCCTTCGCCGTAGAGCACATTGCTTTCAACATCCAGCGTTCCGTTTTTCCAGAAGGCTTCGACCCGTTTGGCGCGCGGCGCGGCGGCTTCGCCGCGTTCAATCAGAAGCGGCTTGAGCCCGGCTTCCGCCAGACCGAGCGCGGCCATCAGTCCGGCGGGACCGGCGCCGACCACGAGAATTGGCGATTGAAGATTGATGATTGATGATTGGGGAGTGGAGATCAGGGTTCGGAGTTCAGAAACTTCCTCAACATCGCGCAGACCGGCGGGGAGTTTGCCGGAAAATTCGACTTCGACGGCGACGGTCATACGGGGCGAACGTCCGCGGGCATCAATCGATCGGCGGATGGTTTTCAGTCCGCTCAGCGCCGACGGATTACATTTCAGCGCCTTGGCGGCGGCCTTCAAAAGCTGGTCGGGCGTGTATCCCGGCGGCAAATCGAGCTGGTTAATACGGAGTTTCATAGGATTTTTCTTTAATTCAAAACGGAAAGGTATATGACGGACGCTTTCTTTTGCGACCAAAAAGGAGTTCCATGCATACGCGTTTGATTCCGCAGATTCTCACCTGCTACCGCTCGGGCTATTCGCTGAAGCGCTTCGCCAACGACCTCATCGCCGGACTCATCACCGGTATCGTCGCCCTGCCACTCGCTATCGCTTTCGGTATCGCTTCCGGCGTGACGCCGGAACAGGGACTTTATACCGCCATCATTGCCGGCTTCATCATTTCCTTTTTCAGCGGCAGTCAGGTGCAGATCGGCGGGCCGACCGGCGCGTTCATCGTGATTGTTTACGGCATCGTCCAGCACTACGGCGTCGCCGGACTCACCGTCGCCACGCTGATGGCGGGCGTCATGCTCGTCCTGATGGGCGTCTGCCGCCTCGGCTCCGTTCTTAAATATCTGCCCTATCCGCTGATTATCGGCTTCACCACCGGGATCGCAGTCCTTATCGCCGTCACACAGATTCCCGCTTTCCTCGGCATGAAGCTGGAAAAATTTCCCGGCGAATTCATCGGTAAGCTGGAAGCCATCGGCACGCACCTGCACCTGATTGATCCACTTTCGTCCGCGCTCGGACTGCTGGCGCTGCTGATCATGATTATCTGGCCGCGCATCACCCGCCGTGTTCCCGGCTCGCTGGTCGCGATTCTCGTCACCACTCTGCTGGTTACCTTACTGAAACTGCCGGTTGAAACCATCGGCAGCCGCTTCGGCGGTGTACCAAATCATCTGCCCGCGTTTGCTTTTCCCGCCGTCAGTCTTGAACTGATGCGCGGACTTTTTCAGCCCGCGCTGACCATTGCGCTGCTGGCAGCGATTGAGTCGCTGCTTTCCGCCGTGGTTGCCGACGGCATGACCGGCCAGCGTCACCGCTCCAATATGGAACTGGTCGCGCAGGGCATCGCCAATATCGCCTCGCCGCTGTTCGGCGGCATTCCGGCGACCGGCGCAATTGCCCGCACGGCCACGAACATTAAAAACGGCGGCACGACTCCGCTGGCCGGAATTGTTCACGCCATTACGCTGCTTTTGATCCTCCTTTTCTTCGGCCATTACGCCGCGCTGATTCCGATGTGCGCACTGGCCGCCGTCCTGCTGATTGTCGCCTACAACATGAGCGAATGGCATTTCTTCGTGAAACTCTTCTACAGTCCGCGCAGCGACATCCTCGTTCTTCTTACCGTTTTCTTTCTGACTGTCTTTGCCGACCTGACCGTCGCCATACAGACCGGCGTCGTGCTTTCCGCATTGCTCTTTATGCGCCGCATGGAAGCGGTGACGAATGTCGGTGTGATCGATCTGGATGACACAGAGCGCGCTAAAGACGATCCGAATGCGCTGACGCGGTTCAACGTGCCGAAAGGCGTCGAGGTGTTTGAAATTAACGGCCCGTTCTTCTTCGGTGCCGCCAGCAAGTTTCAGGATGAGATCAGTAAAATCCGCATGCCGAAAGTTTTCATTCTGCGAATGCGGAATGTTCCGGCCATCGATGCCACCGGCCTGCGGGCACTGGAAGGCGTTGTCACCGCCGCGCACCGCGACGGCACCGTCCTGCTGCTTTCCGGTATTCACAAACAGCCTGCCGCCGCCATGAAAAAAGCCGGTCTGATTGAAAAGATCGGCCACGCCAATATCCATAAAGACATCGCCCATGCGCTGGATCATGCCAGACGGATTATCTAGGATCAGAAATGGCCAGCCAGCGGGATAAGTCAAAATAGCCGATTAAATCGCTTTCCTTGATGAGTATTTGACAGTAAAAACTTCGGCTTTGTTTTATCAGCTCAACAAAGGAGATCATTATGTTGCACGAACCGGCGGTTCAGACTGAAAAGGACAATGCGTCCGACTGGAAAGCGAAGTTAGGCATTAAGCTGTTCTGGCTTTATTGCGCAATCTATGCGGGTTTCGTCACGCTGGCGGTTTTCGCCACCGAAACGCTAAAAACACCGGTACTGGCCGGAGTGAATCTGGCCATCATCTACGGCATGGCGCTGATCGTTTTTGCGCTCATCCTCGGGCTGATCTACAACCACGTCTGTACGAAAAAAGAAGATGAGATGAATAAAGGAGAGTCGAAATAATGAATTACACAGCCAGCCCCATTGCCGTGGCAATTTTCCTGATGTTCGTCGGTTTTGTGCTCGGACTCTCCTTCTATTATGCGCGCAAAGCCAAATCGGCCTCCGGCTACTTCGCCGCAGGCGGAACCATTCACTGGTTTGTTAACGGGGTCGCTTTCGCCGGCGACTATCTCTCCGCCGCTTCCTTCCTCGGAATTTGCGGCATGATTGCCACCATGGGCTATGACGGATTCCTCTATTCCATCGGCTACCTCGCCGGCTGGATTGTAGCGCTGTTTGTAGTCGCTGAACCGATGAAACGCCTCGGCAAATATACCTTTACCGACGCGCTGGACTCCAAATTCAACTCGAAGGGAATTCAGCTGATGGCGGCCATCAGCACACTGGCCGTTTCGGTATTCTATCTCATTCCGCAGATGGTTGGTGCCGGAGCACTGGTTACACCGTTACTCGGTCTTCCGCAGTGGGTTGGCGTGATTATGGTCGGCGCGATTGTGATCACCATCGTGGCCACCGCAGGCATGACGTCCACCACCTACGTCCAGTTCCTTAAGGGCGGACTGCTGATTATCTTCTCCACCGTGCTTGTCATTGCGGTGCTCAATAAAGGTCTTTCAACCGAGCCGGGCAGCAAAACCTTCTTCCCGAAGCAACTCAATGCCGCAACGATAATGACGACAGGTGCTGACGGATATTCCTTTGTCGCAAAAACGGACGACAAAAAATCAGGCAAGAGTTTTGCAAAACTGGCAAAAGACGGCATCGAAAGCTGGTGGCTGATCAAAGGAGCCTCACTGGAAGAGGTTCAGTCCCAAACCGTGACACCGTCCGGAACGCTCTATAACGGTGCACCCAAAGAAGCGAATCTGTTCAAGTCGGTTGGGCATGTAACCAAGTTGCTTGACGAAAACGGCAGCGAGATCGACAAAACCGGCAAGATCGGCCCGTTTAAATATCTGGCCGCTCTCTCCCGGGCCGAGGTGGTGCGCTATCCGAAAGGCGCACAAGTCAAGCTGACAGACGGCGACGCACACGTGACACTTTTCTGCCCAGTGGTCACCAAGGGTGCCGACCTGCTGGTTCCCGGTCAGAAATTCAAGACCAAGACCCCGGTTGAAAAGATGAACTTCATCTCGCTGATGCTGGCACTCTTTCTGGGTACCGCCGCTCTGCCGCATATTCTGATCCGTTACTACACCGTTCCGTCACAGCGCGATGCCCGCAAATCGACCATCGTGGCCATTGGCGGAATCGGATTCTTCTACGTCCTGACGCTGTTTATGGGTCTCGGGGCCATGACGCTCGGCGTAATTGATATGACGGATGACAATATGTCCGCCCCGCTGCTGGCCAGCTCATTCAGTCTGGTGCTCTTCTCCATCATCTCCGCGATCGCCTTTGCGACGGTTCTCGGAACTGTTTCCGGCCTGATTGTCGCGGCTTCCGGTGCGGTGGCGCACGATCTGATGGATAAGTTTATGAACGTCAAAATGACGGATCATCAGAAAGTGAAAGCCGGAAAAATCGCCGCGATTGTGGTTGGCATCATTGCAATCGGCCTCGGAATTTCCTTCCAGGGTATGAACGTGACCTTCCTGGTCGGCTGGGCCTTCGCGGTGGCCGCCTCAGCTAATCTGCCGGCTATCATCATGCTTCTGTTCTGGAAAAAGACGACCTCGAAGGGGATTGCCTGGTCGATTGGTGTCGGCATGATCTCCGCGCTGGCAATTATCCTCACCTCGCCGGACATGTATGTGCAGTACAAGCTCAATCCGGCAACTGCGCTGCACAGCCTCAACCAGCCGGGCATCATCTCAATCCCGCTCAGCTTCATCACGCTGGTGGTTGTATCGTTGTTGACTCAGAAAAAAAATAAGAACTGAAAGGAGTTCCTATGATCAAAAAAATACTATTCATCCTCAGCGTCATCACTCTTAGCTGCGCCGCATCGGACAGCCTACTCAAGCCGATCAACGACCTCGGTTACGGAACCTGGACAGCTCGCGCTCAGACTCTCAGCATGTACCGGGATTTTGAGAGCCCCGCCTCCGGCCCGGAGAACGCCTACTCAACAACCGCCGGTCTGCGCCTCGGATACACCTCTCCGGAGCTGGCCGGGTTCAGTTCCGGGTTTGTTTGGGATTATGCGGAACCGCTGAATGCCAGTGACGACAGCAACAACGGTAAAACCCTTCTGAGCAATGGACGCATTAATGTGCTGACTGAAGCCTGGTTGAAATACAACTTGGGCGCAATTGGGCTGACCAACACGTTTGTCAAAGCTGGACGGCAAGTCGTCAACGGCGAGGTATTCCGCGCCGACGAATTCCGCCAGAAACCCCGCTCGCTGGAAGCGGCTCTTCTGACGACGAAAGATATTCCCAACACCGTGCTGACGGTCGGACATGCGAATCGTCTCAGCAACTGGCAGGACGATGGAGACAAATGGCGCTTTAAAAACATCGAAGATACCCTCGGAACGACGGCCTACGGAACACACGGTGTCTCATGGATCGAAGGCGTTTACAAAGGCATCACCAATCTTGAAGTAGCCGTCTATGACGCCTATGCCTACGACATTGCCAACATCGCCGGCAGCCGTGTCAAATACACCCTAACGGACACCACCGCCATCAACGGCTATTACCGCCATGAAGAAAACGTCGGCAAAGGCGTGGATCACAAATCCGACATGTTCGGAACTTCGATTGAGCAGAAGATCGGCGGAGTCACTCTGGAACCCGGCGTTCTCAGTATCCGCGGCGACAACCTGCTCTTTCAGGAAACCACCACTGGCATCAACCACCCGCTGGGTTCATCCATGATGATCTACTCCGGAATCTTTAACGGCGGCGCAGATAACTATTACCTCAAAGCAAGCACGAAGATCGGCAAGACATCGCTTTATGCACTCTACAACTATACCTGCCAAGACAACCTCAGCACCACGGGGATGAAAGACGGGCAGGAGCTCGACCTCGTCGTGAAACAGCCGATCACCGATCGCCTCACCGTCGCACTCAAAGTCGGCGCGGGCTATCGCGACAGCAAGAGCGGCACTACGGGTGATACCGTTGCCACCGACGCTCGGCTTTTCGTCACCTACGACTTCTAAATTCGACGGTTGATTAAGAAAAGCGCTCCGGAAATCCGGAGCGCTTTTTTCATGCCGAAGGAATGCTTCATTATTCCATCGACCAGAGCCGGATTGGTATCCAGGCCAGTTGCATATAGGCCCGATCATTCTTTTGGCCGAATGCCACGAGGCCGCAAAGAAAGTAATAGGACGTCAGCCGGTCGTATTTGACCCGGCTGAGCGAAGTCGAGGGCCAGACAAAGCAGTCGCCCATTTGATCCTGCTTAACGCCGTCCAGCGTCGTTGTGACCCGGCAAAGCGAATCCGGAGCCATCACATTCGGACATCCGGGCATCTGCTGTTCCTTGGTGACCGGCATTAGACTGGATTCGTATGCCACCAGCGGAATGATACCGGCCCGCATAAACCTCTGGTAAGCGAGACAGTCGCCGCGCGGATAGTCATAAACTTCCGAATCACCGGCGACAAAGAGACCGGCTAAAAACGGCAGGATGGTTGTACCCCAGCAATCGGTCTTGATACATAAACTGCGCCCGCCGCGCTTCGCGTCGGGCAGCCAGAACGACCGTTCGCGATACGGCCCGGCCGGAACGCTCCAGACAAACTCCCTATGAAGCTTGGCTTTGTATCCAACATAGGCTCCTCGCTCAAAGGTCAACGCCACATCGCTGGATTCAGCTTCGATCCGAATTTGATCCATTTGCTGAGGCGTCGAAACGGGGAGATAGTCCGCCCACTCTCTTCGGGTCGCGGGGCCGTTTCCTTCCAGCGAAGCAAAATTACAACAGCCGCCAAGCAGCAGCAAAAGGAACGATATTACAGACAGAAAAACAGGCTTCATTGTGCGGGCTTGTGTAAGCAATCTCAGCCGGGAAGTCAACTGTTCGCAGGTTGTCTTTCCGGATTGTGTCCGGTAAACTCCGGAACATGAAAAAGGTTCTGTTCTCCGGCCTCCTGCTCGTCTCTGCTATGGCATTCGGCATCGAGAAGGGAGCGTCCCGTACCGCAGTTCTCGCCGAACTGGGCGAACCGAACGGTTCGATGCGGCGCGATGGAAAGGAAATTCTTCTGTTCAAGACCGGCACAGTAACCCTTCAAAACGACATCGTGACCGGAATCAATCTCTCGCAGGAATATGCGCGCAAAACCGAGGAGCGCGCATTGAAGGCCAAAGAAATCCGCGCGGCGGAACGAGTGGAACTGGAAAAACAAAAACAGCTTTATCCGGAAGACCACGTCATCCAAACCGGATGCGCATACAGCAAAACCGAAAACTGGGAAGCCCTTCCCGAATCCATCCGCCCTGCACACGGGAAATATGCGTATGATGTTTACCTTCCGCCGGGCTATCACGGATCGGATCGGCACTACACCTGTCTTTTTCTGGAAGCGCCCGCACTCTGGGACAGCGTAAAGGAACGTGTCCGCAAAGAAAAATGGATCGTTGTCATCCTGCCCGATGTCGCGCAGGAGCAGATGGGAAAGACGATCAACGGAAACTTTCTCGCCGCGTTCGATGATGTAACCGCACGCTTCCGGATCGCCAAAGACCGCATCTTCACTGCCGGGAAAATTCCGGCAGCCCTTTTCACTACCATGCGGCCCGTCGCCGGAATTATTCTTCAGGATCCCGACTTCAGGGGCATTGAAAGGGCCGGATTTAACCCTGACTTCCTCCGTAAAAATCCGGATCTGCGCGCCTATGTTCTGCTTGGCAACAGTGATCGCGACAACGTGTCCTATCAGGCTCAATTTATTGTCAGTCAGATTCCGAAATACCACATCGAAGTCTATCTGGATGAAAACCCGGTTCTTCCGCCAGCCCTTGCTGACGGAGCAATCGATTGGATAAAAAAAGAATACAACCTGCCCTGAACCGCCAAGGAGAAAAAATGAAAAAGCTAATACTGCCTGCGATTCTGCTGTTTCTCGCCGGATGCGACTACGACATTCCGCTGAGTCAGACTCCTTCCGCGCCCGCCAACCCGGCCTTGGCTGGAAAATGGAGCGGGCAACCCGCCAACGAAAAACCGGTTCGAATAGAAATTAAAACATCCGGAACGGATTACAGCGTCATCTACACCGAGGGCGGCGACGAGCTGACCTTCAAAGGATTCGAAATCAAAGCCGCCGGACTGAACCTGATCCAGCTGGAATTGAAAGATGCCGAAAAACAAAAATACCTCTTTGCGAAATACGAACTGACTCCGGACGGTCTGTCCGTTTACCGACTCAATCCGGAAGTCGTCTCCGCCAAATGCCAAACCGCCGAAGAGCTATTAAACGATCTGGCGGTTCACCGGAACAACCCGTTTCTGTTTTCTGAACCGCTGAAATTCACCCGATCAGTTCAGCAGTGATTGCGCGGCCAGATAGCCGGTCGTCCAGGCCGCTTGCAGATTGAAACCGCCGGTCAGCGCGTCGATGTCCATCACTTCACCGGCGAAATAAAGGTCGGGAACCAAACGACTTTGCATCGTTTTAAAATCGATTTCCTTCAGCCGGATGCCGCCGCAGGTGACAAACTCCTCGCGGTGCCGGTTTTTTCCGGTAATCGGCAGAACAAAACCGCTGACCTGCGCGGCGATATGCCGCAACGCCTTGACCGGACATGCGCCCCACTCGCGTGCTTCATCCACACCGGCACGAGCGACCAGCAGTTTCCAGAGTCTGGCTGAAAGGCCGACCGGCGACCACGTTCCGACCTGCTTGCGCGGCGAGGCGGCGCGGAATTTTTCCAGCGTCTGAAAAACCTGTTCCTCGCTCTGCGCCGGAAGCCAGTTGATTTTCATTTCAAAACGGTAATTTGTTTCCGCCAGCGTCCGCGCACCGAACGACGAAAGTCTCAAAACCGCCGGGCCGCTGACGCCGCCGTGCGTAATCAGCAGTGCGCCGTCGGCTTTCAGTCCCGGCGCGCTGACGCGGACATCTTCCACGACGATTCCGGCCAGCGCGGTGAACTCTTTGTCCGACGTGTTAAACGTAAAAAGCGACGGCACACACGGTTCAATCGTATGGCCGAGCCCTTCAATAAATTCGCCGCCGCCGGTCGCCACCAGCAGTTTCCTGCAACTAAGCTGTTCGCCGTCCGCCAGCTTGACGTTGAATCCGCCGTCAAATCTCCGGACTTTGAAAACTTCCGCGTTCGTCCGGACATTCACGCCGGTTGCCAGCAACGCGTTGATGACATCTTCAGACGTATCGGAGCGCGGAAAAAGACAACCGTCGTCGAGCGTTACCAGCGGTACGCCGTGCGATTCAAACCACTCGACCGTCTCCGCCGGGCCGAAGCGGTGAAACGGACCGATCAGTTCCGCGCCGCCGCGCGGATAGTTTTTCACGAACTCGCGGATATCGGAACATTGGTGCGTCAGATTACAGCGCCCGCCGCCGGAAACGCGTACCTTCGCCAGCGGCTTCGCGCCCTTCTCCAGCACGAGAACGTTCAGCTCCGGCGCGGCTTCGGCGCAGACCGCGGCGGCGAAAATTCCCGCCGCTCCGCCGCCAATTATGATGACATCAGAAGAAATCATTTGGCTTAACGTCCATGGAACAGCCGGTCGGTGTAGTCTTTAAGCGTGTGTCCGTTACGCCGGACATCGCGCTCCGCCGCCGGAATAAAAATGAACTGAATCGCCACCCAGACGGCAATCACCAGCAGGATCAGCGTCAGACACCCCAGCGGCAGTTTATAAAATTTTGCCATGGCCGGAGACTACACCACCGAACAAAACACGGAAAGGTTCCAGTTGCCGGAAGATTTCAGCAACCGGAACTATTTTCTTTTTCCTTTCTTTTGATACTGGTTTCTGAGATTGAGAGAGTGCGATTTTTTATCCATCGCGTGGTAAACAAAAGAAACGGAACAGAAAACAGTATGAGCATTCCAAAAGTATTGATTATCGGAGCAGGACAAGTCGGGTTCAGCATCGCCAAACATTTGCTTTCATGTAATGCGGCGCATGTCGCGCTTTACGACGTACGGCCCGGCGTGGCAGAAGGTATGGCCCTCGACCTCTCCCACTGTCTGTTTAACGTCGTGCAGTGTTCCTGCGACGGAACCGATCAGGTTGATCAAGCCTTTGAAGGAGCCGACATGGTCGTTTTCTCCGCAGGCGCTCCCCGTCAGAAAGACCAGAAGCGCATCGACCTGCTGATCCAAAACGCCAAAATCGTTTTAGACATCGCGGAAATCGCGAACCGGAAAGTTCCGGCGGCTCCTTTCCTGATTATCACCAATCCGGTTGACGTACTTTCCACCATCGTGAAAAGAACCTTCCCGAAAATGCATGTCATCGGAATGGGCTGCGGACTGGACACCATGCGATTCCGGTATTACATCGCCTCGTGCCTGAAACTGCCTACCGGAACGGTCGACGCCTTCATTGCCGGATCTCACGACGACACCATGATGCCGCTATGGGAAACCGCCCGCGTAGGAGCCGTTCCGCTGACCAATCTGATTTCGGAAACTGACCGGGAAAAAATTCTCGAACTGACCCGTTCATCCGGCGACCGGATTGTGAAGTCGTTGGGCCGGGGCAGTTCGGCCGCCGCCGGCGTACTGGGCGCACAGATGGTTCATTCGTACTTTTCGGAAGACGGAACGGCCTACAGCGCAGACTGCTTTATGACCGACTGCTTCGGCGTCAAAGACTGCATGATTTCCCTGCCCTGCGTGCTGTTTAAAGATGGCGTTCATCCGATCAAAACACCGTTCACCGAAGCACAGCGGATTCATTTCGAACAGACCGCCCGCCGCATCGATGAAAACGCCAAAATGGTTCTCGACGGAATTAAATAGACGAAGCGTTTGAACGCCGTGGATATCTCGGCCTTCGGAGTTTAGAGCCTCGCGCAAAGCCGCCAAGGCGCAGAGAGTTTCTAATATGGAAGCGTAGACGCGACGCCCTCGTCGCGTTTTACTATGAATGAATGCGACGAGGGCGTCGCATCTACGTTTTATAATGTGGAAGCGGCATCCCTGCCGCTGGCCAGAGGCAAGGATGCCTCTTCCACACTAAAACTCCTCATCGGAAAATCGCGGCTGTACAGCGCCTTCGGTTCCGCTAAAGTCGGAGCAGACCGGAAAGCATGAACCTAAACGAAAGGGGCGAACGATGAAACAGGTTGTATTCTATGCATTGGCGGCGGGACTGGTTCTGAGCGCAGGCTGTTCCAAAAAAGAGGAAAAACCATCTGCCCCGGCGGTAAGCGCCGCAAAACCTGCCATGCCGACAACCGTGGCACAGATAACCGGCAAAGTCGCCGCAGTCACGGCACAGGCTCAGGCCGCCACCAAAGAAGTCGCCCAGAAAGTTGAAGCTGTCAAAAGCGCGCTAACGGTTAAGCCCGATCAGGTCATGGCCGAGCTCAACCAGCCGATCGCGGACATCAAGGCCAAAGCCGCCGCCCTAGGACAGCCCGAACTGTTGGCCTACGCCAACACCTACAAAACAGTTCTACTTGAGAAAAAAGATCAGCTCGCCGGACTGACCAGCCAGCTGAAGGCTCTGCCGATGGCCGACATGCTCGGCGAAAAAGGTATTGCCCTCAAAAATCAGCTGAGCCAGTACACCGCCCAGCTCGCCGGACTCAAAGAACGCTACAGCGTCTACCTCGACATGCTCAAAAAACTCGGCGTCAATCTCTCGGCATTTGGAATTTAACTTTCCTCGCCAAGGCGCAGAGAGCTTCCAATGACTGTAAACGTAGACGCGGTGTCCTCACCGCGTTTCTTAGCATGGATAACGCGGTGAGGACACCGCGTCTACATTTTGGAAAAATTAACCTCGAATGGACGCGAATCACCGCGAATGGAGCCGCGCGCAGCGCTCTGGAGTGCGGCGGCTCGACGCCGCTTTCAAAACATCGAAGATTTTTGACCGCCAAGGCGCAGAGCGTTTCTGAACTATGGAAGCGTAGACGCGACGCCCTCGTCGCGTTTTACTATGAATGAATGCGACGAGGGCGTCGCATCTACGTTCCCCACGTGTGGAAGCGGCTTCCAGCCGCTGGCCAGAGCAATGATCCCTCTTCCATCTTGAAACCCGTCAAGCAGGATATGAAAACGAATGTCGGGTTGTGATTCCGAAACCTGCAAACCATAGTGATATTCAACTGGACGACACCCAAACGCCGCCACATACCTACATCGAGCT
This sequence comes from Kiritimatiellaceae bacterium, assembly GCA_013141415.1. Lineage (NCBI taxonomy): Bacteria > Pseudomonadati > Kiritimatiellota > Kiritimatiellia > Kiritimatiellales > Kiritimatiellaceae > Kiritimatiellaceae bacterium. The sequence goes on from JABFQY010000003.1 coordinate 551,227, forward strand.
GAAAATCGACCATCTGCCCATCATCAAAGAGGTGGTGATCGGTCCGAAAGCTGAACGGAAGGAAGAATGGGCCGCTGCCTTCAAAGTCCGCCTCAGTCAGGTGAATAAAGAGAAAGACATTCCCGTCAAAATATCAACCCTTCCGTTTAAATAGCCGAGTCGCTTCCAATGTCTGGAAAACTTGGCGACTTCTTGACTCGGCGAAGCCCGCAGAGCGAAGACGGTTGCGCGAGACTCTAAATCCCAAAAAAAGCGCTACCAAGAGCACGGAGAGCTTTTTCACGGTCGGTATCTTTGACGGCGAACATCATGCTGATTTCCGACGCGCCCTGATTGATCATTTCGAGATTCACACCGGCGGAGAACATCGCCTGCGTCGCTTTGGCGGCCATGCCGGGCGTATAATGCATCCCCTCGCCTACGACCATGATCAGCGCCAGTCCGTGTTCGACCAGCACCGCATCGGGTTTCAATTCGGCTTTAATCCGGGCGACAACCTTTTCTTCTTTTGCCGCCGGCAGATTGGCCGAAGCCAGAATGACGGACATGTTATCAATCCCTGACGGCGTGTGTTCAAAGGAAATGCCTTCGTCTTCCAGAATTTCAAGCAGGCGGCGGCCGAAACCGATTTCGCGGTTCATCATATATTTATCGATGTAAACGGCGCAAAAGCCGGGAGCGCTGGAAATACCGACCACCGTCTGTTCGCCGGGCGCGCGCTTCGGCACAACCATGGTGCCGGGAGCCGCCGGATTATTGGTGTTCTTAATGCAGATCGGAATATTGGCGCGCACAGCGGGCACAATCGCCTCGTCGTGGAAAACGCCGAAACCGGCGTAGGAAAGTTCGCGCATTTCGCGGTAGGTCATACAGTCAATGGCGGGCGGATTTTCAATGATGCGCGGATCCATCGAGCAGACGGAATCCACATCGGTGAAGTTTTCATAGACGTCAGCCTTAACCGCCGCGGCAAGAATCGCACCGGTAATGTCGGAACCGCCGCGCGGAAACGTCGCGACGTCGCCACCTTTGGTGACGCCGAAGAAGCCGGGAAAAATCACGATTTCTTTGATGTTTTTCAGCGCGGCCAGCTTCGGATAGGACTCGTCGAGCACCTGAGCGTTACCGAAATCGTCGCTCAGGAGCATGCCCGCTTCGCCGGGATTGACGTATTTCGCCGGGAATCCGGCCTTGGTGAAGGCTTCAGCAATGACACGGGCGGCGCAGTCTTCGCCAGCGGCTTTCATGGCGTCCATAAACTGTGCGTCGTTTTTGCCGCGGCCTTTAATACGTCCGCGCAAATCGGCTTCGATGGTTTTGGTCACGGCTTCCGGCAGTTTCAGGTCGCGCTGAATTTCGGCGTAGCGATTCACCACAGCCATCAGGTCGGCCTCAAAATCTTTTCCGGCAATGACGGTGTTCGCCAGCGCGATCAGCAGGTCGGTGACCTTGGTGTCGGCTTTATTCCGTTTGCCCGGCGCGGAAACCACCACGATGCGGCGGTCGGTGTCGGCCGTGACAATTTTTACAATCTTCGAAATCTGCTCTGCATTGGCGACGGATGTCCCGCCGAATTTAACTACTTTCATTGTTCAATCCCCGTTAACCACGGAATACACCGAATACACTGAACGGATCCTTTCCGTGTTTTCTGTGTGTTCTGTGGTGAATTTTTTATTCAAAATCTTCAATCGCCATGCGGACAGGTTTGCCATCCACCACATTCAGCCGCTCGATTTCCTCCATCGCCGCGACAAAGTTCTTTTCCAGCGCCTTGTGAGTCAGAAACACCACCGGCACCTGTTCGCCCGCGTTCTGCTCTTTCTGCATAACCGCGCCGATACTGATTTTGTTTTTGCCGAGCACATGCGCGACCTGAGCAATCACGTCCGGCTGATCTTTCAGCGAAAGGCGCAAATAGCAGCGGATGGAAATATTCGCCGCGTCGCGCACCGGCAGAGCCTTGTTCTTCAGCAGCCAATCACTGCATCCGCCCTTGCCTGCCGCCGCTTCCATGATGTCGCCGATCACCGCGCTGGCGGTCGGCAGACGGCCTGCGCCGCGTCCGTAATAAAGCGTACTGCCAACGACATCGCCTTCGACGAAGACCGCATTGTATGCATCGTGCACCGCCGCCAGCAGATGTTTCTTCGGCACCAGCGACGGCTCGACGCGCATTTCGATCTCGCCGTTTACCTCGCGGATGACGGCCAGCAGTTTAATGCGATAGCCCAGTTCGTCGGCATATTCGATTTCGCGATGCGACAGTCCGCGGATGCCTTCAATCGTGAAAGCGTCCATCGAAACCGGCGCGCCGTAAGCCAGCGAAGCCAGCACCACCGCTTTGTGAGCGGTGTCGATGCCGTCGATATCCAGATCCGGCGGCGTTTCAGCGTAACCGAGCTTCTGGGCGTCGGCCAGCACGGCGTCGAAATCGAGCCCTTCGCGTTCCATGCGCGTCAGGATGTAATTGCAGGTTCCGTTCAGAATGCCGTACATGCTCTTGATCTTGTTTCCGACCAAGCCGTCGCGCAAGGCGCGCAGAACCGGAATGCCTCCGCCGACGCTGGCTTCAAAATAGAGCCCCGCCCCGCTTTGGACGGAGGCCTCGAACAGTTCGTGGCCGGCTTCCGCCAGTAAGGCCTTATTGGCCGTGACCACCGGTTTACCGTTTTTCAGCGCGCGCAGTACGAAATCCTTGGCCAGCTTGACGCCGCCGATCAACTCGACAATCACGTCGATTTCCGGGTCGTTAATGACAGAAAGCGCATCGGTCGTCAGAAGCGATGAATCCACTTTGACGCCGCGATCGGTTTTAATATCGAGGTCGGCGATTTTCCCAATGACTGGAAAAAGTCCGGTGCGCTGCGCCATCAGTTCGCCGTTTTTGAGGACAGCCTCAACCACGCCTGCACCGACCGTGCCGAATCCCAGAATGCCTATCTTTACTTCCTTCATAAATCGCCCTTCGGGCAGGCCCGAGACTTTAGACTTGAGGCTTTAGGCAAATACAGATTTCCAAACCCCTAAGGTCTAAGGCCCAAAGCCTAACGCCTTTTAGTGAGCGCCGACTTTACCCCAAAGCCGTTCAAGCTCAAGGCGAAAGCCTTGGTTTCCAATTTTTGGAACAGTTGAAACTTGCGCGGCAGAACCGGATCGGTACGATGGTCGGCTTATTTAAGGAGTTACCAATGAAAATTAATCCGTCTCCCAGCTACAGTATCGACTTAACCGTTGAATCGAAACTCGACCGTCAGGCGCTCGAAAAAATCATTATTGCCGCCGAAGGCGTGCCCGCCCTGTCCGAAGGCGTCGCCAGTCCGTTCCGCTTTGTCGTCAACTGCCGCAGCAGCGACCACCAGCAGGAAATTTTTAAAGCTCTAGAAAAAACCGCCGGAACCCGCGTGGTCTCCGCCGACGAAGTGACATTCCGTTCTCACCTCGGCGGAAAAATTGAAGTGACGAGCAAGCTCGATCTCACCGCCAAAGGCGCGCTGGCCATCGCTTACACGCCGGGCGTCGGACGAGTCTGTATGGCAATCAATGAAGATGTCGCCCGCGCCGATGCACTGACCGTCAAAAAGAATATGGTGGCGGTCGTTTCCGACGGCACGGCGGTTCTCGGACTCGGCGACATCGGCCCTGAAGCCGGTATGCCGGTGATGGAAGGCAAAGCAATGCTGTTCAAAGAATTCGGCGGTGTGGACGCGTTCCCGATCTGTCTGGCAACCAAAGATACCGAAGAAATTATCCGCACAGTCAAACTGCTGGCGCCGACGTTCGGCGGCATCAATCTCGAAGATATTTCCGCGCCGCGCTGTTTTGAAATTGAAGAGCGGCTGAAAGCGGAAATGGATATTCCGATTTTTCATGACGACCAGCACGGCACCGCCGTGGTTTCGCTGGCGGCGCTTTATAACGCGCTGAAAATCACCGGCAAGAAAATGGAAAATCTGAAAGTGATCGTCAACGGCGTCGGTGCCGCGGGCGTGGCCTGCTCAAAAATTCTGCTGGCGGCAGGCGTAAAAAATCTGGTCGGCTTTGACCGCACCGGCGCGATCTACCGCGGACGAAGAGACGGCATGAATCCGGTTAAGGAATGGTTTGCTCAAAATACCAACCCCGATAACGAACAGGGAACGCTGAGCGAGTCACTGAAAGGCGCCGACCTGTTCCTTGGCGTTTCCGCGCCGGGCTGCATTACCGCCGACGATGTGAAGAACATGGCGAAAGATCCGATTATTTTTGCGATGGCCAATCCGATTCCGGAAATTATGCCGGAAGTCGCTAAGCCGTGGGCGCGTATTATGGCGACCGGACGCTCGGACTACCCGAACCAGATCAACAATGTTCTTTGCTTCCCCGGAATTTTCAAAGGCGCACTGCGCTGCCGCGCCAGCGCAATCAGCGAAGGAATGAAACTGGCGGCGGCCCGCGCAATTGCCGATCTGGTTTCCGCCGACGAGCTTTGCGAGGAGTTCATCATTCCGTCGGTCTTTGACCGGCGCGTAGCAGACGTGGTTGCCGATGAAGTGGAGCGGGTAGCGCGCGCCGAAGGACTGGCCCGCGAAGTCATCGACGGCAAAACGCTCTACAAGCTCCGCTGACCTGTTGCGGAGGGGCAAAGCGTTTCGACTTCAATGAGCCGGTGCAGAAGCGCATGGCGCAAAATGCACAGGTCGGCGGCCAGCGAACGGGTATGGGCGTAATAGAGCGCATCCATCTGTTTATCAATTTCGATGAAGGCGTCGGAATAGCTGAAAACCGCCGGGAAATAACGGTAGGAATCTTTGATTTCGCTGCCGTTGACTGCTTTAGGAACCTGCCCGCACAGCCAGAGCTTTCCTTTCAGCACACTTAGCAGCTGAGGAAAACGATCGAGTGATATTCCGTAGAAGATCATCAGCAAAAAGCTCGGAACCGGGTTGCTGGCAACAAAGTATGAGACGCTGATTTTATTTCCGCCGATTCCCCAACAGGCGCGATTCACAAACCGTCCAAGACCGGAAAGGCGGATGAGGCTGTAGAGGAAAATGAACGGTATGAACTGCATGACGGCAAGCAGGAGAGCGAACTCCCAGCCGAAAACAGCACGCAGAAAGTCGCGCATGTAGTTCTGAGGCCGGGTCTGCGCGACAAGCCACGGGTCTTCAATTTCAAGGCAGGTTCCGTCTTCCGGATCAATGATACGGTTCCCGGAAACGATCTTGCCTTTGATCTCCAAATTGCGGCCGACGTATGTATCGGAAAGAATAATGCTGTCGGAAATTTCGCATTGCCGATCGATGAGAACATGGTCGGAAATGACAGTACCGGAACCGATGGAGGAGATGGCTCCGATACGGCAGTCGTTACCGATGGCCAGTGGCGGCGTGAACGTAACGGAAGGCGGCGTGATCACGTTGTAGCCAATTGAAGCACCGTCGACCGAGGAGTATCCGCTGGAAAGATATCGGCCCATTTCGTTCCGGACGATATCCATATTGAGCTGGTAGTAGTGAGAGATGTCGCGGATGAAGGTGAAGTCCAGACCTGCTGATTCAGGCACATCCGCCGCCATCGTGCCGCAATCTTTCTGTTGAATGAAGCTATCGATCCGTGCCTGAGACCGACTGACAAAAAAGGCCGATCTTTCGTTACACCGAATGCAGCAGCCTTTCAGAAGCTCCTGCAGTTTTTCCTGTGTAAATCCTGCAAGGCGACGAGGGAAAATCGCTTCGCCAGCGTACAACAGACCATCGCTCCAGCGGTCTGGATCGCGCAAGAGGTAAGCCCGGGGATCGTCGTCAGGACGGATGAAGCTGTAGTTGATGTTGAGGCCCCATTTTTCACCGTTGCCGCAGAACATTTCAATATATTCGGCGTCTTTCCCGAGAATGATCTGTACGTCAGTGATACCGAGATCAACACACAGCTCAAGCCAGTAACTCAACAGCGGACGGCTGCCGACAGGAAGCAATGCCCAGGGACGTTCCCCAAGCATTTCCGCCCACGTCTTTTTGCCACCGGTATAGAGTACGGCTCTCATAACTGCATTTGCACGCCGGATAGATTATTGTCTGGCAGCTTTAGTGGCTTCTTCGACGGTATCGAAAATTTCAAACACCTTGTAGGCGCGGGTAATTTCAAACACCATGCGAGGCTTTTTCTGGAGGCAGGCAAGTTTCATGTCGCCGCCGCGTTCGGTAATGCGTTTGAGCGCCGCAATAAGCGAACCCAACCCTGCGCTATCCATGAAGTCAACGGCGGACAGGTCGAAGACGAAGTTTTTAATATCGGCTTCGCCGGACTGCCATGCGGCCAGCTGTTCGCGGAACGCTTCGACCGTTGCGGCGGTCAGCGGGCCGGATAGTGTGATGATTCCGATTCCCTGTTCTTTTGTGCATGCTACGCTCATGAGTAACTCTCCTATTCTCTTACCTAATACGCCCCCCGCCCGAAAAGGACGGCGGGAACGGTTTTTAACATAATGCGGATGTCCTGCCAAATACCCCGGCTGTGGATATATTCCATATCCAGACGCACCTGCTGGTCGAAAGGAATATCGGAGCGCCCGCCAACCTGCCAGAGACAGGTAAGGCCGGGTTTAACATGCAGCCGTTTACGTTCTTCGAGCGTGTACTGCGCCACTTCAGACGGAAGCGGCGGACGCGGCCCGACCAATGACAGGTCGCCGGAAAGCACATTAAAAAACTGCGGCATTTCGTCGATGCTGAAGCGGCGCAGAACCCGTCCGATCCGCGTGATGCGCGGATCTTTTTTCATTTTAAAAATCACGCCGCCCGTTGATTCGTTCTGCGCCATCAGCTGTTCCTTGATCCGGTCGGCACCGCGGCGCATGGAGCGGAATTTATAGAAATTAAAAATGCGGCCGTTGATGCCGACACGCGGCTGGACATAAAGCACCGGCCAGCCGTCCTCGATCACGATCAGCACCGAAACAACGATGAAAAGCGGTATGAGCAGAACGATGGCCATCAGACTGCAAACGACATCCATCAGGCGTTTAATGATAAGCAAACTGTTCAGCGCCCATTCCCAAACCAGCAAACGGCTGCGCTGGCGCCAGCGAAGGCGCTTAATGTCCGCCTTGGACACCGGGAGATCGAGCGTTTTAAAAAGCTCTTTTCTAGCCTGATATATGGATTCACTCATCAGTCGGCCTGCCTTCTGAAGACGTAACTTACGATATTCCGCGCGTCACGTCTATAGCGCTCAACGCAATCTGCGGCGACATTGGTAATCAGCAGCCCGCGCCCGCCTTCGGCATAGTCATCCAGCCCCGGCTCGGTCGCATTCGCCCCGGACAAATCCCATTCACGGCCACCGTCCACACAAACCAGCCGGCAGCCATGCTCGTTGAGAATCAGCTGCACCCAGATGGTGTCCTGTGCGCTCAGCCCACTATGTTCCACCACATTCATGCAGTGTTCAATCGCCACCAGCCGGACGCGCGCCGCCAGATCTTCATCGGCCTTTTCCAGCAGCCGCTTCTCCATCTCCTCCGTGCAATCTGAAACTGCCTGCATGTCAACCGCAATGGTTTTATCCATCAGAACGCCGGACGGTTCCGCCATCCGGATGGTGATGGCCGTGCAGTCGTCGTGGCCGATCGCATAGTTCTCCGCCTCGATGAGGTTGAGCAGTGCCGCAGGACAGTCAATGGCGTATGGATTTGCGGAAACGCGCGCAAAGAGCGTCTTCAATGTTTCTTCGCCGCATTCTTCGCCGGTTTCGCGATGAAGCGCTTCCGTCAGTCCGTCGGTATAAAACAGAATGTGCATACCGGGACAGGATTCAAGAATCGTCTGATCTTCCTCGGCGAAAGGCCGGTCAGGCCCGATCGGCATGCCGACGGGAATCCCGCCGCCGCCGGCAGGAAATGCAACCGGTTTACCGCCGCAAATAACCACGGGATCAGGATGTCCGCAGTTCATACAAACCCAGCGACCGGCGTCCGGTTCATAAAGCGCCATCAGCAGCGTGGCATAATAGGCGGGATTGTTGAGCGTCGCGCGCAGTCGCGAATGAAGTTCGTTACAGATAAACGCCGGGCCGCGCTCGTAGAACGTCCGGATCAGCTCCGTGGAAGTGGCCTTCAGCATCGAAGAAATCATCGCCGGAGCAACGCCGTGCCCCGAGACATCGGCCACATAAACGCAGCAGCCTCCGTCCGGCAGAGCAATCACATCAAAGGCATCGCCGCCGACATCCATGGAAGAACGGTAGTTAATGCGGACTTCAAACGGCTTGGAAAAAAGCGGCTCGGTGGAAAACATCGACTGCTGAATTTTACCGGCAAGCTCCAGCTCGTGCGATACGCGCCGTTTCCAGTGGGCCAGCGCATCATTGCTGCGTTTAAGCGCCAGCGCATTGCCGACGCGCAATACCAGTTCGCGGGCATCAAACGGCTTGCGGATATAGTCCATGGCTCCAAGGTCGAAGCCCTTTTTAAGGTCTTCGATCTGTCCCTTGGCCGTCACCATAATCACCGGCACATCGCGGGTCGCGGCCAGCGATTTTACCGCGCCGCAAAACTCAAAACCGTCCATGCCGGGCATAACGACGTCGGCAAGAATTAGGTCGGGCCGTTCGCGACGTACCATTTCCAGCGCCGACGGACCATCGACCGCTTCGGAAACTTCGCAACCGTAGGAGGAAAGAAGCTTTTTCAGATAAAGCCGGTTGGGACGTTCATCATCCACAACCAGCACTTTCCCGCTCAGATCAGGTCGAACGCCTGCCGGAACCGGCTCTGCCATGACCGGGCTCATTGGTTCCGGGTGATAAATTCGTGCGACCAACTAATCAGTGCGTTGCAGAGATCCGCACAGCGCGGCATCTGTCCGCTGCGAAGCGTCAGCTCGACTTCCTGCGCCAGCACGGAAATTTCCGGCAGTCCCATCGTGCCGCCCATGCCCTTGATAGAGTGCGCCGCCACGCGAACCAGCTCATTGTTTTTACTGTCGAGACCCGTCTGAAGCTCGCCGGTCATCCGTTCAAGTTCTTCGCAGAAGGCGGCGATCAGTTCGTCGTCCATCTCGAAGGTTTCGACTTCGAACTGGCTGATCCGTCCATCCAGATCGGGAACCAGCTTACGAACTGTTTCAATTGCGCGCATAAGTGCCATGATCAACCCCTTCCGTTCCGTTCATAGAATACGGGCGATGATAACCATTTTTAAACAACTGGCGCAAGCCTTTCACCTGCCGTTGAAATCAACAGCAAGGTGTTGAAGAAAAAGCGCGGTTAAGACAGGATAGGATTCCTGATTATGCAGAACGTTTTCATAAACTACCCCGAAGTTCCCTGGAAACACGGCTGGCGGTTTTTCTCCGGCCCGGAAGACCGGTCGCCCTTCGTCACCCGATCCCTTTCCGGCGCGCTTACCGTGCCGGATGCCGACTGGACTCTTCAGCTGATTGAGCCGGAAGCTCCCTGCACCACCCGCCTTTTCTCCAACGGATTCTCTATCGGCGCGCGGAAACATCCGGAACGGAACCGGATCGATGCCCTCGTAACGGCCCCCGGCCTGCTCTGCGGGACAGCCTCCGGCATGCCGGCACCGAAACTCTCCTCAACAGCGGAAATCAAAAAAGACAACGGCTTCGAGTGGCTGCAGAGCGGTCACACCATCATTCTCCTTCTGCATCAGGAAACCCGTTTCGCACTCGTCTGCGGCGAACTTTCGCTCGAACATGCTCTGCTTAAAGCCGAGGAAGCGCTCGACAAAAACTTCGAAGCGCTCATGCAAAGCGAAACCGACGAGCGTAAAAAAGTCAGCCGGCTTTTCAGCGTCAATCCGCGCCATAACCCGCCCGTCGCTCTCGCGGCAGAAACTCTGGCCGCCCGTTTACGCGAACGCACCGGGGCCATTCACGGCCTCTGGAGTCTGGCGGAAGGCTTTTCTGCAGAAACTTTTTCACTCAACGAACTCTACCCGCTGGTTCGCGCCTGGAATATTATTGATCCGCCGGTCGCACTCGAACTGGTGCAGACTACGCTGGCTCTCCAGCAAAACAGCGGCGGCTTTCCATCCTGGGTCGAAGCGGGCGGACTTTCCTCATCCGTCGCACCGTGGCCGTTTATCGCGCAGTCGTTTGAGCTGGTGTGGCGGAATGAACGAAATCCGGCACTGCTCAAACGACATCTGCCCGCCCTGCGCAAATATGCACAGTGGGTCGTACGCCGGTTCGATCCATACCGCGACCGGATTCCCGCCTGGCAAAGCGAGCAGGAAGTTTTTATCCCGGAAAGTTTCGAACGCGCTAAAGCAACTCCGGAACTCACCGTCATGCTGATCGCCGAACTCGAAGCGGTTCTGCGCCTGTGCGGAGAAAGCGAATATGCCGAGTCAGCGGTGGAATCGCTTACCGAAGAGCGCGACCAGTTCGTCCGAACACTCAACACGGTTTTCTGGAACCCCGGAACGCAGGCCTTTTCCAATGTCTGGAAAGCCGGACACTATCTGAACGAACCGTCCTTCGGATCGTTTATGCCGCTCTTCTGGCGCGGACTGGATAAAGAAAAGCAAACCGCCCTGCTGGAAAACTTTGAAGAAACCCACGGCTTCCCTGACCATCACGATCCGGCTTCATGGAAACTGGAAGAAATCGACGACACAACGAACCGGCCCGCCATCCACCAGTTTATGGCGTTCGAAGCCATTCTTCAGTCCACCGACAGCACTCGCGGTCTGCTCATGCTTTTCGTGCGCCGTGTCCGCGAAGGATTTGCCGCGTGGTTTGAACGAGAAAGCATCGAAGCCGCCCGCGGTGAAACCGGCGGCGCGCCGGCCTATGCGCTCGGCCCGGTCACGGCGGCGCTCATCCTCACCGCACAAGTCGAGTTCGAGCGGGAAGCGTCCAAAGCCCCCTCGGCGGCGCAACTGATTCTGCAATGGGGCCACCGGCAGCGGGTCAGCAAAACGGATCTGCGAATCGTTTCGGTTTTTCTGCTGGCCATCCTGATTGTGCATTTAACCTACACTCTGCCGCAGCATCGCGATTCAAAAACCCGCGTCGCGGAAGCCGCGCTGAATTACCAGCAGGGCCGTTACACCGATGCCATGCGCATCTGCCGCCGCTACCCTCAGGCGTCCGTCTCGCGATTTATTCAGGCCAATCTGCTGATGCTCGCCGAGCGGCCGGATCAGGCTGAAGGACTTTATCGTCAGGCTCTCACCCAGGAAACCGAAAGTCCGTCGGCGCTTTTCGGACTGGCGCTGGCCCTGCAAATGAACGGCGACTTTAAGCAGGCGGAAAAGCGCTATGCCGACTTCATCGACATCCACGAAAAACGCCATCCGGAAGCGGCAAAGCTGGCCGATGAATTCATACAGGCTGCCCGCGAAAAATTCAGCAATCCGCCGCGCTGGAAGCGGGCGTATGAACTGCCGATGATGAACGACCTTGGATTATGAAGTTTACCCGCACCCCGTTTCCGCTATATTTCGAACCTATGAAAACACGGATCAAAAAATTACTCCCCTTCGCCGCCCTGCTCCTGCTGGCCGGATGCTTCCGCAATGACCTCCGCACGGAGACGTTTAAAATCAAGCAGCTCCGCACTCAGGAAGGAGTGCAAATCATCGCCAAAGCCCTGCAACCGGTCTCCGGCATTAAAGAAATCCGGCCCGATCTGGAAAAACATGAACTCACCGTCGTGTTCAACGGACTGGAGGGCTACATCAAAAACATTGAGTACGCTATTGTCAAAGCTGGCTTCGATCTGCCGAACTGGCCCGCCAACCCCGCCGATAAAGCCAAACTGCCGGAGGTACTGCGCTGATGAAAACAACCCTGACTCTCCGCCCGCTTGAAACCCAGGCGAAAGAGGCCTGGATCGTTTTCGTTCAAAACAAAAAGCCGCTTCTCAGCGGCAACGCAGAACTGGCAAAGCTGATTTCCGCTCAGATAAAAAAAACCGGCTTCAGCGGTGACTACGCTCAAACACTCGTTTTCCAAAACGGAACCGGCGACGTCGTCCTCGCCGGACTCGGCGACAGTAAACACTTCCGTATGGAATATCTCGAACGTGCGGCGTCCGCCGCCGTTCGCGCCGGAAAAAGCGCCGGACTAAAAAATTTCGCCGTCAGCACCGCCGCCGGACTCGGTAAAGTGTCTGACACCGCCTTCGTCCGTGCCGTCGCCCGCGGCGCGGCGTGGGGAACCTACCGCTTCGACACGTTCAAAACCGGCGGCAAAAAAACCAAAGGTGAAATGTCGCTCACCTTCGCCGGACCGTGCGATAACTCTGCCGCCTGCCGAAAAGCGCAGGCCGAAGCCGAACTCGAAAGCAAGGCGTTGCTCGAAACCGCCGACCTCGCCAACCTGCCCGGCAATGAAGCCACGCCGCAGAAGATTTCCAACTGGGCGCAGAAAATGGCCAAGGAAAACAAACTCGCCTTTTCCGTCCTCAGCAAAGCCGAGCTGAAAAAGAAAGGCTGCAACGCCATCCTCGCCGTCGCGGCAGGCAGTGCGCTGGACGCCCGGATCATCACGCTCAAATACAAAGGGACCAACCCCAAAGCCCAACCGGTTGTCATCATCGGCAAAACCATCACCTTCGACTCCGGCGGAATTTCGCTCAAGCCCGGCAAAGGGATGGAATGGATGCGCTACGACAAATCCGGCGGCATGGCCGTACTGGCCGCCATGCAGATGGTCGCCCTGCTCAAACCGGAAACGCCGGTCATCGGCATGCTGGCCGTGGCAGAAAATATGCCCGGCGGCCGCGCCACCCGCCCCGGCGATATCGTCAAATCCCACGCCGGAAAAACGATTGAAATTTTAAACACCGACGCCGAAGGCCGGCTCGTCCTCGCCGACGCCCTTTCGCTGGCCCAGCAACACAAACCCGCCGCCATCGTTGACCTCGCCACGCTCACCGGCGCGGTCATTACCGCGCTCGGACATACCGCCGCCGCCGTCGTTGGCAACAACCATAAACTGAACGGCTTGCTGATCAAAACCGCCGACGCCGCTGGCGAACGGTTATGGGAACTGCCGCTCTGGCCGGAAAACATGGATGATATGAAAGGCACCTTCGCCGATTTGCAGAACATGAGCAAATCCGGCACCGCCGGAACCATCAACGGCGCGGCCTTCCTTGCCAACTTTGTTCCCGAAACCGTTCCGTGGGCGCACCTCGATATCGCCGGAACCGCCTGGGAAGAATCTTCCAAACCCTGGATGGATCCCGGCGTCACTCTCTTCGGCGCACGCACACTGGTTGAGTGGATCAAGGAATTGAAATAATGAATATAACCGCTACTGTACTTGTATCCCTTTGTACCTTGTTACCTTTGATAAGCAATGCAGGGTTAATCCTCTCGCCGGGAGATTCCTTTGATTTTGAATTCAATTCTATATCGTCAGTTGAGTCAGCTCCATTATTCTATCCCAGCGCCTCATATTCACTTAAGGAAGAATCTCCAAACACATTGCTATTTACAGTATTTGATGGAGATATAAATGGCTCTGAGATCTTCTCCTTGCCAATGTCAGGAGGACTCGGGGGCGGTGTTGTAGGCTTAGAGTTTCCTTCCGGTTCCTATTGGTGGCCAACTCTTAAAGGCGCATTAAGGGTGGAAGTTCTTACGGGAACAATCGAGCTAGATTCATTTACTGTAACCACAAAGATAGGTAGTCAATATTACGAACAAACTTATGCGGTTCCTGAGCCTAGCTCCATTGCCTTGTTTCTGCTTGGAACCGGAGCTCTTCTTTTGAGAAGAAATAACTTCAATAAGCGAATTCAGCCTACAGGGCACTCCGCGCCCAAATGCTAATTCGAAGCGTTAAAAAAATATGAACCTGAACGGTAAAAGAGCATTGGTAACCGGCGGTGCGGTGCGGATTGGCCGCGCGATTACCGAGGCATTGCTGGCCGAAGGCGCAGAAGTGATTGTCCATTTCCGGAACTCCGAAAAGGAAGCCAATACCTTCTGGCCGAATATCATTCAGGCCGACCTCGGTGATCCGGCACAGTGTGAAACGCTGCTGGAGCGTGCTTCCCAGCAGTTCGGGCCGATCGATATTCTGGTCAATAACGCCGCCGTTTTCCATCAGACAAAACTGGCCGACGCCACCTACGACGCCGTGATGAAAGAGCTTCAGCCCAACCTGCTCGCGCCGCTGGCGCTGATCCGCGGGTTTGCGCGGCAGACGAAGACCGGAAAGATTATCAACCTGCTCGACCGGCGCATCACCTCGCACGACACCACCTGCATTCCGTATATGCTCAGCAAAAAAGGGCTCGAAGAGCTGACGAAACTGGCGGCGCTCGACCTCGCTCCCGGCATCACCGTCAACGCCGTCGCGCCCGGCGCGATCCTTCCGCCTCCGAAAGACAGCGATAATCCGGCGTGGGAAGTTGCCGGAACCATTCCGCTCGGCAAACGCCCGACGCCCGCCGATGTCGCCAGCGCCGTTCTTTATCTGCTAAAAAGCGACCACATCACCGGACAGACGATTTTCGTCGATGGCGGGCAGAATTTATTGGGAATGGAATAGCAGTTTCAAGGCCGCCGGGACGGCGGCGATACGTACCGCCGGCGTCCCGCCGGCCCTGGGAATTTTAATATGGATAAAATTTATATCAGAGACTTGGCGCTGAGATGCATCATCGGCTTGTATCCCGAAGAGCGGAAGAATAAGCAGGATGTGATCATCAACATCGTGCTGGAGACCGACCTGCGCGCCGCCGGAAAGAGCGATTCGCTGAACGACACGGTGGATTACAAAGCCATTAAGCTGGCGATTCTGGATTTTGTAGAAAACAGCAGCTTCAACCTGATTGAGTCACTGGTGGAAGGAATCACGGCCATCTGCCTGAAAGATAATCGCGTTCAGAGTGCCACGGTCACGATTGATAAACCCGGCGCACTGCGCTTCTGCCGCAGTGTCGCGGTTGAAGTCACCCGTTCGCGGTGACACTAAAACAAGGCAGGCTGGAAGCCTGCGGTACGTATCGCAGGATTCCAGCCTGCCTTGATAAAAGACGAGTCTGTCGGCTACAGTTTTTTGTAATCCGCTCCAGCTGGAGCATGTAACGATTTAAGCGCCGCAAAAGGTAAAGCCGGAACTTAGGGCGTATTCGTCCGTAGATCCGGCTTCTGAGTGTTAATAGCCGGATCCACGGCTTCGCCTGAGTTCCGGCTATACTGACATCTCAATCGCGAAAAGTTATAATCACCGCCCGACAGCCGCATCGATGCGGCGCGACAGATCTTTCATCACCGGTTTCATTTCCGAATCGGCGGCGAGATTTTTCATTTCGCTCGGATCGGCTTCCACGTCAAACAGCCACTCAACCCCGTTCGGGAACCGGCTGTATTTCCACTTTCCACGGCGAATCGAACGGATCAGTGGCTTGGGGTATTGAATGATGGCCTCTTCCCGCTCATGTAAACCGGTTCCTTCCAGCACGGCGCGCAGAGAGAATCCATCTTCGGTCGCCTGCGGTTTTCCGGCGTAGTCGAGCAGTGTGGCGGGAAGATCGGCTGTGCTGACCAATGCATTCGTTTCCACCCGTCCGGTTTTTTGATTCGGCAGTTTGACAGCCAGCGGAATACGGTGAAGTTCTTCGAACGGAACCGGGCCTTTAAAAATCAGGCGGTGCGCCGCGTCCATATCGCCGTGGTCGGTGGTGATCATCACCAGTGCGTCATCGAAAATCTGTTTTTGTTTTAGCTTATCTAGCAGTTCGCCGAGGTTCCGGTCAAACCGTGTTAAACAGTCCCGGTAAACGGCGCGATAGCGTTTTGCTTCGGCTTCACTGTTGCGCACGGTTTCGGAGTAGATTTTCTGATTGCCCATCGGATAGGTGTCCCACGGCGGCCCGTCCGGTAGTTCCCGTTCCGCCCACGAAGCTGGCAAAGGCGTGTTTTCCGGCACAACCGGTTCGTTCATAAAATCCTTCGAGTACGGAGAATTCGGCATGGCCCAATAGACGCCATGCGGCTCGTCGAGAGAGATGAAAAGAGCAACCGGTTTATCAATCTCATCGGCTCTGGAAATAAACTCCAGAGCGTAGTCGCAAACTTCCCGGTCACTGAGCGGCCGGTTTGGCGGTTTGTATTCGTTATAAACGCCCTGCTTTTCGTCCCAGCCAGCAATGGCCGCCGGATCTTCGCCGAGGTGCCACTTCCCGAAATAAGCGGTGTAATAACCCTGTCTTTGCAAACGCTGAGCGATCGTTTCCTCACGCAGAGGAATCCCGTTGTCCACCACACCATGCTTCCACGGACTCCGTCCGGTCATCAGCGTGGCCCTCGCCGGAGAGCAGAGCGGTGTCGCGCAATACACCTTGTCAAAACGGGTCGCGGTGGCTGCAAAACCGTCCAGATTGGGCGTTTTGAAAAACGGATCTTTCGCGCCCATCGCCCGGTGATGCTGCTGGTCGGAAAAAATAAAAATAAGGTTCGGCTGTTTTTTGCGGTTCATTCTGTTTCTCCTCAGTTGGTATGTCTGGAAATCACGACAGGTGCTGAAGCTTCCGTCCGTTCAATCGTCAGCTCGCCCTGCGGCGTTGGAAGCGTCAGTTTAAAAGCCCGGCGGAAAACCGCCTGTTCGTGCAAATGAACTTCGCCATAACCGGGAGCCGTTATTTCCGCGCCGACAAGATGCCGCAGAATGAAGCGCGTCATGCCGCAGCTGAATCCGTGACAAAGGCCTTTCGGCCAGGCGTTGATGCCCCAGACTTCGGGATTATTTTTCTTCAGCGGCTCAAAACTTTCCCAGATGCAGGGCGTTTGCAGTTCGTCCAGCATCGCTCCGAAATAGTCCTTCACTCCGGCTGCCGCGCCTTCCGGATCGCCGCACAATGCGCGGGCCGACGGAACATAGGCCTGATAATAGCCGGTGATAATCGGCGGAAGAGTTTCTGAAGCGAGCGTCGCCTTCAGCTCCGCTTCCTCACCCGGATTCATCAGGCTGGCGAACACCGCGCGGGCATTACTGTGCAGTGACGGACCGCTCGGTCCGAAGTTGAGTTTTTCGACATAGGTTTTCTGGTAGTGCATTCCGAAATCCAGCGGCATGCGCCACGGTGTTTCGGGTGTTTCCGCCAGTCCCAGCGTGTGATGGAATCCGCCCTTCGTGCGAAACAATTTCCTTAACAGCGAACGTAAACGGACGGCGCGGGCCAGATAGTCTGTGCTGCGCGGTTCGTCTCCCAGCTGGCGGGCGATCCACGCGGCATCCTGCAAACACTCCAGCCAGAAAAACTGTTCGATGCTCAGTTCCTCCATGCGCCCGCCGAGCGGCATGGGCGACCAATCGACAAAGCCCATCTTGAAAAAATATTCCACGTCGTCGCGGCGCTCGACCCGCCCGTCTTCGCCGCACTGAGTTGAAATAATCCAATCCATCTGCGGCCAGAACCGGTCGCGGATCGAAGAGACAACCGTGTCCGAAAGGCCGTAGCACTGCAAATGCTCGCGAACCATTTTGATCGATTCGAAGGAGAAAACCGGAATGTTGTTTGCCCATTGCTTCAACGGAAATTTTGCCAGCAGACGCTCCGTCGGGCGCGGATCAAAATAGCCGAAGTCGAAACTGCCTTTCACCATGCGGCCGTCGCCCCACCAGAGATGGCGGTCGCGTTTCGGGCCGTCCCAGAATTCATCCGGACGGGTATTCAGCCGCGCCGTGTAGAGCGTGGATTCCCAGAGTCTCTGCCAGAAAGGGTCTTCGCACTGAAACCGGCTCCGCCGCTCTTTTCCGTAGAATTGCGCTTCCACAGCGATTTTTAAAAGCTCCACCTTGCCGACAACACCGGCCAAGCGGATGCGCGCAAACCGGAAAGCGCCCTCTTCGATCTGGAATGAGAACAGTCCGGCGGATGAAGGATAAAAATTCTGCTTACGAGGACGCTGTCCTTTGCACTGACTGGCAGGCCCCCAGTCGCGGGCTTCCAGTTCGCTCTCGCCGGTACTGCAGGCGATTCCGCCGCCGGAAGGCAGTTTCAGTTCCACGGTCAGGTGGCCGACCAGTTCGGTGCCGAAATCAATCAGTACATCCAGTTCGTCACCGGCCCGGACTTCGCAGCGGAACGGGCCGGGATCTTTTCGTAAGTCCAGATTCTCCAGCGCAATTTCCGGTTCAAGGCGGCCCGGAGAAAGCAGGCGCATGGCGTGCGGATAGACGGTGAGAAACGTCCACTCTCCGTCATACCGCCCAGCAGTTGTATTGGTTGGATCCGGGCTTAGACTTTCATCCAAAAACAACTTCATCGTTTCTCCCTGTGTGATTGTACGCCAGCCGCCATTAAAGGTTTAATTCTTCCCTGAGTCAAAGCGGAGACCAATCCGTTTTTAATGATTTTGTCCGTCGGCCCCGGAAAAAGGCAGGTTTCGGCAAATCCAACGTGATGGATTGTACAAGACCTTCAGGATCCATTCGCGAACCGGTTGAAATAAAACCAGCGGAAAAAAGAAAAGGTAGAAGGAAAGACTGCCGACCAGAATGTCGGACAGCCAGTGGCCGCCGCCCGCCAGACGCGGCAAGGCAAAAACAATTATACCGAAGGCGGCGCACCACCCGTACCATGAGCGCAGTCGCCAGATAAGAAAGGAGCCGATAAACATCAGCACGGTCGCGTGGTCACCGGGGAAACTGTTGCTGGAGCCGACCTTTACACTCCAGGTGATATGCTCCTTCAAATCCGTAAGCAGAATCGCCTGCGCCTTCAGTCCGGCGGTTTCCGTCGGCGACAGGCGATGAAAATGAATAAGCGCCTCGGATGCCAGCGTAACGAGCAGAAGCGCGGCGATCATGTAGAGTCCGAACTGAATCAGTTCGGCGCGGTTTTCATTCCGCGGATTGCGGACATAATAAATGACAAACAGAAGTCCCATCCATGCGGCAGCGACAAGATCAAACGCACGATGGTTGGCAATGCCCCAGACCGTCTGCATCACCGGATTGTCTTTCATTGTGCCGTTCATCGCCAGAAAGACATTCGAGTCGATCGCCTTCCAGAAAGAATCCTGCTGTGTATAACGGAGGGCCGGGCGACCCTTCACATCGTTATAGCCTTCCTGACACCGGAACCAGCTGCCAAACAAGACTGCCGCCAGCACCATGCACAACAGGATTAACACCAGAGAACTGCGCTTTTTCAAATTAAACTCCTCACAAAAATCGAATAACGCGGGAAAATATGCCGTAGGCATTTTGGAATGCAATCCGGTTTTGTTATCAAAAACTACTCCGCGCGACAGAGCAGGCCTTTGAGATAGGCCCCTTCCGGGAAATTCAGGGCGATCGGATGATCCGGTGACTGATTCAGTACCGCCAGAATTTGCCCGTTCCGTCCGGCATCGAGCGCGGAGTCGGCGACAATCTTCTGAAACAGAGGCATCTCCATCAGGCCGGAACAGGAAAAAGTGAAAAGCAGTCCGCCGGGCCGCAGCAGTTTGAAGGCCAGCAGGTTGATGTCTTTATAACCGCGCGCGCCCTTTTCGAGCTGATTGCGCGATTCAATGAACTTCGGCGGATCGAGAATGATCAGGTCAAAGTCGCGCCGCGAGTCGCGGAAGCGGCGCAGCTCTTTGAACACATCGCCTTCGATGTATTCCGAAGCCGCCGGATCGAGTCCATTGAGCGTGGCGTTTTGTTTGGCAATCTCAAGCGCCGGGCCGGAGCTGTCCATTTGCAGAACGTGCTTCGCGCCGCCAAGCAGTGCGGCGACACCGAAGCCGCCGGTGTAGGAAAAGCAGTTGAGTACGTCGCGCCCTTCGGCCCACTGGCGTACGGCCAAGCGGCTGTCACGCTGATCGAGGTAGTAACCGGTCTTGTGTCCGCCTTTAATGTCCACCAGCAGACGCATGCCGCTTTCTTCGATTTCAACGTGCTCCGGCGGCTCCGCGCCGCTCAGCACGCCGCAACGCGACGGAAGACCTTCTTTTTCGCGCACCGAAACATCGGATCGCTCGTAGATGGAAAGTCCGGGAAAAAGTTCCTGCAACAGTTCTACGATGGTGTCTTTCCAAAATTCGGAACCAGCGGAAAGAAACTGGCAGACCAGCCAGTCGGCATAGCGGTCGATAATCAGACCGGGCAGTCCATCGGACTCCGCCGCGACCAGCCGGAGTGCGTTGGAATTAATTTTCCCGCGAGCAGCAATGGCATTTTTCAGCTTCGTCCGGAAGAAGTCGGCATCAATAACGGTCGCCGGATTAAAGCTCCAGACGCGCAGGGAAATCTGCGACTGCGGCGACCACGCGGCTTGCGCCAGCGGTTTACGGTCAAACGAACAGACCGTGACGGTTTCGCCGACACCCGGCGCGACTTCGACGCGCTCGATCGCTCCGGAAAAAATCCACGGATGCCGCTGAAGCAGATTCTTTTCGCGACCTTTTTTTAGAATGACAGAATTCATGCCCGCGTTCTTAAACATAGAGTGAGATCAAGTCGACTTTAAATCGCTGGTGAACGTTACGCATCACTCTGAGCGGGCGGAGTCCGCGATAGAGTGAATGCGGTGATCCGAAACAACTGTAGGTGCAGGCGGGTGACTTCGCCTAACGTTTGTACGGTGGTTCCGAGCATTGGGAAAAACGCGGGTAGCGTTGCCGTTCTGAAGAGCGCCGGGTGAGGTCACCCGGCCTACATAACACTGAAAGAAATCCACTCCCCTGTAGGCCGCGTGACCCCACGCGGCGGGAGGTTTTTGGATAGGTTCTGGTTTCAGCACACGATGCGGGCGAACTTGCGCTTGCCGACTTTAAGAATCATTCCGTCGGCAGGCGTGATGACCGCTTTGACGTCGGAAATCTGTTCGTCGTTGATGCGCACCCCGCCTTGCTGAACCAAACGGCGGGCTTCGCTGGTGGAGGTCGCGAATCCGGCTTTGACGACCAGATCAATGATACCGGTGTCGCCATCCAGTTTTAGATCGGGCATATCGTCCGGCAGTTCGTTCTGAGAAAAGATGCGGGCGAATTCGTCGGAGGCTTTCTGGCCTTCGCCAGTGCCGACAAAGCGGTCGACGACACAGCGGCCGAGTTCGTCTTTAACGGCGCGCGGATGCAATTCGCCGGAGGCGACTTTGGCCTGCATAGTTTTGATTTCCGCCGGATTCCGGCAAAGGATGTGCAGGAAATATTTCCACATCAGCTCGTCGCTGACGCTCATCAGTTTGCCGAACATATCTTTGGCGCATTCATTGACGCCGACATAGTTGCCGAGGCTCTTGCTCATTTTCTGCACGCCGTCGAGTCCTTCGATCAGCGGAAGTGTCATGACGACCTGCGGTTCCTGTCCGTAAACCTTTTGCAGTTCGCGGCCCAGCAGCAGATTGAAAAGCTGGTCGGTTCCGCCAAGTTCCACGTCGGCTTTGACCATGACGGAGTCGTAGGCCTGCACCAGCGGATAGAGAAATTCGACGAGAGAGATTGGGCGGTTGTCAGCGTAGCGTTTAGAAAAGTCGTCGCGCGCCAGCAACTGGGCCACGGTGACGTGCGCGGAGAGACGGATGACGTCTTCAAACTTCATGCCGCCGAGCCATTCGGAATTGAAGCGTACTTCGGTTTTTTCCGGATCGAGTACTTTAAAAATCTGCCGCTTATAACTTTCGGCGTTGGCGGCAACCTGCTCGCGGGAAAGCGCCGGACGGGTCGCTGACTTGCCGGACGGGTCGCCGATCATGCCGGTGAAATCGCCGATAATGAAAACCACCGTATGCCCCGCGTCCTGAAATTCGCGCAGCTTGTTCAGGCCGACGACGTGGCCGAGATGAATATCCGGCGCGGACGGGTCGGCGCCGTATTTGATGCGCAGACCGCGCTTTTCTTTTTTGGCGGCTTCGAGTTTGCGCTTCAGTTCCCCGGCGGAAATCAAATCCACATGGCGGGCTGTGAGGACGTTGAGCTGTTCATCAATAGTCATAGTGGGATGGAGAATATGGAACCGCATTCCGCGGAACA
This sequence comes from Kiritimatiellaceae bacterium, assembly GCA_013141415.1. Lineage (NCBI taxonomy): Bacteria > Pseudomonadati > Kiritimatiellota > Kiritimatiellia > Kiritimatiellales > Kiritimatiellaceae > Kiritimatiellaceae bacterium. The sequence goes on from JABFQY010000003.1 coordinate 573,161, forward strand.
AGGAATATCGAAGCTGGGGATAAAAAACCTTTCACAGGCTCCATCCCGCATACTTTGTCTTTCGCTCCGGTAGCTCAGCTGGACAGAGCAACGGCTTCATAAACCGCACCGGCAACCCCGGTAAAGACCGTCGCGCTGACCGCGCTCATCCATACACTTACACCGAGAAGCCACCAGGTTGTCCGCTCGCCGCCGCGGAAATAGTCGCTGGTGTTATTTGTTAAACGCCTTAAAAACCCGCCCGAGGTTCGAGAGAACCAGCATGAAGACGAAGATGATGATGTACTCTGTTATGTTGCTTTTGACATTGCATACATCCTTACATTTTTCAGGTTCTGGAAACCGCGCTGCCTGAAAAGCTATTTCTTATCGGCCAGACTTTCTTCAAGTCCACCGGGCCTGTTGCGCTTCAACCAAATGTCCGCGAAACGCGCCTTGAGCTCCATGCTCACCGCTTGCAGCGGGCCAAGGGAGGCGTTATCCCTGATTCGACGTGCACGTTCAAGCGCGTAGCGGGCCATGTCGTGCGCCAGCAGCAGTTCCTCGCGGCAGCGCATGCCCTCGCCCGTTTGCGGGGTAGCCTTCTCAATGTGTGCCCGCGCCAAATCGAGACATTGCCGCCCGGCCTCCAGCTTCTGGTCCGTCAGTAACGGAAGATAGGACGCGAGTTCCTCTGGCGGCAGGTGCGAACCGAGAAACAGGAAACTGCGGTTCGGAATGGGGATGTCCATGGCTTCATCCAATTCCCCAAGCGCGACAGAGGCCTTGCCCAGATTTCCCGAGGAGTCTTTGAAGAGCAAAAGGTCGAGGCTGTCCGCCAGCGCCGGCTCATCGGCGCGGGGATTCCATGAGGCATTCGCGGCGAGCAGCAGACCCGGCAAGGCGGTCGCCCACGTCTGGGGATGACCGTTATCGCCCCAATGCGTATGCAGAAATCCTCTGGCTCCGTGGCGCACAGCGGCCTGAGCGGCGGCGCGGATGTTGGCACGCGCCGTGTGCAAACGCCCGGTAAAACTGTTCCAGGTGGAATCTCCCGGTGCAATATAGAACGGCTTGCCTGTTGCCGCGATCAGCGCGCATTGTTCGTCGAACGGGTGATCGGCCTCATACCCCCAGATGACCGGGCGGGCGTTGTCCGGGGCGAGCGGGGCCAGCTCCGGCGAATGCAGCAGGCCATCCGCCCAGTAAAGCGCCTCACGCCCATGCGCGGTGGCGAGCGCCACGAGTTTCGACAAATGATTGAGATAGAGACGGCCCTTTCCCATGGTTTCAGCCAGAGGCTGGCTCCAGCCTGTCCCCAGTTCCCAGGGCTCGTCGCCGCCGATGTTGAACTTGCGGCTCGTGAAGTTGGGCAGCAGCTCGTCAAATAATCCGCCGACAAAATCCAGCGATGCCTGGTCGGGCCTGAGCGTCGTGCCCCAGGGGCGGCGCTTGCCGTCAACCGGGTGCACAAAGCCGTCCGGGCACTCGGCAAGATGCCGGTAGTCGTTGTGGCGCAGCCATCGCTCCATGTGGCCGAAGCTGTTCTGGTTGGGAACGAGTTCGATGTGGAGTTCGCGGCAATGGGCGTCCAATGCGCGGAGTTCCTCAGCCGTCATCGGGGAAGCACCCTTCCAAACCGTTTCATGGCCCGCGTAGGCGAATGTATGCTCCATGTAGAGCTGGAACTGGTTCAGCTTCAGGGATGCCATGAGGCTGGCGATGTCCATCAGAGACTCAAGCGTCGGAACTTTGCAGCGGCTGATATCCAGCATGAATCCGCGCTCAGGCAAGGCCGGCGCGTCCTCAATTTCCAGACAGGGCATCCGTTCGCCGCACTGGCCGGCAATCTGTGCGAGTGTCTGGCGCGCGTAGAATATGCCCGCCGGCCCGCCATGCGCGATGTGCACGCCATCGGGTGAAATGGATAAACGGTACGCCTCGGCGCCCAGCGTCGCATCAACCGCGACAGAGGGTGTCTGCTCCGGATGGATGCAAACACCATCTTTAAGCCGGACAGAATTAGGCTCGGGTATCAGAATCATTTTCATTCCGTTTAAAAGCGTTGCCAACGGCATAGGTGACCGCTGCGCCGATCGCTATCACCCATGTCCACGCGATGGAAATCCGCCCCGTTTTAATGGCGGCAAGGCTTATAGACGCCACCAACAGCCCCAACCCGATCGCCAGCATGTTTCCGGCATCATTGCCGCGCCTGCCTCGCAGACCCAGCAGGAATACTCCGAGCAAGACGCCGTACGTGACGCTGGTAACCTGAAATGCGAGCCACAGGAACGACTCACTATCGCGAAACAGCCATGCGATCAGCGCAAGGATGATGGCAAAAATGTAAATAAGCCAGCGGGAGATCGCCAGATGGTTGAGTTTCTCTCGCTTCCTGCCCGTCCATGGTTCGATCAGATCCCGTAAGACCGAGGAACTCAGGGCGGCCGTCGTGGAGTCAATGCTGGACATCGCCGCGGCCAGCACGCCGGCGAGCAGCAGCCCGCGCAATCCCGCCGGGGCGATTGCTGTGATAAACCGCGGAAATGCCTCATCATTGCTTGAGAGATTCGTGAGCTCGGCGCCCAGCGGCGTGCAGCTTATTCCGTAGAGACCAACCCCCACCAGCAGGAAAAGCGCCGCAATCGGGATGGCGATGAACCCGCTGAGGGCAACACTGCGCCGTGCGCTGGCTGCGTTTTTGGCGCTGAGCAGGCGTTGCGTGAGATCCTGATCCGTTCCCAGCGCAGCCGTTGTGCTGATAAAACCGAACCAGATAGCCATCATCAGCGTTTTCGAGTCGTTGAACCACGCGCCGATTCCTTCTCCGTCGGGTACGAGCCGGAATACTTCAAAACGCCCGCCCTCCATACCCGCTGATACAAAAGAGTGCCATCCCAGCACCTGCACGATGTAGCAAAGCACGGCGATCCCAGCCCCCGTAAACACGAGCGCCTGCACACAATCTGTCCAGATCACCGCCTTGATGCCGCCGTAACCTGTGTAAATAACGGTGAAAAGGGTGAACGCGATGATGACCCAATGCAGAGGCATCCCGAAAATAATACTGAGTCCCTTTGCCGCGATAAGCAGCCTGACACCGGACGCCATCAACCGGGTGACAAGGAACAGCAGGGAGCCCGCGTACTGGCTGCGCGGCCCGAAGCTCTTGCCGAGAAACTCGTAGATGCTCATGCAGCCCGCATTGTAAAAGGCACCGATGAACACGGCGGCGACGAAAAACCGCGCCAGGATGGACCCTATGCCGAACTGCAGATAAGTCATGTTTTCGCCAAAGCCAATGCCCGGCACCGCGAGAAAGGTGGCCGCGCTGACTTCGGTGGCGATGAGCGATGCAAGCACCGCAAGCCATGGAACCTTTCGCCCCCCGACAAGAAAATCCGCCTCATTCTCCTCGCGGCCGCCGGCATAGAAGCCTACGCAAAGAACCGTAATCAAATATGCAGCCGCAATCAGCCAGTCAACAAAAGCCATTATTTCATCCCTCCTGCCGGATTCTCTCCAGCGTTTTCAATACAATCGGTTCGGTAGGCTGCAACGACGCCTGTGCCTCAAACAGCGCGTGCGCCACCATAGAGTAATCCGGTCTGCGTCCGCAACGCCTGCAGTGGAGTTCGCGCACATAGCGGATCGCCCGGTCGATCAGCTTGTTATTGCTCGGCTTTACCCAGGTCATGAGGTTTCCCTCGTAGCGGCCAAGACGGCCCATCATCAGCGTGGAATGCGCATTGAGCAGCACCTTCAGGCAGAGGTTGCGCTGAATCACATCGGCAGGCATCGGTACCGCGACCGCAATGTCATCAAGGGCGAAACGGACACTGCTGCTGCCGTCCTCAATCGAAAACAGATGCGCGGCAGAGCCCCATCGCGCCTCGCGGTGCGCACGGGCATGGTTGGAAATGTCATACCCAAGCAGCCAGTCCCTGCCGGTTATGCTGCGCGTTTCCTGCCATTCGAGCGTGCGCGGCCCTCGCCCAAGGAGGGCATCCCAGGCACCGGCGCTGTCCCGTGACTCGGCAAGCGTCAGGTAGCAAAGCGATTTGGGCAGACTGGTGTCCTGCAGGTTCTCAAATGCGGCGAGGCTGAATGTCGGGGCGCGCTCGGTGGTGTCGGTCAACACTGTCAGTCCATACTCGCGGGTAGAGTAAAGCACATGGCCCCCGTTCTGGTAAATGGCACTCTCGGCCTCCGTCAGCGGCGCCAACTCTGCATAATTCAATCGCTCTATCGCTGCCATCAGGCGCTCCAGTTCCTCCCCGATCATGCCAGGACGGTCACGATGCCGGATAGCAATCAACAGGGCCGCCAACTGGACGGTGGTGGCCTGCATGCGTGTGCTGCCCGCGAGAGCCATCGGCCCCACAGTCAGATTCAGCTTTCGAATGCGCGGGTCATCCAGCGTTTCACGCGAGCGGGTGGCGACACGCCTGAGCACGTCGTCGGGATTACAGTAACAGAACCACGGCGCGCGGATCGAAAGCGGAATCGAAGCCTGGACCGCACCGATGACAAACGGCGTCTCCCCGCCTTCCGTCACACCCACGAGCATGTCGCCATCCCGGTAGCCCAGTTCCGTTAATTGTCGCGCTCCATATTCGGGGTGATCCTCAAAGCCCTCAATCGAACGGATCAGCGCAACATCACCGCCCGCCATGAATCCGATTACGGATTCCCGCAGTTCCGGGGGCAGCACGCCGCTCCGGCAAAGCATTTCGACGGTAAGGGCAAGCCGTCCCGTAGCGCCGCATCCCGCAATAAACAGCCGTCCTCCGGAGGCAAAGGTGTCCGCAATGCACTGAGCAAGCTCCGCAATCCTCTCCGCCTCACCACACAAGCACGACAGCGCTAAGAGGTCTACCTCCCGCAATCGGTTAAACGCGGCGCGCAAATCCTCCTGTGAAAGGCGGGAGAGATCCGCCGTCAGGGGATGAGACTGCTCGGTGGGCAGGTCTCCTAGACTAAATTCGCCGGCCACCTTCAGGAACTTTTCCGCTTGGTCAATAGCATTCAGCATAGACTCTCGAATACCACAGCTCTCTCATTCTTGTCGAGCATCCCCCTGATCAGTCCTCCGGTACCGGAGGCCGGCAACTCTTTTCCAATGGTTGGAAAAAATCCGCTTTCATCTTTCATCGTTCATCCTTCATAGTTCGCCCCGTCGCTCCGGTAGCTCAGCTGGACAGAGCAACGGTTTCCTAAACCGTAGGTCGCGGGTTCGAATCCCGCCCGGGGTACCAGCGGGATGAGAACCATCGGGTTCGCGCCGAGGCCAAAGGCCGAGACAGGCTTCACAAACGTGAAGCAATGAAGCGAAGCGGAATGGCAACCGAGCCGCAGGTGAGCTGGGCTTCACATTCGTGAAGCAACGACCAAAGGGAGTGGCAATCCCGCCCGGGGTACCATTCGACTCGTTCGATTCACTCTCTCGCTCATGGCAGGCCATCCCTTCGAACGAGACGAATACCCTGAGCGAACGAAGAGAGTCGAAGGGGCTGGCGTGCCAGTTCATCGCTTATTGCTAAAGCAACGGCGGACAGCTAGATTCTCCGGCATGGGAAAACTGGAAAATACCTTTTCGTGGTCGTTCAGCGCAGCGGCGGATTTCGACGAATGCCGGCGGCGGCGCTATTGGAGCAAGTACGGCATGTGGGGCGGCTGGGAAAAGAACGCCTCTCCGGAAACAAAAAAGGCCTACCAGCTCAATAAGATGGATAACCGCTGGGGTTTGATGGGTCAGGCAGCAGAAAATTCAGTCATGCGCATTCTGCGCCAGCATCAGGCTGGCAATCCGATTACTGCCGACGAAGCATTCGAAACCGTCGCCCGTCCTTTCCTGCGCCAGAAGTGGACGGAATCCAAACGCGGCGAATGGAAGACTGATCCGAAAAAGTTCTGCTGTCTGCGCGAACATTATTACGGCGTGATGGGCGATGAAAAAGCGGTCGCCGAGCAGATGAGCGGTCAGATCAAAAACTGCATTATCAATTTTGTCGGCAAGGTTCTTCCGAGAATTGGAACCGTCGCCCGCGAACAGGAACTGCCGGTTAAAACGCCGGATATGGGCGGCGACCCGGAGAGCATCGAGTTCAACGGTGTGAAGATGTATGTGATTCCGGATTACGCTTATCGCGTCGGAGGACAGTTTCATATTCACGACTGGAAAGCCGGCAAGGTAAAAGAATCGCACCGCGAGCAGCTGGGGCTTTACGCGCTCTGGGCTCGTGAAAAATTCCGTGCCAAACCCGAAGATACGTTCCTCTACGTCGAATATCTAAACGAAGGTCTGGTCGCCCCGTTCCAGTTGACCGCCGAAGATTTCAAACTGCTCGAAGCGCGTATCGAAGATTCCGTGGCGGAAATGACGGAATATCTGGTTGATTTTGATCGATCCAGAAACGCACCGCTCCCGAAGGAGGAGTGGGAACTGGCGGCCGATCCGGCCTCATGCAAAAACTGCAACTTTTACGAGCTCTGCAAAGCCGAATTGTAGCCGCGATCCGTGATCGCGGATGTGTATGAAATGGACACGCATAAACACATGAAACGTCTGACCGGGATTTGGGAAAGCCACCCGCGTTATTTTGTTACGGCCTGTGTTCACGTGCGCCGGAAAATTCTAACTATTCCGGCTGTACACGAGATTTTGCGGAAGCACTGGGATAAATCTCTGGATCTGTACGGATGGGCAATCGGCTCGTATGTGATCATGCCTGACCACGTTCATTTCTTCTGCACGGATGCGTCTGGCACGACCACACTTTCGCAAATGATTGGTGCATGGAAGCAGTGGAGCGCAAAGGAGTTGACCGCACTTTTAGGGATTAGCGCCCCTGTTTGGCAAAAAGAATTTTTCGACCACTTACTTCGATCAAACGAATCCTATTCGGAAAAGTGGAATTATGTCCGGCAGAATCCGGTGCGTGCGGGGCTGGTGCTCGATGCCGATCAATGGCCTTACAAAGGACATGTTCATTATCTATAAAACCGAGGTCAAGGCCCTCGGCTACAAATGGAACGACGGCAGATGATCGCGGATGAACAATATTTCTATTTTTTCTCTGTTGGAAGAAGTCTGATTCGTGTCGGCTTGTTAACCACCGGCAGATCCATCCCTTCAACCCAGTAAACTTTGCCGGTGATCTGAAGTCGCATACCGGTAAACGTTTTCATTTGAGCCTCATTCCCGCGAACATAACAGACGGTGATGTCCGTAAAGTGATCATCCACCAGCTGATAAAGCGTACCGTCGAACGGCCGCAATACGCCGTAATAGGTTCCCTCGACGCCCTGCAGCTTGGAGGAATCTTCGACGAGCTTCTTCTTCGATGCCGCTGAGATGGATGTCATGACTTCCTGAACGGTCGGCTCCGCAACAGCCTGAACGACCGTCTGAGTTTTCTGCGTCGATGACGGCACCGCGACAGGCTCAGTTATCACAGCTCCGGGTGCATCAACATATTTGCGGCTGACCCAAACCGTCGTGTTGGAAGTTGGCGCAATCTTCAACCACTGAGCGATTTCTCCGCGAACATTCAAAACCGTTCCGCTGCTCGCTGTGCCGACTACGCTGTGGCTTAAACTCGGGCCGGAACGGATATTAAGCAGTTCCGTCCGCACCGTTTTATCGCTGACAAACTCGCCGCTCACCCAAAGGTCTATCGTCTCGGGCGGCAGAATACCGACCCATTCCGGATTGCTGTTATCTTTCAGAACCAGTTCGTCGCCCAGCATGGTGCGACCGAGTAGAACGGCGTTGGTGTCCGGCACGGCGCGCAGACTGACGCGATCGCCGACTACCTTTACTTTGACAGCAGCCTCTTCCGCATACGCAACGGCGGTCAGCGCAATGAGTGCAAACAGAATTTTTTTCATAACGTCTTTTCCTATTCCAGTCCGAACAAATGGATCGCATTCTGTGCGGTCGTTTTCGCCAGCGACTCTACTTCACAGCCGCGCAGTTCGGCAAGCCGTTTGGCAGTATCAACCACGAAAGCCGGCTCGCAACATTCGCCGCGATGCGGTATCGGCGCCAGATATGGTGCATCCGTTTCGATCAATAAACGATCATCAGGAATAAACTTCGCCACTTCGCGCAGCGGATCGGCATTGGCGAAAGTGACGATGCCGCTGAAGCTGATATAAAAACCGAGATCGAGCAGCGCCTTCGCCATCTTCCGGTCACGGGTAAAGCAGTGAACCACGCCGCGCCGCGCCGGATCACCTTTCCAGTGCCGGGAAAAATCGGTGAGCATCGCCAACGTGTCATCGTCGGCGTCGCGCGTGTGAACAATCACCGGCTTACGAAAATGGATGGCGGTTTCAAGACATTGGAAAAACAGCCGTTTCTGCTCTTTGGCTTTTTCCGGTTCGTAAAAATAGTCGAGCCCGGTTTCGCCGATAGCAACCGTTGAATCTTTTGCCGCCAGTTCACGCAGTGCTGTAATGTCGTAAATCGGTCCGGACGCCATATGCCGGTCGTAACCGGCGGCGGCGTAGATTCTTTTCGGGAAAGCTCCAGCCAGCATTTGTGCCAGTGCGTTGGCTTCCGGCGAGCCGCCGACGGCAATCATCTTCCAGACGCCGGAAACTTCCGCGCGCTCCAGCACGCGCTCCAGCGTGCCGTCCTTCACAAAGTCGTCAAAATGGACGTGCGTATCGAAATACATGACTTACATATCCAGAAAGTTCTGGAGGAGCTCTTTGCCGTGCTCGGTGAGAATGGATTCTGGATGAAACTGGACGCCGTGCACCGGAAGTGTTGTGTGCATCAGTCCCATAATTTCGCCTTCAGCCGTTTCGGCGGTGATCTTCAGGCAGGACGGCAGGCTTTCTCGTTCGACAATCAGCGAATGATAGCGCGTGGCATTGAACGGACTCGGCAGGCCTTTAAAAACGCTTTCGCCGTGATGCAGAATCGGCGAGGTTTTGCCATGCATCAGCCGCGCGGCGCGAACGACGTTGCCGCCAAACACGTCGCCGATCGCCTGATGACCCAGGCAGACGCCGAGCAGCGGAACGCGCGGGCCGAATTCGCGGATGATGTCGCACGAAATTCCGGCTTCACGCGGCGAGCACGGGCCTGGACTGACTAAAACTTTTTCCGGTTTGAGCGCGACGGCTTCGGCGACGGTGATTTTGTCGTTACGGAAAATTTTCATCTCCGCGCCCAGCTCACCAAGATACTGTACAAGGTTGTAGGTGAACGAATCGTAGTTATCGATCACGAGAATCATTTTGCCACCCCTTCCCGCGCGGCGGCGTAGTGTTTGGCCAGCGCGAGGGCTTTCATCATGCCGCGGGCTTTGTTGCGGGTTTCCTGATATTCCATTTCCGGAACCGAGTCGGCGACAATGCCGGCGCCAGCCTGAACGTAGGCTTTATTCTTGTCGAGCACGACGGTACGGATGGTGATGCAGGAATCCAGATTGCCGTCGAAACTGAAGTAGCCGACGGCTCCGGCGTACGGGCCGCGCTTCGACTTTTCGAGTTCGGCGATGATTTCCATCGCTCGGATTTTCGGCGCGCCGCTGACGGTTCCGGCAGGAAATGTGGCGCGCATAACATCATAGGCGTCGTGCTCCGGCGAAAGCGTTCCGGTCACGTCGGAAACAATATGCATGACGTGACTATAGCGCTCTATAACCATCTGCTCCGGCACTTTGATACTGGAAAATTCGCAGACGCGGCCAATGTCGTTACGTCCGAGGTCAACCAGCATAACGTGCTCGGCCAGTTCCTTCGGGTCGGCGAGCAGTTCTTTTTCCAGAGCCAGATCGTCCGCTTCGGTTTTGCCGCGCGGCCGAGTTCCGGCGATCGGACGGACTTCAATCCGGCGGTCTTCACAGCGTACGTGAACTTCGGGCGACGAACCGACCAGTGCACTTTCAGCGAGATCGAGACAAAACATGTAGGGTGACGGATTGACGGCGCGCAACGCACGGTAAACATCCAGCGAATCTGCCGTATTCTCCACTTCGAAACGCTGTGAAAGCACGGTCTGGATAATGTCACCGGAACGGATGTATTCCTGCGCCTTGCGCACCATGCCGCGAAACTCGTCCGGAGTGGTGTTGGACTGCGGCTCGATCGGCGCGACATCTAGATGTGCTTCGATCAGCACACGGCCAACCGGCTGCAGCAGCGCTTCACAAAGTTCATCAATTTCCGCCAGCGCTTCGTCATAGGCTTTATCGGGGTTGCCATCGACATAGGCATTGGCAACCACTTTCATGGTGTGGTTGACCCGATCAAAAATAATGATGGCGTTGGTGATCATCATCACCATGTCGGGATTGCCGATGACGTCTTTTTTGATCACCGGCACACGCGGCTCGAAAACGGAAATCATGTCGTAACCGATAAAGCCGACGGCCCCGCCGGTAAAACGCGGAAGCGCCGGATCGTGTACCGGCTGATAGCGGCTCATATAGGCCTTGAGCGCGTTGAGCGGGTCGGCGTCAGCGACTTTCGTCGTTGCGCCGTCTTCGGTGATTTCGGTGACAGAGCCGCGTGCGCGGAGGATGGCGCGCGGATTTCCGCCGATGAAAGAGTAGCGCCCGATATGCTCGCCGCCTTCGACGCTTTCCAGCATCCAGGTGTGCGAGGCGTGGTCTTTTTCGCGCAGAAATTTCCGTACGCGTTCATAGGCGGAAACCGGCGTTTCCTGATCGGCTAGGATTTCCTTCCAGACCGGAATCAGGTTCCCCTGCTTCGCCTTTTTCAAAAACGCTTTTCTATCCGGTTGCACACTCATTGAAACACCTTGTTTTAAAGCGCTTTTGTACCCGCAACGGCGGGCTGGCGCAAGTTTCCCGTTCCCAAACATTGAAAAAATCTTCCGCAAAAAAGCGTCACGGAATATGCAGATGATTTGCTGTAAACGGCTCATGGCCGCCGCATCATCCGCCCAGAATGGATTTCCGCTCAAACAGTTCCTGAGTTTTCTCGGGCCGGGGTTCCTCGGAGCCGGACGAACAGATCCTCAAGGAAATTGAAACCGGCGACTACGATCTCGTCGCGATGGCCACACACGGCCACAAGTTTCTTGGTGACATTCTTTCCGGGAGCGTTTCAGAAAGCCTGAAACACAAAATCCGCATTCCGCTGCTGCTTAAATCCGAACCGTCTTAGGTTGCGTCACAGCTAAAAAACAAACACGGGGCCGAACATAACCGACGTGTCCTTACTGGTGTTCTGTTCGGTGTATTCGAAGCGCCCCAAAACGCCTACCCGTTTATTGAACATGGCGGTTGCCCACACGCGAAACGTGCTGTTCAGTGTGCCGTGATCGAGATCGTTCGAAAGATAATACTTGGCATCGGCACCGAGCATCCGCCAGTGCCAGTAGGCTGAAATTCCGTACACGGCAATATCGGAACGGTCTCGATCGGCCTTCAGACCCCAGGCTGGCGGGAATTGGGTGGTCACGGTTTCGGGCGCATATCCGACGTACGGAGTGATTGACAAGTGTATCGGGCGGATCCGCCAAACCACACCGACTTTCCCCAATGGTTCACTGATGGTCACTTTGACGGTGCGGGTCTGAATCTGATGCCAGACATAACTGCCGCCCAGATACCAGGTCAGGTTCGCTTTTGGATCGCCGTACAGGCTGACCGATGAAATATTTCCCCAGACCTCGCTCTGGTTCACGTCCGTAAAAAACGTCGTGTTGTTTAATACGAAGCGCGGCGAGGCATACATCACAAAAAGACCGGACTCCGGGCTCATATCGGTCTGTCCGTTTTTTAAATTCTCGTTTGCAGCGACTCCGAAAAGCGGGCTGACAATCCACGCCGAAGTCGGGTGTGTCGCCGGACTTGCTTCTTCTGCTGGCAGGGCTTTCATCGCGCCCGCCAGTAAAATAAACAGACTTACGGCAACAACTCTCCGGAAGGGCTTACAAAAAATTATTTTCATTCAATCGTTCTGATCCGGAGTTTTATCTGCGTTCAGCTTACCGTTCCAGCCGTACCCGGTAAAATCCGGACCCAGCCTGATTAACAGTTGTTGTATAAACATTCAGCGGCGGCGTGGCAACATTGTTGCTCGTCAACGTGTTCCATCCGCTGATCAGATTCGACGACATCTGAACCGTGTAAAAGCGGTATTGAACACTGCTCCACCGGATCACCACGTTGGTTCCGCCGGTCAGCTGCGGAACATTCACAGCGAACACAGAAGTTTTATTCGTCGGATTGGTACCCGCCATATATTCGGCATAGTTGGACGCACCGTCACCGTCCGGGTCCGCATTGGCATCGGTGACGCCGTATGCTGACTTCCAGCTGTTCGGAATGCCGTTGCTACTGCTGTCTATGAAGACCAGCGAAATGGATACCGTCGCCGTGTTGCCAATGACCGTTCCGTCAAAAGCGTTGAACGTGAACGAATCCGAACCGTTCAAACCTCGTACCGGAATATAGGTCAGCGAAGGCGGTGTTCCAACCAGATGCCCGTTCACGGGCAGCGAGACAAGGTTGTAAGTCAGCGCGTTGGTTTCAGCATCCGTTGCCGTCAGCGTGACCGACACCGGGATTCCGTCGGTCGCGGTCAGACTCTGTGCCAGCGCCACCGGCGGGTCGTTGACCGGTGTCACCGTGATCGAAACCGTCGCTGTGTTGCCGGTCAAAACTCCATCGCTGGCCCGGAACGCAAAGCTGTCCGAACCGTAATAATTCGTCGCCGGAGTGTAGGTGATGGTGTTTGACGAAATCGTGCTGAGTGTCCCAAAGCTTGGAGCCGTCACCACAGCATAAGTCACCGCATTGGTTTCGGGATCAATCGCCACCAGCGTAATCACCCTTGCCGTATCTTCCACCACGTTGGTCACACTCTGATTCTGCGACACTGGCGGCAGGTTACTGTGTGTTACTGTGATCGAAACCGTTGCCGGAACCGAATCAGTAGAACCGTCGTTGGCTTTAAATGTAAAACTTTCCGCACCATAATAATTGGTCGCCGGAGTATAAGTGACTGTATTGGACGAAACCGCACCAAGCGTACCGTGTAACGGATTAGCAACAATGGAGTACGTCAGCGCATTGGTTTCAATATCCGTCGCCACCAACGTGACTACCTTGGCTGTATTCTCAGCCGTCGATGTGCTCTGTCCTTGCGCCACCGGCGGATCGTTGACCGGTGTCACAGCAATCGAAACCGTGGCGGGCGTGCTGGTCAGACTGGCATCACTCGCCCGAAAAGTGAAACTGTCTGAACCGTAGTAATTCGTCTCGGGCGTATAGATGACGGTATTGGACGAAACCGCACCAAGAGTTCCGTGCGCCGGATTACTGACGATAGCATAGGTCAATGCGTTGGTTTCCACATCCGTGGCAACCAGCGTAATCACCTTGGCGGTATCTTCCACCACATTGGTCACGCTTTGGTTCTGCGCTACCGGCGGGTCGTTCACCGGCATCACCGTGATCGAAACTGTGGCAGGCGTACTGGTCAAACTGGCGTCCTTGGCTGTAAAAGTGAAACTGTCCGCGCCATAATAATTGGTTGCCGGCGTGTACGTAATCTGATTGGTGGCTGTAATAGCGCTAAGCGTTCCGTGAATCGGACTGGTTGCAATCGCATACGTCAACGTGTTGCTTTGTGCATCCGTAGCGGTAAGCGTGATGGCCTTCGCCGTGTCTTCGGCATTGGTCACACTCTGACTGTTCGCCACCGGCGCGGTGTTTGCGACAGGTGGAGCGTAGGCAATGGATATATTTTTAAAATAGGTATTTCCAGTATCAGTACGCGTGCCCGCCGCGCTATTCTTTACAAAATTAAAAGAGTACGCCTGCCGATTGCCATCCGCACATTCCAGCTTGATAAAGTAAGTTCCATCCGGAACAACGTTTCCTAACTTATCTTTCAAATCCCAAGTAGCTGTCATCGGGCTTGGCGCGGCATGACTAGAACGTGTGGCACCCATCTTTCCATCAACAGATGCTCCATCGGCAGCATTCCACGTGCTCAGAGAAGTTTTCCGCGTTTCTCCGTAGCGAAGAATCGTCTTTACAATCGTACTGTTCGTTTGAGTTACCCATACAGCAACTACGTTTTGCTGCGCATACTGCCCCCCCGGAGCGGCTGTGTTAAAAGTCATATTGAATTCGGTTGCCGCAAAGGCTCGCCCGCAAACCAGAATTAAGATTATCGAAATTGTCACATTTATTTTCATACTTCACCTGCTGTTATGTCTGTTTAATTCAGTTCTCCAGATTAGAAGAAGATCGAAATATCGAATCCAAAAAGATCCAACTGGTTGTTTTTGTAGCCGCCAGTAAAGGTCGAGTTGAAGCTGCCGTTAGCAGTGTTACTCAGATAGATACTGTAGGCATGAGTATGGGTGTTATAACGCCAGCCCGCTGCCATGGATGGCCCATTGCCCGTATCATACCCACTAACTGGAAACGCCATTTCTCCGAAAAGCTGCTGACTTTTCGTCAATGCAAAGCTCAGGCTGACTGGAATTGCCATTGTATGACTCGAACCTTCCACGTTACTAAAAGGATCGGAAACTTCGCCCGGATATCTTTTGTTCAGTGCCTTACCATCCTGAAGACTGTTGGCACCTTCGAAGGTAGACAGCGAAGTATAAAGCAAGCCACTCCCTGCACGAAACCGCCAGAATGATTTTTCAAACAGCAACGCACCATTTCCAGCGTATTTCGCTTTGCCGTCATCCTGCCAAAAAGCTGTTGTTCCTACCGACAGCGATGCGTCAACACCCTGCTTGTTCTCATCGAGTAGCTTCACCTTTGTCATAAAATCCCACAGGTCATAGGATCCTTGTTCGAATGTCACTGGATCCTTTGTATAGTGTTGCCGGCCATTTACGCGCTGCATCATCACATCCCAGTTTTTTGTAATGCCATAGCCGAACAGGATACCGACTTTCACGCCAGACTCGAGTCCTAGCAGGTCGTTAAAGGGATCCCCGCTCCCTCCTTTTGCAAAAGTTTGATTCTGTGACGTATGGGCAAAACGTGCGTAAATGTCGCCCTTCGGAATGGTGGCGGTTTTCGGGAACAGCACGCCTACCGGCGTGCGGCGCATATTTTCAGTCCACTCATACGTTCCTTCGGGGAGAACTTCGGCAACTTCCTTGCCCTTTACACCCTTGCCATCCGTGGCAACAAACAACTGTTCTTCCAACTCGTTAATCCGGGATTTCGAAGTTTTCAGCTCCTGCTGAATCTGTGCTGTGTCAGCGGCAACCATCGGCGCGGTGCTCGCAGTTTTCAGTTGTCCTTCAAGTTCCGCTATCCGGCGGCTCTGTTCAGCGGCCTGCGCCTGAACAGCACCCAGCTCGTTTTTGGCGTTTTTCAACGCGGCTTCAAGGCGGGCCACATAGTCGCCCTGCTCGCCAGCTGAAATCGGTTTGGCATCATCGGCTCTGGCAGAAAAACTCAACAAGCCGGTCAGCAGAACGGCAGCACTTAGGATTTTCAATGTATTTTTCTTCATGAGTTCTCTTTCTGTTCCGCTTTATTTCACTTTAATTTCAACCGACTTCACATAGCCTTCGTCTTCGTGCACGCCGCCGGTATAGCCCGCCGGAAGAGGAATTTTAAAGTTGCGGTAGTGGCTGCCTTTATCCTTGCGGGATTCGATTCGCAGAACATAGGCGCCGCTCAGCAGATCATGACTGCCGATCTGCGCCGGAACGCTAAAGGTGCCGGTTTTGTTCCACCGAATGGTCGCGCCGCTCACGGCATCGACGTCAGCGGGCTTTTCTTTGGTCTTGGATTTAAAAAGCCATCCAAGCATGTCTTTGTAGTACTCTTTCTTTTTGGAAAAAATGTGCAACGTCTGAACAAAATCGCCGGTGTCATTTTCCAGCCAAACCACAATCATCGGCTCATCGCCGGTTCCGTTGCGCACCGAAAAAGTCATATCCAGCGTCTTGCCGGCGCTGTCGGCGTACAGAGCGGAAAAAACCGGCAGTGCCGTCAGCAGAGCCAGCGCCAAAACCATTTTACTTCTTTTCTTCATACCATCCCTTTCTATCGGTTAAGCATCATTATCGCCGCAAGAACCACTGAAACAACAACTAAGATTATTGCCGTGTTGCGCATAACAGGATTTCTGGATTGCACCCCCATTATAATTCCTGTCAGCGTAGCGATAACCATAAAGATACCGGTCAGATCAATCAGCACACGTTGTACCGGACTGCTCTTTTTACCCCGGTGAAGCTGAACCAGCGCGGCGGCCAAGCGGTTTTTCGACTGATGAACCTCGTACCGCTTCTGTGTCTTATCCACCACGACCGCCGTGTTCGCCCAAACCGATTCGACATTAAACTGAATCTTCTCTTTACCGTCCTCCACCGAACCTGCATCCAGTTTCCCAGAATACTTTCGCGCCAGTTCCTGTGCCAACTGCAATCCAGTCCTGGAGTCCGAATCCGCCGGAAGCACATGGCTTTCCGTCACGGTATAGCTACGATCCGGCAGACTGACCGCAACATCAAACCGTCCCCCTGCCATATCTTCGAAACGGATGGACGCCGATTCGTTCTGCAGTGAAAAATCTTTTGCGACTACGCCCGCTGGTAACTTGGCTTTTAAGTAGCCGCACAGCTCAGCCTGTTCAATCTGAATATTTTCCGGCACTTCAAAGCGGGTTTCTGAATTGAAGAGCGACGGACGGCTTGCCAGAAATCCGCTGAGTCCGAAGAAAAGAAAAAGAACACTCATCGCCAGCGAGGCGTAGATATGCAAATTCCGCACGCAGGTGCGCCAGAGCAGGCTGGACTCACTAGCCCCGGGCGCAGCACCGCTGGCAAAACTCTCCTTGAAAAACAGTTTCGCCGGATGCCTCTTCTTTTTCAGGATGTCCCGCAACCCGTTCATCATCGGGTCGCTGCCGCAGGTGTACACTTCTGTGTCCTTGGTCAGTGGATAGTTGAGAAAATGATCCGTCACCCGTCCGCGCAATCCGGCCCAGTCGTCATCGGCGAAATCAAGACAGGTGTACACGTCGAGATTCGGGATTTTCGCCAGCCGGTCGAGATAGAACAGGTCTTTTTCTTTTCGCTGTCCGAAATAGAGAGTCTTCTTAACGTCCGGACAGCTTTCAATCATCGCCACCAGCGGGGCCACGCCGGTACCGGTGCCTACAAACACCTTGGGATTTTTCGTTTCCTGTAAACAAAAACCGCCTTTAGGTTCCGTAACCTCTACTTCGCCGCCGACTTCGTAGTTGACGAAAAACGAACTGCCGCGCCCTCCTTGAACCAAAGTCACGCACAGAGTGACGGTCCCGTCCCGCATATCGACAATCGAATAGGCGCGGTTGAAATAGCCGATATCATCCTTAAAACGCACGGTGACATACTGGCCGGGTTTAAATTCGTTCAGCGCAGTCTTCAGCCGAACCTCCATCGCCGTATTCGAAACCGGTGTCTTCTCAATAATCAGCGCCTTGTACCAAGAAATCTGCAAGGAAGGATCGTCCCCTTCCAGTTCGATGGCCTGCACCGGACAGGAATAATAGGCATTAAGCAACTGCTTGTGATGCTTCTCATAGTCGCGTCCGACGGCCTCAGCGTGAACGGTGTAGGTCAGACGAAAAATCCCTTTGCAGGTCCGTTCACAATTGCCGCACCCGATACAATCCCGATTGCATTTTACGCTATGGATCATTCGAATATCCCCCACCCCGGACTTTTCACTTCCTTGATCTGACCGTTCTCACGAATCAGAAACAACGCTTCGCCGCCAAGCGGCTTAATAATTGCAAAAGTTTTTTCAGGGCCAAGTATGACACCGGTCGTTGACAGCGTGTCGGCCAGCCAGTTCTTCCCGGTTTCCGGAAAGGCGATACTCACCGAGAGAATATCCGTTTTCGCCGTATAGCCGGTGCGCGGATCCATGATGTGGTAAAATTCTTTTCCGTTGATCATGATCGGCTGTTCATAGTTGCCGCTGGTGGACGCCGAGAGTCCTTTCCCCGGATCATGAATTACGCACCACGTGTCGTCGCGGTTTTCCGGATGTTGCACGGCAATTCGGAAAGGCCGGTTCTTCTGTGAAACACCAAAAGCAGCCGTTTCGCCGCCGATTTGAACCAGCGCGCTCTGCGCTCCGCCCGCTTTCAGCATTTCAATCACATGATCGGCGATGATGCCTTTAACAATGCCGCCGAAATCAAACTGAAGTCCGGATTTGGAAAGCGTCAGCTGGTTTCCGGTCTGCCCGGTCAGATTCAGTCCACAACGTTCACGGACGGCGGACACCTCGGCATCGGACGGTAAAACGCCTCTCTTTGCCGCCTGCTTCCACAGATTGCGAATCGGTGCACAGGAAATATCAAACACGCCTTCACTCAACTGCCAGGACTGCCGGGACTTTTCGAAGGCTTCCGCCAGCATGGGAGAAAGAGTCACAGTTCCGGCGGCATTCAGATGGTTAATATCCGAAACTTCGCTCCCAGCTTTATAGTCGTTAAATACATTGTCGATACTTTCCAGATAAGCCCAGACCCGCTTGCTCAGCTCGACATCGCCGGGGTAATAGCGAACCTGAACAGAAATTCCGTAATACAGATCACGAACTTCCTTATACCAGCCATCTGCCTCCGCCGCCGCGCCTTGTGTTGCGCCGCCGAGCAGAGCCAGTAAAAATCCGGTTAAAATGACTTTGTTTACACGCATTCTGAATATCTTCAATATCTAAACCATACCATTTCGCTTTCCTATGTCACGTTAGATTTTGATTCGAGTGATAATTTATAATCACAGAGAGCGTTTTCTCTCAATTGCGCGAGATACAAGGTCTGGAAAATAAACCAGTACTGCCGGTTTCCAAATGGTTGCAAACACCGCTATACTCCGCGCCGATGAAACCATTTTGCCCCATTGAAAATCTGCGCGTCGAGAGCGTCACCCAGCTCATCACGCCGGAAAAACTGAAAAAAGAGCTGCCGTTAACCGACGTGTCGCGGGAAACCGTCACCGCTGGCCGCGAAGCCATTCGCGCCGTGCTGGAACGGCTTGACCCTCGCCTGCTGGTCATCGTCGGCCCCTGCTCAATTCACGATCCAGACGCCGCGCTCGACTACGCCCGCCGCCTCGCCGCGCTCAACGAAAAAGTAAAAGAACGCCACCAGATCGTCATGCGGGTCTATTTTGAAAAACCGCGCACCACCATCGGCTGGAAAGGCTTCATCAACGATCCGCACCTCGACGATTCCTGTGACATGGAATACGGCCTGCGCGCCGCACGCCAGCTCATGCTCGATATCACCGCGCTGGGTCTGCCGGTCGCCACCGAATTTCTCGACCCGATTATTCCGCAGTACATTGCCGACCTCGTCAGCTGGGCCGCCATCGGCGCGCGCACCATCGAATCGCAAACGCACCGCGAAATGACTAGCGGACTTTCCATGCCGGTCGGCCTCAAAAATGCCACCGACGGAAGCGTCCAGCGCGCGATTGATGCCCTGCTCGCCTGCCGTTCGCCGCACAGCTTCCTCGGCATCGATCAGGACGGCCGCAGCAGTATCGTTAAAACGCGCGGCAATCCCGACACGCATCTGGTACTGCGCGGCGGCGGCGGAAAAACCAACTACCACGCCGACGAAGTCGCGGCGGCTGCCGAAAAACTGCGCGCCGCCGGACTGCCGGAATTTATGATGGTCGATTGCTCACATGCCAATTCCGGAAAAAATCCGGCGCGCCAGTCCGAGGTTTGGAACGAACTGCTCGAACAGCGCAAACAGCCGGACTGTCCCGTCATCGGCGCCATGCTGGAAAGTTTTATCGAAGCGGGCAGTCAGCCGATCAGCAATCATCTTAAATACGGACAGTCCATCACCGACGCCTGTATCGACTGGGAAACGACAGCGGCCCTGTTGGGCCAGGTAACGGAGTAATGGAGTATCGGAGTTCTGCATACATGAGAAGCAAACCCAACAACTCCCATACTCCAACACTCCCATACTCCATTACTCCCTCCCTTCGCCTTCCCGCCGAATGGGAGCCGCAGGATGCCGTACTGATCTGCTGGCCGCACGCACAAACCGCCTGGGCTCCGTACCTGAATGAAGTCGAAGCGGTCTTCATGGATATTGCCGAAGCCGTGACGCGTTTTGAAAAACTGATCGTCGTCGTTCCCGATGAAGAGTGCATGCGAACCAAACTGGCGGCGCGCGGTATCAACATGAAAAATGTCGCGCTGTACGAAATTGAATCCAACGACGTCTGGGCGCGCGACTTCGGGCCGATCACGATTTATGAAAACGGTCAGCCGATCCTGCTCGATTTCACCTTCAACGGCTGGGGCGGAAAATTTAAAGCCGGACTCGATAATCAGATCAGCACCAAACTTTATGCGGCCGGCGCTTTCGGCAATACGCCGCTGCGTACCGTTGACCTGATTCTCGAAGGCGGAAGCATCGAAAGCGACGGCGAAGGAGCCTTGCTGACGACTGCCGAATGTCTGTTGAATCCGAATCGCAACGCACAGTTTAACAAAGCGCAGATCGAACAGCTGTTAACCGATGAACTGGAGATCAAAAACTTCCATTGGCTGGAAAACGGCGGGCTGGCCGGCGACGATACAGACGCACATATCGACACCCTCGCCCGGTTCTGCCCCGACAGCACCGTTCTCTATATGCAATGTCCCGACCCGGCCGACGAACACTATCCGGCACTCCGCAACATGGAAGACGAGCTGAAAAAAAGGCCGTACCGTCTGATTCCTCTCCCGTGGCCAGCGGCGAAATTCGACGGCTCCGGCAAACGCCTGCCCGCCACCTACGCCAATTTCCTCGTCATCAACGGCGCCGTGCTGGTTCCAACCTATAATGACCCCGCCGATTCCCAAGCCTTGGAAACCGTCGGAAAAGCATTCCCGAACCGTGAAATCATCGGTATAGACTGTTCCATACTGATTCTGCAGCACGGCTCGCTTCATTGCGTGACGATGCAGATTCCCAAAGGAGTTTTGTGATGGAAAAACTAATCGTCGGACTGGTTCAACAGTCGTGTACCGCCGACCGCAAGGCCAACATTGAAAAAAGCATCACCGCCATCCGCCGTTGCGCGGAACAAGGCGCGAAGCTGGTCGCGTTACAGGAACTTCACACCGGCCTCTATTTCTGCCAAACCGAAGATACGCAAAATTTTGAACTCGCCGAAAAAATTCCCGGCCCGTCCACCCAAACATTCGGCGAACTGGCGAAAGATCTCGGTATTGTCATCGTCACTTCACTGTTTGAAAGACGCGCGGCGGGCCTTTACCACAACGCCGCCGTGGTGATTGAAAGCGACGGAACAATCGCCGGCAAATACCGCAAGATGCACATTCCAGACGACCCCGGTTATTACGAAAAATTTTACTTCACTCCCGGCGACCTCGGCTTTACGCCGATCAAAACGTCGGTCGGCACGCTCGGCGTGCTGGTTTGCTGGGATCAGTGGTATCCGGAAGCCGCGCGCCTGATGGCGATGGCGGGCGCGGAAATTCTGATTTATCCGACGGCGATCGGCTGGGATCCGAACGAAAAGGAAGGCGAAAAAGCGCGTCAGCGCGAGGCGTGGATCACGATTCAGCGTTCGCATGCCATCGCCAACGGCATTCCGGTTTTGAGTGTCAATCGTACCGGTTTCGAACCTTCTCCCTGCGGCAATGGCGGCGCGCAGTTTTGGGGATCGAGTTTTGTCGCCGGATGCCAAGGTGAACTGCTGGCGCAGGCAAAACCAGACGGAGAAACCGAACTGGTCGTTGAACTTGACGGCAAGCGCAGTGAAACCGTCCGGCGCGCATGGCCGTTCCTGCGCGACCGGCGGATCGACGCCTACAGCGGACTTACCGCCCGCTTTCTGGATTAGTTTTTGTTTGCAAAACGAATGGATTATCCATACATTTTGCAAACGAAACCTAATGAAGCCCTACTTAGACAGCTATATCGAATCGTTGCTATCCAGCGGGCGCTACTTCTTTACCCGCAATGAACTGCATGAAAAGTTCAATGCAAATGAAGCGGCGATACGGCAATGTTTGCAACGACTGACCCGGAATAAGCTGATTCTTCAGATTCGAAATGGATTTTACGTCATCATCCCGCCGGAGCACCGAAACGCAGGAATTCTGCCGCCGGAAATGTTCATGGAGGATTTCATGCGTTACCTGAACCGTCCGTATTATGCCGGACTTCTGTCGGCAGCCGCATTGCACGGAGCCGGACACCAGCAACCGCAGACTTTTTCGGTCATCACCATCCGACCGCCGATTCGCCCGATTCAATATAACAACCTGAAAATCTGCTTCCCGGTTAAATCGGAAATGCCGCAGACCGGCATCGAACAGAAAAAAACTCCGGCCGGATACGTCGCCGTATCCTCGCCGGAACTGACTGCACTCGACCTGATGATTTATCTGAAACAGTCCGGAGGACTTCCGGCGGTAACCGCGGTGCTGGAAGAATTGAGTGAACTGCTGACCCCTGCGAAGTTAAAGCAGGTCGTCGGCGATTCCGTTCCATCCACTGCATTGCAACGCCTTGGCTTTGTGCTGGATGAAATCCTCAATAAGAAGGAGCTGGCTGATATACTTTACACCGAACTGCTGGCCCGCAATTTCTTCCACATCCCGCTCAATCCATCCGCCGATAAAGCGAACAGCCCCGTCAGCAAAAAGTGGAAAGTGTCCATTAACGTCGATCTGGAGGCTGAGCTGTGATTCCCCGCGCCTTTATTACCGCATGGAAACAGACCGCGCCGTGGGTCAGCGATGCGCAGGTGGAGCAGGATCTGGTGATTTCCCGATCATTGGTCGAACTTTTTTCCGACGGTCTGCTCGCGAACACGCTCGCCTTTCGCGGCGGCACAGCCCTGCATAAACTCTATTTTTCTCCCGCTCCGCGCTACTCCGAAGATATTGATCTGGTTCAAATCCGCCCCGAACCGATCGGGCCGGTTGTTGACCGGCTCCGCAAGCTGTTCCATTTTCTTGACGCTCCGAAAATCAAACAAAAGGATCGCAACACCACCCTGCTCTTCCGGTTTCAAACCGAGGTCGAACCGGTGATCAATATGCGGCTGAAAATTGAGATCAACTGCCGTGAACATCAATTCGTTTTCGGCCCGGTCAAAAAAAGTTATTCCGTTGACTCGCCGTGGTTCAGCGGCAAAGTTGATCTCACCACCTTTAAACTGGAAGAACTTCTGGCGACTAAAGTCAGGGCCCTCTACCAACGGCGCAAAGGTCGCGACCTGTTCGATCTCTGGTACGCCGACCAGCACACCGCTATCAACTGGCCAGTTGTCATGCAGGCCTTTCATCAGATCATGGAAACTGACGGCACGCCAGTAACGGAAAAGCAGCTCCGGCTCAACCTTGAAGAAAAACTGGCACATCCTGACTTCCTGACCGACATCAGCAATCTGCTGAGACCGGAAATCCGGTTTGAGACAAAAAGCGTGAGTCCTAATTTCTTGTGGAGCGAAAAATGAGCAGTCCTGAAACCTTAGAAGAATTTGGTTTTAATACGTGGTTCAAGGAACAGGCCGACGCTTCTGTTTCCAAGGACTGCAAGCCGGCCCGCATTACCGCCGTACACAAAGGCTGGTGCGACATCAGCGACGGCACCGAAACCCGTCCGGCAAAAACCACCGGCAAGTTGCGCCGCGAGGCCCGCACCACCAATGACTATTTGACAGTCGGCGACTGGGTGCTGGCGACCAATTTTGACGGCGGCGATTTCGCGATGATTCACTCCGTGCTGGAACGGCAGAATACGCTGAAGCGCAAAACGGCGGGCAAAGAAGTCAGCCACCAGCTGATCGCCGCCAATATCGACACGGCCTTCGTGGTTCATACGCTGGACAAGGGATTTAATCTGCCGAAGCTGGAGCGCTATCTTTCCATCGTGAACGAGAGCGGCATCGAACCGGTCGTTCTGCTCACCAAAAAAGACCTGCTGTCCGCCACAGAACTGAAAGAGCGTTTGGCTGAAGTGGAAGCCCGCCTGACGAACGTACCGGTTTTCGCTTTCAGCAACACCAACGGTTCTGGCCTGAAAAAAGTTCAGAAACTTTTCCAGCGCGGAAAAACATACTGTCTGATCGGCGCGTCCGGAGTCGGCAAAACCTCGCTGATCAACAGCTTGTTTGGCGAAGAGGATTTATATTTCACCCTGCCCGTCCGTGAAAGCGACGGCAAAGGCATTCATACCACGACGTGGCGCGAACTGATCGTGCTGAATAACGGTGCGCTGGTAATCGACACGCCCGGCATGCGTGAACTCGGCCATCTGGATACCGGCGCCGGAATCAAAGATACCTTTGAAGAACTCACTGCGCTGGAAGGTCAGTGCCGGTTCAGAGATTGTGCGCACACCAAAACCAAAGGCTGCGCGATTGAAGCGGCGGTTGAAGCCGGAACGATTCCGAAAGCGCGCTACGAAAACTTTATCCGCATGCGGCAGGAAACCGCCGCCAACGAAAAATCCCTGCGCGAACAGAAGTGGAAGAATAAGTAGCCTACGGCTGTTCCATCAGCCTGCCGAAAAACGCCGGAACCGGAGCTTCGAAACCCATCCGCTTTCTGCTGTGCGGATGATTGAATGCGATGCGGCGGGAGTGCAGAGCCATCCGCTCAAACTTTTTTCCTTTGGGGCCGTACTTCGTGTCGCCGACCACCGGATGACCGAGTTCGGCCAAATGAACACGGATCTGATTCTTCCGGCCTGTCAGCAGATTGATTTTCAGTTCGCTGAACAGTTTGTTTTCCCGCACGACGGTGTACTGCGTCTCCGACCACTTCCCTTTCGTCTGGTCGGTTGAATAGACAAACTGATCGTCATTTTCCGCCAGATAACTCGAAAGCGTTCCGGATTTCTGCGCCAGCGATCCGTTGGCGATGGCCAAATATTCTTTCTCTACTTCCTTCCAGTGATCTTTGAGATGCTGCTGAACGGCTTCGGTCTTGGCGAAGATCAGCAGGCCGGATGTTTCGCGGTCGAGCCGGTGAACCACAAAGGCACGCAACCGGGAACGGGCCGCGCCTTTACGCAAATAATCGGTCAAAACCCGTTCGGCAGTTTGCGTTTCGTCGCGGTGAAAACTCATCGTCAGCAGACCGGGCTCTTTGTTGATCACCAGCAGGTCGCGGTCTTCAAAAAGAATTTCCAATCCTCGCGGACGGTGTTTGCGCGGCGTTTTCATGAAACAGATAAAATCTTTCCGGTTGAGCCGGCGCGGAATGAAAATTTACCGCCCGGCTTTTTGTCCATCAGCGCCGCACCGATCGGCGACGACGGGGTAATCACACTGACCGCGAGTCCTTCAAAATTAACCTCGATGCCGCCGGCGCACGGCAGCAGAAAGCAAAGCATCTTTTCCTTATCCAGTTCTGTCTCAACCAGCGCGCCAACGCCGATAGGCAAACTGTCATAAACCGGAATCATGAAGGTACGCAACGTTTCGAGATCAGCGACCAGCGCTTTAAACTGCATGGCGTGGCCGCGCGCCAGATAGGACGATTCCAGCCCGCAGGTGTCCCACTTGGTTTCGGCGCGCGCCTCGCCATCGGTCGCGCCAGCGGAAGCCTGCTGATTCGCCGCCCGCTGACGGCGGAGATCGTTCTCCAGTTCGGTAATCACGGCACGCAGCAGAGCGGTTTTATTCATTTGTGCGCCTTAAGCATGCGGGCCGCGGAACAAATCAACGCCGAAAAAACCGGAATGCGGGGGAACACAACCAGATCGTAAAGCGAACGACCCTGGACGTTCCATTCCTTATGCCAGTCGCAAACCGCCATGCAGTTGATTTCGTCCACATCGCCCTGCGCGATGGAATTTTCAATCACCTTGGCGAACAGAAGATTGCCCGGCGTGCAAAACGAATAGTCGTCGCGGTAACCGATTTTAATCACATACAGCGTGCGGTTAATCCGCATGGCAAAGTGCGCGGCAATCGTTTTCCCATCCGCTTCCAGAAAATTCCACTCCATCCAGCCGTGCCGCTCGAGCCGTTCTGCCGCCGCGAGAAAAAGTGCGGCGTTCTCTCTGTCGTCTTGAATCGCCGAATTCCGCTCGCCCTTCCAGCCGCTGCTCTCAACCTCCATAAAGTGCGCCAGATTTTCAGCGACCGTCCGGCTGGTTTCGCGGAGGAGAAAACGGACGTCCGGCAGCTCCTCGAGTTTGCGCCCGCGCCGCTTGAGCTGACGGCGAAAGCCGTGCGACAGCCCTTCGTGGTACGCATTGTAATCTACCGGAAGCCGGATAAAGTTTTCCGCGCCCGCCGGACGGCAGACCGCAGAACATTCCTTCTGCTTAAAGCAAATCATGGACGGCGAACTGTCCGGCAGCGACCGGAACCGGATCAGCGGCCAGCCTTTGCGCGAAACCTGAAGATGCTTAATGAATGTTCCGAGCAGATTTTCCCGTCCGCGCAAAGTCAGACAGTCAACCGATGCCGTATGCAGAAGATCATGCGGCATTTTAAACAGCAGAACCGGACGGAGCGGCAGTTTGTACGAACGAACCGTAATCAGTGGAAGCACGCCGACCAGCCGGTCGCCTTCGTACGCAAAAAGGCAGAGCCAGCGTTCGCCGGGAATCAGCCGGTGTTCAAAAAACGCGCTGATCCACGGATACGACAGCATCGGCGAGGCGGTGGTCGATTGAAGCAGCAGCTCCGCCCAGGCATCGGCATGTTTCCCAAGCTCCGGAAACGTATCCACCTCAACGATCCGGAGGCTTCCGGACGGCGAGGCGGATTCGTCTGGCTGGAGCCGTGCTTTCATCAACGGTCAGTGTTTTCGAGCTGAAGAGTGCCGAAGTCAATTTTGCGGTAGTAGCAGTTGCGCGGCTGGCCTGCGTCGTTCTTGGTGTGGCAGATTCCGCCGCGATTCGGACGGACGATGAACAGCAGTGAGTTCTGCTCGCAGTTGACGCGCGCTTCGAGCAGCTCAAAGGTTTCGCCGGAGGTCAGACCTTTGATCCAAAGCTCCTGCCGCGACGAACTCCACAGCACCAGCATCTTGCGCTTCAGCGATTCTTCGAACGCCAGCTTATTGATGTAGGCGACCAGAATCACTTCCTTGGTATCGGCGTGCTGAACGGCAACCGGAATAATTCCCTTGGTGCCGGCAACCGCCTTCTCCAGCTTGTTCCAGTCGAGTTCGAGTTTCTGCCCTTCTTCCAATTCCTTGCTCATGATTTTCTCCGTTTGAAGACCGGCAATATACACAGCCGCCCTGAACCCTGCCAGTCTTAAGGTAGACGCGACGCCCTCGTCGCGTTGCTCCAGGTGGAATGCGCCGTCTCGGCGCGTTTAAGCGTGCACAGAGTGCCCGCTCCACCTTTGGATGGTTACAGCTATCTCAACCACAGATAAACGCGACGAGGGCGTCGCGTCTACATTTCTCCTGCCCTATTGAGCGCAGGTATTCTTTGATCTGGCGGATGGTGAATTCACCGAAACGGAAAGTTCGCTTTGTAATCCGACCCGTCAATCGTTACTCTGCAACGGTTTTCATCAAGGAAGTTACCGACGAAAGGATTCACCATGTACACGAGTTTTCATCCCGGCAAAGTCTGGCTGGATACCAACGGCAACCGCATTCACGCCCACGCCGGATCCATCATTACCATCGGCGACACGTTCTACTGGTACGGCGAGAACAAAGAAAAAACTTTGCCCGACTCCGGAATCTGGCATTGGGGCGTCCGCATGTACCGCTCAAAGGATCTCTACAACTGGGAAGATATCGGTCTCGTGCTGCCGCCGGTGCCCGAGGACAGAGAAAATCCGCTGCATCCGGCACAGTGCATGGATCGTCCGCACATTCTGTTCTGCGCCAAGACCGGTAAATTCGTCATGTGGGTAAAAATCATGGGCGGAGGCGGCATCCAGTATCCGGTCATCGCAACCGCCGATGCTATCACCGGGCCGTACACTGTAATCAAGAAAACCAGACCGCTCGGCATGAGCTGCGGCGATTTCGACCTAGTCGTCGAGCCAACCGACGGAAAAGCCTACTATTACTTTGAACGCGTACACAGCGAACTGATCTGCGCCGACCTGACCGAGGACTACACCGATGTCACCGGCTATTATTCGACACACTTTCCTCTCATGGGACCGCCCTCTGTCCGTGAAGCACCGGCCTATTTCCGACGGGGTCGCATGCACTATATGTTCACCTCCGGGACAACCGGTTACTATCCGAACCAAAGCGAAGTCGCCTGTGCGTGGAGCTATCACGGCCCGTGGAAGGTGCTGGGCGATCCGCATCCCGGAGATACCGAGCACAAATCCTATCAGTCGCAGATCACCAGTGTTTTTAAACATCCAGGTAAAGAAAACCTGTATATCGCTCTGGCCGACCGCTGGATGCCTAACTTCCCCGAGCAAAACACTTCCATTGCCGACTACGTCTGGCTGCCGGTGCGCTTTGACGGCGAAATGGCCTATCTCGACTGGCACGATGAGTGGCGGATTGAGGATTACGAATAAGGCGGCGTGCTTCGAACGGCGCGTTACAACCGTACCGTTACGCCCTTCGAGCGCATGTATTCTTTCACTTGGCGAATGGTGAATTCGCCGAAGTGAAAGATCGAGGCGGCGAGTACGGCGTCGGCTTTACCAACGGTGACCGCTTCGACCAGATGATTGAGCGTTCCCGCGCCGCCGGAGGCGATGACCGGAACGCCGACCGCTTCGGAAATGGCGCGGGTGAGTTTTAAATCGTAACCGTTCTTCGTGCCGTCGGCGTCCATGCTGGTCAGCAGAATTTCCCCTGCGCCGCGCGCGACGCCTTCCTGCGCCCATTCGATGGCATCCATCGGCGTCGGATTGCGTCCGCCATGCGTGTAAACTGTCCACAAACCGTTGTCGTTCCGGCGGGCATCAATCGCCAGCACGGTACACTGACTGCCGAACTGTTCGGAACAGACGTTGAGGATTTCCGGATTGTTGACGGCGGCGGTGTTGAACGAAACTTTGTCGGCTCCGGCATTGAGCATGCGGCGGACGTCGGCGGGCGTACGGATTCCACCGCCGACGGTGAGCGGCATAAAAACCTGTTCGGCGACGCGACGGACAATATCCACCATCGTGTCGCGTCCGTCGCTGGAAGCGGTGATGTCGAGAAAGGTCAGTTCGTCAGCGCCCTGCGCTTCGTAGGCTTTGGCGCACTCCACCGGGTCGCCGGCATCGCGCAGTTCGACAAATTTGACGCCTTTGACGACGCGGCCGCCGGTTACATCCAGACAAGGTATGATTCGTTTTGCCAACATAGGTTTTGGAGTTAACCACTAATGCCCCCGCCCGGCAAGTTTCCTGCCGGACAAATCAGCCGCGCCGCGGAGTGAGCAGGTCGAAGACGAAGTTGAGTTTTTTGATATTGAGGGCGCGGAAGTCGGCAACGTCTTCATCTTTGACCAGCCGGAACATCCGGATGGCGACGAAGAAAAGGAGCAGGTAGATCGCCCCGAGTGCGAAGAGCGTGACCACGTTAAACCAGCGGGTTTCAAAAAGGCCCAGCAGGTTCCAGTGGTCAACGGCGACATCCATGATGCTCGACAGAATAATGAGAGTTAACGTCATCCGGAGCATGTATGCCATCGGGAAAAAGATGCCGCCCAGAATTTTTTTAACAACGGCGAGGCGGATCGGCGCGGAAATCAGGAACGTTCCAGCAACAGCCCCCATGCCGCCCCAGACTCCAAGATTGAAATAAACGATCAACAGCCAGTCGAGAGCCAGATTGATGGCAATCTGAAGAATCATAACCGGCATGGTGGCCATGATTCGTTCCTTGGCCTTGATGGCCATGGAGAGCGGCGTGGAGATGGTGGAAAACAGATGGATGAGGCAGAACCCGGACGCGATGAGGCCCGCAAGAGCCATGCTATCGCCATACACCAGAACCACCGCCTCCGGAGCAAAAAAGAAACCGAAAATGGCAAGCGGCACCATGAAGAGAATCGCCATTTTGTAGTAGGCTTTGATGAGCCTGCCGAGGCAGTTCGGGTCGCGGCTGTAGGCTTCGGCAAAGCCGGAGGTGAAGAGCATGTGCAACGAATCGGGAATAAAGAAGATGACCAGCGGCGGCAGGGAATAGCCGAGGTCGTAGGCACCGATCACGGCGGGCGTGACCGTGAGACCGAGAAAAAACACCTCGGTGTATTTCATCATCATCATCCGCACGATCGTGTTGCTGAGGATGGCGGCGGAATATTTGGCGGTACGGCGTTTCCCGATGCCGTACGGCGGGGAGCGCCAGTTGAAATTGTAAATGTGTCGCATCATGAGCCATGCGCCAGCCATGTAAACCAGTGCATAGGAAATGATCTGCGCCCAGATAGCGGAAGCGACGGTCGGCACGGCGCGAAGCAGGGTAAGAAGAAGTATCAGCCAGAGCACGCCGCGCACCAGAGTGAGTATGGAAATGTGTTTGGTGCGGAACAGTGAGGTTTCGATGGCGGACACGTTTTCTTTGAGCAGGCTGAATCCGATCAGCAGACCGGTTAGAATAAGATATGGGCCGAAATCGATATGAAACCAGCGATTCATCCAAGGTTTTAAAACCACTAACAGCAGCGTGACGAGAAACGTAGTCGCCGCCTGCAACCACAACGATTTCCAGATAAAGCGCTTCAGTCCGGCGGCGTTGCGCTGCACCACCAGTTCGGGCACAAAACGGAACAGTGCAGAAACCAGACCCAATCCGCAAAAAACACCGGCCCAGTCCGCAATGTTCATGCAGATGGCGTAAACGCCGTAGGCGGTACTGCCGAGCAACCGCACCACCAGCACGGAAATGGCAAAATAGACGAAAAAGAGAATCGCCTTGCTGGCCACCATCCACGGAATTCCGGAAACCGCTTCGCGGGCAAAAAAGGCTTCTTTTTTTCCTGCACCCTGAGATGAATCGTTTGCATCCATAAAATCAGCAGTAGTTTTTCTTAATGAATCTGCGCACACTGACCCACAACTGGCGCCGCACTTCAAAAGCCATCGCACCCAGTCGGCAGAGAGTTTTATATTTCCGCTGAAGAAACCACGGCGTGGCAGGCAGCAGCCAGCCTTTCGCCTCCGCCCACTCCAGCAGACCGACGACTTCGTCGAAATATTCCATATTACGCAGAAGCCAGCGTCTCCAGGGTTTCGGACTGCCGCCGAAATGCACCACCGCGCGGGACGGATCCGCGTCCATAGCATAACGGTGAATCGGCGGCGGTTCTTCGGAAAACGCCAGCATTGAACTCATAACGGATTCGTCGAGCAGGAAGTAGGCAAAACTGCGGTCATTCACCACGCCAGCCGATGCATTATCCGAAATCACCTTGCGAATCTGCGCGTCCCAGCGACGAATGAAATCGAGGTGTTTGCGATGTACCGTGAAACAGTGCGCATTGCAGGATGTGTTAATGGCGGGAATCTGCCGTTCGCCAATGTCGTTTTGCCAGATTTCCAGAACCCGGCGCGGAAGGGTTCCGCGCTTTTCGCCGCGGGCGTAGCGCTTTTTGAACAGGTAGGCGATCTCTGCCTCCGGCCGCATCCGGATCTGCAACCCTTCGCCGGCAACCTCGATCAGCGGCGTAATGTCACCGGTAACAATACAGTCGGAATCGATCCACATAATCAGATCGGTTTCCGCCGTCAGAATGGCGGCCGTCTTTTGGTAAACAATGTTACGGTGGTTGGCTTCATCGGAGGCTTTGAACAAAGTCACCTTGTCAATCTGGCGCAGCAGTGCACAGTCCACTTCACCAAGATTATGCGTCACCACATGCACCGGAAGCTGAACCCCGTGACGGCGCAACGAGAGAAGAAGCAGATAAGTGCCCCAAACAAAGTTGTGATCGCAGGCGGTAACAATCGTTTTACTGCTCATGCGTGCTCATTTTCCGCTGATTTCCCGTTCAATAAGTGCTTGTGCCCCTGACCGGTTCTGGCAACAATCCGAAGGTATGAAAAAAGCCGGTGTGATTGCAAATCCTAAACGTCCGCACGCCGCCGACTTCTTCGTCAGGCTCGCCCGGAAAGCCGAAGAACTCGGCATCGAACTGTTTGCCGACCGGCAGACCGCCGACCTTCTCCCGTCCGCCACCGTCGTTGAGTTCGACCGGATGGCGAAAACCGTTGATGTTGTGCTCGCGCTCGGCGGCGACGGCACCGTTCTGTTCTGCGCCAAACTCCTGAACGGCGCGAATGTTCCGATTCTTGGAATCAATCTCGGCAGTCTCGGCTTCCTCACCAGCGTCGGCGAAGATCAACTCGAAGTCGCTCTCGACGCGCTGGCCGCCGGAAAATGCAAACACGACATCCGCACCGTGGCCGACTGCGCCGTTCTGCGCCACGGCAAACCGGTTGCTGGCTACCGGATTTTAAACGACGCCGTCATCGGTTTCGGCGGTTCATCGCATATCATCACACTTGGACTCTCCATCAACGGCGAACCGATTACATCCTTTGCCTGCGACGGCATGGTCGTCGCCACGCCGACCGGAAGTACCGGCCACTTTCTTTCTTCCGGCGGCCCCATCATTCAGCCCGGCGCGGGCGTCTTTGGTGTCAGCGTCATCTGCCCGCACACGCTCAGCAACCGGCCGCTGGTTCTGCCGGATTCACACACCATCGAAATCACCGTACAGCACACGCACAAAAAACTGGTGCTTTCCGCCGACGGACAGGATGTCGAAGAACTCGACACAGGTGATGCCATCCGGATTGTCCGCAGCGAAAAACCGGTCGCCTTCCTGCGCCTTCCAGACTACAGCTATTTCTCGGTTCTAAGCCGGAAACTTCATTGGCGAGGTTCGAGCCTGATATGAGCTACTGGGTGCACAATCTCAATCCGGTGCTTTTCCATATCTGGGGGCCACTGGCCGTTCGCTGGTACGGTCTGGCCTATCTACTCGGATTTCTCGGCGGCTACCTGCTTCTGCTCCGCATGTCCAAACGTAAAGAATTTGCGATCCCGCCGGATGAACTCAGCAACTTCATCATCCACATCGCCATCTACGGCGTATTCCTCGGCGGACGGCTCGGCTATGTTCTTCTTTATGCGTGGGACATTTTCATCCATGACCCGCTTTTTCTTTTTCGCGTCTGGGAAGGCGGCATGGCCAGTCACGGCGGAATGCTCGGCGTCATTCTCGTCGTACTCTGGACAGCGTGGAAAAAGAAAATCTCCTTCTGGAATATCACCGACGGCCTCGCCGCCGTCGCGCCGATCGGCCTTTTCTTCGGACGCATCGCCAACTTCATCAACGGCGAACTCTGGGGCCGCCCGACCGACGTCCCGTGGGCCGTCATCTTTCCGCAGGCGGAAGATATCACGCCAACGCCGCGCCATCCGTCGCAGCTTTACGAAGCGTTCGGCGAAGGTCTCCTGCTGTTCACCTTTCTCTGGCTCATCCGCCGAACCGTCCGGGGCAAACGCGAAGGCGGCCTGAGTGCCGCATTCCTCGTCATTTACGCTGTCATGCGCATCGCCTCCGAATTTTTCCGTGAACCCGACAGCACCATCTACTTCGGCTGGCTCACCAAAGGTCAGCTCTATTCGTCCTTTATGATTCTGGCCGCAGTGATTATCCTCTGGCGGAAGAAACTTCTATGCAAAGCATCCTCATAAAAAATGCTGATTTGGTTAGCGATGGTGCGATTCGCGCCGCTGACATCCTCATTCGCCACGGACGGATTGACCGGATCGACAAGACGATCGACGCGCAGGCGGACATCGTGATCGACGCCGAAGGCAAAGCCCTCCTGCCCGGCATGATCGACTGCCACGTTCATTTCCGCGAGCCGGGCCTGACCCATAAAGGCGACATGCAGAGCGAATCGCGCGCCGCCGCCGCCGGAGGCGTAACCTCCGTCATGGAAATGCCGAACACCAGTCCGCCGACCGTCACCAACGAACGGCTGGAAGAAAAGTTCGCCCTCGCTGCGCAGAAAATGGCCGTCAACTATTCCTTCTACCTCGGTGCATCGCTCAACAATATTGACCAGATCAAAGCGGTCGATCCGAAGAACGTCTGCGGTGTCAAAGTGTATATGGGTTCATCCACCGGCGATATGCTGGTCGATCGGTTCCAAACTCTGGAAGACCTCTTCCGCGAATGCCCGGTCAATCTCACCGCGCACTGCGAAGACGCCGGCATCATTCAGAAACACGAACAGATTTTCCGCGAGCGCTACGGCGACAAGACTCCGTTTGCCGCGCACCCGCACATCCGCAGCGAGGAAGCCTGCTACCGCTCCAGCGCACTGGCGGTTGAACTTGCCCGCAAACACGACACGAGATTGCACGTCCTGCATATCAGCACGGCCCGCGAGCTGGAATTGTTTGACGACGGCGTGGCCCGCATCAGCAGTCCGCGAGAAAATGAGTTCTATATTGAGCGCGACGAAACCGTCCGTAAAATCACCGCCGAGGCCTGTATTCATTATCTCCACTTTGACGACACCGCCTACGAAACCAAGGGCGCGCTGGTGAAATGTAATCCGGCGATTAAGCGCGCCTCCGATCGCAAAGCTCTGCTTCGCGGACTGCTCACTGATCGGCTCGATACCATCGGCACCGACCACGCGCCGCACACCTTGCAGGAAAAACAGGGAACCTACTGGACGGCTCCGTCCGGCATGCCGGTCATTCAATCCGCCCTGCCCGCCGTTCTCGAACATTTCCACAGCGGGTTGCTTTCGCTGGAAACCATCGCCGCAAAAATCGCCCATAATCCGGCGCGCATCTTCAACGTCAAAGAGCGCGGCTTTATTCGCGAAGGCTACTGGGCCGACCTCGTGCTGGTTGACTTGAACCGCCCGCAGACCGTTGCCAAAGAAAACATCCTCTATAAATGCGGCTGGTCGCCGTTCGAAGGCGTCACCTTCCGTTCATCAGTGGACACCACCATCGTCTCCGGCCAAATCGCCTGGCAGAACGGCAAAACGAACGGCGCTATCCTCGGACAGCGCCTTGCATTTGAACGGTAAGCGGAGCAACGAAGTGGTAATTGCAAATGCCAGTTATTCGTCCTGC
Source organism: Kiritimatiellaceae bacterium (assembly GCA_013141415.1). Classification (NCBI taxonomy): domain Bacteria; kingdom Pseudomonadati; phylum Kiritimatiellota; class Kiritimatiellia; order Kiritimatiellales; family Kiritimatiellaceae; species Kiritimatiellaceae bacterium. The sequence goes on from JABFQY010000003.1 coordinate 608,173, forward strand.
TGATAAAAATCAAAGCCGATCTTTTTGCGCGGCGGATCCGGTGGCGGAGTCAGTAACGGCTGAAGCTGTTCCCAGATCACGGCCAGCGCGCCATTGTGTTCCAGTAGAGTTTTATCAATTTCGGCTAGCCGACGAAGAATTTCCGCATTCGCCGCCAGCCGTTCACGCATCAGGACAAACGCCCGCACCACAAACACGCTCATCGCTACCGCTTCCGGACTGTTCAACACCGTCGCCGCCATAATCGCGCCGTGCTCAGTGAAAGCGGCGGGTAATTGCGGTGAAAACTTGAGTTTTTTGAGGTGGTCACAATTTGTGACCACCTCTTCCTTCTCGTCCTGCGTCAGTCGGAACATAAAATCCTCCGGAAACCGGTCAGAGCAGAATCAAACGCAGTCTTTCTCAAGCTCTTCGGAATACCGAAGAAGCTCGACCTACAATAACCTTGTAGGACGACCTTCCCGCAGGGAGGTTGTGAAAAAGACACCGCTTTCACCTTCTTGGGAATCCCAATCGGAAATCATCAATCGTCAATCGTCAATTTTTCCCAGCCGGGCTGGGTGAGGAGATGCTCAAGGAGAACGGCGCAAGCAACAGCGTCGTAGAGGGCGTCGTGGGCTTCGCCGCGCGGACAAAGTTCCCTGACGCGGACTTCTAGTTTTAGTCCGGCAATTAAATCTTCGAGTTTATGCGACGGTGCTTTCGGCCACGCCTGCCGCGCCAGTGCCAGCGTATCGACCCACGGCCCGAAATGGTTCATTGGTGCCATCTGTCGCAGAAACTTTTTTTCGGTCGCGACGTTGTGCGCGGCGAGCGGACGGCCGATCACCCACCCTTCCAGCTTTTTCCAGACCTTGGAAACTTCATCGGCGGCGGCAATTTCTTCGCGCAGTTTATGGTGTTTGCCCGGCGCGTAGGCGTTGAAGGGTCGGTTGATGTCGACGCGGACGAGGCTTTCAAAAGTTTGCGCCGGATCGACGCGTCCGTTTTTCAGAACGACCGCCGCAACCTGCCACGGCTCGGTATCGAAACCGGGTACGCTACCGGTGGTTTCGAAATCAAGAACGGTCAGCGTTGTTTCGCGAATCAGCATGGAAGAAAAGATACGGGATGCGGGATGCAGGATGCGAGCAACAAAAAAGGCCTCCGTTTGCACGGAGACCTTTCTGAGAAGCGGCTGGCCGCTTCGCTTAGCGCGAGTAGAACTCGACGACCAGCGAGGCTTCGCACTGTACCGGCACTTCGCCGTGTTCCGGCAGGCGGCTCAGGGTGGCGGTCAGCTTTTTGTCGTCCACGGTCAGGTAGGCCGGTGTGGTGGCAATCTGCTGGGCGGCCGGGAATATTTCCAGCTCGCGGCTGCCGTCACGGACAGTGATGACGTCACCGATACGAACCTGATAGGAAGGAATATTGACCTTCTTGCCGTTCACAAGGAAGTGAGCATGGCCGACCATCTGGCGGGCCTGATAGATTGAGCGGGAAAACCCGGCACGCAGGACAACCGCGTCAAGACGGGTTTCGAGAAGCTGCAGCATGATGTCGGCGGTGTTGCCGATTTTGCGGGAAGCTTTGGCGTAGTAGCCGCGCAACTGGCGCTCAGCCAGATTGTACTGATAGCGCAGGCGCTGTTTTTCGATGAGCTGTTTGCCGTAGTCGGTCAGTTTGCTGCGGCGCTTGGAAGGGCCGTGCTGTCCCGGCGGGTTCGGGCGGCGTTCGAGGAATTTTTCACATTTCGGCGACAGGGCGATGCCTAAGCGGCGCGCCTTCTTGATCTTGGGTCCATTATACTTCATTCAACTCTCCGTTTTCTGGTTTCTGTTTTCCTGCTGTTCCGCCCAATTAAGCCCGTTTTCGGGGCCGCCAGTTTAGAAATACTCATTTCAGGCGTTCACCTTTGTGATAATCCTCCGGCGGAACAAGGGGCGCATTAAAGCGATGCAGGCGGGTGAAGTCAACCACTAGAAACGTTTTTTTGCCTTGCCTTGAAAGCCGAACTTCCCATCATGGTGCGCTTGTTTTTTAACCCTGAGCTGAAAAGGATTTGTCCCATGAAAGACGTGAAGAAAGTTGCCATCCTCACCGCAGGCGGTCTGGCCCCCTGTCTCTCCTCCGCCATCGGCGGCCTGATCGAGCAGTACAGCAAGGTCGCACCGAAAATTAAAATTATCTGCTATACCAGCGGCTACAAAGGTCTGCTGCTCGGCGAATCGATTGCCGTTACTCCGGCCATCCGCGCCAAAGCGTCCGTTCTGCATAAACACGGCGGAAGCCCGATCGGCAACAGCCGCGTGAAACTCACCAATGTCAAAGACTGCCTGAAGCGCGGTCTGGTTAAAGAAGGTGAAAATCCGCTGGAAGTCGCCGCGCGTCAGCTGGTGAAAGACGGCGTGGACGTTCTTCATACCATCGGCGGCGACGACACCAACACCACCGCCGCGGATCTGGCCGCTTACCTGAAGGACAACAACTACGATCTGACTGTCGTCGGCATGCCGAAGACGATTGATAACGACGTGTTCCCGATCCGCCAGAGCCTCGGCGCGTGGACTGCCGCCGAAGAAGGCGCCAAATATTTTGAAAACGTCGTGGCCGAGCATAATGCCAATCCGCGCATGCTGATCATTCACGAAGTGATGGGCCGCAACTGCGGATGGCTGACCGCCTACACCGCGCAGGTTTACCGCGACCGGCTTAACAAAATGGGTTTTGTTCCCGGCATCGGCCTGAGCAAAATGCGTAAAGATGTTCACGCGATTTTCATTCCGGAAATGGCAATCGACATTAAAGCCGAAGCGGCCCGCCTAAAAAAGATCATGGATGAACATGACTGTGTGAACATCTTTATCTCGGAAGGCGCCGGACTGGAAGCCATCGTCGCACAGATGACCGCCGCCGGTGAAGAAGTTCCGCGCGATGCCTTCGGCCACGTCAAGCTCGACGCCGTCAATCCCGGCAAGTGGTTTGGCAAGCAGTTCGCCGAAATGCTCAACGCCGAAAAGGTGCTGGTGCAGAAGAGCGGCTATTTCGCCCGCGCCGCCGCCGCTAATAAGGAAGATCTCAAGCTGATCAAGCGTTGCGCCAACAAGGCGGTCGAATGCGCACTCAAGCGCATCAGCGGCGTAGTCGGCGAAGACGAAGATCAGAAAGATATGCTTCGTGCTATTGAGTTCCCGCGCATCAAAGGCGGCAAGCCGTTTGATATCGACGTGAAATGGTTCGGTAAGCTGCTCGCGGCCATCGGACAGGCCAAAGGCGAAAAAGTCGCTGTTAAACACTAACCGCCGCAAGGGCGGCCTCCGGGCCGCCTTTTTATTTTATGAAAACCGAGCCGTTCAAAATCTGCACGACCTGTTCAAAACACTGGGAAACGCTCGAAGATTTTCTGGCCGACCCTGAGCTGGAGCTGTCCGGCTATCAGGTTTATTTCGAAGATCTGAAAGGCGGTCTGTTTTACTTCACCCATCTGCACGAAAACTGTTTCACCACATTAGCCATACCTGTCAAAGCGTTCACCGGCCTGAGCAATCGCCCGATGCTGGCTTCACGGAGCGATAAACCGGTCTGCTGTCCGGATCTTTGCGTCCGGAAAAACGAATTGGATCCCTGCCCGGTTGAATGTGAATGTATCTGGGTGCGCGAGATTATGCAGATCATCCGCGACCGGAAGATACAGGCTTAAATCATCGGCATTCCGTCGGCGGACGTTTCCGGCAGAGTCTCCTGCCGCTCGATCAACTCAATCAGCTGCCAGCGTTTAGACCGGAACCGCGCAATCATTCCGACCGCCAGCAGGCTGATATAAACCAGCGCCCAGGCCCAGGCGGCGATCACGCCGAGTTTCAGCACCAGCACAATCAGCACTTCGCCTGCCGCGAAAAAAAACCACGCCATGGAGGTTTCGTACCACATCACAAAATGCGTATCGCCTGCGCCGCGCAGCGCGCCGGAAATGATCAGATTCGTGGCGTCCATCAATCCCCAGCAGGAGGCGAAAATCAGCAACGTGCGGGCCAGATTGAAAATTTCATCGAACGGCGCATCGCCGCGCGCAAAAAGACGGATATAGACCTCCGGCATCAGCACAAACGTCAGCGCGGCGCAAAGGGTATAAATCCAGCCGATATGCACGGCACGCCAGCCGACCGCCGCAGCTCCGTCCAGATCGCGCCGCCCCAGATGCTGCCCCACCAGCGTACCGGCCGCCTGCCCGATTCCGATTGAGGGCATAAACGCGATCATATTGACGCTCAGTGCAATGTTCGCCGCCATGAAAGCCGTTTCGCCCAGCCGCCCGACCAGCAGTACAAACAGCGAAAACGCGCCGATATCCAGCGTCATGTGAATACCTGACGGAACACCGAAACGGAGCAGCCGCCGGAATAAAGGGGCGTCGAAATAAAACAAACGGCGCGTGTTGTAGAGACGGTCGTTCTTTTTTGAAAAATAGAGCCCCAGCATGATGAGCGGCGAAATGAAACCGGAAATCACCGACGCCAGCGCCGCTCCGGCAATCCCCATTTCAGGAAACGGGCCGACGCCGAAAATCAGAAGCCAGTTCAGGATCAGATTCACAAAGGTTCCGAGCAATGCACACAGCATAACCACTTTCGTCAGCCCGCGACCGGAAAAAAAACTGCTGACCGCGGAAGAAAGCGGCAGGAATAATCCGCCGGACAGCAGAACTGTTAAATAGGTTTTTTCCGCCGCCAGCACCTCCGGCGCGTGGCCGCTGAGCGAAAGCATCCAACGTCCGACGGGAATCATCAGAAGAATCAGCGGAAACGAAAAGAGCGCCAGCAGAATCGACTGCGCCACGGAGCGGCTGCAACTGTGCAGGTCGCCGCTGCCGTAATACTGCGCCACCAGACTGTTGGAAAATGCCGCCGTGGACATGAAGCCGCACACCAGCGTGAAAAATAAAATTCCCGCCGGCACGGCGGCCTGCAAGGTTGCCGGGCTGTACCAGGCCAGAAACATGCGGTCGCAGAAATTCTGAACGGTGAAGGAGGCGGAGGTGATAATCAGCGGCACGGCAATGCGAAGCAGAGCGCGGTACGAGGAAGATGAATGCGTGGTGTTCATGGGAGATTTCAGTGTTTCCGAACTCCGGAAAAATTGCGAGCCGGTTTTTCCAGCGTTTGGAATGGCCGGCTTTATATCCGCATTATGAGGATTTACGCGCCGACCTGACGGCGGAATGAAAGTTCCGGGACGGTCTCTTCTTCGGCGGCAGGCGGTTCTTCCATCAGCTGGCTAACGCGCTCGGTTAATTCAGGAATGACAATATCGGGCGTGCCTTCGAACAGTTCGTAGCGGGAGAAGGTTTCAGCGTCAATTCTTCCGCTCAGTCCGTTCAGCGCTCCGGCGTACAGACTGGTGTTGGTCAGCTGTCCGTCAAAAACGAGGAACACGCGGGTAAAGTGTCCGCGTTTGAGTTCATTGAAAAGCGAACGCAGAAAGCCGTTAAAGCTGTCGCCGGTTTCGCCGATGAACCGATCAACGATGGTGTCGTTAATACAAAAGGTACAGACGGCAACCTTTTCATTCTGAATAACAAACACACCGTCAACCAGCTCGTCGCCTTCGGTGCGGTAGTGGCCTTCGCCGATTTTTCGGGAAATGACACCCGGATAGTTGGCGACGCCGAGCAGGACAATGTCTTTAAACTCACCGTATTTTTTGTCGGCCTTTTCGCGCATCCCGTCCGTAACCGGCTCGGAAACCGGCAGGGCCGGAATAACCGGAACAGGATTTTCTTCAACGAAACCTGTTTCTTCAGGTTGTGTCTGATTTTCCTGCTGCTCATCAATAGTTACAGCCTGAGCCGACGACTGTTCAACAGCCCCTGTCATATCGGCACACGGCATATCGTGCGACAGTAAACTCTCCCGAAGTTCCTCGGAGAGTATTTCAAAGTTGTCGTAGATGCTGTCGGCAATTTCTTCGCCGATGTGCAGAACGGACGACTCCACGCGCTCAATAGACATCCGCATGGCGTTCATTTCCGCCGATTTTTGTGAGATCGCGCGTTCAGCTGTGCGGCTAACCGAAATCGCAACGACAGCGAGAACCATCGCAACAACGGAAAGAATCATGGTCAAAAGAAAACTCAACAGAGCTGTCGTCGAAATGGTTTCGACTCCACCCTGCATGGCGCGCAGAACCAGAACCGTTGCCACTGCACCGAAAACAGCGGAGCCGAAAATAATACCGGGAGTTCCAACAAGGATTCTGCCTCGCGCTGTCATTTCCGGTTCATTTCTTTTGCCTGAGTCCATAAAAAAGATTCCTTTGTGCCAATGCACCGAATGCTTTCCGCGCATTATAGGAAGCGGCTTCTTTAAGCCAAGCGATTTATCGGCGAAACCTGCCGGACGAACGGAAAATCAAGAGACTGGACATCGAACTTTTGATTCTCTATCTTGCGGGCTTTCTCCGGCGGGAGTAATTCAGTGGTAGAATGCAAGCTTCCCAAGCTTGACGTCGCGGGTTCGACTCCCGTCTCCCGCTCCACTTCGCCAAATCCATTGGCATACAATTGGTTGTGTTTTTTCTTTTAAAACGCGAGTGCCATCATCTATTCTCCTCCGGCAAAAGGCAGGTAACAGCTTATGGAATATCTATCCTTCTGGAAGATGAGACAACCACCGTTCGAATCAAACTGCGATGCGCAGTTTTTCTATGAAAGCGAAGCACACGGCGAAGCGCTGGCGCGTCTGCTCTACCTTGTTTCGGATCGCGGCATGGGCATGGGTGCCATGACCGGAGAAATCGGCAGCGGGAAAACGATGGTGCTGAATGTGCTGACATCCCGCCTGCGTAAAGATCTCTACACGACAATCAAACTGCATACCGCCCACCTGCCCTTCGAACATATCGTGGCGGAAATCAACCAGCAGTTGCGCGGCAAAGGTGAAGTCGCATCGGCCGATGACAAATACTACCTGCTGAAAGAGTTCGAACAGCTCCTGCAAAACAAAGTCAGCTCGATCGGCAAACACCTGATTCTGATTCTGGATGAAGCCCAGTTCCTGAGTGAAGAATGCCTTGATGAACTGAAGTGTCTGACCAACTACAATCAGCAGGAATCTGTGCTGACGGTGATCCTCTCCGGCCAGCCGGAACTAAAGGCCAAGCTGAGCGCCCTGCCGCAGATTTATCAGCGACTCGGCATGTTCTGCTATCTGAAAAATCTGCGGTATGAGGAAATGGTTCCTTATCTTGAGCACCGTCTAAAAACCGCTGGCGCCGAAAAAGCGGATATTTTCAATCCGGACAGCATAGATCCGCTCTTTTCATTTTCCGGCGGATGCCCCCGCCAGATCAACCGTGTTTGTAAACTGGCGGTTGACCGCGCATGCCTGATGAAAAAATCTCAGGTCGATGCCGACATGATCCGTATGATTGTCCGCGACATTGAAAAACATTTCGGCTGATCGGAGCGGACGATGAAAAAGGCGCGCATCGCCGGAATCACTGCGATTCTCCTGCTGGTCTCCACATTTGTTTTCGATCGTTTTGTTTTTGGATCTCATTACACTAACCGGCTGCGCGCCAGTCACCTGATACGCTCCGAATTATGGTCCATTGGCATCGTCCGCAGCGAAAATCCGTTCAAACTGACTGCGCCGGAAAAGCCGATTCTGCGCGCCCGCGACATCACCGACACCGCCGCCCGCATGGTGGCCGATCCGTTTGCCGTGCAGGAAAACGGACAGTGGTATCTTTTTTTTGAAATCGACAGTGTTTCCACCCATCAGGGCGAAATCGGGCTGGCAACCAGCACAGACACCACGAACTGGGTGTACCGGCAGATTGTGCTGGATGAACCGTTTCACCTTTCTTATCCGCAGGTGTTCAAGTGGAACGGAACCTATTACATGATTCCGGAAAGTCATAAGGCCAACTCCATCCGTCTTTATCGGGCCGATCCGTTTCCAACCCGCTGGACGCATGTCGCCGATCTGATTCAGGGCGACTATCAGGATCCAACCATCGTCCGGCATAATAACCGCTGGTGGATTTTCGCCAGTACCGGACAAAATGAAAATATGGAGATTTTTTACGCGGATGAACTGACCGGTCCGTGGCGCGCCCAGGCAAATAACCCGGTGATTCGAAACGACCGGATCCGTGCACGCTGCGGCGGACGAATCCGTGAGATCAACGGCAAGCTGATCCGCTTTGCACAGGATTGCCTCCTCCGGTACGGGCACCGGCTGCTGGGGTTTGAAATCACAACACTCACACCGGAAAATTATGCCGAGCAGCCCGTAAAAGAAAATCCGCTGCTTACGCCGGACGGTTCAGGCTGGAACGCCTGCCGGATGCATCAGCTCGACCTTTATCAGACCGGCACCAACAGCTGGATCGGGTTTGTGGACGGCAACGCGCATTAAAGCCGGCATCGCATCCAATTTTCTGGACGAAATCCGCAGCAAAACGCAGTATGAAAAACGAATAGGCATCATTGGCCGTTATGCAGAGTAAACCCAAAACGATTGTAACCGTCATTGCCGACAGCAATTTCGTAATTCCTGTTTACATTCTGGTTCTGTCGCTGAAATTTTTTGAACCCGCTCAACGCATTCACATCCTCGGCATCTCACTGTCCGCTGCAGAGAAAGCTTTCTTTACTCAGTTCGAAAATGTGTTTGTTTTCGACTCTTCGATTCCGCGCAGCGACAAGCCGGGTGCAATGCGCATCATCGCCGACATTCTCAAAGGCGAGGCGCTGATGACGGCAAAGGACTGTGAAGAGCCGTGGATCGCCCTGCTCGACGGTGACTGTATTGCGACGGGGAATCTCGAACCCTGTCTGGCTCCGTCTGAACCGGCTCTTTATGCCCGCTCCCGCACCCTTGAAGAAGATGACCGGATTTTCCAGTACTACCGTATTCCCGGTGAACCGGATCACGGCATTCCCAGACGGTTTCTGAACCGCTGGCGGCAGGATGTCGGCCCGCATTCCGAACCGTCACGCACAACAACGGTTCTCTCCGGAAATCTTGTTCTGCACCGGAACTATCTCGACTTCGCCCGCATATGGCAGACCTTCATGGAGAAAGTTCTCGTTCACACCGATCCGTCGAAGACAGACGTCGCCTATTACATGCCGGCAGAGTTCGCGTTGAGCGCATGGCTGATGTTCGCTGAGAACCCGCCGCCCGTCCGCGAGGTCTTACTCAACAGTAATCCGGACGCCCGCCTCGTGCATCTGGGGCCGGCCCCGAAGTACTGGCGATTCTGGACGCTGAAGAAGTTCGAGTTTTTTAACCCGGTGATCCGCCTGCTCGACTGGGCAAAAGACCAAGGATATGAAAGACCTCTATTGCCAGCCGCGCTCAAAAAGCGTAATAAGGCGCTCATTATAGCCGGGGCGTTTACTTATGAGGCGTTTATTATGGTGCGCAGGAAGATTAAAAAGTTCTGTAAACGGGCGGTCGGCAACTCGCCGGATCGGCAGGCACAGCGTTACGCACGGCAGAGAATTTGAATCACATGCGAATCGAAAAACATCCGGGATGTGAACTATGAGAGATAAACCGAACGACGACCTTCCTTTTGGAAAGCCCGCTGACAAAGAGACAGAGATCATACCGGAACTCAAAGAGACGCCTGCTGAGGAAATCAGCATGAGAACGTCTGCTCCGGTTCCGCCCCGGTTCAACGAAGAAACCCCTTTCCGCATCAAGGATCAATTCAGCGACCTCAACACGATTCCGCCGACACTTGCGCGCGATGCCGCCCGCCCTTCCAAAGCGCAGATACCCGGAACAGGGCTGGCAGAAACCGCCCGGCCCGGACGCACCATTCGCCGCGAAACCTCCTTTCAGGATTTCTTCCGCAATCTCGATATCATCAAGATTGCGCGCGGGGTTTACCGTAAATTCTGGATGGTTCTGCTGGCTGCTTTCGGAATGCTGATTCTTTTTATCCCTGTGGCCCGCAGTTTGCAGGGCGGCGTCACCTGGTCTGCCGAATCCGTCATCATCTATACCAAACCGACCCAAAAGCAGATCGACTCTCAGGGTTCCGCATTCCTCCTGCGGCCGCTCTCACAGGATACTCTGGTGGATATGTTCCTTTCCCCGGCACACATCAAAGTACTGGAAGAGTCCACCGGATTTAAACCTCTCACGAAACATGTCTCGTTCGATTCGCAGAGCAAATCCGATATCGTCAAGCTGCGCGTCAACGCCATGCCGAGTGAAAAAACTGCGATTGACGGGGTTAATAAACTGTCCGCAATCATTATCGAAGATAACGATCAGTATTACCGGCAGCTGGCCGCCGCAGCCTACGAACAATACAAAACGCAACGCGAAATCACCGAGCAGTCATTTAATGAGGCCGTGAAGGCCGTTGAAGAATTTCAGCTGAAGAACCAGTTACTGGAACTCAACACGCAATATCAGAACTATTTCTCATCCGTTAACGCCGCTTCGGAGCGCCTTAGTATCGCGCAGGTTGCGCACGAAGGGCTGATCGTACGCATCAAGAACTACGAAAAAATGATCGCCGAACTGCCGGAAGAAGTACTCAACGAGGCGCAGGAAAATAACCCGCTAAAGGGACGCATTTCCAACGCTGAAGCCGCTCTGCTTCAGGCCCGCATTCAGTACGCCTCTGATAATCCCAAGATTCTTCGCCAAGAGCGTGAGCTGGAAGAACTCCGTAAACTGCTGCAGAGCGGAACCTTTGACGAAACCCGCGAACGTACCTATTTAAAAAATCCGCTCAAGGGTCAGCTTGAAGGGGAACTGCTGAAATTGCGCTCCGAAGAAGATGTCGCCGCTCAGCAGGTCACCTCGCTGAAAAAGGATTTGGATACTCTTCAGGCTAAATTCAAAGATCTGCCGCGCCTTGAAAAAGAATACGCCGCCCTGCTCCAGAAGCGTGCGGAACAGGATGCTGCGCTCAAGGTGATCAAGGCGAGCGAAGAATCGGCCCGCCGCACCATGCAGGCCAACCTTTCGGACTTCAAACTGATTAATCCGGCCGTCACCGCTGAACCCACCGTCGCCTCGCTGGTCGGGAAAATTATTCCGATTGTCGGATTCATTCTCGGATTTTTCGGCGGACTGCTTGTGGTGCTCCTCATTGAACTGCTCGATGCTAAAATCCGCACCCAGCAGCAGCTCGAAACGGCTTACGACGCGCCCTGTCTTGCTTCCATTATCGAAATTCCGAATCTGGAAACCTATGACACGTACAAACTTTTACTCCCCTCTTTGCGCGAAATTTCCGAGCGCCTGAATATCGTTCTGCAGGGCCACCGCGCCAAAGTGCTGGGATTCTTCAGCTCTCTTGACGGCGAAGGAAAGAGCACGCTCTCGTTCAATCTGGCGCGCTACTACAGCTCGTTACACATCAAAGTTCTCTTCGTCGGTTTCGATGCACAGCCGAACCCCTGTCTGCCGGGCACCGAAGACACCGGCTGGCCGCAAATGGGAATTGAAGACTACCTGCGCGGCGAGGCCGAGCTGGCGGATATGCTCACCCATGTGAATGGCGTGGATGTGATCCGTGTTCAGTCTATGCAGGCCGATCTGCTTGATCTGGCCAAAGGCTCCGCCATGCCGCGCCTGTGGGATCTGCTCCGCCAGAACTACGACCTCATCATAACCGAAGCCCCTGCCATATTGGATCATCCGCTGTCCGGAACGATTGCCGGATTCCAGGATGAAATCATTTATGTGCTCGCCTCACCGGTAAGCGATCGCCGTATCGTGGATGCCGGCCTTGAATTTCTGGAAGATCGCGGTCTGGCGCCGCGCGCCCTGATCTTCAACCGTGTCGACGCCTACTATCTTGAAGATGTCCGCCAACAGCGCATCATCCGCAGTCTGGCCGATGAACCCCGCAACCCGGCAGATGATCTGATCGCCTTCTTCCAGCGTCTCAAGCTGGTTGTTACTCAGAAGCTGAAGAAAAATTCTATCGATAAACCGGTAGAAGAACAGGTCGCCAGCGAACCAATTCCTGAAGTAACAGATGAATTGCTGGACGAAGAAGAACTTCCGGAGTTTATCGGGGAAGCAGGAGAAGAAGCTGACGTCTCAGACGGTCTGGACGAAGTGGATCTGCTTGAAGATCAGGAACCGGAACAGAATATTGATCCGGAAAATTTTTCCTTCAAAGATTGGCTCGGCGAGCCGGGTGGAAAACAGACAAAAAAACCGGGTGAGGGGTCTAAAGACGATGAGAAGTAAACTCTCCATCACCGCTGTCCTTCTGCTTCTGGCAGGTCTAGCTCAGGCTGCGGACGATACCGCCGCGCACTCCAACCTGCTCAGCCAGATCACCGCCACGCAGAAGCGTTCCAAGTTTCCTCCGGAATTTTTCATTCCGCACACAACAGAAAATCGCAAGCTGCAGGTCGGCGACGAAGTTGAAATCAGTGTTTTCGGCCAGCGCGATACGATTGCTGAAAATGTACCGGTTGCACCGGACGGGAAAATCTATTACCGCTTCTTGACCGGCATTCAGGCTGAAGGCCGCACCGCTCAGGAAGTTGCCTTGGAAATGGAGTCGAAACTCGGCCACCTCTTCAACAATCCGGAAGTTTCCATTATCCCGACAAAGTTTATCTCCAACCGCTTTGCCATCTTCGGAAAAGTCGAAACCGGCGGCGTTTATCCGCTGGATACCCCGACCACTGTCCGGCAGGCCATTGCCAAGGCGCAAGGCATCGCGCTCGGTAAATACCACGACAGCTGGATTCCGATTCATAACTACAAAGACAGCTGGCTGATCCGCGACGGGCAGAAAATCCCCGTCAACTTCGAATCCCTTATGATCAAGGATGACTTTTCGGAGGACATCTATGTCCGCCCCGGCGATGTCATCTATATCGCCTCCGCACTGGGCCGCGAAATTTACCTGATGGGCGAAGTCAATCAGCAGCAGTCCCAGCCGTTTACCGCCGGCCTGACGCTCACTCAGCTCATTTCCGGTCTCGACGCCGGAGCGGGCGGCTACAAAGAAGCCTCCGCCGACATTAAGCGCGTTGTCATCCTGCGCGATGCTCTGAACGAACCGAAGGTCTTTAAGGTCAATCTGGATGCCATCCTGCGCGGCAAGGAACAGAATGTTTTTCTTGAACCGGGTGATATTGTGTTTGTTCCGGAGAAATCATTCCTTTTCACACGTAATCTGGTGAAAGCGATGTTCAGCACCTTCGTTAATACGTTCGCCGGCGAATTCGCCAGTGACATCAACCGGAAATATCTATTCCCGACAGGGACCCAACCATGATGAAAACGAAACGGTTATCCATTCTCCCGGTTCTACTGACGGTGATGATCGCCGCTGGATGCACAACCTTGCGCGACAAGCCGCATCTTACCAGCAACGACGAGTTGCTTCCGGCTAACGTGCTCGAACTGCCGAATGCCGGCGACCTGAGTCTTAAGGAAATGGAAACCGGCATATGGATTCAGACCGATCCCGAATCGATCAGGGACACGTCCCTGCTGACCCAACGCAAAGACGGCCCCTACCTGCTTGGCGTCGGCGACGTCCTTGAAATCACCCTTTACGGTGAAGGCGACGCGGAAACGCGGCGCGTTCTGCCGATCGACCCGGCCGGCAACATCACCTACATGCTTCTCGGAACCATCCCGGCAGCAGGCCGTACCCTTGACGAACTCACGCAAGACATGCGGGTACGCATCCGGGCAAAACTGAACTATGTCATTTTGAACGTCGGCCCCGTCAAACTGGGCAGCCAGACTTTTACCGTGCTCGGCCAGCTGTATAAACCGCAGGTTTATCCTCTGCAGGGACGCACCTATCTTCTCGATGCCATTGCCATGGCGGGCGGACCGAAAGTCGGCATTATTCGCGATGTCAGCGCCGACATCCACGACTATGCTCACGCCACCCTGGTGCGCGGCGGAGAAGTGGTGCCGGTCGATTTTGAACGCCTTGTCAACAAAGCCGACACCTCGCAAAACGTCGAGGTTCTTGCCGGCGACATCATCATGATTCCTTCCGCACTGGAGCGCAAAATCTACGCGCTTGGCGCTTTCAACAATCCGCAAGGCATTCAGTTTGCCTCATCGCAGACTTCCCTCATGAATGTTCTCGTGCAGGCTGGCGGCATCAACCGCACCACCGGCGACGGTCACGTTCTCATCATTCGCGGCAACACAGCCAACCCGAAGGTCATGCTGATGGATATGTCGCAGTTCGATGTAAAAAAAGCGCGCGTGTTTAAAATTCTTGGCGGACGTTCCATGGATGTCGTTCTGCAGCCCGGCGATATCGTCTATGCTGTCCCGAAAAAATTCGGATATTTCCGTGATGTCATCAAACAGGCTATTAACACCTTCGGCACCAGACTGTCGGCCGACGCTGCCAAAGATATCTGGCAGCAGAAACTCGACCCGTTTGACTTTGGCGGAGACCGTCCGCTCTAACCCCGGCCCCGGCAGATAAAAACCGGCAATTCCAAAAGGATTGCCGGTTTTTTGCGCTTTCAGGACAAGCTAGACAGGATCAGCAACCAAGTCGTAGTCCATCGCGCCGCTGACCTTCGCATCGAACCGGTCGCCGGGAACGGCGTCAAACTCCGGCAGGAAAACAACGCCGTCCACTTCCGGCGCTTCATACTGCGAACGGCCAATCAACCCTTCTTCACCCGGGCCGTCGATCATCACTTCGATAGTTTTTCCGATCTGCGCCGCACAACGCGCGGCGGAAACTTCACGCTGGGCTTCCATCAGCAGGGCACGGCGTTCGGCTTTAACCGCTTCCGGCACACCGTCATCCATTTTGGCCGACAGAGTTCCCGGCTCAGCGGAATAGGTGAACACTCCGGCGTGAGTAAAGCGCCCTTCTCTTACAAACGCCAGCAGTTCGCTGAAATCCTCTCCGGTCTCGCCGGGATGTCCGGTAATGAACGCGGTGCGGATGGCGCAACCCGGAATCACCTCGCGGATCAGATCGAGTTTTTCCAACGTCTGAGTCTTTGTGATCTGGCGGCCCATCGCGGTAAGCATACGATCCGAAATGTGCTGAAGCGGCATATCAATATACGGGCAAAACCGCGCATCGGAGGCCAGCACATCCAGCACCTCTCGCGTGAGGTGCTGCGGACAGACATACATCAGCCGGAACCAGATATCTGCCTCGATTTCGTCGCGCAGTCTGCACAGCAGCGACTTGAGATGCAGCTCGCCGTCCCAGTCCTTGCCGTACGCCGTCGTATCCTGCGCAATCAGATTAAGCTCCACCGCTCCGGCTTCAATCAGCGCACGGGCTTCCGCAATAATGTCATCCATTGGACGGCTGATCTGCTTTCCGCGGATTTTCGGAATGGAGCAGAACGTGCAGGGATTGGAACAGCCTTCAGAAATTTTCAAATAGGCTGTGTGTGGTGAACCCATCCGCAGACGCGGACGGATCAGAAAATCACTATACCCTTCCGGCTCGGATTTTTCGGCTGTTTCGCCCAGCAGTCCGGCGCAGATTTCCGGCAGACGGCTGTAGTCGTGAAACGAAACCCGCGCATCGGCGGCTTCCAGAAAACCTTCCAGCTCCGGACTGTCAGCGACTCGCTTAACCAGACATCCGACCGCCACCACGGCGCGCGGCCCCCCGCCGCCTTTGAGTCCGCGCAGTTCATGTAAAACGCCCGCCGCCTCTTCGCGGGCGTCCTGAATGAAGCCGCAGGTATTGACGAGACAGATATCAGCGTCCGCCGGTTCTTCGGCAATCAGCCAGCCGCTTTCCACAAAACGCCCGAGAATCAGCTCGGAGTCCACCGTATTTTTGGCGCAACCGAGACTGACCAGCGCAACGACAGGAGAACGGGAAGACAGTTTCTTCTTATTTTTCATATTTTTATTCCGGAAAAAAATCGCCCAGTTTTGAGCCGCGCACAGGTTTTGTTTTCCTCGATACAGATGGCGGCGTTTCACAGCGCAGCAGAAACTCGCGGCATGAAATTACCGATGCGCCGAAAACAGAAACCAGCCTTTGCTCAATCCAGTCCGACGTCACCACCAGAATCCGCGACGGGTCTTTTGCATCATGAACCATCTGCTCAATCAACCCATCCGCCGTGCGGTTAGACGGCGAAAAAAGCACTTCAAGGTTCGGCGCATCCAGAGCGACGTCGCGTCCGCCTTCCCGCCCGTCGAATACTACGGTGATTTTAGAAGCCATTCCCGCCGCCGTCTTTTCGATCCGGCGAACCAGCCGCTGGCGGGCGGTCTGCAAATCGTCCCGCCTGCCTTCAAGCGCCGCATCCTGATGCATCAGGTTGTAGCCGTCTATGATGAGCTGGTCGTAATCCATGCATGTCCCCCTGGGGGTCAGGCCTTGACTTTTGCTAAATTGGCAAAAGTCAAGGCCTGACCCCTATAGCGTTTTAATCCGTTTTTCTAGCTTGCTGGAAAATTCTGTCAGAGCCGGGCTGTCGTTCAGCTTTTGTCGGGATATTTTCATATAACGACTGGCTGCAGAGCCATCTGAGTGATTCATCAACCGTTTTGCAAGCTCCCTCTGAGACAGGCCGGTGCATTGCTTTAAAAAACTCAGTACCACACCCTTTTCTCCATCATCCATCCCAGCGAAGGTCCGGGTTCCGCCGGAGAAACCTAGTTCATCCGCTACGATTTTCATCGCCTGTTCCAGCGGAATGCCGGTCTCCACACGTCGCATAGATGCATCAATCGAGCCGTTTGTTTTTTCCTCGTAACAACGCTCCATCGCACGCTGGAAGTCAACGCCTCCGATTGCTTTCGTTGACCGATTCAGCAGTGCGCGGAATTCCTCATCATCCTCGGCGATACCGGTCTCAACATAGTTTTGATACCGCTTCACTCCCGGCCCCAAAAGACTGGTCACCTGTGCATCCAACGCATCATAATTCACCCAAGCTAACTTCTGACTTAGACCGGCATATGCCTGAAATGAACTCCATGCAAACGATCGAAGAACGCGGACTTTTTCCTCCATCGACCATTTTGACGCAAAAACGGTTTTCACCGGGTTTAAATGAACGTAGCGTGAAAGTTTCATGAGATATGCGTCGCCTTCAACCGGCTTTGCCTTATATCGGCCTGCGAACAGATGTCCAACACGCTTGTGAATGGTATTAAAATACATCGTATAACTACTGTTGAACTGTTGCATAAACGGGCTCAAATTGGACCGCGGTGTACACAGAACAAAATGAAAGTGATTATCCATCAGTACATAGGCATACAGACGGATATGATACAGCCCGACAGAGTCCTTCAACTTTTCGAGAAACACCTGACGGTCATGATCGTTCTCGAAAATCCGGCCTCGCTCTATGCCACGCGCCGTCACGTGATAAACCGCGCCCTCATACTCAACTCTCATTTGTCTAGCCATACGAAAAAAGTCACACAGCTTCCGGCTCCCTGTCAACTCAATAGGGGGTCAGGCCTTGACTTTTGCCGAATCGGCAAAAGTCAAGGCCTGACCCCCTATGAGAGTGTAAAGATTCAGGCTTTCAGATAAACACGCGATGGATTAGGTTCTGAGCATGAGCCAACTCCACGGTACCGTTGCCCACGTCATGCGCCGGTTTGTGCCCGATAAATGGGGCGGAACCGAAACCGTTGTTTTCAACCTTGCCCGCGAACTCGAAAAATCAGGGGTCGCCAGCCCGATCTTCTGCACCGATATGTTTGCCAAACCCGGATCGGAAAAGATCAACGGCGTCACCGTCCGGCGATTCCGTTACTGCTTCCCCTGGTTCGGACTGAGTGAAGAGGCCAAAATGGCGTTGCGCCTCAAAGGCGGCAGTCCGCTTTCTCTGTCACTGTTCTTTGCTCTGCTGTTCCAGAAAAACCTGATTCTAATTCATACGCACGTCGGACGGCGGCTCGGCGGGATTGCCCGCACCGTAGCCCGCATCCGGAAAGTGCCGTACGTCATCCACGTTCACGGCGGACGCCATACCGTCCCGCAGGATCAGTACGACCACATGACCGCGCCGGTTAAAGGAAAGTTCGAGTGGGGAAAAATCTTCGGCCTCCTGTTCGGATCGCGCCGCGTTTTCGATGATGCCGCCGCCGTCATCTGCGTCGGACAAAGCGAAGCGGACGAGATGAAACAGCGCGGCAAGAAAAACATCCACTATCTGCCCAACGGAGTGCACGTTCAGCGGTTTTCAACGGCAACGCCGCAGGCGTTCCGTAAAGAATACGGACTGGAAAACAGAAAATTCGTGCTCTGTCTTTCGCGCATCGACTTCCAGAAAAACCAGCTGATGCTGGTAAAAGCCTTCGCGGAATTCCGCGAAACACATCCGGATTGGAAACTCGTTTTCATCGGCTCGGTTTCTGTCGAAGAATATCACCGCAAAATACTCGACGAGATCGCCCGGCTGAACTTGCAGGATTCCGTACTGATTATTCCCGGACTCAAACCCGACGATCCGCTCCTGCCGTCGGCCTACAAAGCAGCCGAAATGTTTGTTCTGCCGACAGCCAACGAACCGTTTGGCATCGTCATCCTCGAAGCGTGGGCCGCCGGCACGCCGGTGATCGCCACGCGCGTCGGCGGCATTCCCGGCTTCACCACCGACGGCGAAAACATTCTGCTTTCGGAAGACAATGACGCCGCCATGCTGACCGGGAAAATGGAACAGCTGGCCGGGTCGCCGGAACTCCAGCATAAACTCCGGGCCAACGGCCTGGCCGAAGTTTCCGCGCACTACGACTGGAGCGCGATCGCCGAGAGAGTCATCAGAATTTATGAGGAGGTTCTGAAATGACCAAACTTCTCATCTGGATCGGCGTACTCGTCGGCGGCTGGCTCGGCTGGTGGCTCGGCGGGAAAATGGGCTTCAGCTTTTTCGGCGAGTTTATCGTCAGCAGTATCGGCAGCATCGCCGGCGTGTTCATTGGATGGAAAATCGCGCAGGAATACTTCTAACGCTCCTGCATCATATTCCGCAGCACGTAATTCAAAACCCCGCTGTTTTTCAGGTATTCAATTTCAAGCGGTGCATCGACGCGCGCTTTCACCTGAAAACGGATTTCTGTAGGCCCGCTGACCCCAGCGGGCGCGCCGGGTGAGGTCACCCGGCCTACAACGTCGAGAATTTTTCCCGGCGCAAAGTTTTCCGCCACGCCAATGATTGAAAACTGTTCTCTACCGGTCAGACCGAGCGACTCCGCCGTTTGACCGTTAATGAATTCACACGGCAGAATTCCCATACCGACCAGATTAGAGCGGTGAATCCGTTCGAAGCTTTCCGCAATGACGGCTTTCACGCCGAGCAGTTTTGTCCCTTTGGCGGCCCAGTCGCGCGACGAACCGGCGCCGTACATTTTGCCCGCGACGACAACCAGCGATGTGCCGGCTTCTGCATACTTCATCGCGGCGTCGTAGATAAACATCTCCTCGCCGGTCGGCAGGTACATCGTGCGTCCGCCTTCGGCTTCGATCATTTTATTTTTGATGCGGATGTTGGCGAAGGTGCCGCGCATCATCACTTCGTGGTTACCGCGCCGTGAGCCGTACGAATTAAAGTCGCGTTCAGCGACGCCGTGCGCCCGCAGATAATCGGCCGCCGGACTCTTCTTCGAAATGTTCCCCGCCGGAGAAATGTGGTCGGTGGTGATGAAATCGCCGAACAGTCCCAGCACGCTGGCATTGTGAATATCGGCCAGCGGCGCGGGCGGCTGTTCGCACCCTTCAAAGAAAGACGGCTCGCGAATATAGGTGGAAGAATCATCCCAGACGAACACCTGGCTCTTCACCGTCTCCAGCGCGTTCCATTCCGGACTGATCGCGGCGGTATCGCCGTAAACGGCTTTGTAAAACGCCGGATCGGCGGCCAGCGCGATCGCGGAATTCAATTCGTCGGTTGTCGGCCAAATATCTTTCAGGAAAACATTTTTCCCGTCAGCGCCTTGGCCGATCGGATCTTTTTCCAGATCGATGTTAACCGTTCCGGCCAGCGCATAAGCGACCACCAGCAGCGGCGACGCCAAATAGTTGGCTTTCGTCAGCGGATGAACGCGCCCTTCAAAATTCCGGTTACCGGAAAGCACGGCGGCGACCGTCAGGTTTTGCTCCTTAATCGCCTCTTCGATTTCCGGTGCCAGCGGGCCGCTGTTGCCGATACAGGTAGCGCAACCGTAGGCCGCGACCTGAAAGCCAAGCTTGTTGAGCGGCTCCAGCAGTCCGGCTTTTTCGAGATAACGTGTCGCCGCCTGCGAACCGGGCGCCAGCGACGTTTTAACAAACGACGGAACCGTCAGCCCCTTTGCGACCGCCTTCTTGGCGACCAGCGCCGCGCCCATCATCAGGCCGGGATTCGACGTGTTCGTACAGCTCGTGATCGAAGCAATAACAACAGAGCCATTGGCGATTGACGATTGATGATTGATGATTTCAGGTTTTACAAAGTCTCTCTGAAATTCTTCCTTAAGGCCGGAGAGCGTTAACTGCTGATGCGGACGGCTCGGTCCGGCAAGCGACGGTTCGACGGCCGACAAATCGAGCTCCAGCGTATCCGAAAACAACGGCTCAACCTGACTCCTGACTCCTGACTCCTGATCCCCGGCCCACATGCCCTGCGCCTTGCAGTAGGCTTCAACCAGCGCGCACTGTTCTTCACTGCGACCGGTTTCGCGCAAATAGCCGATGGTCTTTTCGTCGATCGGGAAAAAGCCCATCGTCGCGCCGTATTCCGGCGCCATATTGGCCACCGGACAGCGGTCGGCCAGACTGAGATTGGCCGCGCCTTCGCCGTAAAACTCGACAAATTTCCCGACGACACCTTTCTTGCGCAGCATACGGGTAACCGTCAGCGCCAGATCGGTGGCCGTCACACCGGCTTTGAGCGCACCGATAAATTTAAAGCCGACCACTTCCGGCGTCAGAATCGGAATCGGCTGGCCGAGCATGGCCGCTTCGGCCTCGATACCGCCGACGCCCCAGCCCAGCACGCCCATACAGTTAATCGTCGTCGTATGGCTGTCGGTTCCAACCAGCGTATCAGGGAAAACAATTGGCGATTGCCGATTGTCGATCCCTGACTCCTGACCCCTGACTCCTGATACCGCGACGCACGTCGCGAGATATTCCATATTGATCTGATGACATATGCCAAGGCCGGGCGGAAGTACGCGCAGTTTTTCAAAAGCGCCCTGTCCCCACTTGAGAAATTTGTAGCGCTCGCCGTTGCGCTCAAATTCGCGGGCCACATTGATTTCCAGCGCGGCGGAACAACCGGCGGAATCGAGCTGTACGGAATGATCGACCACCAGATCAACCTGCACCTGCGGCTCAATCCGCGACACATCTTTACCGGCTTTTTTCATCGCCGAGCGCAAAGCCGCCAGATCAACGACGCAGGGAACGCCGGTGAAATCCTGCAGGAGAACACGGGCAGGCATAAACGGCAGTTCGACCAGTTCGCTCTTCGGTGACCATTGGGCCAGTTGCGCAAGATGTTGGGGTGTGTAGGCCGGATGCCCCTGCATCCTGATGAGTGACTCCAGCAGAACCTTCACCGAAAACGGCATACGCGAAAAGTCGTAACCGCCCTGTTTTTCCAGTTCCGGCAGGCTGTAATACGAAACGTCGGAACCGGGCAGTTTCTTCAAAAAATCGGTTTTATTCACAGAAGCTCTCCAATCGGTTAAAAGGCGGCACATTTAACCACGGATTACGCGAATTACACGGAAAAAATGAGGGGTTTCTTGCGCGGTAAAAGCCGCCCGCTGAGGGCAGCGGGCCTACAGGCCGCTGGCTGGCGGTGAGCCGGTCGAACCGGGTCGCATCTTTGGGTCGACGGCATCGGGCCTTGTGCGACAGACACTCTTATCTGTCGTTTTTTTTGCAGGCTGGAAGCCTGCGGTACGTATCGCAAACGTCCTCGCTTGCCTTGACTGAATACTGAATATCATCCACAGATGGTATAAGAACGCCCGGTCGGGGACCGGGCCTTCTATGGAGTCTGTCAACCGCTTCTGCTTATAATCCATTCCTTTCTCTGTTTCAAAAGACTGTCCGGCTGATTTAAAAGTGCGTTCATTTCGACTGAACGAA